>CAJJBD010000029.1 GCA_905182325.1 uncultured Planktomarina sp. | reverse complement strand
TTGGACGTTCAATTTTACGTTTAGAGGAGCCTCAAGGAGGCAGTATTAGCGTTGCTGGTAAAGATATCATGGCGCTTGAACGCAATGGCTTGCGAAATTCGCGTCTTGATATGCAAATGATTTTTCAGGACCCATTTGCGTCACTTAATCCACAGATGCAGTTGTCAGATCAAGTTGCCGAACCAATTCACAACTTTGCCACCCTAAAGGGGAAGGCGGTGCAGGAGCGGGTTCAGATGCTGTTTGACCGCGTTGAGTTACCTCAAAGCTTTATGCGGCGCTACCCACATGAGTTATCTGGTGGGCAACGCCAGCGGGTAGCAATTGCCCGGGCTTTGGCACTAAACCCAAAGTTGATTATAGCTGATGAAGCTGTCTCTGCTTTGGACGTGTCAGTGCAGGCTCAAGTATTGAATTTGATGATGGAATTGCAGTCAGAATTAAATTTATCGTTTCTTTTTATTTCACACGACATGGCTGTTGTTGAACGGGTTAGTCACAATGTTGCTGTTATGTATCTCGGTCGTATTGTTGAAATGGGTCCGCGCTCTGCCGTGTTTGAAAATCCGCGGCATGCCTATACCCGAGCGTTGATGAAGGCTGTACCGATTGCTGATCCGCGAAAACGTAAAAAAGAAAAGGATCTGAGTTTCAAGCCGATCCCTTCACCAATGCACCCTCTTTCATATATTGCTGAGCCGTCAGTATACCGTGAGGTGGCGCCAGGCCACAAAATATTAGTAACAGATAGTGGGTATTGAAATGATGCTAAAAACTGCTGACCGCTTAACACCATTAGAACTAATGAGCCGGTTGATTAGCTTTCCAACGGTAAGCCGCGATACCAATCTGCCACTTATAGAGTGGGTTGAAGCCTATTTGAAATCGCATGGCATCACTCCACATCGTTGGCCCGATCCGAAACAACCAGAAAAGGCTGCTCTATTTGCCCATGTGGGTCCTGATGTCGAGGGTGCTGTTGTATTGTCGGGGCATACAGATGTTGTCCCTATTGATGGCCAGCCGTGGGAGACTGATCCGTGGACGGTAGTTCAGAAAGATGGGAAGTATTTTGGTCGTGGAACATGTGACATGAAGGGATTTGACGCTTTGGCCATCTGGGCTCTAGTCGAGGCACATTATGCTAAGGTTACTCGTCCGTTGCAGTTGGCGCTCAGCTTTGATGAGGAAGTAGGTTGTACAGGTGCGCCACCAATGATCGCAGCCATGCAGGGTGTTGTACCGAAGGGGTCTGCTGTCATTGTTGGTGAACCATCAAGCATGAAAGCTGTAACTGGCCATAAGGGTGGTAACGCTTTCGCTACACATGTTGTGGGCTTTGAGGTCCATTCCTCGATTCATTATCAGGGTGTTAGCGCGGTGCATGAGGGCGCGCGCCTTATCCAGTGGGCCACGGAACAGAATGAATTAAATCGTCTAGCAACGCCTGGTCCTTTGGCCTCCATGTTCGATCCACCCTACACGACATGGCATGTTGGGATAATCTCGGGTGGGACTGCTGACAATATTACAGCAAAGGATTGTAATTTTAATATGTTCTACCGTGCAGTTCCAGGTGATGAACCAACCGATTTAAACCAGTTATATTTTGATAAGGTTAATAAAGTAAAAGCTGCAATGCAGGTTATTCAACCTGAGGCGGATATTATTTTAAATCGGCGCTTTGCAGTACCGCCACTGAAGCCAGAAAAGAATGGTGAGGCTGAAGGTCTAGTGCGCACCGTGACAGGCGATAATGCGAACCATGTAGTCAGTTATGGAACAGAGGCAGGACAGTTTCAGGATGCTGGATACTCTGCAGTGGTTTGTGGGCCAGGTGATATTGCGCAGGCACATCAGCCTAATGAGTTTATAGAGGTGGCTCAGTTTGAAGCTGGTCACAAATTTATGGGTGATTTGTTGGCTGGACTCACATAGAGCCAAATCAGGTCTCAGAGTATTTTATTAGTGGAGAGCACATAATGCCCGTAAAAAATAGATTTGCTGAATTACATGATGATATTACCGCCTGGCGGCGTGATATTCACCAAAATCCAGAGATATTATTTGAAACTCACCGAACCAGTGCTTTTGTTGCGGAAAAGTTGCGTGAATTTGGGTGTGACGAAGTTGTTGAAGGTATTGGTCGGACGGGCGTCGTCGGGGTTATTAGGGGCAACTCCACTGGGTCAGGCAAGGTTATTGGTCTACGTGCTGACATGGATGCATTGCCTATTCATGAGCAGACTGGGCTTGATTACGCTTCAAAAACTGATGGTGCGATGCATGCCTGTGGCCACGATGGGCATACGGCGATGTTATTGGGTGCCGCAAAGTACTTGTCTGAGACCCGTAACTTTGACGGCACCACAGTACTAATCTTCCAGCCTGCTGAAGAGGGCGGCGGAGGTGGTAAAGAGATGTGTGATGATGGGATTATGGCGCGTTGGGACATTAAAGAGGTTTATGGCATGCATAATTGGCCAGGCATGCCAGTGGGTAATTTTGCAATTCGATCTGGAGCTTTCTTTGCTGCGACTGATCAATTTGATATCGCGCTTGAGGGCCTTGGTGGTCACGCAGCGAAGCCAGACGAGACGATTGACACAACAGTTATGGCAAGTCATTTGGTTTTGGCATTACAAACCATTGCCAGCCGTAACGCCAATCCAATTGATCAAATTGTTGTTTCGGTGACATCATTTGAGACTTCATCAAAAGCTTATAACGTGATCCCGCAGGGGGTTCATTTGAAAGGTACAGTGCGAACGATGTCAAAAGAGATGCGCGTTTTAGCTGAAAAGCGCATAATGGCAATTTGTGAGGGGACTGCTGCCACGTTTGGTGGTACAGCTGAGGTTACTTATCGCCGTGGTTATCCGGTTATGTCAAACCATGAAGAACAAACGGTATTTGCTGCTGAAGTTGCTCGGTCTGTATCTGGTGTTTGTAATGAGGCCGCTTTAGTGATGGGGGGCGAAGACTTTTCTTATTTGCTTGAAGAACGGCCTGGGGCTTATATTTTGATTGGTAACGGTGATACGGCAATGGTGCATCATCCGATGTATAATTTTGATGATAGTGCTATACCGATTGGGTGCAGTTGGTGGTCTGAGATTGTCGAAAAGCGAATGCCTTCAGCACTGAAGTAAAATTTTTAGACATCTCGACTGTACCTAAAAGTGCAGTTTGCTGTTTTAAGAAGTATAATTTGTTACAACTTTTGCGTAATTAAATTTAAATAAAACTGTTGGGGTTGCGATTTTGGCCTAAATGCCAGATGTGCCGGAATACCCTAAAAGTGTACAAGGAACAATTATGTCGGCGATCGTGTCTATTCAGAGCGTATGTAAAACCTATGCTGGCGGCCTCGAGGCTCTTAAAGGTATAAACCTTGAGATTAAAGAGGGAGAAATTCTTGCTTTGTTAGGCCCAAATGGGGCTGGAAAAACAACCTTGATTTCAACTATTTGTGGGATTTCAAGTTTATCTAGAGGTAAAATATCTGTTGGTGGAATGGATATAGAGGCAGATTATCGAAAAGTACGTAAAATGATTGGATTAGTTCCACAGGAAATAACTCTAGAACCATTCGAAACTGTAATAAATTCCATTCGGTTTTCTAGAGGCTTGTTTGGAAAGCCAAAAAACGAGGCGTACCTTGATCAGGTTTTAAAAACGTTGTCTTTATTCGATAAGAAACATGCACGGGTGATAACCCTCTCGGGCGGAATGAAACGAAGGGTTCTGATAGCTAAGGCGCTATCTCATGAGCCGAGGGTGCTATTTCTGGACGAACCGACTGCTGGAGTTGACGTCGAGTTAAGAAAAGATATGTGGGCTACAGTTAATAAACTTAAAAAACAAGGAGTAACCATAATTTTAACTACCCATTATATAGAAGAAGCTGAAGCGATTGCTGATCGGATTGCAGTTATAAATGGTGGGGAAATTTTACTGGTAGAAGATAAAGATGCGCTTATGGCTCGTATGGGCCAAAAGAAAATACGTATAGATTTAATGGTTTCTGTTAAAAAAATTCCAAGTAAACTTAAAAATTATGATCTGGACTTAACCAAAGACGGTAAATCGCTCACTTACACCTATGACACCAAGTCTGAACGGACTGGAATAACAGGCCTTTTGAATGATCTTCAGGCTGCGGGCCTGCAAATGCGAGATGTCCAAACTCAACAATCCAGCCTTGAGGACATTTTTGTTGGCTTGGTTCAGGAGAATGCAAAATGAATTTTCAAGCTATAAGTGCAATTTATACTTTTGAAATGGCTCGTTTTTTTCGAACTTTATTACAATCTTTTTTATCACCAGTTTTGTCGACATGCCTATATTTTGTAGTATTTGGAACCGCAATTGGGAGCCGGATAGAAAATGTGGATGGCGTGGATTATGGAGCATTTATTGTACCAGGTTTAATAATGTTGTCTGTTATGACCCAATCAATTGCGAATGCTAGTTTTGGGATCTATTTTCCAAAATTCATTGGCACTGTTTATGAATTATTTTCTGCACCAGTTAACTTTCTAGAAATTGTAGTGGGCTACGTTGGAGCGGCTGCTACAAAGAGCCTATTTATTGGTCTGGTAATTTTAGGCACGGCATTTTTGTTTGTAGATCTGGAAATCCAACACCCAATCGCTATGGTCTGTTTGCTACTCCTGACTTGTCTATCTTTTTCTCTTTTGGGCTTCATTATTGGTATTTGGGCTGCAAACTTTGAACAACTCAATCTGGTACCACTGCTCGTCGTTACGCCACTGGTTTTTTTGGGTGGCTCATTCTATTCGATCTCAATGTTACCTCCAATCTGGCAAACTGTGACACTATTTAACCCAGTGGTTTATTTGATTTCGGGTTTTAGGTGGGCTTTCTTTGGCCAGGCTGATGTATCAATTGGATTTAGTTTAGGTGCAATAAGTCTATTTACTTTACTGTGCATGGCTTTCATCTGGTGGATATTTAAAACTGGTTGGCGCATTCGTACCTGATTTTTGTACTCTGGCTTGTTACAGGCCAAGGCGTGCACTATGTCTGCAATATGAAATTTAAAATTCCCTTTCACCGCGAACGCAAATCTGTATCAGTTGTGCGATTGAATGGCATGATTGCAACTGGTCGAGGCCTGAATGATGCGGCTCTCGCGCCTGTATTAGAAAAAGCTTTTGAAAAGAAGCCTAACGCTGTGGCGTTGGTAATTAATTCGCCAGGTGGCAGTCCCGTTCAATCCTCGCTAATTGGTGCCCGTATTCGCAGATTGGCTGACGAAAAAGAAACCCCAGTCTATGCTTTTGTTGAGGACGTTGCTGCTTCAGGTGGCTATTGGCTGGCAGCCAGCGCGGATGAGATATATCTAGATCATTCGTCAGTTTTGGGCTCAATTGGGGTAATTTCGTCTGGTTTTGGCTTAAACCAATTTATCGAGCGTTATGGCATTGAGCGCCGCGTACATACTGCAGGGACATCGAAATCAATGTTAGATCCATTTCAACCTCAAAAGAAAGAAGATGTTGCTCGTCTAAAGGGTCTTCTAGATGAAATCCATCAAACATTTAGAGAATTTATTGTTGAAAGACGAGGAACTAAACTTGCTGACCGCGACTTGTTTACAGGAGAGATTTGGGTAGGCAAAAAGGGTGTTGCCGACGGCCTTGCAGACGGCATTGGGCACCTCGTCCCGATGATGCAGGAAAAATTTGGTAAAAAGGTTAAGTTTAATAGCTATGGTCCAAAAAAACATATTCTTTCGCGTTTTGGCGTGCAACTTGTTGGTGATTTAAACCATAGTATTGAAGAGCGTGTAGCATTCTCACGCTTTGGAATTTAACCAAATGTTAGTTAAAATAGCAACGTTCTTCTTGGTAGGGATCGCAATTCTTGCAATGTTTGGGCGACTAAAATTTCCTGGTCAGAAAAAATTATTAAATGCTAAATGTCCTAAATGTGGGCGATACAAACTTGGACAAGGACCATGCGCCTGCGGCCATACCCGCCATCGCGATTAATAAAGCTTCTTTTAGTTAGAAATTTGGATGATTGGTTAAAATACAGAGGACCATTTTTTTTCTAATAGATGATTTTAGTTAAGTAGTTTTGGTTATTATGTGCCACAAGCGTGCAGCACATCCTTGACCCTTTTATTTTTGGTAAATCTTTCGATAATAAAGCTGTGAGGAGAACTTATATGCGTGCGTTGGTTACTGGTGGTGCCATTAGGTTGGGCCGTGAAATTTCTTTATATTTAGGTGAACAAGGCTTTGACGTTGCTGTGCATTATGCAACATCGGCAGAAGCGGCCCGTGCTACTGCATCTGAAATTGAGGTAATTGGGCAAAAATCCGTAGCACTGCAGGCGGATCTCTTAGATGAGGCACAGTCACAATCTTTAGTTTCGCGGGCTGTTGACGCTTTGGGTGGTAGCTTAAGCTTATTGGTAAATAACGCATCTATTTTTGAGTATGACACAATCGATACTACTACCCGAAGTAGTTGGGATCGACACATGGAGAGTAATTTGCGGGCACCTTTTGTTTTAACACAAGAGTTTGCCAAGCAAGCCCCTAAATATAAGCTAGATAAAATGAGTGAACCAATGGCACAAGCATTGGTAATTAACATGCTGGATCAACGGGTTCGTAAATTGACCCCAGATTTTATGAGCTATACGTTGGCTAAGATGGGGCTCTGGGCTTTTACGCAAACTGCAGCGCGTGCCCTGGCTCCAAACATCCGCGTTAATGCGATTGGTCCTGGACCAACCGTTCAGGGGGTCCGTCAATCTTCCCAGCACTTTGCTCGGCAACGCGCCGAAACGGTGTTGGGGCGTGGATCGAACCCCGCAGATATAACTGCCGCATTAGGATATTTTTTGAAAGCGCCGGCCATCACAGGGCAATTACTTTGTGTTGATGGGGGCCAACACCTTGGTTGGCAAACACCAGACGTTCTGGGGCTCGATGGGTAAAATAAATTAGGAGTTGTACACTTGCGCATCACTCATTGACTTTATAGATTAAAAAAGTAAGTAAATTCAAACATTTGCATTTCAAAAAACTTTTTTTCATTTATAAATCAATTAGTTAAATGCTTGTGTATTTTGTGTGTGTAAGGCCAAAAATAAGCTAAAATGAGGAAAAAGTTAATTTTTTCAGAATTTAACCTCAGAGTTATACACAGGGCGTCTGAATAGTTTAGTACTTGCTACTGAAGCGAATTCGGTACACCAGTTTTAAGAATCGGTTGAGTATTAAAGCTTTTATGGAAAACAAATCATCACCTTTGTTAGGGCACGAATTAATTGCTGATTATCTTACGCGCTTAGATAGCTCGCCGGGGGTATATCGTATGTTGGACGTAGATAGCCGCGTGCTTTACGTTGGAAAAGCCCGCAGCCTAAAAAACCGTGTTTCAAGTTATGCAAGATCCCATGGCCATTCTGCTCGAATTAGCCGTATGATCAAAGAAACTTCAAGTATGATGTTTCTTACCACTAAAACTGAAACTGAAGCATTATTGTTAGAACAAAACCTAATCAAGCAATTAAAACCTAAATATAATGTGCTACTTCGAGATGATAAATCTTTTCCGTATATTTTTATCTCAACTGAGCATGATTTCCCCCGAATAGAAAAACATCGCGGGTCTAAGGACCGAGCTGGACGTTATTATGGCCCTTTTGCAAGCGTTGGGGCGGTCAATCGTACATTGAATACACTACAAAAGGTTTTTTTGCTGCGCTCTTGTAGTGATAAAGAGGTAGCTGCTGGTGATCGACCTTGTCTTAATTATCACCTCAAGCGGTGTTCTGGACCCTGTGGTAGTAAGATAAGTAAAGAGGATTATGCGGGGCTGGTACATCAGGCGGATAGTTTTTTAAAAGGAAAATCTTTCAATGTGCAAGAATCTCTGGCTACGCAGATGGTAGTGGCCTCAGAGGCTATGGAGTTTGAGAAGGCTGCTGGGCTGCGTGACCGAATACGTGCCTTGACGCAAGTACAAACAAATCAAGGTATTAACCCCCGTGGCGTTAATGAGGCAGATATAATCTCTCTGCATCTTGAGGGTGGTCAGGCCTGTGTCCAAGTTTTCTTTATTCGGGCCAATCAGAATTGGGGTAATCAAGATTTTTATCCGCGGGTTGGTACTGACGTAGCTGCGGCGGAAGTCTTGGAGGCTTTTATTGGACAGTTTTATGATACTAAGGAGATACCTCGCTTGTTACTCTTGTCTCACCCGCTCGAAGATATTGAACTTATGGCTGCTGCTCTTTCGGAAAGGCAGGGACACAAAGTTGACATTATGGTCCCTAAACGTGGTGAAAAGGTGGAATTAGTGGCAGGAGCCACCCGAAACGCGCGTGAAAGCCTCGGGCGCCGAATGTCTGAGTCTGCAACCCAAATAAAACTCCTAAAAGGCTTAGCGGATGCGTTTGATTTGTTAGCTCCCCCACGTAGAATTGAAGTTTATGATAACAGTCATATTCAAGGTACAAATGCCGTAGGGGGTATGATTGTTTCAGGGCCAGATGGATTAATTAAATCACAGTACCGAAAGTTTAATATAAAGGGTGACGATCTTACACCGGGTGATGACTTTGGTATGATGAAAGAGGTTTTAGGGCGGCGTTTTAAACGGTTACTAAAAGAAGATCCTGAACGAAAATCTGATGCCTGGCCAGATTTGCTTTTGATTGACGGCGGAGTTGGACAGGTAAGTGCAGTACGTACAATTATGCAACATTGGGGTGTCCCTGATATTGCAATGATAGGTATAGCTAAAGGCGTTGATCGCAATGCAGGTAAGGAAGAATTTCACAGAACAGGAAAGCCAATTCTAGTATTACGTAAAAATGACCCAGTTTTATACTTTGTACAACGATTGCGGGATGAAGCACACCGTTTTGCCATTGGAACGCATCGGGCGAGGCGGGCAAAGGCTAATATGAAAAATCCGCTAGACGATATTGATGGGATTGGCCCTAAACGAAAGAAAGCACTTCTAGTTCATTTTGGATCAGGAAAAGCAGTGGCAAGAGCAAATCTAGTCGATTTGAAAGCGGTCAATGGAGTCTCAGATTCAATGGCAGAGACGATTTATAAGCATTTTCAACCATAAAATTTCATCAAATCAATAAAATATAAATACACTAATTTGTTAAATATATGAAATTTTAACTGATAAGGGGTAGTACGTTTATTCTAACCGAGGTAAATATCTAACCATGTTGACACTACCAAATATCTTAACAACTATCCGTTTGATTGCGGCTCCAATGGTTGCACTGATGTTTTTGTATTTTAGCCGACCCTATGCAGATTGGGGTGCGCTAATATTATTTGTGGGGGCAGCTTTAACGGACTGGCTTGATGGCTTTTTGGCTCGTGCTTGGAAGCAAGAGAGTAAATTGGGTAGGATGCTTGATCCTATTGCAGATAAGGCAATGGTTGTGATCGCCCTGTTAGTTCTGACAGGCATCTTTGGACTTAACCCATTTATATTTTTACCCGCAGTGGTTATTATATTTCGAGAAATTTTTGTATCAGGATTGCGTGAGTTTATGGGTAATATAGCCACTCCATTGGACGTTACAAAACTGGCTAAATGGAAAACTACTGTACAAATGCTTGCAATAGCCCTGTTGTTTGCAGTTGGAATTTTCGAATTTTGTCTAGAGATTGGACCTTTGCAAAACGGTGCTTCTTCGGTGCTGGACACGTCATTTAGTTACGGTAAAGTTTTTAATGATTATGGGTTCTGTTACGTTGGAATGTATTTATTTTGGTATGGTGGAGTATTCCTACTATGGGCTGCCGCAGGCCTTACTTTGATTACGGGGGTGGTTTATTTTCGAAAAGCACTTCCATATTTGGGTGATTGAATTCGATGAAGATTAAAATTCTTTATTTTGCATGGGTGCGTGAGCAGGTAGGGCGCAGCAAAGAGACTGTGGAAACCAATGCATCAACTGTTGCCGAACTCGTGGATGAGCTTATTTGTCGAGATGCAGCATACGGCGCTGTGTTTAAAGATCTTTCCCAGATAAAAGTAGCTGTAGATCAAGAGCTTAGTGATCTTAATACTCCATTAATAGATGTACTTGAAGTTGCGTTCTTTCCGCCAATGACAGGGGGCTGAATTGGCAGTGCGTATTCAGAGAACAGCTTTTGATGTCTCCAAAGAGATATCAAATTTTAGTACTAAGTTAGGAGCTTCAGGAGCTATAGTAACCTTCACTGGCATAGTTCGAAATGAAAGTGGTACTTTAGATCATATTATTATCGAACATTACCCGGCCATGACTGAAATTGCGCTCAAAAACTTTACTGAGCAAACTATCGTGCGGTTTAAACTGGAAGATGCTTTTGTAATCCATCGGTACGGAATTCTAAAGCCTACAGAAATTATTATGATGGTTGCCACAGCGGCCCCGCATCGCCAGGATGCCTTTGCTGGCGCACAATTTCTTATGGACTGTCTGAAATCTCGTGCACCTTTCTGGAAGAAAGAAGTATCGGGAGTGCAGGAAGAATGGGTGAAGGCAAGAGCTAAGGATGAAGTTGAGTTAGAATCTTGGGAGCATAAATTTAATTAGCAAATCAGTTAGTGGACTTTTGTTTCTCGACATAAGTTCTAAGCTCTTCGGCTTCGGTCCTAGCGTCACGCAATCCTTCCATCGCGGCACGTAGTTCAGCTTCAGTTTGTAGCAGCTGCGAAGCCATTTCTGTTTCACGGGTTTGCAGGTATGTGATGGCTTGATCACGCAGTTCCTCGGCATCATGCAGTGACTGAGACATTTTTTCCAACTCGCCAATATCAGATTGGCTTACGCGGGTGAACCTATGCACCAGCCAATTTGTAAACCATCCAACACAAAAAGTCACAAATAAAATGACTGTGGTTGTAATGATGAACTCAGTTCTATTCATTGCTAGCCTCCTCAGCTTTTGTAGATAACCCTATAGTTGATGCCACAGGTTTTATAAGACTAAACTCAATTCTACGGTTAGCCTCTCGACCTTCTTCGGTAGTATTCTCTGCGATGGGTGTAGATTCACCGTATCCGATGGAAGTTAAGGTTTTCATTTTAACTTTTGCTGATCGAAGTGCGTTCAAAACAGAATCGGCTCGGCTTTGGCTCAAGTTTAAATTCATTTCTTTACGCCCCTGGCTATCAGTGTGGCCACCTATTTCAATTGGAGCTTCTGCACATCGGCTGAATACTTCTGAAATTGCTACGATGGTTTTTTGGCTATTCTGATCGAGGGTAGTGGAGCTTGGTTCGAACGTAATTTTGTTAGATTTAATTAAATCTTTGACTTCTTGTAGACACTCATTTTGGTCTAACAAACGGGCAAGTGGGTCAAGTTCTTTGAGATAAGTGACATCTAATTCAAACAGGGCAGAATTTCCTATTCGGTCGAGTAATATTTGCGAGATTTTTGTACTGGTAGCTTTATCTCCTGTGAGGCCAGATATGGAAATTAGATTTGGAGAAACCTCAACAATGCCAGAGTTAAGCTTATTCAGTGCGGCAAGGCTCACCATTGTTCGCACTGACCAACCAGCTGGCAGGGTCTCTCGAATTTTGGTCGCCAGAAGTACGTCTTTGGTTCCAAACGTTGCATGTGCAAAAGATTTGAGTGTGCTCTGTGTTAAACCGTCAAGCACTGGCCCGCGGACCTGTACTTGTCCTTCTGGTGACAAGGTAGCGACCATTGAGGGAGGCCCTTGTCCTTCATTATCATCTAATTCTACTAGTAAAGTTTTTTGCAAGGCAAAAACACCAGGTAAATCAGACTCTAATTGACCAGTAATTTTTTCAAAAAGGATAGGGTTAGTACCTGCTATTGCCGTCAGACTTATATCTGCATCGCTCAGAGCAACTGATCCCTGACCTATTTTTTTCAAAGCCCTAATGGACAGTGCTGCCGCATAGCCCCATTTTGGCGAAGGAGATCCAAGACCTTGGCGACAACCTTTTGAACCCTTTAAACCTGCCTCTCTGGCTGCATTTAATATTAAACCTTCATCATCAGTGGAGCCTGCAGAGCAAGCGTCAAACATAGCTCCTTGTGCATTGATGCGAAACTTTAGTGTAAAAGGTGTGATAACAGGGCGGGGAGCGCTGATTAAAATTTGTGAAGTAATATTTGAAGGAGTTCGACGTACTAACTCAGCTCGTAATTTTGCTTTTTGTTCTGGCGAATCCCCAATTCCTTCGATTTTAACCATACCCTGTCCAACGGATATTTTAGAGCGTTCAAGGCGCTCGAGTGCTAAGAGTGAGAATGAAATTGCAGAAGACCAGTTTTTTGGTGCGGGATAGTCCGCAGTTTCCAAAAAGTCTGCAACAGACAGATTATTGGCAATACGAGAAATTCTTTTCATCAAATCTTTTTTGCCTGAAGAAGTGGGAATAAGCCCTATTATTGAAATGCCGGTATCATTTCGTAATATTTCTACCAAAAACTTTGGTGCTATTAATGAGCCTTTGTCTTGAATTGTAAAATTATCAATTACACGGGCTGCCTCTACAACAGCTCCCGCAGCGGCGAGTGCATTAAAACGTCTCGCCTCTGACGGAGCCTCACCTTCTAGAATTACCTCGAGACCATTAGTCTGCACGCTAGCCCAAGAGAAGCCTTCCAATACAAGCCGTTTTTCCACGGCTTTGGCTGAAATATCTTCGATCCAGAAGACAGTGACCCCAGCCATGAAATATGATGCGAAACCTGCAATTATAAAAGCAGCTGCAGAAATTGACACAGTTACGATTCTCATTTGATTTCCTTACCCTTCCAGATCATTTTAGAGTGGGACTCGCCAAGGATCAATCATAGCATTGTCGCTATGGCAAAAAACAGCACAGGTAAGAGGCCCGCCTCCCTATTAGCACGAAATAAGGTCAACAAGGTGTCTTGGCTTTTAATGTTCAGCCGTATCAACTGCCAAAGCATATGAAACCCAAAAGCAGTTGGTCCTAGTATGCCAACTGCCAAAGCTCCAGACTGTAATGGATTGGCCATCAACAGAGCGCTAATCATAAAAAAAATAGTTAAAACCAGGAATACAGTTAACCAATATGGTGTCTTATCCCCAAAAAGCCGTGCAGTGGACCTTAAACCGATTAGTGCATCATCTTCTGTATCCTGATGGGCATAAATAGTATCATAAAAGAGGGTCCACGCAATTCCGCTAAAATAAAGTAATACAGCAGGCCAATCAAGGCTCCCAGTGTGGGCAACCCACCCCAGCAATGCTCCCCAGTTAAAAGCCAAACCTAAGAAAATTTGAGGCCACCACGTGAAACGTTTTGCAAATGGATAAATGATTACCAAGCTTAGACTTGCGATACCAAAAATAATTGCCACTGGACCAAATGTAATTAGAAGGCCAAATGCAAAGGCTGCCTGGACCATCATCCAAAGGGCAGCTTTTTTTATAGTGATGCGCCCTGATGGAATAGGCCGAGACTTGGTTCGTTCAACTTGTGCGTCAAAGTTTCGATCAGTTA
This sequence comes from uncultured Planktomarina sp., assembly GCA_905182325.1. Classification (GTDB taxonomy): domain Bacteria; phylum Pseudomonadota; class Alphaproteobacteria; order Rhodobacterales; family Rhodobacteraceae; genus Planktomarina. The sequence continues at coordinate 73,116 of CAJJBD010000029.1, read as the reverse complement.
TGTCGTTCCATGTGCACCCTGCACCCCGCATTAGAGAGGCGCCGAGGCCACATGCAAGAATTAGCCAGGCGTCCCAAAGCTGTAAATTTCCATCATATAATGCGGCTAGTAAGACGCCCCAAACGCAAGGAATATATAAAAGCCAAGTACCAATTGGCCTATCTAAGCGAGAAAGCCGTAAATATGGCTGGACTGGAAGGGGCGCCAATCGATCTACCCAATTATTTTTTACGGCATCGGTGACCTGACCCTCTGGTGATTTTCTGTTATGCGACATATCTTCAATTCCATGGCTTCAGTAATTCGTTTATATGTAGATCACCCGCTGGCGATAGGGCAATTGGTTCCTTTGACTGTTGAGCAATCGCATTATCTCTTTCGGGTAATGCGAAAGGGCGTTGGCGAAAAACTGGAAATCTTTAATGGAGTGGATGGTGAATGGTCTGCAAAAGTTATTCAATCAGGCAAGAAAGGTGGAATTCTGCTTTGTGAAAACATGTCTAAGCCACTAATGCTGCCGCCGAACCTTTGGCTTATGTTTGCTCCCCTAAAAAAATCTCGGAGTGAATTTGTCGTGGAAAAGGCGACTGAGATGGGGGCCTCGCAGATTATGCCCGTCAAAACAGATTTCACTAATTTGGAGTGTATTCGGCAAGATCGGTTAGAAAGCCAAGCGGTTGAGGCTGCTGAACAATGTGGTAGTACCTTTGTACCCGCTGTTTTAGGTTTGCAAAAGCTTTCAAAAGTTTTGGATGTTTGGGGCGACCGCCAGATAATGTTTTGTGATGAAACCTTTTCAGGTAAATCATTAGATCTATCTCGTTTAAGTGGTCCCTGGGCCATCTTGATAGGGCCGGAAGGTGGTTTTAGTACCTGCGAACGGAAACGGTTAAAAGCAATGGTACAAGTGCATAGGATGGCTCTCGGTCCTAGAATTTTACGTGCTGAGACTGCGGCAGTGGCCGCGCTAACGCTCTGGCAATCTACTATTGGAGATTGGGAATGAGCTTTGTGAGACCAGAGGCAATTTCCTATTTTCTGAATTATCGCGGATTTATTCTATCAGCTATGATAGTCATAGCTGGCGTTTATATTTTAGCTAGTAGTTTTGGGACAACTAGAATTGCAGGTGGTGTAATTTTAATTATCGGCCTTTTGGTTGGGCATGACGCCTATAGACGTTTTAAATTTCCTGATGGTCGTGGTGGTCTAGGGGTATTGGAAGTTGATGAAAGGTGCGTGAGTTACCTTTTCGGGGGTTTAGAAACATCAATTTCAATGGACTCGCTGGATCGAATAGAACTGCACCGAAGTGTAAAAGGCCTTGTTACATGGATATTTTATGGGCCTGATGGAATGTTGTCTGTGCCCGGCGATGCTGAGGGTACAGATGCTCTTTTCGATGCCCTTGTTGCATTGCCTGGTATAAACTACTCGCAGGCAGAGGCCGCTATGCAAGGCACAGATCCAGATATCTTTCTTATTTGGCAACGAAATCGAGCAAAGCTTCATTGACTAAACCTTGATTTAATAGAACCAAGGTCCAATTGTCCTAATAGTTAACGTCCAAAATCTAGGAGAAGCCCATGTCTATCCCACAATCAGATGGTGGCTCTATCGAAAATCTTGACCAGCTTGCAGGCTATATGGAAAGTGGCAACAAAGATAAAGTCGACTGGTGTGTGGGTACAGAACACGAGAAATTTGGTTTTTGTAAGGAGACATTACAAGCACTGCCCTATGACGGTGAGCGGTCAGTTCGCTCAGTTTTATTGGGCCTAAAGGACCGGTTTGGGTGGGAGCCGTTGGAAGAAAGTGGTTATTTTATTGGCCTCACGAAAGGCGGTGCAAATATCAGTCTTGAACCCGGTGGGGCTTTGGAACTGGCAGGTATACCTCTAAAAACAATTCATGAAACCTGTGACGAGGTTAATACACACCTTAAAGAAGTGAAGGAAATAGCTGACAAAATTGGAGTTGGGTTTATTGGCCTGGGCGCTGCACCTACATGGAAGCATGAAAACGTTGAGCTGATGCCTAAAGGCCGCTATCAGCTAATGGACGCCTATATGGATAAAGTTGGAACCATGGGCCGCACTATGATGCGCCGTACCTGCACCGTTCAAGTTAATTTAGATTTTAGTTCTGAAAAAGACATGGTTCAAAAATTTAGGGTTGCCTTGGCTCTTCAACCAGTGGCCACGGCCCTGTTTGCAAATTCTCCCTTTTTTGAGGGGAAGGTGACTGGTCATAAATCTTGGCGTTCGCGCGTTTGGCGGGATCTGGATGCAGATCGAACTGGAATGCTGCCGTTTGTTTTTGAAGATGGCATGGGATTTCAACGCTACGTCGATTATGCTTTGGATGTTCCAATGTATTTTGTTTACCGTAACGGAAAATATATCAATGCGTTAGGCCAGTCCTTCCGTGACTTTTTAAAAGGAAGATTGCCGGCACTACCAGGAGAAGTGCCGACGGTAAGTGATTGGGCAGATCATCTGACAACAATTTTTCCAGAAGCGCGGATAAAGAAGTTTATGGAGATGCGTGGTGCCGATGGTGGGCCTTGGCGTCGCCTATGTGCTTTACCTGCATTTTGGGTTGGACTTCTCTATGATCAAAATTCTCTGGATGCAGCATGGGACTTGGTTAAGGGAATGGATTCTGCCACACGAGAGGCACTGCGGGTCGCGAGTTCTGTTGATGGATTAGCGGCTGAAGTAAACGGTGTTAAGATGATTGAGTTAGCACGGCAGGCTGTTAAAGTTTCAACGGCAGGTTTGAATGCTCGCGCGCGTTGTAGCGCGGACGGTCTAGTTTCAGACGAAACGCATTTTCTCAATTCTTTAAGTGACAGCTTGGAAACTGAAATGACACTAGCTGATGAACTTTTAGCGCGTTTTAATGGTGATTGGCACGGTAATTTAGATAAAATTTACGAAGACTATTCGTACTAATTTTAAATTTGGACTATGCGCCTAATTTGAATGAGATGAAATCTTTTAGTTTTAACTAATTGATACTCAGGTATCAAATTTATTAGTATCACTATTTCTAACCAATCTTACTCTCTGCTGAATTCAACAAGCGGATGATATTCCCTCGGTGTCTCCAGAATATTAACATTATCAGCGTAATGCTGAGTAAAAATAAATTATTAGAAGAAAATAATAATACAAGTATTGGTAGAATGGCTGCAGCTGCAAGAGAGGCTAGGCTCGAGTATTTAAATAAAGCAGCGGTACTTAACCAAGTTGCTCCGGCAACTAATCCAATTGGCCATGATAGCGCAAATAGTAATCCAAAAAAGGTGGCAACACCTTTGCCACCCCTAAATTTTAACCAAATAGGGTAGCAATGCCCGAGGAATGCTGCAAACCCAGCCAATTGGGCGGCATCTTCTGCGGCTATATAACGTGCCAAAAGTACCGTCGCGCTTGCTTTCCCGACATCTGCAATAAGGGTTACCCCAGCCCCAAGCTTGGACCCGGTACGCAAAACGTTTGTGGCGCCGATATTCCCAGAACCTATTTGCCGTAAATCCCCAAGCCCCATTACTCGTGTTACGATTGAACCAAAAGGTATGGAACCTAAAAGATAGCCCACCAAAGCCCAAAGCGCTAAAAACAGGGGTGGCGTGATTAACTCGGGGGTCATCGCTCATACACTTTTTGGCCTGCTACAAAGGTAGCTAAAACTATGCCTTGCATCTTTTGACCATCAAATGGAGTATTTTTTGACTTAGAATTTAGTTTAAAGCGATCTAGCACAAATGGTACATCAGGATCAAAAAGGAGCAAATCAGCTGGGGCTCCCTCGGCTAATGTACCACCCGGTAGTCCAAATCGCTTTGCAGGATTGAGTGAGAGTGCGCTAAAAAGTTGGGGAAGACTTAACTGTTCGGCGTGGTATAAACGTAATGCGGCCGGCAATAAAGTTTCTAATGCCACAGCTCCGGAAGCGGCCTGTTCGTAAGGAAGTCGTTTGGACTCTTCGTCTTGGGGCGTGTGCATAGAGCTGATAATATCAATTAACCCAGATGCCAATGCGGCAACCATGGCCTGCCTGTCTGCTTCGGACCGCAGGGGTGGCTTAACCTTAAAAAAACTACGATAGTCTGCGACGTCAAACTCATTCAGAGTTAAGTGATGAATGCTGACCCCTGCGGTTACGTCCAAGCCTTTTTGCTTGGCCTGCGCTAAAGCTGGTAATGATAATTCTGAAGAAATTTGGTCTGCGTGATATTTAACGTTTGTCATCTCAACCATAGCTAAATCGCGCTCAATACCTAATCTTTCTGCCATTGTTGATACAGCTGGGATGGCGCGCAAAGACGCAAATTTTCCAGATGTTGCAGCAGCGCCCTTGGACAGACCGGGATCCTGTGGGTGGCCTATCACTAGGGCGCCAAGTTGGCTCGCGTATGTCAAAGCTCTTGATAGGACTTTTGTGTCAGTTACAACTGCATCACAATCAGTAAATGCAACGGCGCCTGCATCCTGCAAAAAGCTAATCTCAGTCATTTCTCGACCTAGCCTGCCTTTGGTCAACGCGGCCATTTGATAGGTATTAACAATACATGCGGCCAATGCCCTCCTTGATGCAAATTCAAGAGTTTCTGGACTGTCGATAGCGGGCTGGGTGTCGGGCCTTGTAACTAATGTGGTTACCCCACCGGCAGCGGCCGCAACCCCGGCGGAGCGAAAACTTTCCTTATGGCGCTCACCTGGTTCGCAAACTTTCGCCCCAACATCAACGATCCCGGGCGCCAGATATTTATTTTTGCCATCTATAGTCGGCACACTAGCATCATCGACAGCGATTAGGCCGTCCTTAACGGTAATATTTCCAATGTTCACTGTTTGATTCTCTGGGTCAATAAGGTGAACATTAGAAATACGAAATGCTTTCATCCTGCAATCCAAATCATAAGGCAAACCAGTGCTGCAACAAATAAAAGTGCGTATAGAGCAATTTTCCCAGACATGCGTGGGTCGCTAGGCTCTGTCATTTTTAAAACCGTCTTTTCATGTGAATATTCATGCTGGTTGAGCTCATTTATTCATCGCTTTATTATTCTGCATACGATTGCGCATCAAGATATCCATTATGGCCATTCGGACGGCTACACCCATCTCAACTTGTTCTTGAATAACACTTCGGCTTAAATCGTCAGCAATGTCACCATCAATTTCAATGCCACGGTTCATTGGGCCAGGATGCATCACTATTGCGTCAGGCTTCGCGTAGCTTAATTTCCCTGCATCAAGACCATATCGATGATAATACTCTCGCTCTGATGGAATAAAACTGCCATCCATGCGTTCCCGTTGCAAACGTAGCATCATCACCACGTCTACGTCTTTTAGACCTTCTTCCATATCATGATAAACTTCAGCCCCAAATTCGCTGATTCCAGACGGCATCAGCGTTACAGGACCTATAAGGCGTATACGGTTTTCCATTTTTCCCAGTAAAATGATATTAGATCGTGCAACGCGACTGTGAGCAATATCTCCACAAATCGCAATATTTAAGCGATGCAATCTGCCTTTTGAACGCCGAATTGTCAGGGCATCTAATAAGGCTTGTGTTGGGTGTTCGTGCCTGCCGTCGCCTGCGTTCACCACAGCACAATTCACTTTTTGTGCTAAGAGATCAACGGCACCTGAGTGTGGATGTCTTACTACTAAGAGATCTGGATGCATTGCATTTAGGGTCAGTGCAGTATCAACCAGTGTTTCGCCTTTTTTTATTGAGCTAGCTTCCATTGGCATGTTCATTACACTTGCACCTAGTCGCTTGCCTGCAATTTCAAAGCTAGCTTGAGTTCGGGTAGAGTTTTCAAAAAACATGTTTACTTGGGTGCAACCGGCTAGAGCGTTGCTGTTGTGGGAAGCTGTTCGATTTTTATTGGCATAATGATCTGCCAAATCTAAAATTTCGTTAATTTGCTGGGGATTAAGGAATTCTATCCCTAAAAGATGCTGAAGTTGCATGCATAGCTCTCCGATTGACTTTCTATATAAAGCTGGATGGCCTACGGCAAGGGCTGTCTATTAAGTTCATCAAATTATTTGAATAGGGTTTAATCCATTATGAAGCTTGTTATGTACTTGGTTTGTTTACCTTGCTCAAAGATCGGTTTAAGTTTGTAAAATGGATGAATTAGAATGGCATACTGCGCGTGCCGCATTGGAGTGGCAGGTAGAAATGGGCACGACTGATGCTATTGGCGATAAACCAATAGATCGTTATGCAGTTCCTGTTGAAAGCTTGGAAAAAAATCCCAAAATAGTGCAGTCGCCTGCTGTAAGTTTTTTGCAAAAAATAGATCGAATCGCGTTAGCTGAACAATCTGCCAGTGCAGCTGAAAATTTGACCCAACTTGAGCAAGCCATTAATAATTTTCAGCATTGTGATTTACAACGTGGTTCACGAAATCTAGTTTTTAGTGATGGGGTTCCAGATGCTCGGGTGATGATTTTAGGTGATGCACCTGGGCGTGAAGAAGACCTCAAGGCAAAACCTTTTGTTGGTCCCGAGGGTTTGTTGCTGGACAAAATGCTGGCCGCAGTTGGGCTGAGCCGCCAGGAAAACATCTACATTGGAACTGTAATCCCTTGGCGTCCGCCGCAAGACCGTGAGCCCCAACAATTTGAAATCGATATGATGACGCCGTTTGCGCGGCGTCATGTGGCACTTGTAAACCCAGAAGTTTTGATTTGTATGGGAAATACCAGTTGTATTTCAGTGTTAGGCAAGGGTGGGGTTAACAAACTTCGTGGGCAATGGCATCAGGGTTTTAATTTACCTGTAATGCCAATGGCACATCCAAGAAATTTGTTGCGTCAACCAGCTGGTAAAAAACAGGCATGGCAGGATCTTTTGGAATTAAAATCTTGGCTGCGCAATCGGCATATTAAGGAAAATTAAATGGTTGAGAGAGATATAATAGATAACTTTGTTCCCATGAGAATAGCACTGCTGACCGTTTCAGATTCTAGAAGCCTGAGCGAGGATAAATCTGGTGATATTCTGGAGGCCCGTGTGAAAGAGGCAGGGCATATTTTGGCTGCACGTCAGATTTTGCAGGATGACCGATTTTCTATTGCATCGATATTAATGAAATGGGCAGACGATAAGAATGTTGATGTTGTGATTTCTACTGGTGGGACAGGGCTGACAGGAAGGGACGTTACAGTTGAGGCGCATCGTGATGTGTATGAAAAAGAAATAGATGCATTTGGAACAATCTTTACAATTATTTCAATGAAAAAAATTGGTACGTCTGCCATTCAAAGTCGAGCAACTGGTGGGGTAGCTAAAGGTACGTTTATGTTTGCCTTGCCTGGCAGCCCAGGTGCTTGCAAAGACGCTTGGGATGAAATTTTAGTAAAACAATTGGATATCCGTCATAAGCCATGCAACTTTGCAGAAATATTGCCCCGGCTTGACGAGCATTTGCGACGGAAGTAACTGTCCTTGAAGTGCCCAAACTGGCGGTATTTTAAAATAGACTGGTCCACGATGTGATACAAGCATACTACATTGCGGTTTTTAGTTGACGTTTTGGTTATGAATATGCCCCCATGGGTGGAACTAAGAATCCAGTATTAAAGATTTCTAGCCTTACAAAGATCAAATGGGAGAAGAGTATATTCAAGAAATTCGCGGCATAGAGTTTCAAGAAAACCTTAACAACGATATGGGCTTGGAGTTTGTTAACTTAAGCCATCGCTTTGATTATAGGTGTAAGTAGTGACTATTGAAGTATTTGCACTATCTAATAGATAAATAAAAACAGGAAAAATTAATGCGCTTTCTACGCAAGAGTTTAACAGGATTATTTTTACTAGGAGTAACGTTGGCGCTGTTTACTTTCGCTTTCGTAATGGTCCGGTCGGCAATTGAAAATAAAGATGACGGTCAACGCCGTGGAGGTGGACCGCGCGAACGTATTTTTGCTGTAAATGTTGTGCCGTTTGAGGCTGGTCAACAGACCCCTACTTTACAAGTTTTTGGAGAGGTTCAAAGCCAACGTAGTTTGGATATTCGTGCTGCAGTGGGTGGAACTGTTATTGAACTGCACCCAGACTTTCAAAATGGGGGCCAGGTTAATGAGGGAGACATTATACTGCGGATTGACCCATCAAACGCTGAAACAGCTTTAGCTTTAGTTCGGGCAGATATGGCCGATGCGCAGGCGGATCTGCGTGAGGCAACCCGTGCGCTCGAGTTGGCGAAAGATGAAGTATCTGCAGCTAGACAACAAGCTGCGTTGCGGCTGAAAGCGCTGAAGCGACAAAATGATTTGGTAGAGCGTGGCGTGGGAACTGAAGCTTCTGTAGAAACAGCGGAATTTGCGGTATCGTCCGCAAATCAAGCTATACTGACAAGACGACAATCCTTTCAAGCGACTGAGGCGCGCCTTAATAAAACAGAAGCGCGGTTGCTACGCGTAGACATTTCTTTGACAGAAGCTGAACGGAATTTACGTGACACAGTTCTTCGTGCGACATTTTCTGGTTCTTTAGCAAATGTTGTTGTGGTTAAGGGTGGAACTGTAGCAAATAATGAACGTATAGGACAGCTCGTTGACCCGTTGGCACTAGAGGTTGCATTTCGTGTTAGCACCTCACAGCATCAACGCTTATTAGATGATAATGGTGTTTTGCGAAATTCAAAGATTTCTGTGACACTTGATGTTTTAGGCGCTGAGATGAAAACGAAAGGTGTGTTAAACCGAGAGGCCGCAGTAGTCGGCGAAGGTCTTACTGGCCGCCTGTTGTTCGCTAGTCTGTCGGATGTCAAAGGTCTCCGACCAGGTGACTTTGTTACTGTTGATATTACAGAACCTCCCTTAAATTGGGTTGCCAAGTTGCCGGCTTCCGCACTGAGTGGAAATAATAAAGTTCTTGTCGTTGGTGAGGGCGAACGTCTGAAAGAAGCAGAGGTGACGCTTGTGCGTAGGCAAGGTAATGATGTCTTAGTGCGGTCACGCGAGTTACGAGATGCGAAAGTTGTTGCTGAACGTTCTCCAGTGCTGGGAAGTGGCATCAAAGTAAGGGTAATTGCAGCTGATGGGAATGAAGAGCCTGAGGCGCCGGCGATGGTGAAGCTAGACCCTGAGCGCCGCGCTAAAATGATTGCATTCGTAGACGCAAATAAGCGTATACCGAAAGCAGTGAAGGAACGTATGTTAAATCAATTGGCACAGCCAGAAGTGCCAAGTGAAATGGTAGAGCGGCTAGAAGGCCGGATGGGAGGGTAATCCATGTTAGTTATGGCGAAAACAACTAGCGGAATTTTATCTTACATGACCCGCCATCGTACTGCGGCCAATCTTTTCTTATTAGTTATGCTTTTGGCGGGAGTCGTTTCATTCCCACAAATGCGAGCACAGTTCTTTCCTGATGTTGTTATTGATAACGTGACAGTAAGTGTTCGTTGGGACGGTGCCGGTCCAGAAGATGTGGACCGTGCCATTGTTCAAGTTGTGGAGCTGTCCTTACTCGGCGTGGAGGGAGTTACCAGCACCACCGCCACATCATCGGAAGGCCGAGCTCGAATTCTAATGGAATTTGAACCCGGCTGGGATATGGCCCGTGGCACTGATGATGCTCAAATAGCGGTCGATTCCGTTGCATCTCAATTTCCAAATGACGCGGACGACCCTAGTGTGAGACGTGGATTCTGGCGAGACAGGGTGACTGATGTCGTGATTTCAGGTCCAGTCGATATTAAACAACTGGCCCTGTTTACTGATGAGTTCATCACCCGCCTTTTTGCTGCCGGCGTTACACGAACCAGTGTTCGCGGCGTGGCGTCAGGCTCTACTATTGTGGAGGTTGATAGCCTTTCTTTGATCCAGCATGACCTAACTATGGCGCAAGTAGCGAGTGCGATTGCGGAGGAAGCTGAAGCTGATCCAGCCGGCGACTTTGCGGGTGGTGCGCGCATCAGGACTGGCGTTGCTAAACGCAGTGCGCGTGACATTAGTGCGATTGTTTTACGTTCAAATACAGATGGTTCTGCGCTTACCATTGGTGACGTGGGCCGAGTGATTGAGCAAGGTATCGATCGAAATCGAGCCTATTTTGTTGGTGAAAAGCAAGCAATATCCATTCGCATTGATAGGTCAGCTCAAGGGGATGCTATCGCCATCCAAGAATCTGTTGAGAATGTTGCAAAGGAAATGAAAGAAATTTTGCCGCCGGAGGTGCAGGTCGAACTGATACGCACCCGATCTGAGGCTATTTCAGCTCGCCTGACAATGTTGATGAAAAACGGCCTCCAAGGACTTGGATTGGTTTTGCTTCTACTATTTTTGTTTTTAAATGTACGAACAGCTTTCTGGGTGGCGGCAGGGATTCCAGCGGCCATGGCTGCTGCTGTTGCTCTGATGTTCGTGTTTGGAATCACAATCAATATGATATCGTTGTTCGCTCTCATTATAACACTTGGGATTGTGGTTGATGATGCTATTGTGGTTGGTGAGCACGCAGATTTTCGTGCGCGTAGTTTGGGTGAAGCCCCAATGGTAGCTGCAGAAAATGCGGCAAAACGTATGTTCACGCCAGTTTTTTCAGCAACGCTCACGACGGTAATCGCATTTTTTGGCCTGGTAGCTATTGGTGGGCGCTTTGGAGACTTGATTGCCGACATTCCCTTCACAGTGATAGTAGTATTGATTGCTTCATTGGCAGAGTGTTTCCTAATTTTGCCGCACCATATGGCGCATTCGATTACTGATGGGGGAGCTTTGCGCTGGTATGACTTGCCATCGCATAATATGAATAAATTACTCGATCATTTTAAAAGAATTATTTTTCGACCATTAATAAAATTCGTAATATGGGCTCGTTATCCAGTATTTGCGGCTGTCGTTCTTGCGTTAGCAAGTCAGGCTGTTTTATTTATTAATGGTGATGTTCAGTGGCGATTTTTCAATGCGCCAGAGCGGTCGTCGGTTACTGGTAACTTTGCAATGGCTCCCGGCGCAACGCGTGAAGACTCGATGGCACAAATGAAAGCATTTCAGGATGCAGTCGAAGAAGTCGGCGCAAAATATAAAGAAAAACACGGGCGCTCTCCTATCAGCTTTGTGATGGTAGAAATTGGTGGAAACTCAGGTCGGCCTCTCGCTGGATCTGACACAAAGGATCGCGACCAATTAGGTTCAATTGCGGTTGAACTTATAGATGCAGATCTGAGGCCCTACTCGTCGTACTCTTTTGTAGCAGATCTGCAAGATGCTGTCCGGCGGCACCCGCGTGTAGAAACAATTAGTTTTCGTGGGTGGAGTTCTGGACCCGGTGGAGATGCATTGGACGTTCAATTTTCAGGCGCTGATGCAGATACCTTAAAGGCAGCATCTGAAGCCTTGCAATCCGCACTCGCCAAGTACCCTGAAGTATCAGCTGTTGAGGACACCCTGGCTTATGATAAGGAAGAGTTGATCTTAGAGTTGACGCCACAAGGTCAATCCCTTGGGCTGACCATTGATGCTCTTGGAAGAACTCTTCGAAACCGCTTGAATGGTATTGAGGCTGCTAGCTTTCCGGATGGACCCAGATCAGCTACAATTCGAGTGGAAGTTCCTAAAGCGGAGCTAACAGCAGATTTTACTGATAGGATGCTCATCCGTACGCAAACAGGTGATTATGTACCTCTTGCCGATATAGTGACGGTAGAGCAACGTACGGGTTTTTCCACGGTTCGTCGTGAGAATGGAGTTCAAGTAATTTCAGTCACAGGAGACATATCTGAAGATGATCCAGCTCGTGCGAATGCCATTATTGCAGAATTAGAGGAAACTATTTTACCAAAAATCTCGGAGGAAACTCAAGTAGTTTTCAATTTGTCTGGGTTGGCAGAGCAAGAGGACGATTTTCGTAATGATGCTACACGCGGGCTAATTTTGACTCTTGCTGGCATATTTATGACGCTAGCGTGGATTTTTTCAAGTTGGACAAGACCCCTGGTCATTATGGCGATCATACCATTTGGTTTAGTGGGCACAATTTATGGTCACTGGTGGTACGATATTCCGTTATCTTTGTTTTCGATAGTTGGATTGATTGGAATGGTTGGTATAATCATTAATGATTCAATAGTCTTGATAACCACTATAGATGAATACGCAAAAGAACGGGGTCTGTTTCCAGCGATTTTAGATGGTGTAACTGACCGCTTGCGACCTGTGATGCTCACTACATTGACAACAGTTTTAGGACTTTCTCCTTTATTGTATGAAACATCATCACAAGCTCAATTTCTGAAGCCGACGGTGATTACTTTAGTTTATGGTTTAGGATTTGGTATGGTTCTGGTTTTGATTTTGGTGCCTGCTTTATTGGCAATGCAAGCTGACATTGCGGCACAATTTGCCAGCTTTAAGCGTGCACTTCGTGGAATGTCAAAAGCCCGAGGTCCAGTTCTGCCTGTAGCATCCGCTCTAGTTTTAATTAGTATACTTTTTCTTGGAACATTAGGTTGGGTGGTTGTCACCGGTGCGCTGCCATGGCCACTTTCGAATTTAGCTTTAGTTTCAATGGGATCAGCTCCTCAAGTAGCTTTGGCATTATTTCTAGTTAGCAGCGCAGTTGTCGTTATGATTGTGTATCTATTGTCAGCGTTGAGCCCAAATTTTTTGGCAAAACGTTAAGGGCTATTGCAACCACTAAATTCAGTAACAGTTTGTTCTGAAAATATAGTAGTCACTACGTCGCGGCGCGTGATAAAAACTAAACGACCAGTTGGTGTTATGACGTTTGAGACAATTTTGAGCTGGTTTCCAAACTGTGATATCTTCGGTTTTTCAATTGATAATTTTGGATTTCCAACTTCGACTACTGCATGTTGAATTTCTGGTTCCGCCACGGTCAAATATAAAGAAATTTGTATTCCATCTAACACTGGCTTGAATTCACAAATTACCCTTCCAAAGCCAACCTGAGGTTTGGCGTTCAAGGATTTTTTTATCAACGTATCTTCTTGATTTATAGCAGTTAAAGTAGTGTCGACCTCGAACGAGACTGGGATGCAAATTTCCTTACAAACCCCTATATCAATATTCCCATGTAAAGTTGCAGTTCCCGTGGCTTCTGGTCTAATTAAAATTGGAAATATAACATTTCCAAAATACACGAATGAGCGATAACTGTCTTGCCAAGTTATTTGGGGTGCTGGATAGATTACATCTAATATTGTCAAATTTTCTGACCCACTAAAGTCAAATTTTGGCGGTATCCCTGTGTCTCCTGGTTGGCGCCAGTACGTTTTCCAGCCTGGTGCCAGTGTTATTTGTAGGGCTGCGATATGGGTCCCATTTTCTTTTCGCCATCCTTTTTTTAGAGTAACTTGAACAATTTGGTCCAACTCACTTGCTGCAACTGGAGCTTTCAGAGCTCCAATAAAAAATAATGTAGTTAAAAGAGTATAAAAAAAATGGTTCATATCTAATAGAATATACTTAGAAAAATAAAATGAGAACTTACTTTTTTTGATAACTAATTCATAACAAATATATTCTCTTGTTGTTAGGCGCAATCAGCTCCATGTTTGTATCATGAAAACCGAAAGCATGAACCTCGCGGGCAAACTATTGGTCGCAATGCCTGGGATGGGAGATGTTCGGTTTGAATATTCTGTAATCTACGTTTGTGCCCATTCCAAAGACGGTACAATGGGACTAATAGTCAACAAGCCCAACCCTAAGCTAAAGTTTAAGAAGCTTCTTAGTCAGCTAAATATTAGCTCTAATCTCTCCATAATTGACACGATGGTGCATTTTGGTGGCCCAGTTGAACAGGTGCGCGGTTTTATTTTGCACTCTTCAGATTATCAAGAGGGCGTGGACACCTTAAATGTTGATGGAAGCTTTTCAATGACCGCCACTCCCGACATTTTGAAAGATATAGCCAAGGGTGAAGGACCCGACATAAGCTTATTAGCACTAGGCTATTCTGGATGGGCCTCGGGTCAACTTGAGTCAGAGCTTTTGCAGAATGGCTGGCTAATTTGCGATGCCACCTACGACCTCGTGTTTAAGGTAGCGGATAATGATAAATGGGCTTCGGCTCTCGCTTCGCTTGGGGTGGATCCTTTAATGCTTTCCACGCAGGCTGGTCGGGCTTGACCGACCCCAAAACCGCAAAGAAATATCGCCTTAGACTTGTTGCAAAACATGACGCCGCGTTTTAAACCCTAGCTATATCATAGTTTGGTTATTTTAGTTAAAAAGAAGTAACTAAAATTGCTATTTTGGAGTTAAAAATGCCTTATCAAGCGCCAGTTGGCGAATATCAATTTATATTTGATAAAGTTATTCCACTTTCACAAGTCATTGAAAATGAATGTTTTTCGGAAGCGACTCCAGATCTTACTGATGCTGTTCTCAAAGAATGTGGTAAAATGTGTGACACAGTTATGGCCCCCCTACAACGTCCTGGCGACTTGCATCCAGCATATCTTGAAAATGGTATTGTCAGGACATCACCAGGTTTTGCTGAAGGATATTTAGCGATTGCTGAAAGTGGCTGGATTGGTATTTCTGCAGGGACGACATACGGCGGCATGGGCCTGCCTTTTGCTATGAATACTGCTATGCATGATATGATGTGTGGTGCGTGTATTTCGCTCAATTTGTGTCCATTACTATCGCAGGGCCAGATAGAGGCTTTAGAGCATCACGCAAGTAAGGCCCTTCAAGAGCTGTATTTACCTAAACTTATATCGGGCCAGTGGACAGGAACTATGAACCTGACTGAACCACAGGCCGGATCGGATGTTGGGGCATTGACCACAAAAGCTGAGCCACAATTGGATAATACATACAAAATTACTGGACAAAAGATTTATATTACTTGGGGTGAACACGACATTGCTGAAAATATCTGTCATCTTGTTTTAGCACGTCTTCCAGACGGAAAGCCCGGTCCAAAGGGCATTAGCCTGTTTTTAGTACCAAAATTTATACCAAACTCTGACGGTAGCTTAGGTGCCCAAAATGATCTGCGTTGTGTCAGTCTTGAACATAAATTGGGCGTCCACGGTAGCCCAACAGCGGTGATGGAGTATTCAGGCGCAACAGGTTGGCTTGTGGGGGAAGAGCACAATGGCATGGCGTGCATGTTTACTATGATGAACAATGCCCGCCTAGCTGTGGGGATGCAGGGTATTGGAGTGGCTGAAGGTGCTTATCAGCATGCATTGGCCTTTGCGATGGGTCGAAAGCAAGGTCGTTCAATGATTCCTGATGGGACTGGTACAATTATTGATCACGCAGACGTGCGTAGAATGTTGGCGCATATGAAGGCAGAAATTTTTGCAGCGCGTTCCATTGGGGTGGCCTGCGCTGTTGCAATAGATATGGCTAATGCAACTGATGATCTGGAGTGGCGTGCTAAGGCTGCCATACTGACCCCCATTGCAAAATCTTTTGGAAGTGACACTGGAGTATCTGTTGCTGATCTAGGAGTACAAATTCACGGTGGGATGGGCTTCGTTGAGGAGACAGCGGCTGCGCAATATTTGCGTGATGTGCGCATCACACCAATATATGAGGGGACTAACGGCATCCAGGCAATGGATTTGGTTGCTCGTAAAATGATGGATGGCGGTAGAGCAGCATTTTCACTGATGGATGATATAGATAAATTAATAACTAATGCTAAAGATATTACTTTGGCTTCACTTTTGAAATTAGCTGTGGATGAACTTCGAAAAACTACGGAGTGGTTGGTTCAGCAAGATATCAACGAGCGCTTTGCAGGCGCTGTAGCCTATCAGAAAGCATTTGCCCGCGTATTAGGTGGATACTTTCATTTGGTGGCAGCCATGTCTGGAAATGGTAAGCGCGTTCGTCTTGCTACATTTTACATTAAAAGCTTGCTCCCAGAAAGTGTTGCTTTGTGCGCACAGGCGAAAGCTGGGGCTGCGGATCTTTATGCTATAGAACTCAATGATTTTGCAGCTTAGAGACCTCTTATGACGACAATAAGGTATCCTTGGGATCAGCCACCTAAAAATGGTGAGATAACAGAAATTGCAGAAGGTGTGATGTGGCTTAGGCTACCACTCCCAATGAAATTGGATCATGTTAATATTTATATTTTAGATGATGGTGATGGTTGGACTTTAATTGATACAGGAATCAAGACCCGTAAGGTGATGGGAATGTGGAAGCATTTAATTGATAACATTTTGAGTGGTAAGCCAATCAAACGGGTAATTGCTACTCATCACCACCCTGATCACATAGGCTTACATGGTTGGTTTGTTGAAAATTATGGTGCAGAATATCTTTCGACCCAAGTGGCATACCTGACGGCGCGTATGCTGACGCTTGATGCTCAGGAAGCATACTTAGACAGCCAAATTGATTTTTATAAACGAGCTGGGATGCGTTCTGATTTGTTCGAAGCCCGAAAATCAGAGCGACCCTTCAATTTTTCTGATATAGTCCACCCAATTCCCATTGGATTTAAGAGAATTTCTGAGGGTGATAAAATTGAAATGGGAGGAAGGACCTGGGATATTCGGGTAGATCATGGACATGCACCAGATCATGCTACTTTTTGGAGCTGTGATGACTGTTTGGTTCTCTCTGGAGATCAAATTATTCCGTCGATTAGCTCTAATATTGGTGTTTATCCGACTGAACCAGACTCTAACCCCTTAAAGGAATGGATGGCTAGCTGTGACCGCCTGAAAGAATTTTCTAATGATGATAATCTTGCGTTGCCAGGTCATAAGCTGCCGTTTGTCGGAATACCTTTGAGGTTAAAACAACTCTTAGAAAATCATAGTGGAGCATTAGATCGGCTACGACTTGACTTAAAAACACCAAAGACAGCAGGAGAAGTAATGCCTGCTATATTTAAACGCAATATTGAGGACGGTGAATATAGTCTGGGACTTGTGGAGGCATTGGCTCACTGTAATTATCTATGGCATGCTGGAGAAGTTACGCGCACTCTTGATAATGACGGTGTAAACCAGTGGCAAATTAAATAGTATACGCTCACTTAAATGGAAAGTTAGATACGAGATTGTTATCGGTGTGCTTGAATGCGGTCATAACTATTGACTATAATTTAATTAATTTCTACGAAAAGAAAGATCGGAACTTTACACATGTCAGACCAAAAACACGAACACGGGTCAATGAGCACGGATGTTCAGGAAAAGACATTTGCTAACTTCATAAGTTTAGTCTCAAAATCTACAGTAATTATCATCGTAGCACTCATGTTGCTTTACCTAATCAATGGTTAACAGCCGCATAACTTAACCATTTTTATTAATTTGTTAATAGAAAGCTTAACTGCTCACTTTAATAGAAAAGTATACTACTATTAAAAAGAAAACGTATTTGTCGGCAAAAATATTGGGCTGATAGCGGGCTGCCAGTACTATTTAAAGAGTCACACCTAGCAGAAAGCATTGGCATACCCTAACTATAAGGGGCGCTGTTTATTAAAATGCTGTGGAAGACGCGAATGACCCGAAATAATTCCTGTTTAATTACTCCCCAACCGAATGCCTTGGGATTAACCAAGCGAGTTCAGGGTATTGATCACCTCGGAGCAGATATTACTTTGAATGTTGTGGAAGAGCGGCCTTTGACTATTTGGCTAAACGGTCAGGAAATTGTCACTGCAATGACTATTGGCGATTACTCTGAATATTTGGCGGTAGGCTTTTTGAGCAATCAAGGTATGTTGGCTAAGGATGAAACAGTTCTATCTGTATCCTTTGAACCGGAGTTACAAACTATCGTTGTTCGAACAGATAAACCCACTAATTATGAAACAAAGTTACAAAAAAAGACCCAGACGTCTGGCTGCGCTGTTGGCACATTATTTGGAGACATTATCGAAACTTTAGAAGGTCTAACGCTTCCAAATTCAAAAGTGAGTACCTCCTGGCTTTACTCACTAACTAAGCAGATCAACCAAATGCCTAGTCTATATCTTAGTGCAGGGGCCATTCATGGGACTGTCTTATGTAAAGAAAATCAACCTTTAGTATATATGGAGGATGTTGGGCGCCATAATGCTGTAGATAAAGTTGCAGGGTGGATGCGCGGCAACCAAATAAGTGGTGCGGATAAAATAATGTATACAACTGGACGGCTAACATCAGAGATGGTGATTAAATGTGCACTAATGGGCATCCCCGTTCTTGTCAGTCGATCGGGCTTTACGGCATGGGGCGTTGAACTTGCGGATCAGGTTGGTCTGACCCTCATTGGTCGTATGCGGGGTCAAAGGTTTCAGTGTTTAGCTGGTAGTGAAAGACTTATTTACGATAGGTCTTTTGAAGGTGAAGAAGAAGATCAAAAACATAGGAGGAAATCTGCGCAATGATGTCTCCGCTAGGTGTAATTCTAGCAGGTGGAAAAGCGAACCGTATGGGTGGTGGTGATAAATGTCTTTTGCCTCTAATGGGCCGCTTGGTAATAGATCACGTAATAGAACGACTTGTTCAACAAGTTCCTAAGATTGTCATTAATGCGAATGGGGATCTCACCAGATTTAATAGTTTTGGTCTACCATCTGTACCAGATTCTATAGTAGATTTTCCAGGCCCACTTGCTGGAGTTCTAGCAGGTCTTGATTGGGCTGCCACACAAGGAGCGACCCACATAGTTACAGTTGCAGCTGACACACCCTTCTTCCCTACGGATCTTCGTATAAAGCTCGAAGCAGCTCAGGATGTACATTTTAAACTAATTACTCTTGCTGCTACCGTAGGGGTAGGCGGTTTAAATATGCACCCTACATTTGGTCTTTGGCCGGTAGGTCTCCGAGAGGACCTACGCCGTCAACTAAGGTTGGGTGTGCGCAAGGTTGTCCACTGGGCTGAACAGCATGGAAAAGGAGAAGCCATATTTAATGCAATTGGCCACGATCCGTTTTTCAATATAAATACTCCAGATGATTTGATTCAGGCTGAGGCTATGCGATGAATGTATTTGGAATAATAGGTTGGAAGAATTCCGGAAAAACAGGGCTAGTTGAACGGTTAGTATCTGGGCTAACTAAGCGTGGTTTCAGTGTTTCAACCTTGAAACACGCACATCATTCGTTTGATGTTGATAATCGTGGCAAAGACAGCCACCGCCATAGAGTCGCTGGCGCATCCCAAGTCCTTATTTCTTCAGCTGAACGCTCAGCATTAATGACTGAATCTCGCGGGTCCAAAGAGCCAAGCTTGCGGTCACTGCTTGCTAAGTTGGATCCGGTCGACGTTGTCCTCGTTGAGGGCTGGAAATGTGACACACATCCAAAAATAGAAACGTGGCGGAGTGAGAATGGCAACCCTGTAATTGCAGCGAATGATACCACCATTTTAGCGGTCGCCAGTGACCTAAAATTGGATCTTGATTGTCCTGTTTTTGACCTTGATGATACTAATGCTTTAACAAATTTTGTTATTACCCATTTGGAGTTGCTGGAGTGATAAAGGCGCCTAAGCTTAGTAATGACTGCTTCTCCTTACCACAGGGTATAAATTGGACCCCTGTGGATGATGCGCTCAAATTACTCCAACAACGCTTAAATACAGTTGTAGAAATTGAAACCATTCCAGTTCAAATGAGTGATGGCCGTACGCTTGCATCTGCCGTAGAGGCGATAATATCAAATCCCCCTTTCAAAAATTCAGCAGTAGATGGGTATGCTTTCAAAGGTGGCCTGAGTGCTGGACAGCATTGTTTTTCTTTAATTGGGGGGCGTTCGGTGGCTGGCACTTCGTTTGCGGGGATTGTAGGGGCGACTGAGGCGCTACGAATCTTAACTGGAGCACCTCTCCCACTAGGTACGGATACTATAGTTTTGGAGGAAGATGTACTAGTTGAGGGGTCCAATCTCTATGTGAATGGTCCACTCAGACAAGGATCTAACGCCAGACAAGAAGGTGAAGATGTCTTAGGAGGCTCGGAATTATTTGCTACAGGGCACCGAATTCAACCCCAAGATATTGGTAGGTTAATATCTGTTGGGGTCTCTGAAGTTGCAGTATTCCGTCCGTTACGTGTTGCTATAGTTTCAACTGGTTCAGAGCTATGTGAGCCTGGTTCCATCCTCCAGCCGGAACAAATATTTGATGCAAACCGGCCTATGCTCCAAGCAATGTTAAAACGCTGGGGTATGGATGTAGTAGATATTGGGATTGTACCGGATGATGCTGCCCTTGTAAGGCGAGCACTGAACGATGCTGCAAGCCAAGCAGATGTAGTAATTACATCGGCGGGAGCAAGTGCTGGCGATGAAGACTATGTGTCCGCTAGCTTAACATCCGCTGGGAATATGTCCCTCTGGCGTATTGCCGTAAAGCCGGGACGTCCTTTGGCTTTGGGTATGTGGAATGGAGTTCCAGTATTTGGATTACCAGGAAACCCAGTGGCAGCATTTGTTTGTACACTAATATTTGTCCGACCGTCACTGATGCAGTTGGCTGGGGCAGGCTTTATTTTGCCGGAACCTCTAATGCTACCTGCAGCCTTTTCAAAAACAAAAAAAGCTGGACGGCGCGAGTACTTACGGGCCCGTCGACAAGGCGAAGCCATAGAGACTTTTGCTTCTGAGGGCTCTGGACGTATCTCAGGTCTTTCATGGGCTGACGGTTTGGTGGAGCTGCCTGATGAGGCTTTGGAAATTACCCCTGGAATTTCAGTAAACTATTTTCCTTACAGTAGCTTTGGCCTTTAGTGTCAGTCAGACCCAAAAAAATCTTTGGGCTCAGAAATTTACTTTTAAAGATAGTAGAAAATGCTGATTTCGAACCAGCTATTTAAGAGTTTTAGCAAACTTATTGGAATTTTATGCTTATTATTTCGTAAGATTTAACTCCGCCTGGGGTGCGCACCTCTATGCTGTCCCCTTGCTCCTTGCCTATTAAAGCGCGTGCCAGTGGAGATCTCATGTTTAACTTGCCGTTCTCGATATCCGCCTCTGGCTCACCAACTACTTGATAAGTTTTTTCTTCATCAGAATCCTCGTCAACTAAAGTTACTGTTGCACCAAATTTTACAGTTCCAGAAAGACTTGCTGGGTCAATTATATCGGCTCGACCCAAAACGGATTCTAGTTCCTTTATCCGACCCTCAATGAAGCCCTGCTTCTCACGAGCGGAATGATATTCAGCATTTTCTTTCAAATCACCTAGCTCTCGAGCTTCTGCTATTGCTTTGATAATTGTTGGACGCTCTACTGATTTGAGGTTCTTCATCTCGGCTTCAAGTAGCTCCGCACCAATGCGGGTAAGGGGAATTTTTTCCATTAGGACGCACTCACGTTTAATTATTATAGGATTTGAACTAAGCTAAAGGGGTTTGGCAAGGGTTAGACGCAATCTAACTTTATTTTATTCCAATTCTAAGAGTATTCAAAACCTTTTTCGGGTTGACTGTTACAAAATTAGACTAAAAGTTTTTATTTACAAACAATTTGTAATCAGATTCTCAATTTTTTTGTTGTATTGGCTTAAGGCTTAATGCTTTGTGGGCACTATCTTCAAGCTGCGAAATAATGACGCCCTTTGTTTATGACAGCCTGATGGTGATTGACCTGCAGTCTTAGCTAGGCATAAACGAAAGTAAGCAAAGTTTTATTGTTTTTAACAATAAGACGCATCCAAAAGGGCGACGACAATGTCAGAGATTGAACGTGAAACAATGGATTATGATGTGGTAATCGTTGGCGCTGGGCCATCTGGCTTATCTGCAGCAATTCGGCTGAAGCAATTGAACCCTGACTTAGAAGTAGTTGTTTTAGAAAAGGGCTCTGAAGTTGGCGCGCACATCCTATCTGGTGCAGTCTTAGATCCCTCTGCTTTAAATAAATTAATTCCTGACTGGAAGGATAGAGGTGCGCCACTGAATACAGCGGTAACAGAGGATAATTTTTATTTACTAGGTGAGTCTGGGCAAATGCGTTTGCCAAATATGTTGATGCCACCTTTGATGAGCAATCACGGAAATTTTATAGTCTCTATGGGCAATGTTTGCCGGTGGATGGCGGAGCAAGCTGAGGAGATGGGAGTAGAGATTTTTCCAGGTATGGCATGCTCAGAGCTTGTGTTTAATAACGATGGTGCAGTTAAAGGTGTTGTAGCCGGTGAGTTTGGTAAAAATGCAGATGGCAGTGCATCAGACTCCTATGAACCGGGGATGGAATTGCATGGAAAGTATGTTTTTCTTTCAGAGGGTGTGCGCGGCTCACTTTCAAAGCAAGTTATAGAAAAGTATCGACTGGATGCAAATTGTGATGTGCCCAAGTTTGGGCTTGGCATGAAAGAAATTTGGGAAGTGAAGCCCGAAAACCATAACCAAGGTGAGGTAACTCACTCGATGGGCTGGCCAATGGGGTTTAAACAGTCTGGTGGCTCCTTCATGTACCATCTCGAAAACAATCAAGTTTATGTGGGTTATATCATCGATTTAAATTATAAAAACCCGCATTTATTTCCATACATGGAGTTTCAACGGTTCAAGCACCACCCACGGGTTTCTAAAGTACTCAACGGTGGCAAGCGCGTGGCCTACGGAGCTCGAGCAGTTACTAAAGGTGGGTTGCAGTCTATGCCGCAGGCTGCATTCCCTGGAGGTGCTATTCTAGGCTGTTCGGTTGGTTTAGTAAATTTACCAAGGATTAAAGGAAACCATAATGCTATGTATTCTGGAATTGCAGCGGCTGAAGCAGCTTTTGATGCGTTAAGTGACAATCGATCTGGCGATATTCTAAAAGCTTACGACACAGAACTACGTGAAGGTATTGTGGGTAAAGATCTTAAGACAGTACGAAATGTAGCACCCTTAAATGCAAAGTTTGGTCCTTTGGCTGGGTTACTTCTTGGTGGGTTTGATATGTGGTTTCAGTCATTTTTTAAATTTAGCTTATTTGGAACACTCAAACACGGCAAAAGTGATGCACAATCAACTGGCAAAGCGGTGGACTATCCAAAAATTAATTACCCCAAACCAGATGGAAAATTATCATTTGACCGCCTTACCAACGTGAGTTTTGCGATGACAAACCATGAGGAAAATCAGCCTCCACACTTACAGCTGCGGAACCCAACGGTACCGATTGAAATAAATTTGCCAGAATATGCTGAGCCTGCTCAACGCTACTGCCCAGCGGGAGTTTATGAAGTATTGGAAGAAGAGGATAAAAAGTCCAGGTTCGTAATTAACTTTCAAAACTGTGTCCACTGTAAAACCTGTGATATCAAAGATCCGAGCCAAAACATTACGTGGGTAACGCCACAGGGTGGTGACGGACCAAATTATCCAAATATGTAGTAAGTTTTTATTATTGAATGAGAGAATTTGAGTTATGCATAATTTTAAATCATTAACTAATTCAACGTATTTAAAACTTAAAATAGAGGTTGCGCTTGTGTTTCGTAGTTTGGCGGTTTTTGTTAAGTCGACAATATTAGCTGGCTTTATTTCTACAGCAGCCTATTCGCAGGATGCCTCTGGACCCTATCTTGCCGCACGCCAGGCGGCGGTTAACCACAATTATGGAGTTGCATCAGATTATTTTTCTCGGGCTCTTGAACAGTCCCCAGAAAATAAAAGCATAATTGATCAAGCCATGTTTACGTTCCTTGCTGCTGGTGAAGTTAATAAAGCCCATGCTCTAACTGAACTCTTAAACAATAACTCAGAAAACCCTACGCTGATAAGAGCACTAAAAATAACACATGCTTTTAAAACTGGAAATTACAAAGGTGCAATCGACCAATTGGCAGTTGATGGGGTTGCTGGGCCTGCCGTTGACGGGCTACTAAAGGGGTGGGCTCTTATGGGCCTTGGAGAAGTAAGCGATGCTCTGGAAGCATTTGATGCTGCATCCAAATCGCAAGGTATGCAAAGCTTTTCTATCTACCAAAAGGCGCTGGCGCTCGCCTCGGTTGGTGACTTTGAGAGTGCTGGCATTATTCTAGAGGTCAAAGGATCCGCGCCGGTCATTTTGTCTCCGCGGGGGCGCCAAGCTTATGCACAAATTTTAGTACAACTTGAGCGGCAGCAAGATGCTGTTACATTTTTGACAAAAATTTATGATGACACTGACGATGAGGAGGTGCGTGCATTGATTTCCAGAATTAAGGCCGGAGCAGCTATAGATTTTGATATTATTACCAACGCGAGTGAAGGTGTGGGTGAGGTTTTTTTATTTTTAGCTCTCGCCTTACAAGATGGAGAAAGCCAAGACGGATTACTTCTATATACTCGGCTTGCAAGCTATTTGGCGCCGCAAAACATAAATGCTGTACTATTATCCGCGCAGCTGCTTGAAGAGCTAAAAAACTATGATTTGGCCATAGCCTCCTATGATTCCGTGCCGCGCAGTCACCCCGCGTTTGTAAAAGCGGAATTAGGTCGAGCACAGGCGCTGGCGTATATTGGGAAAACAGAGACTGCAATTGAAGTATTGACTCAATTATCTGAGAGCTTTTCTTCGGTGCGCAGTGTGCATGACGCATTGGGCAATCTATTAAGGCAAGACGGTCAATTCGATGATGCGATAAAAGCGTATGACGTGGCAATTGACATTATAAAAACGCCAGAGGCCAAGCATTGGTACAATTTTTATGTACGTGCTATTGCACATGAACGAGCTGGTGATTGGGCCTCCGCTATGCGTGACTTTGATTATGCGCTTGAGTTGTCACCAAACCAATTTCAGGTGTTAAACTACTTGGGATATTCTCTCGTTGAGCGTGGAGAACGGCTAGAAGAAGCGCTTTCCATGATTGAACTCGCCGTAGCTGCGCAGCCGAAGGCTGGCTACATAATTGATAGCCTCGGATGGGTTCAATACAAACTAGGCTATTATAATGAAGCAGTTTCCCAGCTCGAGCGGGCAGCAGAATTAATGGCGACTGATCCCATCGTCAATGATCATTTGGGGGATAGCTATTGGGCGGTTGGACGAAAAATAGAGGCACGGTTCCAATGGCGTCGGGCGCTAAGTTTTATAACAAAAGATACTGAACTAGGGGACATTGATCCCTCCAGAGTTCGGGAAAAATTAGATATTGGCCTTGATGCTGTTTTGCTTAAAGAAGATCGATTGCCATTAAAGGTAGCTGATGACGATTAGGCACTGCGCACCTGCTAAGATAAATATATGTTTACACATCCTTAAGCATCGCGAGGATGGACTACACCAAATTGAGAGTTTGGTAACATTTTTAGACTGTGGTGAATGGATCACGCTTAGTAAAGCCAATAAAACTGAATTAAATATAGTTGGTCCGCAAGCCAAGAAACTACCAGTTTGCGAAAATAATTTAATTTTGCGCGCAACTCGCTTGTTTCCCTCTCGATGCACTAGCAAAATCACGCTTCACAAAAGCATGCCCGTTGCAGCTGGTATTGGAGGTGGGAGCGCGGATGCTGCTGCCACCTTAAAGGCGATGGCTAAAGTTTGGGAATTGCCTGTCCCAAATGTTTCAAGCCAACTCCAATTGGGAGCAGATGTGCCAGTCTGCATGCACTCCAAGCCAGTATTAATGCAAGGTGTTGGAGAAGTCATTTCACCAGTGTTGAATTTTCCTGAATTATTTTGTTGCTTGGTTAATCCAGGAGTGGCCATCAAAACTGAGGATATATTCAAAAAGCTGATTAAAAAAAATAATGCCTCTATGAATAGTTTTCCTAAAAATGAAAAAGGTTGGCGTAATTGGTTTTATGAACACCGTAATGATTTGGAGCAACCAGCCACCTTGATACAACCGGTCATCAATATTGTTTTAAAGCAGCTAAAACAATGCAACCCGATTCTGGCTAGAATGTCCGGATCTGGTGCTACCTGTTTTGCTCTATTTGAGACTTTGGATCAGGCAAAGCGATGCTCTAAAATGATTTCAAAACAAAATCCAAAATGGTGGACTGTTGCAGGACCAATGCTAGGCCAATATTAGTTTATCCGCTCAACAACGTAATCAGCTAAGTCGATTAATATTTCCTTAAGATTGCTATCTGGAACGGCGTTAAGTGCCAGTTTGGCTTTTTTTGAAAAGGCTAAAGCTTGCAGGCGGGTTAGTTCTAAAGACTTATGTTTAGTCATTATGGCTAATGCATTTTCAAAATCATTATTGGCTTGTTCACCTTTTACAATACATTTTGTCCAAAAAGTTTGTTCTTTTTGACTTGCAGACGCTATAGCTTTTATGACTGGTAGGGTTAGTTTCTGTTCACGAAAATCATCACCAATATTTTTACCAATCGCGTCTGTACCGAGATAATCTAATAAATCGTCAACAATTTGAAACGATATGCCAAGAGCGTCACCATAGTCACGCAAGGCTTGAACAATTTTTACATCTTGTTCAGCTATGACCGCACCAACTTCCATTGCCGCTGCAAAAAGGGCTGCAGTTTTTCCTCGAATTACTTTAAAATAAATTTCTTCAGTCGTGGTTATATCTTTTGAGGCTGTGAGTTGTAGTATTTCCCCTTCAGCGATTGTGGCTGAGGCATTGGCAAGAATGTCTAGGATACGCAAATTTTTGGTCTCAACCATAAGTTGAAAAGCGCGTGAAAACAAATAATCTCCAACTAAAACACTCGACTGGTTGTCCCAAAGCAAGTTTGCGGTAGGCCTGCCGCGCCTTCGGGTGCTCTCATCTACGACGTCATCATGCAACAGTGTGGCCGTATGAATAAACTCAACAGTCGCTGCGAGATGAATGTGAAAGGGGCCTGAGTAGCCGCACATGCGTGCCGCAGCAAGAGTCAGCATTGGGCGAAGCCTTTTACCCCCAGCGCCAACTAAATGGGTTGTTACCTCTGGTATACGGGGGGCGTAGTCTGATTTCATATACGACTGGATCAGCTCATTAACTTGTTCAAGGTCCTCGGCTAGCAGATGTGCAAGCCGGTTGGGAGGGATTGATCTAGTACCACTTAAAGTCATACATTTTTCCAAATGTCTCGACAAACACTAGCGTCGCCCACTATGCCTGAAGAATGAAAGAATTGTTGCGCACCACCGACCCAACAGTAATGGCATTTGCTAAAGTTCTATTACAAGGCAAACATATAGCCTGCTTCGAATTTGACGTAAATAGCAGTATTTTGGAAGGTAGTATTGGCATATTGCCGCAGCGTTTGATGGTTGCAGATCGTGACCACTTTATTGCGGCTTCTGTGCTGCGAGATAACAACATAGATATGGGAAGTCCTTGGATATAACACAAGATGGTTTTTTGGGTGGTAAATTGCTACTTAACCAGCCGAAAGTTGGATATCGTGCTGGTATAGATCCAGTATTGTTGGCTGCAGCCTGTCCTGCTCAACCCGGTGACCACATTCTAGAGTTGGGATGTGGAGTTGGGGTCGCAAGCTTATGTTTAGCAGTTCGGATCCCTGAATTGAAGTTGTTTGGAGTGGAAATTATTTCAGGATATGCCGAGCTTGCTCGAGAAAATGCTTCTCAAAATAATTTCACATTTGACGTTGAAGTAGGTAATGTATCGTCTCAGCCAACTCCATTTTATAATTTACAATTCCACCAGGTCATTATGAACCCACCGTATTTTGAGGCAGAATCTTCATCGGCCTCTCCGGAGTTTGGACGAGCATCTGGGAGGACGGAGCAAGTACCACTTTCACACTGGTGCGAAACAGCTGCCAAGCGCCTGAGACCAAAAGGTTATCTTACTCTCATACAACGAGTTGAGCGCTTGCCTGATGTACTGGCTGGACTTAAGGGGCGGCTCGGTTCCATCTCGGTTCAGCCCTTAGCTCCACGTGATGAGCGTCCAGCACATTTGGTATTGGTTAGGGCGCGTAAATTTGGTCGAGCAGACTTTCAACTGTTGCCAACAAAAAGTTTGCACCCAAATACAAAAAATAAAAAAAATCAATCTGATTATAGACCAGAAATTTCCTCCATATTGCGTGATGGTGGACAATTTGCATGGAATTCCTGAGAACTGGGCAATTTTTTGCTCAAATTATTGTAATACCACATCTTGTTGAATCCTTGTCGTGACATACTACAGCTTTTGTGTTTAAGTTAAGTATAGCGCAAATCGAGAGGAGGAACTATGAACATTAATTCCAGAATCGCTGCGTTGCAACGAAAGCACGTTAGCCTTGATCAAGCAGTGGAGACGGCCCAAAAGCTTCCTTATGCAAATCATTTAGAAGTTACAAAAATGAAAAAAGAAAAATTATTTTTAAAAGAAGAAATTTTTAGATTATCTGAGGCTTGAGGGTATAACTGGACTAGTTGGCTAAAAAAACGCTACATTTCGTTTCGCACTATGTACGGATACAGCGAACTGGTTACACCATATACTGGCCTCCATTTGCAGTAAGCGTTGTCCCAGTTATGAAACTTGCTTCATCAGAGGCTAGAAACATAACGCAGCGGGCTATTTCGCTCGCTTGTCCGAGGCGACCTACTGGAATTTGAGCAACGATGCTGTCCCTTATTTTTTCAGGTACTGCCATAACCATTTCGGTTGCAATGTAACCTGGACAGATTGCGTTCACAGTTATTCCTGCCCGTGCGCCTTCTTGGGCTAACGCTTTTGTAAATCCGATGTCGCCGGCTTTAGCTGCGGAATAATTAGTTTGGGCAAACTGACCTTTCTGACCATTAATCGACGAAATATTTATAATCCGCCCAAATTTTCGATTGCGCATGCCAGGCCATATAGGATGTGTCATGTTGAATACGCCGTCGAGGTTAGTTCTCATCACATCAGTCCACTGATCGCGCGTCATTTTATGAAATGGAGCATCGCGGGTGATACCGGCATTATTGACTAGTACATCAATGAAGCCGAGGTCAGATTCAATTTTAGAAATTCCTGAAGCGCAAGCATCGTAGTCAGCCACATCCCACCTGTAGGTTTTAATACCAGTCTCTTCAGTAAATTCCTCTGCTTTTTGGTCATTGCTGGAGAACGTTGCCGCAACAGTGTAGCCACCGGCTTTAAGTGCTTTGGATATCGCTGCGCCGATGCCTCGGGATCCGCCAGTTACTAAGGCAATACGAGACATAATCCACTCCTACTAAATTACTTTCTACGAAACGTAATTACATTAAAGGATAATTATAAGCAACTATATTTCGTAAAGAATATCAAACTGTACTGTTAATTTACCTGTTAATTCCAGTATTTTGTTAGAGATTAATTTATCTAGGGGCGTTCAACGCACATAGCGACACCCATTCCGCCACCAATACATAAAGTGGCGAGACCGCGTTTGGCATCACGCCTCTTCATCTCAAATAGCAATGTATTCAAAATTCGACAGCCAGAGGCGCCAATTGGGTGCCCAATTGCGATCGCACCGCCATTGACATTAACTATTGCAGGATCCCAGCCCATATCTTTATTTACCGCACAGGCTTGCGCGGCAAAAGCTTCATTTGCCTCTACTAAATCCAAGTCGCTAACTGACCAACCAGCTTTATCTAGTGCCTTCTTGCTTGCATAAATTGGTCCAGCACCCATTATTGAGGGGTCGAGCCCAGCTGTTGCATAGCTAGCTATTCTAGCCAGTGGCTCAATCCCACGTTTTTCAGCAGAAGCTGCCGTCATAAGCAATACTGCTGCCGCTCCATCGTTTAAGCCTGATGCATTAGCGGCAGTAACAGACCCACCTACACGCAAAAATGCAGGCCTCATCTTTTGCATTGCTTCAATTGTGGCACTGTGCCGAAGATATTCATCTGCTTCGACGATCGTATCGCCTTTTCGAGATTTTATTGAAAAGGCGATTATTTCTTCAAAAAACTTTCCAGCCTTTTGTGCAGCTTCTGCTTTGTGTTGGCTTTCTAAAGCAAACTCATCTTGCTCCTCACGGCTGATTTGCCATTTTTCAGCCACGTTCTCAGCCGTTTGACCCATGTGATAGTCATTGAATGCATCCCAAAGTCCGTCGCGGATCATGCTGTCGATATATTTAACATCACCCATTTTTGTGCCGCTGCGCAGATGCGAAACATGGGGAGATAGCGTCATATTTTCCTGACCACCAGCCACCACGATATTTGCATCTCCCAGTTGAATATGCTGGGCGCCTAGGGCTACGGCACGAAGTCCTGAACCACAGACCTGATTTATACTCCACGCAGCTGCCTTAACGGAAAGGCCAGCATTTATATGGGCTTGCCTCGCTGGATTTTGGCCTTGGCCTGCTGTTAATACTTGGCCTAATATTGTTTCATCAACTTCGGATTTGTCTATTTTGCCGCGTACTACGACCGCCTTCAAGACCGCACTGCCAAGATCATGTGCTGGAGTATTTGCAAATGCCCCACCGAAACTTCCAACAGCTGTGCGTGCTGCTGATGCAATAATGATATTGGTCATCAAAATTCTCCTTTGGTATTATTTATCTTTTGCGTGAGGACTTATTCTAATTGATCAGGCAAGTTTCCTATCTAAGCTTAATATGAGAAATATAAATGATAATGCGAATGCGCAAGCCATTCTGAGAAATTTACTTCTCAGAAAATGGTATTTAATTGATTTCTGTAATTAAAATTAATGAGATAAAGATAAATTTATGTTGGGATTAAGGTATGACTTGGACTGCAACGGTTATTCTGCAGAAGATATTTCTAAAGTGAAAAAGTAGGAAACTAAAATGAAACGCTGCGGTTGGGTTGGGTCAGATCAAATATATTTAGACTACCACGATAAAGAATGGGGAATACCTGAGTATGATAGTCGAGCTCTATGGGAGAAATTGATGTTAGATGGTTTTCAGGCGGGCCTAAGTTGGATTACAATTTTAAAAAAACGAGATGCCTTTCGGTTAGCTTTTGCTGGATTTGATCCTCAAATTATAGCGCAATGGGGATCAGAAGAGGTAAATACGTTATTACAGAACTCGGATATTATACGCCATCGGGGTAAAATTGAGTCTACTATTGGGAATGCACAGGCCTACCTACGGCTTGAGTCAGATATGTCATTCAGCGACAGGATATGGGGCTATGTAGGTGGGGTACCAATTAATGGTGGCTATGCAGGCCACGCCCAAGTGCCCACACAATCACCCCTTAGTTCTAAAATCTCAAAGGACTTGAAAAAATACGGGTTTAAATTTTGTGGTCCAACAATAGTTTATGCTTGGATGGAAGCATGTGGGCTATTTAATAATCATACCTTGAATTGCTTTCGTCACCAAAAAATATCTGGCATGGCTAAAAACTTAGAAAGAACTAATTTGAAATAATGGTCTTTAAAATTGCAATTGCATTTTCGCTACTCCAATTAGCATCGCCAAGCATCCGTGCAACCTCACGTCCATCTCTATCAAGTATGATGCTAGCTGGTAGCCCCAAAACCCCCAGATTGCGTGCAAGTAATTGTTGCGGGTCACGATGAAGGGGTAGGTTTTTAATCCCAATTTCATCAAAAAATAATTCCATTTTAACTGGATCATTACGTCCAGTGGCTATAGTCAATACTTCGAAATCGTCTCCACTCAACAAACGCTGTAGTTCAGAAAGCTGGGGCATTTCTTTTCGGCATGGTGCGCACCAGGTTGCCCAAAAATTCAATAAAACAACCTTTCCGTGTAGCTCTGATAATGTAGCTGAGACACCGTCTGCTTTGATGAATTGACTTTTCGGAATTAGTTTGCTGACTTTGTGGAACTGAAGTTTTCTCATATCGTCAACTTTTAATGACTCAAGTTTTGCCATGTCTGCATTTGCAGTGGAGGCAATGGCCGTATAAAGAGCAGCAATAAGTATGAGGCGCATTACACACTCCTAAAGGTTTCAACTATGACTAGATCCCAAAATAAAATGTGGGGCGGACGCTTCGCTGATGGACCAGACGCAATTATGGAAGCTATTAATGCTTCGATTGCGTTTGATCAGCGTATGGCAGCACAAGATATTCAGGGCAGCCGTGCGCACGCCGCCATGTTGGGCGCCGTCGGTATTATATCAGATAGCGACTGTGTAGCCATTCGTGAAGGGCTTCTTACCATCTTATCAGAAATTAAGGATAAAAAATTTCCATTTAGAGTGGAGTTTGAAGATATCCACATGAACGTTGAAGCTCGCTTGGCGGAGTTAATTGGTGATGCTTCTGGACGTTTACATACCGGTCGGAGCCGTAATGACCAAGTTGCAACTGATTTTCGTTTGTGGGTACGGGATCAAACAGATGCTGCTATTTCAGGTATTGAAGCACTTATGTCAGCATTTTTGCGTCAAGCTAAGTTAGGCACTGAGTGGATTATGCCTGGCTTTACACATCTGCAAACTGCCCAGCCTGTGACATGGGGCCATCATATGATGGCGTACGTCGAAATGTTAGCAAGAGACAAATCTCGTTTCGAAGATGCAAGACGGCGAATGAATGAAAGTCCTTTAGGTGCCGCAGCCCTTGCTGGTACATCTTTTCCGATAGACCGCGACATGACAGCGAAAGAGTTGGGCTTTGACTGTCCTACTGCGAATTCATTAGATAGTGTGTCTGATCGTGATTTTGCACTTGAGTTTCTTAGCTGTGCCAGCATTTGCGCAATGCACTTAAGTCGCTTTGCCGAAGAGTTGGTGATTTGGTCCTCTGCTCAGTTTCGATTTGTTACCCTTTCAGATAAATTTTCAACTGGCTCTTCCATAATGCCGCAAAAGAAAAATCCAGATGCCGCTGAACTGATACGTGCCAAAATAGGTCGTATATTTGGAGCAAATGTGGCCCTCATGATGGTAATGAAGGGCCTTCCGTTGACATATTCAAAAGATATGCAGGAAGATAAAGAGCAGGTCTTTGATGCTGCTGATAATCTAATTCTGGCGATAGCTGCTATGGTAGGCATGGTGAGTGATATGGTGGCGAACTGCGACAACCTGCAGATAGCCGCGGCGTCAGGCTTCTCGACTGCTACTGATTTAGCGGACTGGTTGGTGAGGGTACTTGATATGCCCTTTAGGGAAGCACATGAGGTTACGGGACGCCTAGTTGCATTGGCTGAAGTACAAGACTGTGATTTACCAGGTTTGACATTAAAGCAAATGCAATCTGTCCATTCTGGCATTAGAAGTGAAGTTTATGACGTACTAAGTGTAGAAAATTCTGTGGCTTCACGAATGTCTTATGGTGGTACGGCACCTGAGCAAGTTCGATTGCAAATTGCGCGTTGGGAGGAGGCTTTAAAATGAAATGCTTCGTCTGTTTAATGGTTTTTGTTCTTGTCGCCTGTGGTGCTGACGGCCCGCCTGAAAGACCTTCTGTTGAGAAATATACTTCTGGGGTGGAATACGATTGAGGAATTACAGCGATGCGAATTATTTACTTGGCTCTGGCATTATGGGGCGCCGTGCACCCAATGTGGTACTTTATCCAATGGTTCCGTGCTGAGGGGTTGAATTTGGCGGTGATGGTAGATGCGTGGACTATGAATACTGCCAGCATTGGTTTAGTTTGGGATCTCACAATAGCAGCGACGGTGCTGAGCGTTTGGATTATCTTTGAGGTGTATAAAAGTCGCCAATACTGGCATTCAATAGCTATTTTAGCAACTTTTGGTATAGGTCTAAGCTGTGGTTTACCGCTCTACCTATTTTTGCGCAGTCAAATAGGTAAAAATTAGATTTTTATATTTTGGATGAGTTGAACGTTTCTAAGTATTTTTACGATCAAATGAATAAACTGATGCTCTTTGTCACTGTATGGAAAATTTCAAGGTAAAGGCGTTGTGTGATTTTCTTAGCATGATATAAATTTTAGTATACTCAAAGGTACGGGCAATGGATTACTTTACTTATCGCGATGGCACCATGTGTGCTGAAGATGTTCCAATTTCAAAAATTGCAGCTGAGGTTGGTACACCGTTTTACCTTTATTCGTCCGCTGCATTGCTTCACCATTTTCAACTTTTTGATTCCGCATTAGAGAGCATGGACCATCAAGTTTTCTATGCAATGAAGGCTGCCTCTAACCAAGCAATATTGAAACTTCTAGCTGATGCAGGTGCCGGCATGGACGTAGTCTCTGGTGGGGAATACGCCAGAGCCCGTAGTGCTGGAGTGCCTGGTGAACTAATTGTTTTCTCTGGTGTGGGAAAGACCCGGGCTGAAATGGTAATTGCACTAGGTGGCGGAATTCGGCAATTTAATGTCGAAAGTGAACCTGAAATGCAGGCACTATCCGAAGTCGCTACTGAGATAGGACAGGTTGCGCCAATCACAATTCGAATTAATCCGAATGTAGATGCAAAGACGCACTCCAAGATTTCTACTGGTAAAAAAGAGGACAAATTTGGAATACCAATTTTAAGAGCGCGTGAGGTCTTTGCAATGGCTGCTAAATTGCCGGGATTAAAAGTTGTTGGGATAGACGTGCATATAGGATCCCAGCTGACTGAGCTGGAGCCTTATGGGCTGGCCTATGAAATGGTTGCCGAGTTGACTGAGATTTTGCGTGCGGACGGACATGAAATAAGTCGCCTTGACTTGGGTGGTGGGCTTGGAATTGCTTATAAAAGTATAAACGACAACCCACCAACACCTGAAGATTATGCTGCATTAGTTCGTGAGAAGGTTGGTCATCTGGGTTGTCAAATTGAAATTGAACCTGGCCGTTTCATAGTTGGAAACGCTGGTATTTTGGTCAGTGAAATCATTTATGTTAAGTCAGGAGAGGATCGTAAATTTCTTATTATAGACGGAGCTATGAATGATTTGATACGACCTGCACTGTATGGTGCTCACCATGAAATTACACCCGTACAGCAGCCAATATGTGACGCAGAATACGAAAACTATGATGTTGTTGGGCCTGTTTGTGAAAGTGGAGATACATTTGCAAAGGGCCGATCGTTACCGAGTATGCTAGCGGGCGACCTCGTGGCTTTTCATAGTGCGGGAGCATATGGAGCAGTTATGGCAAGTGAATATAATTCGCGTCCACTCATTCCTGAAGTCATGGTAAGTGGTAGCCAATTTGCGGTTATTCGTGAAAGGCCAAGCTTAGACGATATGATTAACCGAGACGTCCTTCCAAAATGGTATTAACTCACCAACCCCCAAAAGACTTGAATGACCGATCAGATAACTCCTAATATAAAGCTTGTAGTTTGGCTGACATATATAGGGCTTTGGTCTGAACGGATCATGCAGGCATTTTGGCCGCTGCTTTCAATAGTATTTCTGAGCTTAGGAATTTCCTTTCTTGGGCATATAGACTTATGGCCAACTGAATTTATTGTTGTAGCAACTTGCTGTGGATTTGTGGCTCTACTTGGGAGCCTCTGGTATGTTCGGATTTGGTTTTCATATCCGACATTGGCCCAAGCCTTTGCGCGTTTAGACCAAAGTTTGCCAAGCCGTCCGCTCGCAACACTTCAAGATTTACAAGCTACGGGCAAGGATGATGTTGGATCGAAGGAACTTTGGAATGAACACCTTTCGAATATGCTCGCAAAAGCCAAAGAAGCGAAGAGCCCAAGCCTTGATTTTAAATTAGCCTCCCAAGATCCATTTGCGTTACGTCACATATCATTTTTAATTTTACTATTAGGAATCATTTTTGGAAATTTTTATACACTAAGGAATTCGGAACAAAGCCAAATAACAACTACTATTCCCGGTCTTATTTGGGAGGGCTGGCTACAGCCACCGTCTTATACTGGGCGGCCAATGGTCTATCTTAATGATGTTATTGGTAAATCATTAAGTGTTCCACAGGATAGTATTCTCATTTTTAGGTTTTATGGTGAACCTGGTACTTTTATTGTTAATGAAACTATTTCGTCAGGGGCTGAGAAGCTAAATCAAGCTTTGGATGAAGACCAACGGCTTACAATTGGACAGTCTGGGCAAGTAAATCTTCGGGGACCGGTTGATATAACTTGGACATTTGATGTCATTAAAGATCAGCAGCCAAAGGTTGATATCCTGAATGATGTCAATGTTGATGGCTTGGGTCAGTTTACTCAGAGCTTCAACGCAAGTGATGATTTTGGAGTAACGGCTGGCATGGCCACAGTGAGCCTTAATTTGGCTAAAGTGGATCGGCGTCATGGGTTGGAAACTGAACCTGACATTCAACTGGACATTGAGCTGCCTTTACCGCTCACAATCTCGGGGGATCGTTCAAACTTTTCTGAAAGTTTAGTGGAAAACTTATCAAAACATGTTTGGGCACACCTCCCAGTTTTCATGGTTTTTCAAGTGTCTGACATTCGCCGTCAAACAGGCAAGTCCGCATTACATGAGATTATTTTACCTGCCCGACAGTTCTTTGATCCTCTTGCAAATGCGTTAATTGAACAACGACGTGATATTTTGTGGTCTAAAAAAAATATCAGGCGTGTCACTCAAATACTGCGCGCCATTTCAACTAAACCAGTAGAGATTTTTCGTGATTTAGAAGATGCTGCCAGCTTGAAGAAAATAATAACACAGTTAGAGGCGACTGATATCAACCATGTAACTGATAAAAATATTGAAACCATTGCAGAGCTACTCTGGGAGTTATCTATTGAGGTGGAGGATGGTGACCTAGACCAAGCCATAAAAAAATTGGCAAGGGCCCAAGAGAAGTTGGAAGAAGCGATTAAAAATGGAGCAAATTCAGACGAGATTTCTCGACTCATAGATGAGTTAAGGGATGCCCAGAATGACTATATATCAGAGTTTTCTGAACGTAATCTGGCTCGGGGTGAGGTAAGCGATGGTAGTCGGCAGACGGGAAAAGCCGTAACTCAGGGCGAACTACAAAAGATGATGGACAAGTTGCGCGAGTTTATGGAAGATGGACGAATGGCCGAGGCTCAAGAGTTGCTTGAAGAGATAAATCGGTTAATGCAAAATTTACAATCAGTGCCATCGCAACCAGGACAAAATGGCGAAGAGAATAGAAACGGCAGTCAGCAATCCATGAAGGATTTAACTGAAACTTTGCGACAACAACAACAGTTGTCTGACCAAACATTTAGAGATTTCCAAGACAGAAAACGGAATAAATCCAGTCAAGATGATCAAAGAAATGATAAGCCTTTCAGCGACAATGATAACTTGAGTGAGTTGGAGAAAAAAAATAATCAATCTTTAGCAGAACAGCAAAGAAATTTACAAAAAGAGCTGGAACGACAACGTGGCAATCTACTAGGAAATGGCGCAGTGACTGATTTGCCTGCCCGCCGCGCCCTCGATAAAGCTCGCCGTATAATGGATCAGGCCGTTCAAAATCTAGAACGTGGAAATCTACCCAATGCCATAAATAATCAATCAAAAGTCATTGATGCTTTGCGCGACGGAATGCAAAAACTAAGAGATGCACAGACTACGGAACCAATGCAAGGACAGGGCGTGACGCCAAACGATCAAAGAACAGGTGAAGGATCACAAAATAATTTTAATTTAGATCCGTTGGGTCGTGATTTAGGCGCAAGTGGTCAATTGGGAGCGGGTGAGCAGATGCTCCCCGAAGAAGAACAGCGACTTAGGTCGCAAGCACTGATGGATGAAATACGTAAACGATCAGGTGGGTTAGAGCGCCCATCCGAAGAACGCCAATATTTAAAACGGCTACTTGATAAATTCCAAGATTAAACCTTTAGGGCAGAGAAAAAAATGATACCCATTGTTTAGTAAGAGCTTGGTAAAACAAAGTTAATGGAGCCATAATGAGAAATGCATTGCAGTGGATAAGGTCTCTGCTCTTTAATTTTCAAATGTACGTTTCTATGTTTGTGGTTGCTGTAATTTTTTTAGTTCCAATGATCGTGAGCCCCAAAGGAGCGTTGCTGGCGGCAAAATGCTACTGTTGGTGGGTCATTTGGACCGCTGGCTGGATGATTGGATTGAAAGTTGAAGTCCGGGGCAAGGTTCCACATGGTGAGGTATTGGTTGCAGCCAAACATCAATCTTTTTTTGATGTAATTGTAATCTTTAGTTGTTTGCCTCGTCCAAAGTTTATCATGAAACGTCAACTTTTATTTACACCAATTTTGGGACAGTATGCTTATCGGTTGGGTTGTATCCCAGTTGACCGAGGCAAACGAGCGGCTGCTATAAATAAGATGGTTTTGGATGGAGCTGCAGGGAAGGCAGATCCTGGACAGCTAGTAATTTACCCACAAGGTACGCGTGTAGCTCCCGGACAAAAAAAACCATATAAAAGGGGTACAGGAGCTCTTTATAAACAGTTAGGGCAAGATTGCGTCCCCGTTGCTATAAATATTGGTATATTTTGGCCAAAGCGTAGCATTTTGAGAAAAAAAGGTACTGCTATTGTTGAGTTTATGGACCCAATTTCTAAAAATAAACCGGTTGAAGAATTTATGTCTATTATGGAAGCTGCTGTAGAAAAGCGATCAAAAGAGTTAATGGCAGAAGTGGGATTTGAAGAATGATTTCTGGCATAGACATTGAAACTCTTGAAGCGCTCTACGGCGAGCCAAGCCAAGCCAAGCTAGTTTGGTCAAAGTAGCTACAAAGATGACAGCCTAGTACAGAGCTTGGATCAAAGCTGCAAGGCTTTGCATTCTAAGTACAGTCGGAGCTAGTGGGAATGATGCAAGTCCCCGAGGTGACAATGGACCAGTGGTTGTAGAATTGGATGACACTACGCTAGTAATGCCTGATTGGCGTGGTAATAACCGCATAGATTCATTGCGGAATATTGATGAAGATGGTATTGTTTCTTTTTTATTTATGGTTTTTGGACAAGAGAGTGTAATTAGAGTGAATGGGAGTACCATTGTTACTACAGCAGCCAAATTACTTAAAAGATTTGAACAGAAAGGTCAAAATCCTCGGAGTGTTGTCGTCATAACAATTTCTGAGATTTATGGGCAATGCGCCCGATCCATTCTTCGATCAGGACTTTGGGATCCTTCTCCAAGGGAACTTCCAACCATGGGTGATATTTTGCGCGCACAGACTTCAAATAACGACCAAAATGTCTGATACGTATAGCCAAGATTCTGATAAATAATGAAAATTTTGTGCGAAAAAAAAATGTGGTAAATGGCTTTAAGCAGCTAACCCTTTTGTTCCAACATCTAAAAATTTTTGACGACGATCATGCATCAGGCCACTAGGGCTTTTTTTGGCAAGGTCATCTAATATTTTGACTAAAGCCTTACCTACTGATTGCATAGTGGCTATCGGATCTCTGTGCGCGCCGCCTTTAGGTTCTGAAATTATTTTATCACAAATCCCCAAGTTTTTTAAATCCTGAGCGGTCAATCGAAGAGCTTCAGCAGCTTCGCGCATTTTTTCAGCATCTTTCCACAATATTGAAGCGCAACCCTCAGGACTGATAACTGCATAGATTGAGTGTTCCAGCATGACTAGTTTATTTGCTGTTGCAAATGCTACTGCGCCACCAGAACCGCCCTCGCCTATAATCACTGAAATCAGTGGTACTTTGAGTTGCAAACATTTTTCAGTAGACCGTGCAATGGCTTCAGACTGCCCGCGTTCTTCAGCTCCTTTTCCAGGATAGGCACCAGGTGTGTCTATTAGCGATATCACTGGAAGACCAAAGCGGTCAGCCAGATCCATTAAGCGAATAGCCTTGCGATAACCTTCCGGCCTAGCCATCCCAAAATTACGCGCAATTCGAGATTTTGTATCGTTTCCCTTTTCATGGCCAATAACCATAACTGGAACATCACCAAGCCGGGCAAGACCGCCCATTACAGCGTGGTCATCAGCAAAATTACGGTCGCCTGCCAGGGGCGTATATTCTTGAAAAAGAGCTTTTATATAATCTTTACAATGGGGCCGGTCAGGGTGACGAGCTACCTGACATTTCCGCCATGGTGTTAACTTTGCATAAAGCTCATCCAAAATTTCACTAGCTTTTTTATCGAGCGCGTTGGCTTCCGCTTTGACATCCATTTCTTCATTGTCACGTGCCATCGCACGCAGCTCTTCAGCTTTTCCCTCAATTTCCGCCAGGGTTCTCTCAAACTCAAGATAGTTGGTCATGATTGGCCTCAAGAAATCTCTTCTTAAACTGTATGCGCTTAGCACGCTTAAAATACAACATAACTCAAATAAACTTTAACTTTAAATAACTTTTTACGCGCTATTGATCATTTCAAATTGTTGAACAATTACCTCAGCTTGCTTAATTGAGGCTATATCAACAAGACGCCCCTTGAAAACTGTGGCGCCCTCACCATTCGTCTTGGCCTGCTCCATAGCGGCTAAAATCTCACGAGCCTCGTCGACCGCCTCCTTTGATGGGGTAAAAATTTCATTAGAAAGGCCGATTTGCTTGGGGTGTATCGCCCACTTGCCAACCATTCCTAAGGTTGCTGACCGCCGCGCTTGAGCTCTAAAGCCCTCTTCATCACTGAAATCTCCAAAGGGCCCATCAACTGGCAAAAGACCATTGGAACGGCAAGCGGCAACAATTGCTACCTGTGCCCAGTGCCATGGGTCAGACCAGTATTTCTGCCCTCCGCTTAACATATAATAATTCTCCTGAGTCCCGCCTATTCCCGTAGTTTGCATGCCCATGCTGGCTGCAAAGTCTGCCGCACCAAGGGATATTGCTACTAGCCGTTGTGAACTTGAAGCAATTTCTTCGACGTGTGAGATGCCTGCAGCACTTTCAATAATAACTTCTAGGGAGATTGGTTTGGGCCTGTTCTTTGCTGCCTCAATAGCAGTTACCAACGCATCCACTGCATATATGTCTGCAGCGCACCCAACCTTTGGGATCATGATTTGATCAAGCCGGTTGCTTGCTTGTTCCAAGAGATCCACAACATCTCGATACCAATATGGCGTATCCAGAGAGTTGATACGCACGGAAAGCGTTTTATTACCCCACTCCACATCATGGGTGGCCGCAATTACATTTTTTCGAGCTTGATCTTTATCTGAGGGCGCTACGCTATCCTCAAGGTCCAAGTTTATGACGTCGGCGGCACTTACCGCCATCTTTGAGAAAAGGCTTGTGCGAGACCCAGGGCCAAACAATTGGCATCGGTTTGGCCGGGATATTGGTTCTGGCTGTTGGCGAAAGGACATTTTGGACCTCGGCTGATTAAATTACGGGTAGTGTGTTAATAGAATATTATTTTGGTTCTTATGCCGCAAGTGCATTTGTATCTAGGAAAGCTTCATATGGATGATTCTACGACTCATTTTGGTATTAAACTATTATAATTATATTTAATTTAATTTAATTAGAAGATTATTTGACAATATTGAAAATTATTCAAATAAAAATTCATTTATGATGGTAGGCGGTGCGTAATTGTGGTTAGATTTTACCTTAATTAGATTAAATTGTGTAAAGAACTTGATGGAGAGTGCCATGATTAAAACACCTTACCTACTGTTTTTGGGTGATGCCCCTGATCAGCTCGCCGCCAAGGTGGCGATTGGAATTAAGGATTGGCGCCCAGAGAATGCCATTGCTCAATTTCGCATGAACGGCTGTGGGGCAGACCTCG
Organism: uncultured Planktomarina sp.; assembly: GCA_905182325.1. Lineage (GTDB taxonomy): Bacteria > Pseudomonadota > Alphaproteobacteria > Rhodobacterales > Rhodobacteraceae > Planktomarina. Next base: position 31,673 of record CAJJBD010000029.1, on the reverse strand, counting down.
GCATCCAGGATATGACACTAGCAGAAGCAAAAGCTGCGGGCGCTAAAACACTCGTTATAGGAGTAGCCAATCGAGGTGGCATAATCTCTGACGCGTGGAAGTCGGTTTTAAAAGCTGCATTAGGCATGGGGTATGATCTAGCCTCAGGGCTTCACAACCTTTTAAGAGATGAAGATGACCTAGTAGATAAAGCTCTAGCTAATGGCTGCGTGCTTCATGATGTGCGGGTTGCAGATGTAAAATACCCAATTGCAAATGGGAAAAAACGTAGTGGAAAGCGTTGTCTGACTGTTGGCACTGATTGCTCGGTTGGTAAAATGTATACAGCAATGGCAATGGATGCTGAGATGCGTAAACTTGGGATGAAGTCCACGTTTAGGGCGACTGGTCAGACTGGGATATTAATAACTGGCGGTGGCGTGCCTTTAGACGCTGTAGTTGCTGACTTTATGGCTGGATCAGTTGAATATTTGACGCCAGAGAATGATCCCGATCACTGGGACCATATTGAAGGTCAGGGCAGCCTATTTCATGTGTCCTATTCGGGAGTGACAATGGCTTTAGTTCATGGAGGGCAACCGGACGCGTTGATTTTGGGTCATGAACCCACACGGTCGCACATGCGTGGGCTACCAGAATATCAGCAACCATCGCTTGAGGAACTGCGCGATATGGCTTTGCCTTTGGCGCGTGTGGCTAATCCAGCCTGTAAGGTCGTGGGTATTTCGGTAAACACCCAGCACTTGCAAGCTGATGAGGCGGTTGCTTATTTAGCGGGGGTCGAAGAACGAATGGGACTGCCAGCAGTTGATCCAATCCGCATTGGGGCGGGCCGCCTAGTGGATGCATTAAAATCTATTTAAATGAATATAGGCGCACAATAAGTGCTGAAGATTTTTCAATTATTAATAATTGTTAATAATGACTAAATGGCTGTCTAAAGAACTTTTTTAGACGATAGTAAGGAACACTAATGCAAATCCTGGTTCAAGCTGAAACATTTAAACTAGCGCAAGTGTTTACGATTTCTCGCAGTTCGCGCACTGAGGCTCAAGTGCTTACGGTTCGTATTAATCACGATGGCGTTGTTGGATGGGGCGAGTGTGTCCCGTACGCCCGTTATGGTGAAACTTTGGATACAGTCAGGGCACAAATTGAGTCACTTGGTGCAATAAACCGGATAGACTTAGCAGCGGCCCTCCCGGCTGGAGCCGCCCGTAATGCAGTGGACTGCGCTTTGTGGGACTTAGAAGCGAAGTCTACTGGTGCACGCGTATCAGATATAATTGGGTTAGGGCCACTGCATCCTGAAATAACCGCCTATACGCTATCGCTTGATACGCCAGTTGCAATGGAAGCCCAGGCAAGTCAAAATTCATTTCGTCCGCTACTGAAGATTAAATTAGGAACGCCAGATGACATGCCTCGCTTGGAAGCGGTACGTCGTGGGGCGCCGCAGGCTCGTATTATAGTAGACGCTAACGAAGGCTGGAGTGCGGAGGTTTACTCTGATCTGGCACCGCATTTAGTCCGTCTTGGTGTTGAGCTAGTCGAGCAACCTTTGCCCGCGTCTGAAGACCACGCACTTTTGGGTTTAGACCGCCCCCTTCCAATTTGTGCTGATGAAAGTTGTCATGATAGAAGCTCCTTAAAAGATATGGAGGGCAAATATGACTATGCTAATATTAAGCTTGATAAAACAGGTGGGCTCACGGAAGCTTTAGTATTGCGAAATGCCGCACGCGAGGCTGGCTACGGTATTATGGTCGGGTGCATGGTTGGCAGCTCACTCGCGATGGCCCCAGCGACACTAGTAGCTCAGGGTGCGGCATTCACTGATCTTGACGGACCTTTGCTATTGGCAGAAGACCGAGATCAAGTTTTAAAATTTGATGCAGACGGAGTCCATCCACCTGCAGCCGCTTTATGGGGATAGTAAAATGACACGTACTGTTTATGTTAATGGTGTTTATATGCCTGAAGATAAGGCAACGGTCTCAATTTTTGATCGTGGATTTTTATTTGCGGACGGGGTCTACGAGGTAACTTCTGTTTTAGATGGCAAGCTTATTGACTTTGAGGGCCATGCTCTCCGTTTGGGGCGTTCCTTAAGTGAATTGGATATGCAAAGTCCAATAGAAATGGAAGACCTTTTGAAAGTTCATCGTGAGTTGGTGAAAACTAATAGCATTGAAGAGGGTTTGATTTACTTACAAATTACTCGTGGCGTGGCCTCTGATCGAGATTTTGTGTATCCGAGCAAAGATACACCGCCGACGATTGTTTTATTCACTCAAAACAAACCAGGTCTGGCAGACAGTCCATTAGCAAAAGTTGGCATAAAAGTGATTTCGATTTCAGACCAACGCTGGGGTCGCCGGGATATTAAAACTGTTCAACTCCTTTATCCGTCAATGGGAAAGATGATGGCAAAAGCTGCTGGTTGTGATGACGCTTGGATGGTTGAAAATGGGACAGTAACTGAAGGCACATCAAACAATGCCTACATTGTTAAAGGTGGAAAAATTGTAACTCGTCATCTCTCAAATGAAATCCTTCATGGCATCACTCGGTCTGCTGTTTTGAGGTTCGCCCGTGAAGCGCAAATGGAAGTTGAAGAACGGGCGTTTACTATTAAAGAGGCACAAGACGCTGACGAGGCATTTTTTACCTCAGCGTCTGCTTTTGTGATGCCTGTGGTGGAGGTTGATGGACGGTCTATCGGCATTGGAACGCCAGGACCCGTAGCCACACGCCTAAGGGAAATCTACTTGGAAGAAAGCCGCAAAGTCGCAGTCTGAAGCCAAAACTAAGAATTTTAGCTAAACTTCTAAAACTCAGTACCCGATCGTTAAAAAATTATTTAACAGCCTCTGAGTAAACTATTTATGGTTTTTGACGAACGTCTCTTGCGCAGTTGGATTTGCTTCTGTTTGATATTCAGCCTTCCATTGCACAAATGGCATTCCATAAAACGTTTCTCTGGCTTCATCTTTGGTCATGCTAATGCTATTTTCATTCGCAGCTTCCTGGTACCAACGCGAGAGGCAGTTTCGGCAAAATCCCGACAGGTTCATCAAATCAATATTTTGAACGTCAGGGCGTAGTTCCATTAAATGATGCTTCAAGCGGCGAAATGCTGCGGCTTCAACTTCAATTTTTGTCTGTGGATCCATGCTGAGCTCCTAAGAATTTTCTCTAGTGTCTAACAGTGCTTGTTGCAAAATGGGAGCCAAAAAGCGTGCCCAGTCATTTTGTTCGTCGACATTTTTTATTAAATCATTGCGCACTTCAATTAGTATATTTAACCTGTTTTTGCTTTGGGCATGTTGGTCGATACTGTCACCTGGCAGATGCCCTGCGTAAGGCTCATTTTCGCCAACGACTAAATTACCTTTTAACTTTAGTCCCAGTATTACGGCATCGGCAAGACGCCTGTCTTTGCCAAAGAGAATGCCTATCTCCCACGGACGGGCTAATTGGCCTCTGAGCTTTGGTGTGAAGGAGTGTATGGCAACGATTGCGCGTTCGCTTGTGGCTAATTTGGAATAGGCTTTGTGATAAGGGTAATAATAGTTACTGATGCGCCGGTTGTGCTCGTCACAATCGGCATCACGATTGGCTGGTATGAGAGTGCTATCATAAAGTTTCATCAGCAACGTTGGATCATCTTCGCCACGGTTGGGGTCGATTACTAGTCTTGAAAAGTTACTACATAAGACGGGACCATCTAATAGATCCCCTAACGACTGGCTCAGGCCTTCGGCTCCCAAATCGTATGCAATATGGCGCTGCATATCGCCTTTTGCTAATCCTAGGGATCCGTTGTTAACTGCCTTGGGCACATGGTTGCGTGCGTGGTCGCATGTAATTAACCATGGCCCTTTTCTGCCTTTTCCTGTAATAAAAAATGGTACATCATCGTTCATAAGTTTTAGTAACTTAGTTGTGAGTAGATGTGAAATATGACAGTTAGGCGCAAGTGGTAGCGATGACAACGGGCGGATCCTCTAAATGAAGCGCGAACGAAATGTAAAAATTGTAGCTACTCTGGGCCCTGCGTCTAACGATTATGAAATGATCCTTGCACTTCATCAGGCTGGCGCGGATGTTTTTCGACTTAATATGTCACATGGAGATCACTCAGAAATCGCGGCGCGGCATGCTATAATTCGAAAAATTGAGAAAGATTTTGATAGCCCAATAGCTATAATAGCGGATCTGCAGGGTCCAAAATTACGTGTTGGGATATTTAAGAATGGAGAAGTAGAACTTGAGATTGGCGCAAACTTTCGTTTAGATTTTTTAGAATTAGAAGGTGATGCCAATCGCGTTACCTTGCCACATCCTGAAATCTTTCAAGCTTTAGAGGTTGGGGCATCACTGCTAGTGAACGATGGCAAAATCCGGTTAAAGATCAAAACCTGTGGTTCTGACTTTGCGGATTGTATTGTTGAAGCTGGTGGTATGATTTCGAACCGCAAGGGAGTTAATGTCCCAGACGTTCTTTTACCTCTGAAAGCGTTATCTGAAAAAGACCGTCTTGATTTAGAATTTGCCTGCAACTTGGGTGTGGATTGGATTGCACTCTCCTTCGTTCAACGTCCAGAAGATGTATATGAGGCAAGGGCGCTGGTAAACAGTCGAGCATCAGTAATGTCTAAAATTGAAAAACCAGCAGCGGTTGATGCTTTTGATGAAATTTTAAAGGTCAGTGACGGCATTATGGTTGCTCGTGGTGACCTTGGAGTTGAGTTGCCGGTCCAGGCTGTCCCTCCCATTCAAAAACAATTGGTGCGTAAATGTCGTGCTGCTGCCAAGCCAGTTATTGTGGCGACCCAGATGCTGGAAAGTATGATTGAGAGCCCAATGCCCACGCGTGCTGAAGTAAGTGACGTAGCAAATTCCATTTATGAAGGGACTGATGCAATTATGTTGTCGGCTGAATCTGCGGCAGGGGACTATCCTGTGGAAGCTGTTACAACCATGAATAATGTGGCTATCGAGGTAGAGCGTGATCCAACATACACAGACATTATTGAGGCTGGTAGGTCAGTTTTGGGGAAAAGTGTTGCGGATAGCATTGTGGCTGCAGCCCGTGAGATAGCTGAGACCACTGATATAAAGGCAATCGCTTGTTTTACTTTTTCTGGAACTACTGCGAGCCTAACTGCCCGCGAACGGCCCCGAGTGCCTATAATTGCTTTGACCTCTAACATTGATACTGCGCGTCGGTTAAGCCTGACCTGGGGAACAAACTGTGTTATTACGGGACCAGTAGATCGTTTTAAAATGGCTGTAGTGGCTGCCGTGCGTGCGGCGGTGTCTCAAGGTTTCGCCGATGAATCAGACCAAATCGCTGTGACTGCCGGTGTTCCTTTTAATCAAGCTGGAACCACTAATATTTTACGTGTTGCGCCTTGTGAAGAGCGACTTATCTACCGTTCAGAGCCAGATGGATAATTGAGAAACTTTTTGAAATACAGAGAAGTTAGATTTCGTAACTATTACCGTGGGCATATGTTGAGAAAAGCTACTTGCTCTTACTACCAAACCTGCATAGATACTGCGTTCTAAAGTGCGACCGGCCTTAAGTGGCATGCCGAGTCGACCTTACACGTTCTAAAATAGGAGATCGAAATGCCCAAAATGAAGACTAAATCTAGCGCCAAAAAGCGGTTTAAAGTGACCGCAACCGGTAAGGTTATGGCAGGTCAGGCCGGCAAACGCCACGGAATGATCAAACGCTCCCGCAAATTCATTCGTGACGCTCGCGGCACGACCACTCTGTCCGCTCCTGACGCTAAAATTGTCAAGAGCTACATGCCCTACGACCACTAAGGAGGTTTGCAGAGATGTCACGTGTAAAAGGTGGTACAGTAACCCACGCCCGTCATAAAAAAATTATTAAAGCTGCCAAAGGATACTCTGGCGCAAGAAAAAACGTATTTAAAACAGCAACACAAGCTGTTGATAAAGCCAACCAGTACGCAACACGTGACCGAAAGGTTCGTAAGCGTAATTTCAGGAGCTTGTGGATCCAGCGAATAAATGCAGCGTGCCGTAGTCACGATGCGACCTTGTCATACAGCCGTTTTGTGAATGGGCTGTCTTTGGCGGGTGTAGAAGTTGACCGAAAGGTTTTAGCTGATTTGGCGGTCAACGAGCCTGAGGCATTCGGTGCCATTGTGTCCAAAGCTCAGGCTGCTTTAGTCTAGTAAAGCGCATATTTAATTTGAACGGTAGCCACAAAGAGCGATCTTTGTGGCTATTTTTTTGGAAAATAGCATTTTTTAATTAGTCAAAAAATAAGCCTCTAACTTTTTGACGAAGCGACTTTAGCCGACTAAGCAGCTCGATACTCCAAAAAAATTAGTTTTTAGGCCATAAATGGTAAAAGAAATCAAATTTTATACTTGGCCCCTTAAGATAATTGGATCATACGGCGTGGATGGTATTTCGTCTTTTCAACAGTCTTTGGCATCACCTTCGCTATATTCCGCTTCTATCAGCACTTTCAATGTCTCGTGGGCGCGCCTTTGATCGACGGTCTCGCGCCTTGGGTGCTTTGGTTGGACTTGTTGTTCGTTATTTTCCAATCGCTCGCCGTCGTGTTGAACGTGAGTTATCCAATGTATATCCCAAGATGCCTCGATCAAAGCGGCTATCCCTTTGCCGAGATATGGGACGTAATATGGGTCGCACCTTGTTTGAAATTTTTCATTGTGCTGAGTTTCAGACCCTTCAAGATCGTCATTTTGTTTCAGGACCTGGCTTGGACGCATTACTTAGAGCCAAAGCTAAGGGAAAGGGCGCAATAATTGTTTCTGGGCATTTTGGGCAATGGGAGGCGGTCCGTGCTGCACTTAAGGCTCGCGGCATGGAAACTGGAGCCGTATACCGTCCGCAGACTAACCGGCATTATGAGCGCCGTTTATATGCTGGTATTGAAGCTGGTGGTAAGCCAATACTTGCAACAGGACAAATTGGAACTAGAGCGCTGGTTAGACATATTCGCCAGGGGGGCTTCATTGCTATTCTATTAGATGAAAAATATCCTGACGGGGCGCGAATACCGTTTTTGGGACGACATGCTCTTACATCCCTAGTCGCCGCCCAGCTTGCACTGAAGTATGATCTTCCAATGGTACCTGCATACGGTACTCGGACTGGTGATGGCAGCCAATTTGATGTCGAATTTGAAGATGCGATACCACACACAGACAGCGTAACGATGACAAGTGCGTTTAATGATAGCTTATCTGCCCGGATACTAGGCTGTCCTGAGCAATGGTATTGGATGTTGCGCCGATGGAAGGGTGCGTAGGGATAGCGTATTCTGGACATTTTTTTTAGTTATCCAGAAACACTTCCAACAAGCCCGTGTTTCGCTTGGATAAAAAGTTAAGTGCTATTGCCCGACAGAGATAATCTCGATAGCAAAGATTTTAATGTATTGTGGAGGATCTGATGGACGATCTACGCGAAAAATATTTAAGCCTAATCTCTGAAGTGACGGATGAAACATCGCTAGAGAATTTACGCGTTCAAGCTGTTGGGAAAAAGGGCGAAATCAGCTTGCAAATGCGGTCTTTAGGTAAGATGTCCCCTGAGGAACGTCAGCTGGTAGGTCCCGCACTGAATGCATTGAAAGATGAAGTTAACTCGGCGCTTGCAGCGCGAAAGTGCTCGCTTTCTGATGCAGCCCTAGAGGAGCGGCTGAAAGGTGAGTGGCTGGACGTTACGTTGCCAGGTCGTGGTGATCGCCAGGGTTCAATACATCCTATCTCACAAGTTTGGGGTGAGGTGACTGAAATTTTTGCTGATATGGGATTTTCGGTAGCTGAAGGTCCTCAAATAGAGAGTGATTGGTATAATTTTGATGCGCTAAATATTCCTGGTCATCACCCAGCGCGTGCTGAGATGGATACATTTTATACCTACCGTCACCAAGATGATGACCGACCCCCGCATGTTTTGCGAACTCACACCAGCCCTGTGCAGATCCGGTCAATGGAAAAAAATGGTGCCCCCTTAAGAATAATTTGTCCTGGGCGGGTTTATAGAGCTGACTATGATCAAACACATACGCCTATGTTCCATCAGGTTGAGGGTTTAGCTGTTGATACTGACATAACAATGGCTAACCTTAAGTGGTGTTTGGAAGAGTTTGTGAAGGCCTTTTTTGAGGTGGATAATGTTGAGTTACGTTTCCGGGCATCGCACTTTCCGTTTACGGAACCTTCTGCTGAAGTTGATATTAGATGTAGCTGGTCGGGGGGGCAGCTCAAAATTGGGGAAGGCGATGACTGGATGGAAATTTTGGGAAGTGGTATGGTGCATCCAAAGGTCTTAAATGCGGGTGGCATTGATCCAGAAGTTTATCAAGGGTTTGCGTTTGGCCTAGGTATCGATCGTATAGCTATGCTAAAGTATGGCATCCCAGATTTGAGGGCTTTTTTTGATAGTGACCTACGTTGGTTGCGCCATTATGGGTTTAACGCACTCGACAAGCCAGGCTTAGTAAGCGGTTTGAGCCGCACATAAAATTTATTTGTTACTCAAAAATATAAATGAGAGTATTTTTTTAAAGCAATAATGCAATTCTGACTACCGGGGTGTCCTCGTATGAAATTCACATTGTCATGGTTGAAAAACCATCTTGAGACTGATGCATCTCTAGATGAAATAGCCTACGCGCTTACTGATCTTGGTTTAGAGGTGGAAGAGATTATAAATCCTACTGCTAAATTGGCTGCTTTCACCATTGGGAAGATTACTGAGACTGTAAAGCATCCGGATGCTGACAAACTCCGTGTCTGTCAGGTGGAAATGGATACTGGCATAACACAAATTATATGTGGGGCTCCTAATGCCCGCGCAGGTATTAATGTAGTAGTTGCCAAGCCAGGAGTTTATGTTCCAGGTATTGATACCACTATTGGCGTTGGTAGAATTCGCGGCGTCGAAAGCTTTGGCATGATGTGCTCCGAACGTGAGATGCAACTTAGTGATGAGCATGATGGTATTATAGAGTTGGCATCAGGGGAAGTTGGCCAAAGTTTTTCTGACTGGTTAGCCATAAATGATCCAGCGCGGGTAGATCCTGTAATTGAGATAGCTATTACCCCTAATCGGCCAGATGCACTAGGAGTTCACGGGATTGCGCGTGATTTAGCTGCACGCGGATTAGGAACTTTAAAGTTCCATGACCCTGTTCCAGTACCTACAAGTTTTACGTCTAGCCTTTCGGTGGCAATAGATAATGACACGCTCGATGGTTGCCCTCTCTTTTGTGGTCGCCTAGTCCGAGGCGTGAAAAATGGTGCAAGCCCAATGTGGCTGCAGCAAGCATTAATTGCCATTGGCCTCCGTCCAATAAGTTTTCTTGTGGATGTTACTAACTTCTTCACAATCGACAGTAATCGTCCATTGCACGTTTTTGATGCAGACAAGTTAGTTGGAAACTTACGGGTCCATCGCTCAGAAGGTGGTGAGAAAATTCTAGCCCTTGACGATAAAAATTATACGTTGGAACGTGGGCAAATGATTATCAGTGATGATAATGGACCAAAAAGCATTGCGGGTATCATGGGTGGTGCTGAAACGGGATGTACAGAGGAAACAGTAAATGTTTTCGTTGAATCTGCTTATTGGGATCCAATCCAAATCGCGTATGCTGGCAGAACCTTAAAAATTAATTCTGACGCACGATACCGTTTTGAACGCGGTGTTGATCCCGCCTTCACGCCAGTAGGGCTTGAGTCCGCGGTACGTATGATCGTGGATTATGCAGGTGGTGAGGCTTCTAGTTTGGTGCAAGCGGGTAAAGTGCCTGACGATTCAAGGGCATACAAGCTGGATACAAGCAGGGTGCAATCATTAGTGGGCATGGACATTTCTGACAGCGTGCAGCGGGCTACTCTAAGTGCTCTTGGTTTTCGCTTGGAGGCAAATATCGCTCATGTGCCAAGTTGGCGCCCTGATGTCATGGGTGAAGCTGACCTGGTCGAGGAAGTTGCGCGTGTTGCATCTCTTACTAAGCTAGTAGGTGTGCCTTTTTCCCGCCCACATTTAGGTGTTCTGAAACCAGTTTTAACCTTGCAACAAAACCGGGAACAGGTTGCACGACGAACAATTGCGACTTTGGGCTATAATGAATGTGTTACCTACAGCTTTATTGATGCAGTTTCTGCAAAATTGTTTGGAGGGGGCGCCGACACCACTATGCTGGCAAACCCTATTAGTTCTGAAATGAGCCACATGCGGCCATCTTTATTACCAGCATTGTTACAAGCTGCTGCGCGCAACCAAGCGCGTGGTATAGCAGACATGGCTTTGTTTGAAGTTGGGCCGGTTTGGCACGGTGGAGAGCCAGATGATCAAGAGACACTGGCTTGTGGTATTTTAATTGGCCACACAGGTCCAAAAGATGTTCACGGTACACGTCGCATTGTTGATATCTATGATGCAAAAGCAGATGCTGAAGTGGTGCTCAATGCCCTTGGTGCGCCAGTAAAGGTGCAGTTTACGCGCAATGTGTCTGATTGGTGGCATCCGGTTCGATCAGCTAAGATGGCGCTTGGTAAAACTTCTTTAGCTGGATTTGGTGAAATACATCCAAAGGTTTTGACCGCCTTGGAAGTAAAAGGGCCAGTTGTTGCTTTTGTCATTCACATTAAAAATATTCCAACGCCAAAAGTAAAATCCACGACACGCGCTGCACTTCATACTACGGCCTTTCAAGCTGTAGAGCGCGATTTTGCTTTTGTCATAGATAGCTCTGTGGAAGCAATCACGTTAGTTAATGCAGCCAAAGGTGCTGATAAGGTTTTAATTAATGAAGTCAGAGTGTTTGACGAATTCAGTGGTGGCACACTTGCTGAGGGAAAGAAGTCTTTGGCTATCTCCGTCTGTTTGCAATCCAAAGAAGCTACTCTAACGGATGTTGAAATTGAGGCTGTAGCTATAAAAATAATTGAAAAAGTGACTAAAGTGACGGGTGGAGTCTTACGTGGTTGAATTGCCTTAACCCCGATGTACAATAAATTAAATTAAACAATAAATCATGCATTGTTTAAATAATAAGTATCAGATTTCAAGAATTTTTCAATAAAAGCTGGCAAATACATTTTAGGGTAACCCTTGAAATAGTTGGGCTGGATATTAATTTTTATCTATCTCTAACGGACAAAAATATTGACTTCGTTATAAACCCACTGTGAAGATTATTCTAATTTCTTGTTGAATAATATGAAAAAAGGCTAAAAAATGAAATTAGACGCAACTGATCGTCGATTATTATTTGTTTTACAAACGAAAGGCCGCATTTCAAATTCTGATTTAGCAGACCAAGTAAATATGTCAGCTTCAGCATGTCATCGTCGGGTGGGGCGACTAGAAACTGAGGGTTACATTCGAGATTACGTGGCACTGGTCGATCCACGCAAGGTGGACCGCCATACAACGGTATTTGTTGAAATTACGCTGAGTGGACAGACTGATGAAGTTTTGGCTGCCTTCGAAAAAGCTGTAGCGCTAATTCCTGATGTCTTAGAATGTCACTTGATGGCAGGCACTGCAGATTATCTTCTGAAGGTTGTAGCCAAAGATACAGAAGATTTTGCGCAAATCCATCGAAAATTTCTCGCAACATTGCCTGGAGTTGCGCAAATGCAGTCAAGCTTTGCATTGCGTACAGTTTTTAAAACAACAGCGTTACCCATTTGATTTGTAAATTAATGATCGAAGGCCACTTCACTTTGCATCTACAACTTTTAAATATTTTATGATGAGTTTTGTCGAAAGTGCAACTAAAATTGGCCACCTCACGGTGCTGTGCGCAAACCCTAGGAAGATTTTTGTGATATTACGCCCCAAGCTTTAATCTTGGTCTGGTTTTAACTGGCGGTCTAGTGTAAATTACGAGGAGTGTGGAAGGCTTACTTGTCTTTGAGTTAGTCGCTTAGTCTGGAAGTGTTGCATGATATTAAATTCGCAAAAATCCAATTTGTTGACTGCTATTTTGCCTCATGTTGCCTTTGACGGGTGGTCACAAATCAGCTTTAATCAGGCAGTAAGTGAATTAAGTATGGACCCAAACCTTGCGGCTGCCGTAGCGCCGAGAGGTGCTGTAGACTTAGCTGTTGCTTTTCATCGTGCAGGCGACAAAGCAATGTCAGCGGCCTATAATGAAGCTGAAACGGGCTCCCTTAACATCAGATCAAAAGTTACCTTAGCAGTGCGTCTTAGGCTTGAGACTATTAAGGACAAAGAGGTTGCCCGACGCGGTAGTTCTTTGTTTGCTTTGCCCAAATTTGCTGCTGATGGAGCGAAGCTTATATGGGAGACTGCTGATCACATTTGGATTACTCTGGGTGATACGACATCAGATTTTAATTGGTATACCAAGCGAGTGACATTGGGCGCAGTTTATACGGCAACTCTCCTCTTTTGGCTGGGGGATGATAGCTCTGATCACCAAGATACATGGGCCTTCCTGGATCGCCGCATTGAGAACATTATGCAAATCGAAACTGCCAAAGGCTATGTTAAGGCAAGTAACTTGCTAAGTTCTGTTTTTGCTGGGCCGATGTGGCTTCTGGATAAAATAAAACGTCCAAATTGGAATGACGATATCCCTGGCCGCTCTCCAAAAGTCTAATTCATCTCTGTTTTGAAGGATTACTGGAATGTCCACTATGTCTGTAATAGAAATAACAAGGTCGGGCGGGCCGGAAGTTTTGCAGGCTGCTCAGCGACCAATACCAAAGCCCCGGCTAGGAGAAGTCGTAATTAATTTAGCCTATGCAGGGATTAATCGTCCTGATGTCTTGCAGCGCTCAGGGTCCTATAATCCACCAAAAGGAGCCAGTGATTTGCCTGGTCTTGAAGGTGCAGGCATAATTTCAGCAGTTGGGGCAGGGGTCTTTCAGTGGAAGGTCGGTGATGAAGTATGCGCCCTACTTCCGGGCGGTGGCTACGCCGAATATGCCGCCACCCCCGCAACACACTGCTTGCCGGTGCCCAAGGGCGTATCTTTAAAAGAAGCAGCATGTCTGCCAGAAACTTTTTTTACAGTATACTCAAATATTTTTCAAAGGGGTGGCTTAAGGACAGGAGAAAAGTTTTTAGTCCATGGTGGCTCTTCTGGTATTGGTACTACTGCAATCCAAATGGCTCATCTTTTTGGCGCTCGTGTATTTGCCACTGCTGGATCAGAAAAGAAATGCCAAGTATGTAAAGACTTGGGCGCAGAGAGGGTAATAAATTATCACCATGAAACCTTTGAAGACGTTCTTAAGGTTTATGGCGGCGTAGACATGATTTTGGATATGGTTGGTGGCACGTATATTCAACGAAACTTAAAATCACTGGCAGATGATGGTCGCCTGGTACAAATAGCGTTCCTTGAGGGTGCTAAAGTAGATCTTAACTTAGTACAGATGATGACCCGTCGATTATCAATTACTGGCTCTACTCTACGGCCACAAAATGACTTGGTAAAAACGCGTATAGCTGAGGAGTTGCAAAAGCACATTTGGCCTCACCTAGTAACAGGACGGATTGCACCGATTATGGATAGTGAGTTCTCTCTAGCAGAGGCAGCAAAGGCACATATGCGTATTGAAACTAGTGAACATATTGGAAAAATAGTCCTAAAAATCTAATGTCAGATCCTTCGTCCATGGCCTACGTTGTTAAAGTAAATATTAGATACATTAATACACTCTAATTAAATAAGTCATTCATAGGCCGCATCTATAATTATCTCTACCATTAGTTCGTTGCGGGCTAATTTTGCCTCACCGCACGCGCGCGCGGGGGCGTGTCCGTCTGGGACCCAGGCGTTCCAAACTTCGTTTAACCCTGCAAAATAGCCCATGTCTGAAAGCCAAATTGTTGCGCGGAGTATATTTTTGCGATTGCTACCAGCTTCGATTAGCAAGGCGTCAATCTTTTTTAGGCAAGCCTGCGTCTGAACTTCTATTGTTTTACCTTCGGCTACTTGACCTGAAAGGTAAGCTATACCTCTATGTTTCACAATTTTGCTGGCGCGTAAGGTAATACCAATTCTCTCAATCATGGGGTAATCCTAATTCTGTTTAAATTATTAGTTTTATTTTATAATAAATTAAAAATTTTATTATGAGTAACGACACTTATGTTAAAAGAGGTTACAAAAATAGTCAAAAAATGGTCCTATTTTTAAGAACCGCTCTCAAAAAAGGCCGTGCTTTCCATTAAGCTTGACCGCTACACCATAGGGCTTTCCCTTTTGAGTTATACAGATTATAGCTTCTACAAGTTCCCCTGACATGGTAACTCGTCCTGCTAAGACCCAGGACCGTCGCAAGGCGTTTAATAAGCTGTGTTTGAGATAAAAGTTTAGGATGGAGGCCAAAATGGCAAAACCAATTATGGCAAAGGCTACTGTCGTGTGGCTGGTGGACAACACTACAATCAGCTTTAAGCAAATAGCTGATTTTGTAGAGATGCATGAACTTGAGGTTCAGGGTATTGCCGATGGTGATGTAGCGACAGGCGTAAAAGGGTTTGATCCAATTAGTAACAACCAGCTTACGCAGGATGAGATTAATAAAGCTCAATTAGATCCGCTCCATAAACTTATATTAAAATTTAACGCAGCAGCCGTTGGTGAAGAGAAGCGTCGAGGTCCACGATATACACCTCTGTCAAAACGTCAGGATAGGCCTGCATCTATATTGTGGTTAGTTAAATTCCACCCAGAATTGACAGACGGCCAAATTTCCAAGCTTGTTGGTACGACTAAGCCCACAATTCAGGCAATTCGCGAGCGTACCCATTGGAATATTACAAATATTGAGCCAATTGACCCAGTGGCGCTTGGGCTTTGCAAACAGATAGAACTAGACGTCTTAGTTCAAAAAGCAAATGCCAAGAAGGATGGCGATGGTGAAGTAATGTCTGATGATGAACGTCGTAAATTGGTAAGTACTGAACAAAGCCTAGGAATGTCTGAAGAACCTCGCATTCCAGCGGCAATTTCGGGTTTAGAAACCTTTACACTTGCTGATGCACCGACTGAAGAGGAAGATTCTCATGGTGATTTATTAGATGCAGAAAGTTTCTTTAATTTGCCAAATGAAGATAAAGAGTAGTTATAGTAACAACTACTAGGCTTTAGATATTTTATATTCGAACACGGCTCCTAGATCTTTTGGTCTAAAGTTTGGTTCTAAGATCTAACAGTGTTAAAGTGTTTTGCGGGCATTGAGTGCAGCTATAATAGTCCCATCATCTAAATAATCCAATTCCCCTCCAATTGGTACGCCTTGCGCCAGAGTGCTCACCTTAACGTCACACAATTGATCCGCGATGTAATGCGCTGTCGTTTGGCCATCAATTGTTGCGTTAAGAGCTAAAATAACTTCTGTAATTTCTTCTTCAAAAACCCTATTTAATAGTAGTGGGATCCTTAATTCATCTGGTCCAATGGCATCTAATGCTGAGAGTGTTCCACCCAAAACGTGGTATCGACCTTTGAAGATATTTGATCGTTCCATAGCCCAAAGATCAGATACGTCCTCAACTACGCATATCTCTCCATTGGCCCGCTCTGGATTTTTACAAATATCGCAACTATCTGCCATACCAATATTTCCACAGTTCAAACACTCACGGACTGTCGTAGCCACTTCTGCCAGAACATTTGCTAAGGGCGTCATTAATAAGGCTCTTTTTTTGACCAGGTGAAGCACAGCACGACGCGCTGAACGTGGACCAAGGCCTGGTAATTTAGCCATCAGTTCAATAAGGCGTTCTAAATCTTTAACAGTGTGGTTCATTGTGGATCACCGTGCGGGTAAATTGGATCACTCATAAGCTAGTTTAAGATAGACTTAGCCTAAAATGGTAGTTTCATATTGGCAGGCAACCCAAGACTTTCTTGTATCCGCTGCATTTCTGAGGCAGAACGCTCGGCAGCCTTAGCCTGAGCATCTTTGACCGCAGCGAGAATAAGATCCTCAACTACTTCTTTTTCATTTGAGTTAAAAATACTGGCATCGATGTCCAAACTAGTCAAAACTCCCTTAGCATTGGTAGTTACTTTTACTAATCCTGCTCCACTTTCACCTGTGATGCTGATGTTAACTAAATCATCCTGCATTTGGGTCATCTTACCTTGCATTTCCTGAGCAGTTTTCATCATTTTGGCCATATCACCAAGCCCACCAAGCCCTTTTAACATTTTAATACCTCACCTATATTTATAGAATTATTTTAACATATTTTTCATATATTTTAAAATTTAGTTGTCATCAAACGGGTCCCACTCATCTTCCACTTCCGGTAGAGCATCAACTTGAACTAAGTTCGCGACATCCTGTGGTGTGCGTATTTCAAGGATTTCAGCTTTGGGAAATGCATCAAAAACTGCTTGCACAAACGGATGGCTATTAGCTTTTACTTTTAAAGCATTTTTTGCTTCATCACGTTTTTCTGCAATAGTCTCAGACCCCCCCACGCCAATTGATACTGCCCAACGGTTATCAGTCCAAGTCTGTAGTCTGCTACCAAGGCGCTGTGCTAAATCTTTTGGGGCGTTATTTGTTGGCTCAAATTCAATGCGCCCAGGAGAATAACTGATTAACCTTAAGGTAGTTTCTACATCTACTAGGAGCTTAATATCTCGGTGATCACGGATGAGATTTAGGACATCTTCAAATATGGCAAAGTGCACTAAAGTATTCTCAATAGGTTGTGCTTTCCGAACGGTCGCCTCAGATGTTAGCTGCAAATTTGGGGTATAGGGTGTTTTATTGTCAATAATACTTGCAGCTTCAGGTTGTGTCTGCTTTGCCTCCGTGGGTCTTTTTGCTGTCGACAAGTTACCTATCATAGGAGTTTTGGCTGCTGGCATGGCTGTACTGTTCAACTTGCGGATTAGCTCGTCTGGAGTGGGTAAATCAGCAACATGAGTGAGACGAATAACTGCCATTTCTGCGGCCATCATACTATTTGGCGAACGGGCCAACTCTTCCAGAGAGCTCAAAAGCATTTGCCATACGCGGGTCAATATTCGCATGGGTAACGCCTCAGCCATTATAAGGCCCCGATTGCGTTCATCGGGTGAGGCTGTTGGATCATCTGCGGCGCTTGGAGTTATCTTTATTACACTGATCCAATGACTAATTTCTGCCAGATCACGTAGAATAGCCATTGGGTCTGCCCCATCGGCATATTGCCCTGATAGCTCACCTAACGCACCCGCTGCATCACCTTGAAGTATCAGATCGAACAAGTCTAAAATTCTGCCTCTATCTGCAAGTCCAAGCATAGTTCGCACTTGCTCTGCAGTGGTTTGGCCCGCTCCGTGCGAAATTGCCTGATCAAGCAAGGACTGTGCATCTCGGACTGACCCCTCAGCCGCCCTAGTGATAAGGCCTAATGCCTCATCGGATATGTCAGCTTCTTCAGCCTTTGCTATTTTTTTAAGTAGGGAAATCATAACCTCAGGCTCGATCCGACGTAAGTCAAAACGCTGGCAGCGTGACAGGACTGTTACGGGTACTTTTCGTATTTCGGTTGTTGCAAAGATAAATTTTACATGTGCGGGGGGTTCCTCAAGTGTTTTCAACAAAGCGTTGAACGCGTTAGTTGACAACATATGAACTTCATCAATTATATAGATCTTATAGCGGGCTGACGCTGCACGGTAGGCAACTGAGTCTATGATTTCACGGATATCGCCAACGCCAGTGCGGCTCGCTGCATCCATTTCTAGAACGTCGACATGGCGACCCGCCATTATAGATGTACAGTTTTCACATACACCGCATGGATCGACTGTTGCGCTACCTTTGCCATCCAAGCCGATGCAGTTCATGCCTTTGGCAATTATGCGAGCAGTGGTTGTCTTGCCCGTGCCACGTATACCTGTCATCAAAAAAGCTTGGGCAATACGTTCAGCCTCAAAAGCATTGCGAAGGGTCTGAACCATAGCATCCTGCCCGACTAGGTCGGCAAAAGTTTCTGGCCGGTATTTTCGTGCGAGAACTTGATACACAGATGCTTCAGTCATGAGGTTCCTTCGAATCTTACTCTTACGATACAGGCTTGACTTGTGTTGGTCCAGAAAACGCAATTCACAAGCAGCTATTTAGCTGCCTAAGAAGCAGTGGCAAGAGTGAGAGGTTGGACATCGACCCAAGTGGGGCTCGTTGTGGCTGCTTCCTTCCGGATCTGACCAGGTTGGCGAGGCACTTGCCCGCGCCAACCCCTCGATTCCTTTATAGGGAGTTGAAATTCACATTGCAATTCACTGCGTAGACGAATTAAATACCTAAGTAACAGAAACTTAGGGAAAGCCGAGAATGCGCTATGCAGAATCAGTAACATTTGGAGGTTCTGGTCTCAACCGTGCTGCAGAATTACGAAATCCTGAGGCGCAAGTAGCATTACTGGCCCAGAATAATGCAAGAGTTACATTTTTCTGGCGTGGAAAGCCTTTGCTTGAGGGAGAAGATAATAAAAATTTGAGGCTTGCTTGGGTTGATTTGAACCATGAGTTTATGACTTATCAACTAGGCTCACTAATTTTTTTAGGCTTAGATGAGGGGGATATACCTCTCTTTTTGGCAGATGTATCAACATGGTCACCGAGCGATTTACCAGACACTTTAAATGATTTTCTAGATCCTTCAGTTCAAACGCATCCAGCGTTAAGGAATGGTGAATACTTTGCGGAATTACGCAGTGTGATGACTCATATGTCCATTAGAGACGCCGAATTAGCTGTAATTGGACGGGGGATATTGGAATGGCATCGTGGACATAGTTTTTGTGCGGCTTGTGGTCACTCTTCGACGATTGAAATGGCTGGATGGCAACGCAATTGCACTGCCTGCAAAAAATCTCACTTCCCGCGAACGGACCCAGTAGTTATAATGTTGATTACGCATGGAAATAATTTGCTGATGGGGCGTTCACATGTGTGGCCAGATGGTATGTATTCTCTTTTAGCAGGATTTATTGAACCGGGCGAAAGCCTCGAAGCTGCAGTAAGACGCGAAGTTTTTGAGGAAGCTGGCATCCGTGTGGGATCAGTGAGCTATTTAAGCAGTCAACCCTGGCCGTTTCCTGCATCTTTAATGTTTGGGTGTGAGGGTAAAGCACTGACTGCAGATATTAATATTGACCCTAATGAGATTGAGGATGCCCTCTGGGTTAGCCGTGAAGAAATGTTAGATGTTCTTGAGGGAGTGCATCCTAAACTAAAGCCTGCAAGAAGAGGTGCAATAGCTCACTTTTTAATAGAAAATTGGTTAGCAGATACACTAACCTGATTATCTTTTACTAATGCCCATCTATAAAATATTGCGTGAAAGGCTCTGCAAAAAAAACAAAAACACCTTAAGGAATCAATGGCGCAAATATTGGCTAGATTTATATATTTGCAGGCTTAACAAGCTTTGTGGGATGGATAAGAACTTCAAAAGTGTAGGGTACGTTTTGGCTCCCGTTTGCCCGCGAGCAGTCAAGTAACGACTGTTAATCAAACTAAACTATGTTGGCCTAGTTGCACTTGCTGGATAGGTTCCAAGGACGTGGACCATATCTGTGAAAAATGACAACTCATCAAAAGCAAGTTGAACTTCTGGGTCATCAGGGTGCCCCTCAATATCAGCATAAAACTGTGTGGCTGTAAAAGTACCTCCAACCATATAGCTTTCTAATTTGGTCATATTGACCCCATTGGTAGCAAAACCACCCAATGCTTTGTATAAAGCAGCTGGAATATTGCGAACCTGAAATACAAAGCTAGTAACCATCGCTTGACTACGGCGTTCTGAATCTTCGCGGCCTGACATAATAAGGAACCTGGTGGTATTATTAGACTGAGTTTCCACATCTTTTTGTAAAGCATTTAACCCATATATTTCGCCAGCCAGCTCAGAGGCTAGTGCTGCAGCGCCACGCTCGTTTTTTGCTGCTATATCGGCGGCCGCGCCGGCGTTGTCCGCTGCGGCTTCACCGCGGATACCGTTAGCATCAAGAAAAGTTTTACATTGGGGCAAAATTACTAGGTGGCCACGTGCAACTTTAACGTCTGATAACGCCACACCTGGCAAGGCTAACAGGTTGATGCGCACACGAACAAATACTTCATCATTTATAAACAGCCCACTTTCAGGCAGAAGTCTATGCATGTCAGCGACGCGCCCGTAGGTAGTATTTTCTATTGGTAGCATTGCAAATTCGGCTAGCCCCGAGCGCACCGCAGTGATTACATCTTCAAATGTGGGGCAAGGCAAAGGTTTATGATCTGGTCGCGCCACTATGCAGGCTTCGTGAGAATACGCACCCAATTCGCCTTGGAAGGCAATTTTATTGGTCATTTAATGTCTCCTGAGAGGATTTGCTCGAAAAAGGTCGTTTAGTCGCGTTATCTACACCTTGCGCGGCATGGGGGGAAGGGATTACAGAAGTGTAAATTAAATCTACTTACGGATAGCGACATGTTCGACACTATGACCTTAACAAAAATAGCCGGCGCATTCTGTATGGCGATGTTAGTTTTGGTATTAGGCGGCTGGATCGCGGACAAAATTTATAGTCCGGCCCACCATGGCGAGGATCATGGAATTGCTTGGATTGAAACTGATACTGGAATGGTTGAGGCTTCAGTGGTTGTTGAAGAACCAGCCATAGAAGATCTTTTGGCACTGGCAGATTTAACCAAGGGACAAAAGACTTTTAAAAAATGTGGTGCATGTCATAAACTCGAAAATGGAGTAAATGGCGTTGGACCACATTTGTATGGGGTGGTGGGCAGAAATGTTGGTTCAATTGTGGACTTCGGTTACTCCGGTAGCTTGGTCGCCGTAGCAAAAGTATGGAGCCCTGAGAACTTGAATGGATTCCTCAAGAAACCGTCAAAATATGCGCCTGGCACAAAAATGAGCTTTAATGGAATTTCCAAGCCTCAAGATCGCGCTGACTTAATAGCCTATCTTACAACGATTGGTAATTGAACCGAGATTTATCCCCAGTTTGGGTGCGCTTTGAGTGGACCGATATAGGGCGAATTATGGCAGCTGTGGGCGGCGCTAACAATATAATTTTAAAATGTTAATGGCGTTAACCCTCAAAGGCGTTAAACTCGTTAACAAAGAACTTCGCAAATTTCAAAAATGGGCTAAGTTGCGAGTAAACGTGTTGAGTTATCTGCGTAATATAAAGGACGAGCTAATGAATAAGACCCTGGTAAAGCATTTTTTGTTGTCGATGATAGTTTTGGTATTTGGCGCTAATTTTACGGTGGCAGATGGTCACGATCCCGTCACTGTTAGCCATGGTTACTCATTTTTTGGTGATTTGAAATATCCAGCTAATTTTGCACATCTGGACTATGTAAACCCAAGTGCGCCCAAGGGCGGTGAAATTTCTCAATGGGGGTTTGGTACATTCGATAGCTTTAATGCTTACGCCCGAAAAGGAAATTCTGCGTCACTTTCTTCTGCTCCTTATGAGACAATTTTAACCAGCTTTGCGGATGATAATACGTCTTCTTATTGTTATCTTTGTAATACTTTAGAGTATCCTGAAAGTCGCAATTGGGCGATATTTAACCTTCGCGATGATGTAACCTTTTCGGACGGATCGGCTTTAACTGCTGAAGATGTGAAGTTTACATTTGAATTGTTTATGGAGCAGGGAATACCTTCTTATAAAGCAGCCGTTTCTGGAATGGTTGAATCAATTGATATAATTGACCCACTCAAAATAAAGTTTATTTTTTCTGAAGATGCGCCTCGGCGAGATGTGATTGATTTAGCTGGTGGGATTCCAGTATTTTCTAAGGCTTGGTTTGCAAGCACTGGCGCCCGTTTGGACGAGTCATCATTGACCCCTTTTATTGGAACTGGACCTTATGTCTTAAGCTCGTATGAGATTAATGAGCGTGTCACCTATGTCCGTCGCGATGACTTTTGGGGAGCGGACATTCCTATAAACGTTGGACGTAATAATTTTGATAGGCTCCGGATAGAGTATTTTGCAGATTCAGCTGCAGCTTTTGAAGGTTTTAAAGGTGGAGTTTACAGTTTTAGATCTGAAAACAGCTCAAAACAATGGGCCACTTCCTATGATTTTGGGTCC
Source organism: uncultured Planktomarina sp. (assembly GCA_905182325.1). GTDB lineage: Bacteria > Pseudomonadota > Alphaproteobacteria > Rhodobacterales > Rhodobacteraceae > Planktomarina. Next base: position 9,527 of record CAJJBD010000029.1, on the reverse strand, counting down.
ATTAACAGTGGTCATGTCGTAAAAACTGAGTTGCCAAACGGCAACCTCGCTCAGGCACAAGCCTATGTATTCAATCTTCGACGCGAAAAGTTTAAAGATCCTCTTGTCCGCGAGGCCCTGTCCATGATGTTTAACTTTGAATGGTCCAATGAGCAGTTATTTTATGGGCTCTATGATCGTGTCAACTCTTTCTGGGGTAATTCAAGCTTAGAAGCTACAGGCGTTCCTAAGGGTGTAGAATTAACCGTTCTGCAAGACCTTGTTGACAAAGGTTTCCTAGACGTGAGTGTTTTAACTGAACCTGCTGTAATGGCACCCGTATCAGGACTACGGCAACTAGATCGTAAAAACTTACGCAAGGCTTCCGCTCTATTGGATGAGGCTGGATGGTTAGTTAATGATGTAGGTATGCGCGAAAAGGGTGGACAAGTATTTACCCTTGAGGTCTTGGATAGCTCGCCAGCTTTCGATCGAATTACCAACCCAATGATTGAAAATATTAAGTCCCTTGGAATCGCTGCAAAACTGAACCGAGTTGATCCTGCCCAAGAAATGGAGCGGTCTCGCGCTTACGATTTTGATGTAACTACGCATAGTATGCGGATGTCTTTGGAGCCTTCTTCGGGTCTTGAGCAATATTTTGGCACTAAGGCAATGGATGCAAGTAGTCGTAATTTGATGGGATTATCTGATCCTGGGGTTGATGCGTTGATTGATTTGGTGGTGCGGTCTGAAAATAAAGAAGAACTTAACGATCGTATCAGAGCGTTAGACCGAGTGCTTCGGTCAAAGCGCTTCTGGATCCCACAATGGTTTAAGAGTGTTCATACGGTTGCATACTACGATCAGTATGAACATCCAGATCCACTACCACCATACGCATTGGGGGAAATGGATTTTTGGTGGTATAACTCAGAAAAAGGCTCAAACTTGAGGGCTGCAGGTGTGCTAAACTAAGATGGGTGCGTATATTGTCCGTCGGCTTCTACTCGTGATCCCGACCCTTTTAGGGGTCATGATCGTCAACTTTGCTCTGATTCAGTTTGTTCCTGGTGGTCCTGTAGAGCAGGTTTTGGCGCAACTAGAGGGCGAGGGAGATGTATTTGCCGCAATAACGGGCGGCGGTGACGCGGGTATTGATACTAACGAAACTAGTGATCGCTATGCTGGTGCTCGTGGCTTACCAGCTGAGTATATAGAACAGTTAGAACGTGAGTTTGGTTTGGATAAGCCACCATTGGAACGTTTTCTAGGCATGATGTGGAAATATATACGCTTTGATTTTGGAGAGAGCTATTTCCGGTCGATTAAAGTCACTGACTTAGTTTTAGAAAAGATGCCAGTCTCAATCTCATTGGGACTTTGGTCGACTCTGCTGATATATTTGGTTTGCATCCCGCTTGGAGTACGTAAAGCCATGCGAGATGGCACTGCTTTCGATACAATCACCAGCGCTTTGATCGTGATTGGCTACGGTATTCCATCTTTCTTGTTTGCAATTATGCTTTTAGTGCTTTTGGCCGGTGGTTCTTACTGGCAGATTTTTCCACTTAGAGGGCTGACTTCGAATGGTTGGGAGGACCTCACAATATTGGGAAAAATTGGTGATTATTTTTGGCATATGGCTTTGCCAATTTTTGCATCTGTAATATCTGGATTTGCTACGCTAACTTTACTAACAAAGAATTCGTTTTTGGATGAAATACGTAAGCAATACGTCGTGACGGCAAAGGCCAAGGGACTTACTGAAAACCGGGTCTTGTTTGGGCATGTTTTTCGGAATGCAATGTTAATAGTGATAGCTGGCTTTCCAAGCTTATTCATTGGAGTTTTCTTTGGTGGATCATTATTTATTGAAACAATATTTTCGCTGGATGGTTTGGGACGACTTGGGTTTGAGGCAGCTTTGACCCGAGATTATCCAGTGATGTTTGGCACCCTCTTTGCCTTTGGATTATTATCACTATTTGTCGGAATCTTGTCGGACATGATGTATGTCTTTATTGACCCACGAATTGATTTCGAGGCTCGCGGATGATTGCCTTATCTCCCCTAAATGAAAGGCGATTAAATAATTTTAAAAAAAACCGCCGTGCGGTTTGGTCCCTTTGGGTATTCACGGTTCTCTTTGGTTTAAGTTTGTTCGCGGAGTTCTTAGCAAACGATAAGCCAATCTTGGTAAGCTATAGAGGTGAGCTTTATACTCCTGTAACGCAGTTTTATCCCGAAACGAAATTTGGTGGCGACTTCAAAACTGAAGCAACCTATCGTGACCCAGAGGTTCAATGTTTGATACGTTCGGGTGGAATGGAGTTATGTTTTGACAACCCAGAAAGATATTTACAGTTAATTTCGAACGGGAAAATGAATGCTGATACAGAAGGGTTTTATCAGGGATGGATGATTTGGCCACCGGTACCTTATAGCTATGATACGCCAAATGATTTGGGCCGTTCAGCGCCGTCTCCACCGGATGCATCGCACTGGCTTGGAACAGATGATACAACACGTGATGTCCTGGCACGTGTAATTTATGGATTTCGACTGTCAATTCTTTTTGCGCTCGTAGTTACTATTTTTGCGTCGATCATTGGCATCGTTGCTGGAGCGATACAGGGCTATTTTGGGGGATGGTTGGATCTTTTATTCCAACGTTTTCTAGAAGTCTTCAGTGCGCTGCCTTCCCTATATGTCATAATTATTCTAACTGCCATTTTAGGTCGAAGTTTTTGGCTTTTGGCTACTCTTTCAATCATATTCGGGTGGCCCGCCCTCACTGGTTTGATCAGGGCTGAGTTTTTCAGGGCGCGTAATTTTGAGTACGTGCGTGCTGCTGAGGCACTTGGAGTGAGCAATTGGACCATAATGATGCGCCATATTTTGCCAAATGCGATGGTAGCAACCCTCACGTTCCTACCATTTATTGTGACAGGTGCAATTTCAACTCTGGCGGGTCTTGATTTCCTTGGCTTTGGACTGCCTTCGTCCTCTCCCTCGTTGGGAGAGCTATCGCAGCAGGCGAAGTTAAATCTCCAATCACCTCACTTGGGCTTTACGGCGTTTCTGGTTTTCACCGTAATGCTGTCACTTCTAGTTTTCATTTTTGAGGGTGTGCGAGACGCTTTTGATCCGAGAAAAGTTTTTCAATGAAGCTCCTAGATATCCAGAATCTTTCAATTCAGTTTGCGCAAGATGGAAAAACCTCAGCCGCAGTTGATAAGGTTTCTTTTTCAATTATGGCTGGCGAAACTGTTGCTATTGTGGGCGAATCTGGGTCTGGGAAGTCAGTAACCGCGCTATCTACGGTTGATTTGTTGCCAAAGAACGCGATGGTCCAAGGTTCTATTACATACCGTGGTGAAGAGATGGTGGGTGCTTCTGAAACTACATTGCAACGTATTCGGGGAAATAACATAAGCTTTATTTTCCAAGAGCCGATGACGTCATTGAACCCACTTCATACCATCGAAAAGCAACTGGGAGAAAGTTTGTCCGTTCACCAAGGCCTTCAAGGCTTAGATCTTCGACATCGTATTTTGGAGTTGTTGGCAAAAGTTGGAATCCCAGATGCAGTCATGCGTTTAAAATCGTATCCGCATCAGCTTTCAGGTGGACAGAGACAACGAGTTATGATCGCAATGGCTCTCGCTAATGAGCCTGAATTATTGATAGCTGATGAGCCAACGACTGCGCTTGATGTAACCATTGAGGCGCAAATTCTTGATCTTTTGAAAGAATTGCAGCGTACTGAAGGGCTGAGTTTAATTTTTATAACCCATGATTTAGGTGTGGTGCGTAAAATTGCAGACAGAGTTATCGTTATGCAGCGTGGTACTGTTGTAGAAAGTGGTAACACTTCACAAATTTTTGACGCGCCAGAACACCAATATACTAAATTGCTTTTGGATGCGGAAACTGTTGGCGTACCCGAGCCAGTGCCAGCAAATGCGTCAGAACTTTTAGCAACTGAGAAACTCAAAGTGTGGTTCCCAATACAACGTGGTCTGCTAAGGCGGACTATAGGGCATGTGAAGGCTGTTAACGATGCGACCCTGTCTGTAAGAGAGGGTGAAACATTAGGAGTTGTAGGGGAGTCGGGATCGGGAAAAACATCACTAGCTTTGGCTATTACGCGTTTGATTTTGTCTGAAAATCGAATTTCCTTTAAAGGACAGGATATAAATGGGCTGAGCCGCCGCAAGATGCGATCCATACGCAGCAAAATTCAGATAGTTTTTCAAGATCCATTTGGTAGCCTTAGTCCACGTATGTCTGTAATGGAAATTGTTGCAGAAGGTTTACAAGTTCATAATAAATCAAACAAAAAAACTCACCGCAGTGCGGTTGCTTCTATTTTAAACGAAGTGGGATTAGATCCTGCAACTATGGACCGATACCCGCATGAATTTTCTGGTGGACAGCGACAAAGAATAGCTATTGCCCGTGCTATGATTTTAAAACCAAAATTCGTAGTATTGGATGAGCCAACGTCAGCTTTGGACCGTACAGTTCAGATGCAAATTGTAGATTTACTTCGTGCGCTTCAAATTAAATACCAACTTGGATACCTGTTTATAAGCCATGATCTGAAAATTGTACGTGCGTTGTCTCATAAGGTGATAGTGATGAAGGATGGCGACATTGTTGAACATGGAGCATCTGCACGAATTTTTGATAACCCACAACATGCCTATACTAAAACTTTGTTAGCCGCTGCGCTGGGCTAAGTTTCACGATGGTGTTCCCAACGTTTCTTTTTGAATATTTAGTCTGCGAAAATTCTGTGGTTTGTTCTTCTAAAATTCAAAAGCGCATTTTTATAATTTAAAATTAATAATGCTATAATGATTTGATTTTTCAAAAGTAAATGGAACTTCTAGCTTGGTGAAATTGTGTGGCAGGTAAGCTCTTGTGCCTTTAGTCTACGGCAAGCTAAATCCGCACTATCTCGTGTAAGACCGCTGAACATTGCGTCGTAACCAGAAGCGCGCGCCTTCACTATCCTATTTGCGCCACTCAGGACACTTGTCTCAGAAAGTGCTGTGCGGACCAGAACACGTTCGGCTTGGTATCGGGTGTTAAATTTTCCAATACTTATAGCCCAAGTCTGGGATCCTGATGTTGATATTTCTGTATCAAGCGATGCTTGCGATCGTTTAATGTTAGTTGATACAAATGAGAGTTTTGCAGGACGTACCCGTGGGAAGGTCTCCTTTGTTATATTCTGGGTTGCCAGAACTTCTCCCTGTGTTTCGATAGGATTTGAAGTTGCAGCTTTTAAAGCTTTTAATATATCGTCAGGTTTAGTTTTAACATCTGGTATTTGTGTTAGGATCAATTCTATTGGTGCCGCAGCTTTTTTAACTGGTCGAATTTCTGGTCTGATTGATTTTAGCACTGCTGTGATACGCCTATTGGATGAGCCTGGTTCAGAGCCATAGTTTGGTAAGGTTGGCTTTTGGAGTTTTGCCGTAGAGGGTGCTCGTGCAAAACCCATATCTAGCAGCTTTACTACTCGAGCATTTCGCGCCGCAGAAGAAGTTCCGCCAAACATTGTTGCAATAATACGTTCGCCACCGCGTTCTGCGGAGGCAACCAAGTTTGAACCTGCCGCTCGCGTGTAACCAGTCTTTATGCCATCTGCGCCCCTGTAGGAGTTGAGCAGGCGCCTATTTGTATTTCTGACCGTCGCCACACGGGCATTAGCGCTGCGACGTGAAAAAAGATTGTAATATTGTGGGTAGTCATAAATCATATGGCGTCCCAAAATAGTCATATCACGTGCCGTTGAAAGATGACCTGAGCGCGTAAGGCCATGAGCATTTTTGAATGTTGTACGGTCCATACCCAAGGCACGAGCTGTCCGTGTCATTCGTTTACCAAAAGCAGCCTCGGTTCCTGATATGGCTTCGCCAATTGCTGTTGCCGCATCATTTGCTGACTTTATTGACGCTGCACGGATGAGGTAACGAAGTTTTATCCGTTGCCCCTTCTTCAGCCATAGCTTTGACGCTGGTTCAGCTGCCGCGTTTGCAGATACTGTCACATAAGTGTCGAGCGAAATCTCGTTTCGGTCTATTGCCTGAAATGCAATGTATAGTGTCATCATTTTGGTCAGGGATGCAGGATGTAAACGTGTGTCAGCATTTCGGGAGTGGTAGATTTCACCGGTTCTCGCATCCATTACTACAGCCGCATAGGGAGCCGAAACAGCTGATGACCATGGACCAAATATTAATGTTAGTACTATAATTAGTAAGTATAATGAAAGACGGTTTTGCACGTCCACTACCTCATTTTTATTATTTGCCGGATTTTCCCGTACTTTGCTAATAAACATCGTAACACATTCGAATCAGTGATAATACAACTAAAATTAGTCCTTTTTTGTTTTTATAATGGCCGTTATATTGATGGCTTACGGCACCGAAGTGACCAGATAGGGATACTGCGAGCATAGGAGATATATTACAGCCATATTTAATTTTAGGTTATAGTTTTGGTTTAAATTGGCAAAATGTTAAAAAAGTTTTGGTGAAGCTGGCAAGCTTTCTTGAATTTTTAGCCAAGTAAATAAGTGCAAAGTACTTATAGCTTCAGTAATTTTTTATATATTTAATTAGAAAACCTCTTTCATTTGAGGCATTCAGCTTTATGTAATATACTTATAAAGTTCTATAAATACTTGTAAAAAAAGGATTTCAAAGTGCAGGCTTACTGGATTATGTCGGCGAACTCAGACGATGGGGAAGACGATTTTGGTGTTGCACTAGATACGCGACCTAAAACGAAACGGCCCCCTTTGTATAAGGTTATGATCCTTAATGATGATTACACACCGATGGAGTTTGTCATCATGATCCTTGAACGTTTTTTTGGGATGACCCATCAAGAAAGCTTCGATCTTATGCTAACAGTACATAAAAAAGGGTTAGCGGTTGTGGGTGTTTTCAGTCACGAAATTGCTGAGACTAAAGTCACACAAGTAATTGATATGGCACAAAAGCATAGTCACCCACTGCAATGTACTTTGGAAAAAGAATAAGGGGATGAGCCGCATTGGATTGGCGTTTGAGGCGGGTTTGGCCAAGCCATCTGAGAAGACTGTAGTCCTTCACCCCGATGTGAATTTTGATGTCACAAATTTGTCGAATGTCCTTATTGTAGAACCTTTTTTCTCATCCAATGTGACTTGGCAAAATAAAGGTTATTCTTGCGAAGTTTCTTTACCGTCTAAACCGTTTGAGTTAGCTATAGTTTGCTGCACACGGTCACGACAGCAGACTGCTGATTTAATTGCACAGGCATCGGCCCAAGCTGATTTAGTGGTAGTAGACGGTCAGAAAGTTGATGGGATTGAAGCCCATTATAAGTCGCTCAGGAAACTTGTAAAAATTGAGGGTAATGTAACTAAGGCGCACGGTCGACTGTTCTGGTTTTCGAGTACAGATCTATCAAATTTGAGGGCTACACCTCAGAGTTTTAATGATTTTATAACGATAGCTGGAGTTTTTTCGGCAAATGCTGTTGATCAGGGTTCGGAATTGCTTGCAGCAGCTTTACCAGAGAATTTGAGGGGGGATGTGGCTGACTTCGGTGCGGGTTGGGGTTTTTTATCCTCTAGAATAGCAAAGCACCAGTCGGTCACTTCACTAGATTTAATCGAAGCGGATGCAATAGCCTTAGAATATGCAAAATTAAATATCAAAGATCCAAGGGCTAATTTCCACTGGGATGATGCCACAGCCTGGAATGGCTCCTATGACTCAGTCATTATGAACCCACCATTTCACAAGGGAAGATTGGGAAACCCAGATTTAGGGCGAGCATTTATCACTAATGCGGCACGTTGTTTGCGGCACAAAGGTGATCTTTGGATGGTTGCTAACCGACACCTGCCATATGAGCATGTTTTAAATCAATGTTTTGAGAATGTTTCAGAGATCTTGGGCAACAGCCAATTCAAGCTGTTTCATTCGTCTCGCCCCAAGCGCAAATAGCCGCTATAGTAATAAAGATTCGTCATTTAGGGATATGTCATGTCATTTTCTGTAGCTGGTAAGACCGCAATTGTGACTGGTGCGGCAAACGGTGTTGGGTTGGGAATTGCACGGCATCTTGCTGATGCTGGCGCGAACGTCATGTTTGCCGATAAGGATGAAACACGCCTTCGCGATGAGGTAGGTGAAGTGACTGATGAAACAAGTAATATCCGCTACTTTGCTGGTGATTTACGCGAAAAACTAACGATTGCTAATTTGTTGTCAGCCACATTGGATGCTTTTGCTCAAGTCCATATTTTGGTAAATGCTGCGAGGCAAGTAATCACTACCTCACCGCTTGATCCAGATGACGAAAGTATGGCTGTAATGTTGGACCAAAACTTATTGTCTGGCCTAAAGCTTTCGCAGCTTGTAGCTCGACGTATGATAAAGCAGGGTAAGGGATCGGAAAAGCCCTGCCTTGGTACTATAGTAAATCTTTCCTCCATTGCGGCGCAGCGCACTCAATCAGAACTTATGGCATTTTCAGTTAGTTGTGCTGCTTTAGACCAGATGACCCGATCTCTCGCTGTAAGTCTTGCGCCTGAACGAGTGCGAGTAAATGCTGTGGCGTTTGGTTCGGTTATGTCTGCATCATTACAAGATCACTTGAAACAACACCCAGATCAACGCGAAGCAATTCTGGCAGCTACACCGCAGGGCCGTATTGCGGGGCCAACCGAGGTTGCTGAAGCGGTGCAGTTTTTAGCTTCCGATAGTTCTGCATTTGTCACTGGTGAGATATTAACAGTGGACGGTGGTCGAAGCCTTATCGACGCTGTAAGTACGTCCCTCCATTGACGCCCAATATGGTCGATAACTTTAGTACGGAAAAATCTACCGCCAGCGCCTGGTTTAGTGACTTACGTGACAAAATTATTCAAAGGTTTGAAGCCTTAGAGGGTCTCCATAAAAGTGATATGCCTGCAGGATTGTTCGAGCTGAAGGAAACTAAACGCACCGCATCTGATGGGTCCGATGCAGGTGGTGGATTGATGAGTGTAATGCGTGGTGGCCGTGTATTTGAAAAGGTAGGCATTAACGTCTCTACCGTCTTTGGTACATTAAGTGAGAGCGCTCAGGAAGCGATGGCGGCGCGTAAAGATCTGCCTGGTATGCTCGAGGATCCACAATTTTGGGCGGCAGGCATTTCACTTGTGGCGCATATGCAAAATCCGCATTGTCCTGCCGTGCATTTGAATACGAGAATGTTTTGGACCCCACACGCCTGGTGGTTTGGAGGTGGGTCAGATCTCAACCCGTGTATAGAATACCCCGAAGATACGGAACGGTTTCATAAAGTTTTAGAAACTTACTGTGCTCCACATGGTGTTGATTTGTACTCGCGTTATAAAGCTTGGGCTGATGAATATTTTTACGTACCACACCGCAAGAGAGCTCGTGGCGTTGGTGGTATTTTTTATGATGATCACTGTAGTGGTGACTGGCAGAAAGATTTTGCGCTTACTCAGGATGTTGGACGGG
>CAJJBD010000028.1 GCA_905182325.1 uncultured Planktomarina sp. | reverse complement strand
CAATATGGGTCACCCGCACCAAATTCCCGTTTCAGTTCTGAATGCTTTGCATCCAATTAACACCTAACAATCTCATAGTTGTATTGCTTCTTCGATTTCGTCAAGATCGTTTACGACATCCAATCGCAGACTATCGGCATTTATTATTAAATTTGCTAATTGGTCTCTTTGCTTAATTTTTATTTTAATATTTGTTACTTTGAAATTGGAACGAGCGTCATTTTTAAAAGTATTGACGCTTGAACTTCCAAAAACTCAATTAAAGTACTTTGAGGCGCCTAAAGCTTCAATATATTGTGGATAAGTCTTCAGAAATCACTCTATCTTGGGTGATGGCGTTGACTTAATCCGCTTCCAATCGTCAAAATGACTTTACTAGAATCACGAGGATTTACGGCAGTGCAGTTTTCTAAACTAAGACTAAACGGGTTCAAGAGCTTTGTTGATCCAACGGATCTGATTATATCTGATGGGTTGACTGGTGTTGTTGGTCCAAATGGGTGTGGCAAATCCAACCTTCTTGAAGCATTGCGCTGGGTCATGGGCGAAAATCGTCCAACTGCCATGCGTGGAGGTGGTATGGAAGATGTAATTTTTGCCGGTACAGCTACGCGGCCCGCGCGTAATTTTGCTGAGGTTAGTTTGCAGTTAGATAATACAAGTCGGCTGGCACCTGCCGGCTTTAATGAGAGTGATCTTTTGGATGTAGTTCGCCGGATCACCCGTGATATTGGTTCGGCCTATAAGGCTAATAGCAAAGATATCCGTACTCGTGACGTTCAGTTGCTATTCGCTGATGCAAGTACTGGTGCGCATTCACCTGCTTTGGTGCGGCAAGGCCAGATTAGTGAGCTAATAAACGCTAAACCAAAAGCGCGTCGTCGTATACTTGAAGAGGCTGCAGGTATTTCTGGCCTCTATGCTCGACGACATGAGGCGGAGTTAAAGCTGAAAGGTTCCGAGACTAACATACTACGAGTTGCTGACTTGATCGAGCAGTTAAGCAATCAACTGTCTCAGTTGTCTCGCCAGGCGAAGCAAGCTGCCCGTTATAAAAAACTAGGTGTAAGTCTGCGATTGACAGAGGGTCTATTACTCTACCGTCGTTGGAAAGAAGCTGATGAAGCTCGTGCTTTAGCCGAGGAAGCGCTCCGTGGCAGTACAATCAAAGCAGCCCAAGCAGAGACCACCGTACTAAAAATGCTTAAGGCACGTGAAGAATGTGAAAAAGCATTGCCGCCAACAAGAGAAGAAGAGGCGATTGCAAATGCAGTTTTGCAGCGGCTCAACGTAGAAAAAGATACCCTAAGTGACCAAGAAAATCGTGCTGAAGATATTATTAGTAACTTAAATAAAAATATTGCTGAGTTGTCTGCAGACATGACGCGTGAAGAAAGTTTAAATGAAGATGCCGAAGCAACTATATCGCGCCTGCGCATTGAATGTTCTGAACTTGAGGCCTCTTGCTTAGGACATGATGAACGCATCAAAACAGTTGCGGCGGAAGCGTCAGAAGCGGCGGCTATACTTCAGAATCGAGAATCAGAACTGTCTGAGATAACTGAAGATGTTGCTCGTCTAGCTGCACGCCATCAATCGGCTCAGCGTTTTATTGAGGATGCTGGAAAACGATTGAAAAAGTCAGAAGTGGAAGAGTTTACAACCAAAAACTCGTTTTTGGACGCCCAAGAACATGAAAAGAAAATTTCTGAGACATGCAAAAAAGCTGTATCTGAGGAATTACTGGCAACCAACGCTGTGGTAGAAGCTGAGAAAATTCTTGCTAAAGTAGAAGCTGAGCGTGCTGCCTGCCAAATCGAAGAAAGTAGCGCACGCGGCATTCGGTCTGAGGCAAAGGGTATCGTCAATGCTCTACAAGCTGAAGTTTCGGCTCTCACTAAGTTGGTTGATAGGGACCGCGGTGACGGGGGCCAAATTTTGGATCAAGTTCAGGTGCAATCTGGTTATGAAAAGGCCCTTGGAGCTGCCCTAGCCGATGATTTAAGGGCTCCAGCGGTAACCGCTGAGGGAATATCTGGCTGGGCTGAATTGGTGGAGTATGAAAATGCACCAAAACTCCCTGCTGGTACAGAAAGCTTTGCCCAATACGTTAAAGTGCCAGGTGTTCTTAACCGTCGTATTGATCAGGTAGGTCTTGTAACGGTGTTAAATGGCGCCGCGCTTCATTCATCTCTTTTACCTGGGCAAAGATTGGTTAGTCTTGAAGGTGATCTGTGGAGGTGGGATGGGTTTCGCACAACAGCTAAAGATGCTCCGTCTGCTGCAGCTTTGAGATTAGAACAACAAAATCGTTTAGAACAACTGAAAGAAGATCTTATATCTGCGTTAACCAAGGCTGACGCTACTGAGCTTGTGCATCAATCTTTAAATGAAAAGGTACAGGTTTTGACCAAGGCTGACCAAAATGCTCGGGTTGCTCGACGTGATGCAGATGGGATGGTGGCGGATGCGGGAAGAACAGTATCAAAGGCGGAATCTGAACGTAATCTGGCGTTGGGGCGTGTAGAGGCACTTTCGCTTTCAGGGACGCGTCATGCGGAAGAAGCAGCAGACGCGCGGTTTCAACAACGGGAGGCGCAAACGTCTTTAAATGGACTGGAAAACCTAGCTGGTGCGCGGATGCAGGTAGACGATATTAAACTTACAGTAGAGGCAAGTCGAGTTACTATGATGAGCCGGCGCGCAACGCACGATGAAGCGCGGCGTGAAGGCGAGTTACGTGATAAAAGATTAGTGGTAGTTGGCCATGAAATTGAGGGTTGGACAGAGCGTCTGCAGAATACAAACACCCGGGCAGAAGAACTCTTAAAGCGCCGATCAAAAGCAGAACTTGATCTTGTGGCTGCGGTAGTGAAACCTGATCAAATCCGTGTTAAGCGAGCCGAATTAAGTGAAGCATTAAGGGAGGCTGAAAAGCGCCGCCAAATTTGTGCAGATGCGCTTGCAATAACTGAACAAAACTTTCGTACGGCGGCTGACTCTGAGCGAGAAGCTGAACGGATTGCGTCTGAGAGCCGTGAGGAACGAGCCCGCTCTGAAGCCCGGTCAGAATCTTCATTTGAAGCTGTTATGGTATCTGCCGAACGCATTCGAGAGGAGTTGCAAACAGAGCCACAAACCTTGCTTGAACAACTCGAAGTAGACCCTACTAAAATGCCTCTAGTGGAGCAGCTAGAATCCGAGGTTATAAAGATACGTCACCAACGAGATGCATTGGGTGCTGTAAACCTACGCGCTGATGAAGATTCACGTGAAATTCAGGAAGAGTTTGATAACCTAACAAATGAAAAAAACGACCTGGAGGAGGCCATAAAAACACTTCGAGGGGGAATTTCCAACCTCAATAAAGAGGGCCGTGAACGGCTCTTAGTGGCATTTGAGGAGGTCAATCGCAACTTTGGAACCTTGTTCAGCCATTTGTTTGGTGGTGGTGAGGCTAATCTTGTTCTAGTTGAAAGTGACGACCCATTAGATGCTGGCCTTGAAATTCTTTGCCAACCGCCTGGCAAAAAACTCTCGACACTAAGTCTGCTCTCAGGTGGGGAGCAAACATTGACCGCAATGGCATTAATTTTTGCTGTATTTTTAGCAAACCCAGCGCCGATCTGTGTACTAGATGAAGTAGATGCTCCGTTGGATGATGCAAACGTGACAAGGTTTTGTGACCTTCTAGATGAGATGACACGACGGACTGATACACGTTTCTTGATCATTACCCATCATGCCATGACTATGGCACGTATGGACCGTTTGTTTGGGGTAACGATGGCCGAGCCGGGCGTAAGTCAGCTTGTATCAGTTGATCTCAAAAAGGCTGAGCGATTAGTGGCGTGAAACTGAATCTAAAGATTGTTAAGTAACTGTAATGTTGGCCAAGCATCTGCGGGCAGTCCAAGTATCTGTTGTTCAAGTTGAATGGCAGATCGGGTTTTTGCACCCAATATTCCGTCAATTTTTCCAACATCCCGGCCACGACTAACTAGTTTTCTTTGCAAAACTTTCATTTCATATCCGTTTAATCCAACATCTGGCGTTTTGGGGTTATAAATTGGTGATCCGTTAAGATAGGAGGCAAAGAAAGCTGCTGTGGTCACGTAAACAAGACTTTGGTTCCATTTTAAATAAACCTCAAAATTAGGGTAAGTTAAGAACGCAGGTCCGTTACGTCCAACTGGCAGAAGTATAGATGCGTGAGTGGCACCTTCAAAAAGCTCTCCAATTCGAGCTTCGACACCCATTACCTTCCAATCTTGAACGGGCAACGAATTATACAGACCTGTTTTACTCCAATTCAAATTTTTTGGTATCAAAACTTCCTGCAACCAAGGTGCGTTTGCCTGCCACCCCAATGTGCTAAGCATTTTTGCCCCCGTTATTAGCGCATCAGGGACAGAACTTTGTAGGTCTACTGTCCCATCTCCATCTCCATCAGTACCATTTTGGATAATATCGACTGGTAACATCTGGATCATACCAATCTCGCCTGCCCATGCCCCCTGAGTCTTTAAGGGGTCAAATTGATTTTTTTTAAATAAATCTAGGGCTGCAAATATTTGGGGACGAAATAGCTCAGGGCGCCGACAGTTATGGGCTAATGTGATCAAAGAATTTAAAGTATTAAATTTTCCTTGGTTAACACCAAAATCTGTTTCAAATGCCCAGAGAGCAAGAAGTACGCCGCTTGAAATGCCAAACTCTTTTTCAATTTTATCAAAGGTATCTTTATATTTAGTGGCATTCTTTTTAGCATGGGTTATGCGATAATCTGAAATAAGTAATTGAGAAAATTTAATAAAATCTTTTTGAAATACTTCTTGGTTTTGATCAGCTCTTAAAACTTTTGGGTTTTGTTTCACATCTGTGAAAAACTCTTTTATCAAATTTTTGCTATAGCCGATTGTGTGGGCATCTTGTTTTAGGGTGGTAAGAAATTCATCAAAATCAACACCACAGTTTGCATTTGCAACTGCCGCATAGGCACTTAGTGAGAATATTAGTAAAAGCCGTCGCATTCAGCGTCTCCACATTACTTGGATTATCTTGTTTATCTAGAATATTTTAAAAAGAAAAATATAATAGAAAAAGTAGTAACTAGTGCAAGTACTCCAACCCATGCTGCCCATAAAACACGAACTGCATTATCAATTTCTTGAGGACCTATATTTTTTCGCCCCAATGGGTTGACCCATGGAAATTTCTGTATTTGGCCTTCGTAACTCCTGGGTCCTGAAAGGCTAATCTCCAATGCATATGCCACAGCTGATTCAGGCCAACCGGCATTTGGAGAGCGGTGAAGCTTGGCATTCTGTGCAAGGGTGTACCATTTTACGGGGCGACCGGTAGTCATCCAAATGCATAATGCTGAGAGTCGCGCTGGTATCCAATTTACAACATCATCCAACCGAGCCGTAGCCCAGCCAAAATCTTTGAATGTTTTATTTTTATAACCAATCATACTATCTGCGGTATTAATGGCCTTGTAGATGATGATGCCCGGCAAACCAGCAACTAAGAACCAAAAAACTGGCGCTACAAAACCGTCAGAAAAATTTTCAGCCATGCTTTCAATTGCCGCACGCGATACTTGTTCTGCATCCATCTTTGCAGTGTCTCGACCTACAATCATTGCCACACTGCGTTGACCAGAAAAAAGAGACATTCGCAACGATTGTGCAACTTCTGAAACGTGCTCCACTAATGACTTATGAGCAAGTAGAATTGTCACAGTTATTACTTCAACTACTGACCCAAGCCCTGTAATTAATATGCCAGTTACACCCCCACCAATCACTAGGCATAGAACAAGTAAAATACCTTTGCTCTTCTGCTGAGGGGCATGGTTCATTAATTTGCTAAACCTGGAAATAATATTCCCAATCATGACTGCTGGGTGTGGCAAACGTGACCAAAGCCAACGTGGTTCGCCCAGAAGTGCGTCGAGAAGTATGGCGAAAATTATGGTCACAGCGCGTTTTTCAACCTGCTCCAATTAGATTTAGAAGGAAGGCCGAGCCTAATCCAATTGTTCGAATATGGGAAAACGCGGCTCCAAATAAAAGACTGAGCAAAGTGTTTTTGCATCTGGGCAGCATCTTCAACTACATAAGTACGAAAAAGAGAACAATTCCCAATTGGTTTAGCTTTTAAATTGACTAATAGATTATCTAATCGTGCTATATCTATGCTTAGACGGTTGCGGGTATCGTTGGCCCAATCAATATCCTGCAAAGCTTGAGTGCCAATCTTTAATGCGATGCCAGATACGGGCCATGGCCCAAGTCTTTGGCGTAAAGCGTTTATTAGAGATGGGTCACCAATAGCAAAGCCAAGTCGCAATCCTGCCAGACCCCAAAACTTGCCAAAGCTTTTTAAAATAATATGCCCGGCCAAGTCAGATTTTGGAATATGGCTACGTGAGGGTGCAATATCACAAAAGCTCTCATCTATAACGTTTAATAGTACTGGATTTGGCAATATGGTGAATTCACCAGTTGGATTATTAGGGTGAACTATAACTCGTGCTTGGGCTGATTTAGATTTTGTTAAAGTTTTCCAGCCATGAAATTGAAATGCTGCTGCATGTTCATTATAAGTTGGTGTTGTGATTTCGACTAAGCCAGGCCCAATAAGTGTTGGAATTTGAGCAATGGCTGAAGAGCATCCTGGGACTGCTAAAATATCAGCTGTGTCTGGCACATTCCAAAACTTACGGGCGGCCAGGCAAATAGCTGTGTTGGCAAACTTGTCAGGTAGGGTTTGCCAATCTGCTTCTTGTAGTGAACTTAGGCCGTATGGTTCAGGGTTTATACCAGTCGACAGGTCTAACCAATCTTTCCTTTTACCACCGTATTGTATCGTTGCTGAATCTAGGTTTCCACCATGATCAAGTGGAGTTAAGGCCATTATTTATTGCCAGGGATTGGCGTTATGCGTGACGTGAAATGGCCTTTGACGCCCTTTGGCCACTGTCGGTAAGGTACTTGTCCATTATCTGAATTTTTATGTAATGTGGCATAATCTACTATGGCTTGCGCATCTTCGACGGTAGGTTCGAACATACCCAATACATAATTAACTTTGTTTTGTCCTTGGACCACCACATTACATGCCCTTACGCATCCCATTATACAAGATGTCCGCCTAGTTTGGAGCTTAGCAATTTTTGCGCGCGGTTCAATGAGGTTTGCCAAAAGTTCGCCATCCGTATCCGGCTGCGCTACTGGGTCCCAGTCTTCCCTTTTGCATGTATCACAAATTGTAATCCAAGTGGTCACGCGGTTCTCCATTAGTTGCTATGTTATTAGTAGATAATTGTTACAAGTATAACAAACATTCAAGGTAGTCAGGTAAGGATAATACCAATAAAATTTTTTTACCTGACAGAATTAAATAAACAGACTTTATTAATTAAAATTAATTGCCGCGTCCATGTGGTTTGTACCAGTCCAGAATTGGATTGATTGGGATAATTCTGTTGGGGTTTATAGTCTCATGGCTAAAATGATAATGACGGATAATATGATGCAGGTTTACTGTCTCAGCAATTCCTGGGTGTTGGTATAATTCCCGCGTGTATGCCCATAGATTTGGATAATCGATTATACGCTTTTGGCTGCACTTAAAATGTACGTTATAGACTGAATCAAAACGTACTAAAGTGGGAAATAAGCGCCAATCTGCCTCTGTGATTTCGGACCCCAATAAATAGCGAGTGTTGCTTAACTGGTTTTCCAGCCAACCCAAGGTCTCAAACAGTGGGATTACAGCTGCATCATAGGCTATCTGAGTTGTTGCAAAGCCGCAACGATATACGCCATTATTGAGAGTTTCGTAAATTTTTTGGTTTACGTGTTTTATAGCTGAGTGAAGTTCAGTTGGATAAAAGTCTAGTTTATTACCTGTAACAGTATTAAACGCTGAGTTGAACATTCGAATTATTTCTGAGCTTTCGTTTGAAACAATCATGCTTTTTTGTTTATCCCATAGGATAGGCACTGTGACCCTTCCACTTATGTTTGGGTCTGTGAGCAAATATATATCTCGGAGAAAGGGTTTGTTAAATTGGCGGTCTCCTGTAGCACCATTCTCATCTGTCTCAAAAGTCCAGCCGTCTTTCAACATATCTGGATGAACCACATCCACTGATATATGTTCGGAAAGCTCTTTAAGTTTACGAAAAATTAAAGTTCGATGTGCCCAGGGGCAGGCGTGAGAGACGTATAGATGATATCGTCCACTTTCAGCTTTGAACCCACCATCTCCGTTTGGTCCAGGACTACCGTCTTGAGTAATCCAGTTACGGAACTCAGAGTTTGTACGTTTGAAGGTGCCCCCAGTTTTGCTAGTGTCATACCATACATCATGCCAAATACCGTCAACCAACTGTCCCATAGGGTCCTCCTGAAGTGTAATGTGCTCTGCTATATTATCGTCAAGCTTCGCCTATCCAAAATCCACGAACTTGCAGCTTAATTGTCAAATAATTTAGAAATATCAATATTAAATTTTTGTGCCAGGCTCTTTGGTGGATATTAATTTGCCCTATGATCTAGGATGGCTTAGCAAGATTGATAGACGGAGTCGAAGGACCAGAGCGGAGTACGGTAACGCATTAACCCAACTTGGGGATGCAAGTCGTGATCGTCAAAAATGCAACAAATCTAATTTGTTGCTGGTTCTTCACTAAATTGGAAGAAGGGCCCAACTAGTAATGTGATCATTTAAATCAAAATCTACTTTACCGGTGATCCAACTGTTCATCGAAAACTTTCAAGAAATTATAAATTTAGTGTGGTGTCAAAATCCATCACTATTCATACCAAGGCGTAATCATGAGGCCCTATAAAAAAAATCCAGAAGAAATATATAGTGAGAGCTTTGCCACTGTTGCAAGGGAGGCAAATTTAGATCGGTTTCCTTACGGCCTTGATAAGTTGGCAACGCGGGTCATCCATGCATGTGGTATGATTGACATAGCAGATCGTTTAGCATTTTCTGAGCGTGCGTTTCCTGTTGGAACTAGTGCATTGGCTGCGGGTGCGCCAATTTTATGTGATTGTGAAATGTTAGCTGCAGGAGTTACTCGCCGCTTTCTACCTGCAAACAACCAGGTCATTGTGACTCTGAATGATCCCTCTGTGCCTAATCTCGCTAAAAATATTTCAAATACCCGTTCGGCAGCGGCCGTTGAACTCTGGCTTGAACACCTTGAAGGTGCCGTTGTTGCAATTGGGAATGCTCCAACAGCTCTATTCCATCTGCTTGAATTAATAGATCAAGGCGCACCAAAACCTGCTATAATTCTTGGCTTCCCTGTTGGTTTTGTAGGAGCTGCAGAATCTAAAGCAGAACTAGCTGGAAATGCTCGTGGATGTGAGTTTGTGTCATTGCGTGGTCGTCGAGGAGGATCTGCAATTGCAGCGGCAGCAGTAAACGCGGTTGCCGCGGGATTGCCGGAACTAAATAAATGAGTAGTTGGCTTCATATTGTAGGTATTGGTGAGGACGGTCTGGATGGGCTTGTCCCGGCAACCCGTGCAGTTGTCCAGAGTGCAGAAGTGATTGTTGGTGGAGAACGTCACCACAGGCTTTCGAGTCTTGTCTCTGCAGAGCGGTTAAAATGGCCCAGTCCATTTAGTTCTTTAGTTGAGCAACTGCGCATGCTGCGGGGAAAGCGTGTAGTTGTTTTGGCTACTGGAGATCCCCTATGGTTTTCTATCGGCGCAAGAATTGGACGTGAAATTGATCCTGCAGAGATCACCTATCATCCGCAGCTAAGTGCATTTCAACTTGCTGCTGCAAGAATGGGTTGGTCGATGGCAGACGTCGAAACACTAACTGTGCATGGCCGACCTATTGAACAGATGATTGCATTTATTCAACCTGACCAGCGTTTATTGATTTTAACAACGGGGTATAAAACACCAGAGCAAATTGCTGGGTTCTTAACTGTGCGTGGATTTGGTCAATCAAAGTTGACTGTTTTGGCTGCGATGGGCGGAAAGAATGAACAGATTTTCTCTGGCCGTGCTGAAACATGGGATCAAGAAGTGCCATCCTTTAATACTTTAGCCGTCGAATGTATCGCAGCCCCAGATGCAGCCCTAGTGCCAAGGGTGCCTGGTTTACCTGATGAATTGTTTGAACATGACGGTACCATGACCAAGCGAGAAGTGCGCGCCATAACGATTTCAAAGCTTATGCCGATGCGTGGTGCGCTACTTTGGGATATCGGAGTAGGGTGTGGATCTGTCGCTGTAGAATGGATGCGAGCTGCGAGGTATGCGCAAGCGATTGGTATTGAGCCTAGAGCAGACCGTCGGGCCATGGCGGGCAAAAATGCGCTTTTCCTTGGAACCCCAAAGCTTGAATTAATCGATGGGTTAGCACCAATGGCCCTAGTCGGCTTACCGACGCCAGATGCTATTTTTATCGGTGGCGGATTAACTAACCAAGTTTTTGAACCTGCTTGGGCAGCGCTTAAGCCCTTGGGACGTTTTGTAGCCAATGCTGTGACACTTGAAAGTGAAAAAATTTTAATAGAATTACATGGAAAATATGGTGGTGAGTTGTCTCGGTTGGCAGTAAGTCGCGTTGAGCCAGTTGGCCAATATCATGGATGGCGATCTTTCATGCCAGTTACTCAATGGAGCATGGTCAAACGATGAGGGGTATTCTTTATGGTGTGGGGCTTGGACCTGGTGATCCAGACTTAATTACAGTGAAATCTAGTCGGTTAATTTCAGAGGCCCGAGTAATCGCTTATCCAAGTCTTTCTGGTGGAGAAAGCTTTGCCCGGTCTATTGCTGCTGATTTAATCACTACAGGTGTTGAAGAGATTGTGATGGACGTTCCCATGAGTGTCGAAAGGGGTCCAGCCCAAACTGCTTATGATGTTGGAGCCAAACAGATCGAGGCAGCTTTGTTGAGTGGTAAAAATGTAGTCTGTTTATGTGAGGGCGACCCTTTTTTCTATGGTAGTTTTATGTATATTTATGCGCGTTTGGTAAAGAATTACCAGATTGAAGTTGTGCCTGGGGTAACCTCAATAACCGCATGTGCAGCACGAGCGGGGACACCGCTGGCTGCGCGAAATGAACGGCTGACAGTTCTACCAGGTCCGTTACCTGCTGAAGAGCTGCGAGTGCGTATTGAAGGTGCTGAGAGTGTTGCCATAATGAAAGTAGGGCGTCATTTGAAAAAAATCCGTGGTGTAATTGGTGAACTTGGACTCACTGAGCAAGCCATGTATATTGAGCGTGTCAGTTTGCCTGACGAGCTAGTTTGTTCTCTTAAAAATGCTCCGGAAAAGGCCCCTTATTTCTCTATGATTATACTTACAAAAGGGGCTGATCCATGGCTATAACACCTATTGTCATAGCTCTGAATGCCTCAGGTATAAAGACAGCAAGAAAACTAGCTACCGCTATTGGGGCAAAGGTGCACGGGCGAGAGGGTAGAGTTCTGGAGGCAGATGCTTGGTTTG
>CAJJBD010000027.1 GCA_905182325.1 uncultured Planktomarina sp. | reverse complement strand
GTAATGAAGACTTTTCTTTAAGGCCTATTGGTGGATTTGTGTTCACTTGCACACAACCTATGGAAGTTTTGAAATCAGGCAACAACATGTCTGAAGTCTTTTTGGAGAGTTTAATCGGTGCAAATTTACAATTACCTGATTTAGACGTACGCACTGATTTCGAAAAAATTACAAAAGAACTTCTAGCCCAAGTTTCTCCTAAACACCGTATTTCAAAAAATGCCCTTGAAGCTTTGTGTTCACGTGATTGGCCAGGACATTTGGGTCAACTTAAAAAGGTCCTGCGTGTTCTTGTTTCTACAAGTGACTCTCAGGTCATTCGCAACGCTTCAATCCAACACGATCAAAAATTATCTGGAGTAGAAATAGCGCCTTGTCGCGCATGCTCCAATTCTCCTGTTCGTAAAGAAAGTTGCATCCTAATCAGAAAATCTTGGCTGGTCACTGGTCAAAATATCAGCCTTGCTTCACGGCGTTTGGGCGTCTCTCGCAATACTGTGTACAGACACATTAAAAACATGTCATAGGCATGCGATCTCATGCACTCAAAGGGTGCTGTCAAACTAATGAAAACTCGCATCAGATTGCTCGCACCGCCTAAATCTATGCGCTCAATAATTGTTGCCACTCGGCGAGAGCAGCGGCACGGTTAAGCTTGAACGTACTGACATTTGAGAATTCGGAATTTTTGGAGTTGCTATGAACGGAACACCTATAGGATGGGGGTGGGGGGCTACCCCCTCGGTCCCTGTGCCCCCTCAATTGAACTCATGACTGATTACCTAGGAAAAACGACACTTGGTCTGCTTTTGACATCAGATAAACTTAGCGGCACCACTCGAAAAATGTGCTTTTAATTAAAACAAGAAAACTTCAAGGGGTGGTCGAAAAGGTGGCCTAATCTTAATTTTATTTAAATTATGTATGATTTACAATTACTTAAAAAGTAAAGTGGCGGAGGAACAGGGATTCGAACCCTGGGAGGACTTTCACCCTCGTCGGTTTTCAAGACCGGTGCATTCGACCACTCTGCCACTCCTCCGATACACGCCTACTAATCGCCAAGAATTGATTCAGCAAGGGGTGTAATGTACGTAAATTATAGGAATTTTATTTATTAGCTGGAGAAAGCCAGTATTTGTAGTACTCAATATGTTGAGTTAAATTTCGACAAATGTAAAAAAACCGTTATTTAATCAAAAACATGTTCATAAGAAACTTAGTGATACTAATTTAAACATCTAAAAGCCTTGACCCTAACCCTTACCCAAGGTTTTGGTTAGTTTAAATGGATACGCATAAATAGGTAGGAAACCTCATGTCCAAATTTTCACTCTATTTTGTATTCGTTGTGCTAACAACGTTTGCCTCTACCAACACTTCCTTTGCCTTTGATACACAAGCAAAAGCAGCTTATGTCATTGACCAGGAAACAGGTACGGTACTGCTCGCAAAAAAAGAAAACGTCGCACTACCACCTGCGTCAATGTCAAAGCTAATGACCCTGTTTATTGCTTTCGAGGCGCTGCAAGATGGGCGCCTCAGTTGGGACGAAAAACTACCAGTGTCTGAGCATGCGATGAGCTATGGCGGATCTACTATGTTTCTCGACACTACTGACAGGGTGACAGTGAAAGACTTAATACGCGGAATTATTGTTTTGTCTGGTAACGATGCATGTGCGGTTCTTGCAGAAGCTTTATCCGTTGACGGCACAGAAAAAGGCTTTGCATCCATGATGACGGCAAAGGCTAAAAAATTAGGCATGCACAATTCTGTATTTGCAAATTCAAATGGCTGGCCGCATCCCAGTCAGCGAATGTCGATGAAAGATCTTGCGATCATTGCCGATCATATTATTACAGATTTTCCAAAACAATACCTTCTTTTCTCAGAAAAGGAATTTGCCTTTGATGGTCGCACCCCAAGCAACACACAAAATCGCAATCCACTTTTAAAATTAGACATCGGGGCCGATGGATTAAAAACTGGGCATACCTCTGAAGCGGGATATGGGTTAGTTGGCTCAGCAAAGCATGGCAACAGACGCGTAATTTTTGCTTTGACTGGACTGGAATCTGCGAGCGCCCGAGCAATAGAAGCAGAAAGAATAGTAAATTGGTCTTTTCGACACTTTATGTCAAAAGCATTACGCCAATCAAATTCAATAATTGCACACGCAGATGTCTGGATGGGCAAAAATCGTACAGTAGGGATGACTTTGGAAGCTGGTGCCACAATCTTGCTTCCAACTACAGGTTTAGAAAAAATTTCATCCAAAATTGTGTATCAGGGGCCACTCCAAGCACCCGTTGTCGCAGGTCAAAATATAGGAGAATTGATTATTTTAATTCCGGGAATGCCTCAAAAGATCTTGCCACTAGTAGCAGCCGATTCAGTTGCAAGAGGTGGTTTTATTTCTCGTTTGAGAACGGCAGCACTTGTTCTTTTAAAAAAAGTACGTCGAGACCCTCAGGACGTTTAGATGAAACAAGCAAAATTTTTATCTTTTGAGGGTATTGATGGCTGCGGTAAGTCGACCCAAGCTAAAATGCTAAATCAGCATTATTTGGATCAAGGAAAAGACGTTGTGTTCTCAAGAGAGCCAGGAGGTAGCCCCGGTGCCGAGGCTATTCGTGGACTTTTGTTAACTGGCAATACTGATAAATGGACGGCGGAGACCGAGTTATTACTTTTTACAGCCGCACGGCGCGACCACTTGGAAACAACTATTGAGCCTGCACTTGCGTCAGGAAAAATGGTTATTTGTGATCGATTTGCAGATAGTACTCGTGTTTACCAAGGGGCCACGCGCGGAGACCTTCGCAGTAAAGTTGACCTATTACATACGACAATGATCGGGCGTGAGCCAGACCTAACCATAATTATAGATGTTGAGCCAGAAGTCGCATTAAAACGCGGCCTCGCCCGAAATACTGGTGAGGATAGATTTGAAGATTTTGGATTAAAGTTTCAAGAAAGTTTGCGCGTAGGGTTTTTAAAATTAGCAGAAGAATATCCCTTACGTTGTCAATTGGTTGATGGAAACCGTCCAACAGAGGAAGTGTTTAAAGATGTTTTGGCCCTGGCTCAGCTATGAATGCAGTTCCCGAACCAGATCGAATTGACGGAGTAAAGCACCCTAACGAAACTTCAACAGTTTTTGGTCATGACCCGATTAAAGCTAAGTTTCTGAAAGCATTCAACAGAGGTCGATTACATCATGCTTGGATGCTAACTGGACCAAAAGGAATTGGTAAGGCAACTTTAGCATACAACATAGCACAGTTTTTGCTGACACAAGAACCGTCAGCAGATCAACCTTTTGGCCAAGAAGTTCCAAAAAGTAAGTTGGAAATCCCTAAAGGCAACCCAGTTTCAAGTCGAATTAGAGCTGGTTCTGAGCCAGGTTTGTTCGTCCTACGCCGCCCGCTAGATGAAAAAACTGCAAAATTAAAAAATGTCATCACAGTCGAAACTGTACGCGAACTCCGAAATTTTTTCAGCCTTTCCACAACTGGAAACGGTTACCGGATTGTTATTGTAGATTGTGTAGATGATATGAATAACAATGCAGCAAATGCACTTTTAAAACTTTTAGAAGAACCACCCAAAAAATCTGTTTTGATTTTAGTAACACACCAGCCAAGTAAAATCTTGCCAACCATCCGATCACGTTGTCAAAAATTAGCGTGCGCGCCATTATCCAAAATGGACCTCCAATCTGCGTTTGAAGCCGCACTTCCAGGTACCCCTTTTGACAAACGCTTCGCCACTTTGTCCTTGGGCTCAGTCGGACGTGCCTTGCAGTTAGCTCTGAGTGAAGGGATTGAAACCTACACGAAAATTATTGACTTATGCGTTAATTTACCAAAACTCGACCGTACAAAACTTTTAACACTTGCTAATTCCTACAGCCGCACTGCGGAAGACAAATTTGATCAATTGCAAGTATTAGTTGATATATTTTTAGCACGAATGGCACTTTCACCATTTAATCACAGTAGTGATGATCACGCTATCTCCGGAGAGAGGGAAGTTTTTCTTCGGCTTTGTCCGGATCAATACGCATCACACCAATGGGCCAAAACGCAACTGGAAGTCAGCCAGACAGCACGCAAGAGTATTGAAGCCAACCTTGACCCCAGTTCCCTGATCTTAGATATGGGTTTTAAAATAGAAGCCACTGCTACTAAAATTTTAAATTAGAAAGGCTTTTCGTGATCCAGCCTCCCAAAATTACTGACAGTCACTGTCACCTTGATTTTCCAGATTTCAACAGCGAGCTGGATGAAATTGTTGTAAATGCAAGGCAAGCTGGTGTGAACCGAATGGTCACTATTTGTACGCGTCTGCAGCAGGAGCCAATTGTACGAAAAATAGCTGAAACCTATGATACAGTTTTTTACGCTGCTGGAACTCACCCAATGAATGCGGATAAGGAACCTTTGGCCTCTGTTGAAGAATTAATAAGCCTGGCTAAACATCCAAAGTTTGTTGGAATTGGTGAGACAGGTTTAGATTATCATTACACAGCAGAAAGCTCAGCAAAACAAAAGGAATCTCTGCTCATCCACATAGAAGCGGCTCAAAGAATAAAATTGCCTTTAATAATTCATTCGCGCAGCGCAGATGAGGATATGGCAGAGATACTCCAATCCAGCTATCAAAGATCGCCATATAGCTGCGTTATGCATTGCTTTAGCTCATCACCTGAACTCGCTAAATTGGCTTTAGATTTGGGTTTCTATCTTTCAATGTCTGGAATTGCTACCTTTCCAAAGTCACATGAGGTGCGCAATATTTTTTCTAATGCACCTTTAGATCGTATTTTAATTGAAACAGACGCACCTTATTTGGCGCCACCTCCATTCCGGGGGAAACGCAACGAACCAGCATACACCGCATTTACGGCTCAGGTTGGAGCGGATATATTTGGTATCAGTCTGAAAGATTTTGCTGCTAAAACTGAAGAAAACTTTGAACGTTTGTTTTGGAAAGCCACATGATCCGTACAGTTACTATACTGGGTTGTGGTTCATCTGGTGGGGTTCCACGGTTAGGAAATAAATGGGGAGCTTGTGATCCAAGCAATAAAAAAAACCAGCGTCGACGTTGCTCCGTATTAATTGAGCAAACTACGTCTAAAGGTACGACAAGGGTGTTGATTGATACCTCACCAGATCTGCGATCTCAACTATTATCAGCTAATATTGGAGAGCTTGACGCGGTAATTTATACTCACGCACACGCAGACCACGTCCATGGGCTTGATGATCTGAGGATGATTGTGATAAATATGCGAAGAAAGCTTCCAGTTTACGCAGATAAAGCGACAAAAAAAGCTCTCTTATATAGGTTCAACTATGCTTTTGAGACACCTAAGGGCTCAAGTTACCCCCCAATTCTAGACATGAATGAAATAAAAGCTGCATTTGAAATTACAGGAGATGGCGGTTCTATCGACTTCATACCTTTTGAAGTAAACCACGGCGACATGGATGCGTTGGGTTTTAGAGTTGGCGATATGGCTTATTTGCCAGATGTTTTCGATATTCCATCATCCGCTTGGCAGCAGCTTAATGATCTAAAACTTTGGATTGTCGACGCTTTGCGCTATACTCCACACCCATCCCATGCACATGTCGAAAAAACTCTTGGCTGGATCAGTAAAGTAAAACCACAGCATACCATTATCACAAATATGCACATCGACTTAGATTACGCGACTTTCAGTTCCGAACTGCCTGATAGTATAGAGCCAGCCTTTGATATGATGAAAGTCACTATATAATATGTACAGTTTGGTACAGGTTATAATTCCAGTCTTTATAGCAATTAGTTTTGGATACTTCGCAGTATGGCGTAAGTGATTTTCGGATGGTGGCGTAGAAGCCTTAATGAAGTTTACCCTAAATTTTGCGATCCCATGCTTACTATTTTGCGCCATTTCAAGCTTGGATTTAGGGCACACCTTTCAATTAAATTTGCTTGGAAGTTTTTCTTTTGGAGCAATTACTGGTTTTTTACTTGGCCTTTTAGGTGCCCGGCTGTTATTCAAAAGAAATTGGGATAAGAGTGTCGCAGTAGGTTTTTGCTGCCTATTTTCAAATTCAGTTTTATTAGGACTTCCCATAACTGAGCGCGCGTATGGCCTTGATTTATTATCTGGTAATTTTGCCATAATAGCTGTGCATGCCCCAATAGCCTATTTCATTGGAATTACGGTAATGGAATTAATTCGCAACCAAGGCACTAGAGGCCCTAAATTAATTCAAAAAATACTAGGATCTATGTTTAAAAATGCCCTTGTTGTTGCCTTGGCACTAGGGTTTGGCGTCAACCTTTTGGGCATTTTATTACCGTCAGTTATAACTGACGGGATAGATCTTTTTGCGCAGGCGGCCCTGCCAGTAGCATTGTTTGGCCTAGGTGGCGTATTAGTGCGATACCGCCCAGCGGGGGATTTACGTCTTATAATATACATCTGTACAATTTCTTTACAGGTCCACCCTAGCTTAGTCTGGATTACTGGTCGCTATTTTAACTTATCTAAAACAGATTTTCAAAGTGCAATATTAACTGCCGCTATGGCGCCAGGTATTAACACTTATATATTTGCCAATATGTATCGGAGTGCACGCCGCGTGGCAGCCTCTGCTGTATTAATCGGCACGGCTTTGACAATTTTTACAGCAGGTTTTTTGGCTATACGTTCTTGGCTATGCTTGAAATCGATTTGGACGAAACGAGGCTAGAAGAGTACTTTCAGATATTTGCAACATTTCAGACGCGAGTAGTTGACCGACCAAAGGAGCAAGGGTCACCCCACTGTGCATTACAGCTACAAATAACCCCTCATGCTCCGGAATATTTCCAACGACAGGGAAACCATCAATAGGTACGGGACGGCTCCCAATTTTAACATCTATCAAATTTAGTTTAGGTATGCCGTGGAACTTTTTCTGCAATCTAGACATCACATCGGCGGCCAAGTCCAAGGGAACAATACCTTGATCCAGGTCACCATTAAATATTTCCCCTGCCGTCAGACTACCATCTAAGTTTTGTTTAAAATGTACGTCATTAGTCATAATAATGTGATTAATTAAATGTGGCACAGGTTGAGTTTGCAAAATCACTCCCTTTTTATTTTGCATGGGTAAAACCCAATTAATTCCCAACAATCCATGTTGCGCGGCAGCACCGGTAGCTATTACTACCAGATCACAAGCTATTTCGCCAACAGTCGTCTGCACTCCAGAGACCCGGCCCCTAGAAAAATCTACAGCTGTTACCGCACAGCCACTGACAACTTGACCACCTTCAGCCGTAAGTCTAGCCAACATGGCCAAAGATACCTTATCCGCCTGCCCTGCACCATCTAAAGGGGTCAATATACCTTCTTCTGGTATATCTTTTAGCTGCGGTTCAAGAACTTTAATTTCATTTTTATTTAAAAACTTGGCTGGGTATCCCCGATCCCTCAAATTAGCAAAATACTTCTTAAGGTCTGGACCGCTAGCTTCCCACCAAAGCGTCCCTTGCCATCTAACACATTCAATTAAATCAATCTGAGTACTTAGCTGTTGAAAAGTATTAACTGCTGCATCACGTAGTTCAAAGTATGCCTGGCTTGAAGCAAAGCTAGCGTTAATCCATCCAAAGGAATTACCACTCGCTACACCACCTAATTTACCCTGTTCCAGTACCACCACATCAGCTCCAAGGTTTTGACAGGAAAGCGCAATACTGGCGCCAACAATTCCCGAACCCACAACCAAAACTTTAGGTTTTTTATCCACTTTAACGTACCAGATTTGTTAAAGTACCAAGTGAAGACACAGATACAGATACAGTATCACCAGATAGTAAGAAATGTGGCGGAGATAGGCTTCCCCCACTACCCTCTGGAGATCCAGTGGCGATTACATCACCTGGTGAAAGTGGATAAAGGTGGGACAGATAAGACAAAATTCTTGTTAAAGAGAACAGCATTTGGTCACCATGTGTACTCTGTCGTAAGGAACCATTTACATGTGTTTCCAGGCACATATCTGATATAAGATGAGCATCAGAAACAGGTACAATCCAAGGCCCCCAGCTACCCGAACGATAAAAGTTTTTGCCAGCATGGATTGAATGTTTTTGATGCCCCCTCACAGATCCCTCATTCATTATAGAATATCCAAAGATATGGCTTTGAGCATCCGTCTCAGACACCTTCCACATTGGCTTTCCAATCACAGCAACAATTTCTCCTTCATAGTCATAAGTGTGTGCGGCTTCGCCAGTTGGCATATGCAAGTCGCTACCATTTCCCACAAAAGAGTCACTAAAACGCGCAAAAACTACAGGTTCCACTGGGACTTTGGGCATAGGCAAGTCGATTGGATAGACTTTAGTATAATTTAAACCTGCACAGATAATTTTCTTGGGGTTCGGAATTGGTGGCAAGAATTCAGCTTTTTCAGTTTCTACTGCGTCTCCAAACTCCATTTCTTGTATCGCCTCTGAGGATATTGCAGTTAACAGATTTGGATAAGTTTGACGGAATTTTTTGGAGACAGGTAATACCGAATTGGCACTTCCAGTGCCATAAGTCTCCAAGCCATCGATTTTAAAGCTGCCAAGTTTCACTAAAAAATCTCCTCAATTCGACGGATTGTTGCACTAATAGTTTGGTTGTAAGGAGCAACAATATTATGTTTTTTGGCAACTATCGGAACCATTTCATTAATAAATTCAATCTCAGATTTGCGCCCTGCTAAATGATCTTGGCGCATAGAAGGTATAGCATTTGGCATCATGGATACGAACTGTTCAAGGTATGCCTCTGGATCTTCAAATGAAAATTTAATTCCCTCTGCGCAGCCAGCGGCATAGGCTTCATTCAGACAACCTATTGATATTGCCCGCCACTCCGCATTGGCTAGGAGTTCCCCAACGTTGCACTTAAAAACTGTGCATGGCCCCGATAACGCTACATTACAGATGTATTTTTCCCATATGAGTTTATGGATGTCGGCAAATCCCTGAGCATTAAAGCCAGCATTTTGCCAAACTTCTTCCAGATGACTTAACCGCGCAGTTTGGCCCCCTTGAATCTCACCCAGTCGAATTAATTTCATTGCATTGTGGTAGGCGTGTCCTGGACCTTTCATTTCTGCGCCAAAACCATCGGCTACTCCCAGTAACACTGCATCCTTTGGCAGGTAATCAGAGATGCGGGCGCCAGCACCAAGCCCATTTTGAATGGTTAGTACCATTGCATGTGGTGGCATAGCCTTTGCTATGGCGCTTGCTGCACTTACAACTCCAGATCCTTTAGTAGCGATTACATATAAATCACATTTTGGCGCATCCCCCACATCTAAAACAGCTTCAACATTCTTCACCCACCTGTCACCACTAATCCCAGATAAGCGAAGGCCAGAGGCATTTATTGCAGCCACATGCTCTCGCCATTTATCCACTGCCCAAACTTCATGACCCGCCTCCGCAAAAAATGTGGCATAAACCGAGCCCATTGCACCTACACCAACAACAGCAATTTTCATCAATTTTTACTTCCTAATGGAATATTGCAATCATTCATAACCCAGTCCCTTAAAATGTAAATTGTGGCTATTCAAAAAAACATTTGAAATGTACACGTCACAAGTTTTTCAAAAATGCCTCTTGTCTCTACCTGTAGGAACTACAAATCTGCATTAGAGTAGGGAATCAAAATATGCATAATAATTCGCCAGAGCAGATGCCTTTTTTGCAGAATCCGGCACCCAATGTGCGGGAGCGCGAAAAAATGGAAGGCGGCAAAGCTTTCCGGCTCGAAACCGAATTTACCGCAGCCGGTGACCAGCCAACCGCTATTAAGGAATTAGTAGGGGGTCTGCAATCAGGCGAAAGAAACCAAGTACTATTGGGTGCCACTGGAACTGGCAAAACCTTCACTGTAGCCCGAGTAATTGAAGAAACTCAGCGCCCTGCCATTATTTTAGCACCAAATAAGACACTAGCTGCCCAGCTTTATGGAGAATTTAAGGGTTTTTTCCCAGACAATGCAGTCGAGTATTTCGTAAGCTACTACGACTATTACCAACCGGAAGCCTATGTAGCTAGATCTGATACCTACATTGAAAAAGAAAGCCAGATTAATGAACAAATTGACAGAATGCGCCACTCAGCCACACGTTCGTTGCTGGAACGAGATGACGTAATCATAGTCGCCTCAGTCTCATGTATTTACGGAATTGGGTCAGTCGAGACTTATGGGGCAATGACCCAGGATTTACATTTAGGAAAAAATTACGACCAACGAAAAGTGATTGCCGACCTGATAGCACAACAATACCGTCGCAATGATCAAGCCTTTCAGCGTGGTACATTTCGAGTTCGAGGTGACAGTTTGGAAGTCTGGCCAGCACACCTCGATGATCGAGCTTGGCGGCTTAGCTTTTTTGGAGAGGAACTTGAAAGTATTGTGGAGTTTGATCCACTTACGGGTGAGCGCACCAACAAATTTGAAAAAGCCCGAATTTATGCCAATAGTCACTACGTAACTCCCCGGCCCACCATGCAACAGGCAATAATTGGAATCAAAAAAGAGTTACGTCTTCGTTTAGATCAGCTTGTCAGTGAAGGTAAACTTTTAGAGGCCCAGCGGCTTGAGCAGCGTACAAATTTTGATCTTGAAATGTTAGAAGCTACAGGTGTCTGCGGAGGCGTCGAAAACTATTCGCGATACCTAACGGGACGCGCACCAGGCGAGCCCCCACCAACCCTGTTTGAATTCATTCCAGATAATGCAATTGTTTTTGCAGATGAAAGCCATGTTAGCGTGCCCCAAATTGGCGGTATGTATAAAGGGGACTATCGACGTAAGTTTACACTAGCAGAACATGGTTTTCGATTACCATCATGCATGGATAATCGTCCATTAAAGTTTGAGGAATGGGATGCAATGCGCCCTCAGTCTGTATTTGTTTCCGCAACTCCATCTGCTTGGGAACTTAACCAAGCAGATGGAGTATTTACCGAGCAGGTCATTCGGCCAACAGGTTTGCTAGACCCACCAGTAGAAATACGTCCCGTGGAAACACAGGTTGACGACCTTTTGGATGAAATTCGCAAAGTAGCAACCGCAGGCCAGAGGGTTTTGGCAACAACACTGACTAAGAGGATGGCCGAAGATCTGACAGAATACCTTCATGAGCAGGGTATTCGAGTACGCTATATGCATAGCGATATTGATACGATCGAGCGTATTGAAATTTTGAGAGATCTCAGGCTTGGCGCTTTTGACGTTCTTGTTGGGATTAATCTTCTGCGTGAGGGGTTAGACATCCCTGAATGCAGCCTAGTTGCGATTTTAGATGCAGACAAAGAGGGGTTTCTTCGATCTGAAACATCCCTCGTGCAAACTATAGGACGTGCCGCTCGTAACGCTGATGGCAGGGTAATCATGTATGCAGATAAAGTTACAGGATCTATGGAGCGAGCTATTCACGAAACTGATCGACGCCGTGAAAAGCAAGCAGCATATAATACTTTACATGGGATTACTCCCTACACTGTAAAGAAAAACGTCGAAGATATTTTGGCTGGGCTGTACAAAGGCGACACTGATATGTCCCGGGTTACCGCAAAAATTGATCCCACCTTACAAGGTGGAAACATTCATACGGTACTGGAAGGTCTCAGGCTCGATATGCGCAGAGCTGCCGAAAACCTTGAATTTGAGGAAGCCGCGCGTTTACGTGATGAGGTCAAACGCTTGGAGACAGTTGAACTTACAGTGGCCGATGATCCACTAGCACGACAGTATGCAGTTGAAAAAGCGGTGGAGAATGTAAAAAAAACCTCAGGAAGATCAACTGGTGGGCGTGCAGGCGGTCGAAGTGGCGGCCGGCGGCGGCGATAATTGACAGATTGAGTTAACTGCTGAAATTATCTTATACGCCAATTTCTTCAGAAGGTAGAAGCTGAACTCCGTTAATCAGCCATTTGCCGTCAAGGCTAATCATTCGATAAGCCATAACATGAAACCGGCCCTGTTGGTCTTGTATTCGGACTTTTTGCCAAAATTCACCTTCTATTGTTTCAAGCTCTAAAAACTTAATATCAGAAGGTCGGTAAACCATCGGATAACCGCGCTGAACCATTAAACCAAATCGTTTTGATGACTTAAAAATAGTTTGGATATTTGGACTCGCATATTCGAACGCTGCTATCAGATCGTCTCTCTGGAATGCCTCTATTTGCGACTGAATAGTAGTCTGGATTTTACCTTCATCTGACCAAGCTGGAGTAAACCAGAACGCCCACAGTCCAACAACAAGAAAAAAGTATTTCATTTTCTACTCCTTAAGCGATGTTTTAGGATATAGTGCGTGAGAGCAATTGGTCAAAGTATTTAAGACTGTGAAAGATCACCGTTTAAACACTTTTCAATCAAAGCTATACTTTCCTCGATACCGAGCAAGGCCAAAAATCCACCAAACCGAGGGCCTTGTGAGGCACCAAGCAGTACTTCATAAAGAGCTTTGAACCAATCACGCATTGGATCAAACCGTTCGCGGCCACAGGAAAAAACAAGGCTCTGAAGGGCGTCCGGATCTAGCCCTTTATTCCACGTTTTTAGCCCTTCAAGTAGTTCCACCAAAGCCTCAGACTCTAAATTACTTGGGGCGCGGTAAGTTTTAGTCGGTTTCACAAAATCGTTATAGTACCGCACAGAGAATTCTACTGCGGCATCTAAATCAGTATTTGTATCAGGTGCAGCGTCAGAAGCATATCGTTTGATAAATCCCCACAGCTGCCCTTTGTTTTCAGCACCTACGACAGAAGCCAAATTCAATAACATAGAAAAAGGTACTACCATCCCACTTTTTGGTACGTCACCGCCATGAATGTGCCAAACTGGGTTGCTAAGGCGGGCCTTATCATCTTGTATTTCATAGGCGCGCAATTGCTGATGATATTCATCCACAGCTTTAGGAATTACATCAAAATGCATTCTTTTTGCCGTTTTTGGCTTTAAATACATAAAATAAGAAAGACTTTCGGTACTAGCGTATCGTAACCACTCATCGATAGACACGCCATTACCTGAAGTTTTAGATATTTTTTGACCATTTTCATCCAGAAACAACTCATAGCTAAAATGCTCCGGTGCGGTGTGACCCAAAATATGCGATATTTTATCATAAATTGGGGTATTGGTAGAATGGTCTTTGCCATACATTTCAAAATCAACACCAAGTGCTGCCCAACGCGCTCCAAAATCTGGCTTCCATTGTAGTTTAACGTTACCGCCAGTTACCGGTAAGGTCATCTCTGTGCCATCTTCAGTATCAAAAGTAATAGTTCCATTCTCTGAGCTGACAGATTTCATAGGGACATACATGACCCTACCAGTTGAGGGATGAATAGGTAAAAAAATAGAATATGTTTGCTGACGCTCTTCACGCAATGACGCTAACATAACTTCCATAATTTCATCATATTTTTCAGCTGCTTGGAGCAAAATTTTATCAAATTTTCCACTCCTGTAAAACTCAGTGGCACTGATGAATTCATATTCAAACCCAAAAGTATCTAAAAATCGCTTCAGCATTGCATTATTGTGATGACCAAAGCTTTCATATTCTCCAAATGGATCTGGAACAGATGTTAAAGGTAGCTGTAAATACTCGACTAGGCTTTCAGAGTTAGGCACATTGCTGGGCACCTTCCGCATTCCATCCAAATCATCCGAAAAGCAAACAAGGCGTGTTGGAATTTCGCTTAGCAATTGAAAAGCCCTTATTACCATCGAAGTACGAGCTACTTCACCAAAGGTCCCTATATGCGGTAGACCACTCGGCCCATAGCCAGTTTCAAACAGCGCATAACCATTTTTTGGTGGATTTTTTTCAAATCTTTTTATTAACCGGCGGGCTTCCTCAAAAGGCCATGCTTTTGATTGAATGGCGGCTTCACGCAGATCAGACATCTAAGACTCCAATTTTTTAACGCTTCCCTATTGCCGCACAAGCTTCGGGTCAATAAGTTGTGATAAACCTATAAAAAGGATTTTGATAAATTGACTGATAATGCTGCGCCACTTTCATCGCAAGATTGCTTAGTAGCCGTCATGATTGCTATTTCTGCGAGCGACGAAAACATAAGGACAGCAGAATTAATTACAATTCAGTCTATAGTGAACCATTTACCAATCTTTAGTGATTATGATGTGGATCGTATCAAGACGGTCGCGGCTATGGTATTAGATCTACTCTCTGAAGTGGACGGACTGGACGCTTTGTTTGGTTTAATTCGTGACAATCTACCGAGCAACCTAAACGAAACGGCTTACGTAATG
The DNA here is from genome assembly GCA_905182325.1 of uncultured Planktomarina sp. Classification (GTDB taxonomy): domain Bacteria; phylum Pseudomonadota; class Alphaproteobacteria; order Rhodobacterales; family Rhodobacteraceae; genus Planktomarina. Next base: position 3,066 of record CAJJBD010000027.1, on the reverse strand, counting down.
GCTTGTGACGTTGCGGCAGCAGACGGAAAGTTGAAACAACAGGAACTGCGCATGTTGCAAGAAATCCGTTATGAATTAAATCTTGATAGCCTGCACGGAGCAGCAATTGAGATGGCCGCACGGGCACGCTTTCAAACATTGAGTTAAATTATCAGGTTAACGCCACTGACATCCGAATAAAATTCAGCTCCTAGGTGCAGTTTTTTTTGGCTGGATGATGTTTAACAACTTACCAGACGGCTGGGAAATTTTAGGTTTGGGCTTGATTTTGATTTCTGGATTTAGTTCAGCAAAGTTAAAACGTTAGGTCCATGATCCTCGCGAACGAATCTCTGAGGAACTGGTCTGGCTCATGGGTAGGCTAACAAAACACCAGGCAGGAGCTGTAGCTGTTCCCAATGTCCTAGACTGATTTTCAGAAATTTGGTGAGTTGCATACTTACGAGCGGCCGGTGACCGACGTGCTAAAATACCCTGACCAGGACGAGCCAACACTCCAACCGGCATCAATGAAAAGATCGTTTCCCACTCCTGCCAAAGATGCACTTGGGCCAAATTATCTGCACCCATAATCCATGTAAAATTAGTTGTTGGGTAGAGCTTCTTTAGAGCCAGTAAAGTATGATGTGTAAACCGCGTTTGTAGTTTTGTCTCAATATCAGTTATCTTAATTTGTGGGTGCCGAATAATTTTTTTTGCATAATCCATTCTTTTCTTTAGGGATAATGGAATTTGGTTTTTCATTGGGTTTCCTGGGCTTATCAACAACCAAATTTGATCTAGGTGGAAACACTTCAGGGAATGCAGGCAAATATTTAAATGGCCCTCATGGGCAGGGTCAAAAGAGCCTCCTAATAAACCTACTCTCATACCTGCATGAGATTTTGGAAATTTATAACGCATAGTCTATTCCATTTACCTAACATTAGGTTAATCGCAAGCTAATCGCTTAGTCGATAAGAGTTTTAACTTAAAATTCGTATTTGCACCCATGCTTTTGTCAAGGTAACAGACACTATAATTAAAAAGTCAGCACCGGGGACTATAATGACCGCATACCAATACGTTTATCACATGGACGGTGTTTCCAAAACCTATCCTGGTGGAAAAAAATGTTTCGAAAATATCCGCCTATCATTTTTGCCTGGTGTAAAAATTGGAGTTGTAGGCGTTAATGGCTCTGGAAAATCTACACTGTTGAAGATTATGGCTGGCCTTGATCAGGATTTTACAGGTGAGGCATGGGCCGCAGATGGCGCAAAGGTTGGCTATTTACCACAAGAGCCAAAATTGAACGAAGAGCTTACTGTTCGTGAAAATGTTATGCTTGGTGTAAAAGAAAAAAAAGATATATTGGAACGCTACAATCATTTAGCGATGAATTATTCTGATGAAACAGCAAATGAAATGGCGCGACTTCAAGATGAAATTGACGCTCAAAATCTTTGGGACTTAGATGCACAAATAGATGTGAGCCTTGAGGCACTAAGATGCCCACCAGATGATGCCATGCCTGAAAAGCTTTCGGGTGGTGAGGCACGTCGAGTAGCTTTGTGTCGGTTGCTTTTGGAGCAGCCGGAAATGCTACTTTTGGACGAACCAACTAACCACCTTGACGCTGAAACAATTGGGTGGCTACAAAAACATCTTATGGACTATGCAGGTACAATTTTAGTTGTCACACACGATCGATACTTTTTGGACGATATTACCAGCTGGATATTGGAAATTGATAGAGGCCAAGGTGTGCCTTACGAAGGCAATTACTCTAGTTGGCTTGAACAAAAAGCCAAGCGTTTGTCTCAAGAGGCAAGGGAAGATAAATCTAAGCAAAAAACTTTGGAACGTGAGCTGGATTGGATGCGGCAAGGTCAAAAAGCTCGCCAAGCAAAATCAAAATCTCGTATTGCAGCATATAATGAAATGGCAAATCAATCAGAACGAGAAAAACTAGGTCGCGCGCAGATAGTCATTCCGAACGGTCCAAGGCTTGGCTCTAAAGTGATTGAAGTTGAAGGCCTTAAAAAAGCTATGGGCGACAAACTTCTTTTGGAAGATCTATCATTTTCTCTGCCACCTGGCGGCATTGTAGGAGTGATTGGTCCCAACGGCGCCGGCAAAACTACTTTGTTCAAAATGCTCACAGGACAAGAAAAGCCAGACCAAGGGTCTGTCGAATTTGGCGATACCGTCCAATTATCCTATGTGGATCAATCTCGCGATGATTTAGACCCAAACGCAAACGTTTGGGAAGCAGTTGCTGATGGTTTAGATGTAATTCAGCTTGGTGACGCCGAAGTAAACGGACGCGCCTATTGTTCTGCTTTTAATTTCAAAGGTGCCACGCAGCAGAAAAAAGTTAGCCTGCTCTCAGGTGGAGAACGTAACAGAGTACATATGGCTCGGCTTCTCCGCACAGGCGGAAATGTTCTACTCCTAGACGAGCCTACAAATGACCTAGACGTGGAAACATTAAGGGCACTTGAGGACGCTTTGGTTGATTTTGCAGGATGTGCAGTGGTTATTTCGCATGATCGCTTCTTCCTTGATCGCATATGCACTCATATATTGGCGTTTGAGGGTGATGCGCATGTGGAGTGGTTTGAAGGGAATTTTGAGGATTACGAAGAAGATAAAAAACGACGCCTAGGTGTTGATGCGTCTCAACCAAAACGAATGAAGCACAAAAAATTTGCGCGTTAACCAATAAGCATTCAGAAGTATTTAAAAATACCTTACGGTAAACCATAAAGATTTTACCATTTTCAGAAAATGGTTTTCTGAAACTAATTTTTAATCAAATAGTACTGAAAACATAGAGAAATTGTGTTGAGCCTTGCAATTTTCTGGTAAGTGCACCATATGCAAGGGGCAACGTTACCGCATTTCGACCAACTGTTCTCCTTCTACGGCCGCAGTCCTCGACATGAAATGACTGACGCCGACCTGCCGCAATTCCGTGGGCAGTATATTAAGATGGAGTAAACGGATGGCTACTGGCACCGTAAAATGGTTTAATGCAGACAAAGGTTTTGGATTTATCGCACCCGACAATGGTGGCGAAGA
>CAJJBD010000026.1 GCA_905182325.1 uncultured Planktomarina sp. | reverse complement strand
GACTAGCCTTTAATGCACCATTTTTACTGCGAGTTTTTAAACACATTACAATACGAGGCTTCTGATAATGCTGTTGCAAATCATTTGGCACATGTCTGGTGAAGTAATACACACCACCTTTACACATTAAATAATGCGCATCTTTGTCTACCATGTCGTATACCCCACAGCACCTGAAGAACAATAAATGCTTACACATCAGGTGTTTAAACTATAAAGTTTAGGTAAATATGGCTCCGGCGGTAGGGATCGAACCTACGACCAATTGATTAACAGTCAACTGCTCTACCGCTGAGCTACGCCGGACCAATGGTTGCCGCTATAACTGTGTGAAATTAAGAGGTCCAGTGTAAAAGTTAAAAAGATAATTAGAGCACAGAATATTTTGTGTGAAGTTTAAGAGGGCCTAAGGCAGCTATACGTTTGCGGCTTACTAGGTCAAAGAGATGTGCTATCACGTTACGTGTTGCCGCTGGAAGAAGTTGAGGATCAACATCTGTGTATATTCGTTTTGCAATGCCCTCAGCTGTGTCAGGTTTCTTGGTCAAGGCATTTAATATCTGCAACTCTCGTTTGTCACGGTGAGAGAGCAACCACCGTATGCGAGAGGGCCCATCTTCAATTTTTTGGCCATGACCCGGTAAGTAAATAGATTGTGATTTTTCAAGAAGTTTGGCACAACTTTTTCTAAAGGCTGCTAAATCTCCATCTGGGGGCGATACCATGGAGCTAGCCCAGCCCATCACATGGTCTCCACAAAATAAAAAATTCTTAAATATAAATGACATATGGTTTCCAAAATGCCCGGGCGTCCAAATAGCAATAATCTTTTCGTTGTCATGAATTAATTCAGCACCGTCCATAAGTGAAACATTTGGTTTAAAATTGGTATCAACGCCCTCCCCACCACCAATTGAGTTATTATGTGCTAATTTGTTCATTTCAGTGGATCTACCAGCGAAACTATCACCGAATGCATATATTTTTGCATTTGTTTGTTCTGAAAGCTCCGCGGCGAGGGGGGAATGGTCAAGATGTGAATGAGTTACAAAAATCTTTGTAATTTTTGATCCAGCCTTGGTTGCTTTTAAAATATTGTTCATGTGCGATGAGCTTTTTGGGCCAGGATCGATGACTGCAATCTCTTTATGGCCAATAAGGTAAGTGTTTGTCCCGGTAAACGTCATGGGTGACGGATTTGGCGCCAATATACGCCGTATTCCGGAATAAATGGTTTCTTCCATTCCTTTGGTGCCTCCAACTTGATAATGTATCCTAATGATAGGTACATATTTAAAAAAAATTGCTCCCCGCACACTTTATGGGCGGGCTGCTGCAATTCTACTTTTGCCAATGCTAACATTGCAGCTAGCGGTAGCTGTTGTCTTTGTGCAACGACATTTTGAGGATGTCACGGTGCAAATGACTACTAATCTATTACTTGAAATAGCCATGGTGCTAGATGAATTAGAGAACAGTTCAGTTGCTGATGTTGCCGCAACGACTGCTCAATCGTTACAAATTGAACTGCGTGATTGGAACGGATCCATCAGTGATGGTGAGTTCGTATTTTATGATATCTCTGGTCGTACTGTCGCTCCCTTTTTATATGACAAGTTGGCAGGAGTTATAGACGTAGACTTATCTAATTTAAATAAAGTCGTTATTGTTTTGGAAAGTACTGCCGGCCCCATTGAAATTGAGTTTTCACGATATCGTGTATCGGCTTCAAATCCACATCAATTACTTGTTCTAATGGTCTTAACTGGCATATTTATGACGCTTATTGCTTTTCTTTTTCTTCGAAATCAATTGCGCCCAATCAAACGTTTGTCTGCGGCATCAGCAGCCTTTGGCAAGGGTGTCAACCTGCCGTTTGCTCCAGGGGGGGCTATTGAAGTAAGGGCCGCAGGGCAAGCTTTTTTAGATATGAGAGAACGGATTGAGTCGCAAATTGAACAGCGCACTATGATGTTAAGCGGCGTTAGTCATGACTTAAGAACGCCTATTACCCGACTTCAGTTAGGGCTTGAATTACTGGAAACAGAGGAGGCTCAAGGGTTAAAAGAAGACGTGGCTTTGATGCGCCTAATGGTTGATTCATTTTTGAATTACGCCCGGGACATAACTGGTGATCCAGTAGAAGACATTGATTTGGTGACTTTAGCCAAGAGGGTTGCAGTACGTCTTGATCCACCTTTGCATACAAAAGTTTTGGGTAAACCGCGTAAAGTTGCACTAAGAGAAGCACCCATTTCTCGTGCACTTGAAAATTTGTTACTTAATGCACAGCGATACGGAAACAAAGTGGAACTAGTAATCCAATTTGACGTGTCGGAAATTCGGATCAAAGTTCATGATAATGGTCATGGTATTTCTGCAGACAAACGTGAGCAGGCAATTCTTCCCTTTGTGCGGCTTGAACCGGCACGCACCCAAAGCAAGGGCGCTGGCGTGGGACTTGGTTTGGCAATCGCCGCAGATGTTGCAAAATCACATGGGGGGTTGTTGATACTATCTGATAGTGCAGAATTAGGCGGACTGTCTGCTGAGATTGTTCTACCTTTCTAAGAAGGACAAATAAAGAATTGGTAAGTTAGACAGAACTTGAACCTGCGTTCAAACCTATAGTATTTTTTTAGCACCTTGGTAGGCCCGAGAGGACTTGAACCTCTGACCAATCCGTTATGAGCGGACTGCTCTAACCAGCTGAGCTACGGGCCCCCAAAGAGCGTGAATACGCGATAACTAACGACGATCAAAGGGTCAAGCTGCTTGTGGTGCATTTATCGGCAAGCTGGAGATTATTACGAAACTACGTAATAGAGAATCTGGTCAATAAAGGTTTTCTTAAAATAATTTAGGTAACTCAACCGATGTTGCAAAATTAGTATTTGGTCTCGCAAATACTTGTTGAAATTTTAAATAAAGGCTGTTTTCATAATTGAGGGCTTGCGTTAATGAAATGTAGGCAAATCCGGAGAGTGGCATGGTGGACCAGAAAAACAACCGAACCTATGCTGACGCAGGCGTCGATATAGATGCGGGGAACCGTTTAGTGGAGCGGATAACGCCCGCCAGTAAGTCAACGGAGCGTTTAGGCTCGATGGCTGGTTTGGGTGGTTTTGCAGGTATGTTTGATCCAAAAGCTGCGGGTTTTAAAGACCCGATACTGGTTGGGGCGACTGATGGCGTAGGTACTAAACTCCGCATAGCAATTGATACGGGAGATGTTTCAACTGTCGGAATCGATCTCGTCGCTATGTGCGTAAATGATTTAATTTGTCAGGGAGCTGAGCCATTATTTTTTCTTGACTACTTCGCCACTGGTAAACTTGATGTGACGCAGGCAGAACAAGTGATTATCGGTATAGCAGAAGGTTGTAAGTTATCTGGATGCGCTTTAATCGGTGGTGAAACTGCAGAAATGCCAGGAATGTATGCGAAGAACGACTTCGACTTGGCAGGCTTTGCGGTGGGGGCAATGGAGCGCGGTAAACATTTACCAAATGGGGTTTTACAGGGAGATATTTTAATTGGTTTACCATCAAGTGGTGTGCACTCAAACGGTTTTTCGTTAGTACGCCAAATAGTAACTGGGTTGGGTTTGAACTGGGATAGCCCTGCGCCGCTTGGTAACAAAAGTTTGGGGACGTTTTTTTTAAAACCTACTGAAATTTATGTAAAACCTTGTCTATCGGCGATGAGGGTAGGGGGCGTGCATGCTATTGGACATATTACTGGCGGTGGTTTGACAGAAAATGTGCCGCGCATGCTTTCAGGCGGGCTAGGGGCTTCTATAAATCTTTCTTTACTTCCTAAATCGCCGGCTATGGAATGGTTGGCTAAATTTGGTGATGTCTCCGAAGAAGAAATGCTTAAAACCTTTAATTGTGGTATCGGCATGATTTTGGCTGTCGAAGCAGGCCAAGCAAACGTTTTAGAGGCAGAATTAGAGCAAGGTGGTGCAAAGCCAATACGCATAGGCAGGGTAGTACCTGAAGCTGGAATACATTGGTCAGGTAATTTACCATTTTAAACGTTGCAATTCTTATTTCCGGTAGTGGAAGCAACATGTTAAATTTAATTGATGACATGGCCGGATCACATCCTGCGCGTGTTAGGCTTGTCCTCTCCAATACACTGAAGTCTACGGGTATTTCTAAAGCCCTTTTACGTGGCGTTGCAGCAAAAGTAGTGGATTATCAGACTTTTAAGAAAGACCGTGCAGCTTTTGATTTAGAACTACAAAATCAATTAATACACCACGAAATAGATTTAATCCTTCTGGCTGGTTTTATGCATATTTTAGGAAGAAATTTTATTGTGGGATGGAAAGGGCGTATACTAAACATTCATCCTTCTTTACTGCCAAAATATAAAGGATTAAATACACATCAGCGGGTAATAGATGCAGGTGAAAACGAAACAGGGTGTACAGTGCATGAAGTTGTAACTGATTTGGATTCTGGGCGAATACTTGGTCAAAGCTATGTTAAGGTTTTATCTGATGAAACTGCCTTAAGTTTAGCCAAACGGGTTTTAGTTCAAGAGCACTTGCTTTATCCGAAGATTGTACGAAATTTTATCCATGAGTTTTCAACTAGAAATTGTTAATAGGAAAGCTCATTATCTTTTAATTATCTTTATAAATGTAACAATGAAATAGAGATTTAAACAGCCGGAATGCGCATGAAAACACTTATGTCAGAAGCCGAACTTAACGAATTCTGTCTCAAAGCGGAAGAACATCCCTTTGTAACAGTTGATACAGAATTCCTGCGGGAACGTACATATTACTCTAAGCTTTGCTTGCTTCAACTAGCTTTGCCTGGAGGTAAGCCTAGTGATGCAGTTTTGGTTGATACGTTGTCGCCTGCGATGGATTTAAAGCCATTATACCGCCTTTTTCAAAACACTTCTGTTGTAAAAGTTTTTCATGCTGCGCGACAAGACTTAGAGATTTTTTGGCATGATGCTAAAATTTTTCCAACTCCATTGTTTGATACACAAGTAGCTGCCATGGTTTGTGGTTTTGGAGAACAGGTGGGATATGAAACTCTAGTAAGACGGATCCTGAAGGAAGAGGTTGATAAGTCATCAAGATTTACTGATTGGTCTAGGCGTCCATTAACTGAAGCGCAAAAAAACTACGCTATTTCTGATGTTACACATCTTTGTGGGGTCTATTTATTTTTAAAAGCCGAATTGGAACAAAGGGAGCGTGTATCATGGGTCGTTGAAGAAACGCTTATGTTAAGCAATCCCGCGATTTATGATGTCATGCCTTTAGAGGCGTGGAAACGGATTAAAACTCGAACCAGTTCCACTAAGCAATTGGCACACGTTAGAGAACTAGCGGCTTTTCGAGAAATATATGCTCAATCGAAAAACGTACCTCGTAACCGTGTTATGAAAGACGACGCAATTTTAGAGTTAGCCTCTACTAAACCTGTCACACTGGAAGATCTAAGCAAATCACGTCTTATTTTACGTGAAGCTCGTAAGGGCGAAATTGCTGAGGGAATTTTGGAGGCAATCAAAACTGTGGCAGTTATGGATCCAGAAACTTTTCCAATATTACCTAAAATAAATGAAAAACTGCAAGTTAATCCTGCATTGGCTGATCTATTGAGAGTTTTACTAAAAGCTAAATCCGAACAATCTGATGTGGCGCAGAAAATGATAGCAAATGTTGCTGAGCTTGATGCTTTAGCTGCAGGCGAGCGTAACCTGCCCTCACTTAAGGGCTGGCGACTTGGGGTGTTTGGTGCCGAGGCACTGCGTTTGTGTAATGGAGAAGTTGGCCTTGCCGTTAAGGGCAACAAGGTAAAGCTTTTTGAACTCTAACATTTACCACTGGACCAATACTCTGACGTTTTATTTAATAATACTGTAGGGTGGTACTTTTAATTGCCCACGGTAATTAAAATCTGACTAGAAATAACAAACGAATGGCTTAGATAAATTAAATATAAATATATCTACCAAACACCTTATTACAGAGGTAATCATGGCACAACCCAACTTTGAACATTTAGTTGAAACATTTGAATTTTTAGACGATTGGGAAGATCGATATAGACATGTAATCGATTTGGGAAAAGCTATGCCCAATATGCCTGAGGTTCTTAAGGTTGCGACAACAAAAGTAGATGGTTGTGCGTCTCGGGTTTGGTTGCATTTGAGAACTAATAACGATGTGTTAACATTTGTTGGAGACAGTGACGCCATAATTGTAAAGGGGTTAATTGCAATCTTAATAAACCTTTACTCTGGTCTAAAGCTTGAAGAAATAAATGGAATTGATCCGGTGCTCGAGCTTGAGCGGCTTGGCCTAAATGAACATCTATCGTCGCAGCGATCTAATGGGTTGCGGGCGATGGTTGAACGTATTCGTGAGACTGCTATCACTTAAGTAATTGTTGCTACGTTGTTTAAGGTAAAGGTTAAATAGCCGTAATCTGTAAACTATACTCCCAGCCAAGCCCCATTCGCCGCGCGTAATCCACAGCTATGGTTTCATACGCAATATTTTTAATTTGGGTTTGTTAAAATAGGTTACTATGTTCACGAAAAAATAAACTGCCCCACCATAAAATGGTTGGGCAGTAAAAAACCAAGTTAAGTTTGTTTAATTGTTTGCTGCCATTTGGTTGTGTTTCCGAGCCATAAACATTTTTGCTGTTTCGACTGCAACGGCTGCGTCGCGACAATAGGCATCAGCTCCAATAGCTTTGCTAAATTCTTCATTCAGGGGTGCGCCACCAACAAGTATGGTATAATCATCGCGCATTCCCTTTTCGATCAACGTGTCAATGACCACTTTCATATAAGGCATTGTAGTAGTCAACAGAGCTGACATTCCCAAAAGATCTGGCTTCTCTTTTTCTATGGCATCTAGATAGGCATCTACTGAATTATTGATACCAAGATCGACAATTTCAAAACCAGCACCTTCCATCATCATTCCCACTAAGTTTTTGCCAATGTCGTGAATGTCACCTTTAACCGTTCCGATTACCATCTTTCCGACACGTGGAGCTCCAGTTGCAATAAGGAGTGGCTTTAAAATCGCCATCCCTCCTTTCATCGCGTTGGCGGCCAGCAAAACTTCGGGAACAAATAATATTCCATCGCGAAAATCGTTTCCTACAATGGTCATTCCACCCACTAATGCTTCAGTTAGCACACGATAGGGAACCCATTCACGCTCTAGAAGAATATTTACGCCCTCTTCAATTTCTTCCTTCAGCCCGTCGTAGAGGTCATCAAACATCTGCGCGACAAGATCTTCATCGTTGAGTTCAGATAGAACAATATCGTCTTCTTGATCAGACATCATGAGTAGCCTTTATGCCGAGTAACTACCACATCGTATGCGTCTGCTAATCATCTGAGGTCTTAACTAATTGCGACATCGGGCCCAACGCCACCGACGTTTTTACTAAAGTCAGATGATCATTTTAATAATTAAGCTTTTTTTGATATTATTTTGTGCGATGCCGACGATTTTGCCGCTTACGAGTGGGAGTGTTATCATCTGTTCCATCACTTATTGACGAGAAATCCCCTAAAGCCTCTGCTATCGTTTCTAGCTTCGGGGAAAAACCTTTAACATGCCCATCCAAGGCCTTTCGCATTGCACTTAAATGATTGGGAGTAGTGCCACAGCATCCACCAATTATCGTTGCGCCACAATCATAAGCCAATGTGGCGTATCGGCTCATTAGTTCGGGTGTGCCGTCATAATGAATTTTTCCATCGCTGTATTTTGGTATTCCAGCGTTCCCTTTTGCTATTATGGGGAGGTCGTTGCTGGTAGCAGAAAAGCCTAAGACAGTGCGCAGCATATCAGATGCGCCAACGCCGCAGTTAGCTCCAAAAGCTAATGGTTTATTCCTAATTTTTGAAATTAGTGTTACGAGTTCCGGTGCTGTGATACCAAACATAGTACGCCCAGCCGTATCAAAACTCATAGTACCGCACCAGTCGATGTTAGCTAGTGAAAAGGCCTCAGCGGCTGCTTCGAATTCATTTGCGGCTGAAATGGTTTCGGCCCAAACTACGTCAACACCACCTGCCTTAAGGCCTTCAGCCTGTTCATGAAAAATTTCTACTGCGGTTGAATAGGAAAGAGATCCTATAGGTTCCATAATTTCACCGGTTGGGCCTACAGAGCCAGCAACAATTACTGAACGCCTTGAAGTGTCTGCCACCTCTCTGCCAATTTCAGCTGATATACGTGAAAGTTCCAACACACTTTTTTCTGCATTGTGCAACTTAAGACGTGATTGGTTAGCACCAAAAGAGTTTGTCAGAAATAGATCTGAGCCAGCATCAACACTGTCTTTATACAATTTTTTTATCTTTTTTGGCGCAGATTTATTCCATAATTCAGGCGCATCCCCAGACGATAGGCCCATATTGAATAAATTAGTACCTGTAGCTCCATCGGCTAAAATCCATTCTTTATTATTTAGCATAATTTGTAATGGATTTGATGATCTATAATTCATTAGATGACCTTAGTTGTAGTTGAAAGTCTACGTTACTTGATTTCCTGTCAAAAAAATCAATGCTGCACATACTTTATAATATTATGTTAGTACTTTATGTAAAAGAAGATATCCTAACAAACAAATTGTATAGGTATTTGTGATAAGAGTAGTTTTATAATTACTAAATTTTTTATACGTAGTTCGTCTGGATGCTTGCTGCTAGGTATGCATCTGATTAAAGGCTAAAGAATCGTTGGGGACATGAATGGCACGTCGTAAATTAGTTTATGAAGGCAAAGCAAAAATACTTTACGAAGGGCCAGATCCTAGTACGCTTGTGCAATACTTTAAAGATGACGCAACCGCATTTAATGCTAAGAAAAAAGATGTTATTGAAGGCAAGGGCGTGTTGAACAACCGTTTATCAGAGTTTTTTATGACTGGACTGAACACGGTGGGGGTGCCTACCCATTTTATTAAAAGAATTAATATGCGTGAACAGTTGATCAGAGCTGTTGAAATCATACCATTAGAGATTATTGTTCGAAACTTTGCAGCCGGTACTTTGGCTAAGCGTTTAGGCCTTGAAGAGGGGTCCGCACTGCCGCGCCCGATTGTTGAGTTTTGTCTAAAAGACGATTCTTTGGGCGATCCCTTGGTCTCAGAAGAACATATTATCGCTTTTAACTGGGCAAGCCAGCAAGATTTGGACGATATGCTTGCGTTAGCCTTAAGAGTTAATGATTTTTTATCTGGTGTCATGTACGGCGTTGGTATTCGCGTCGCCGACTTTAAGATCGAAATAGGTCGTGTTTTTGAAGGTGATTATCAGCGTTTAATTGTTGCGGATGAAATTAGTCCAGACAGCTGTCGTTTTTGGGATTTAAAAACTGGTGAAAAATTAGATAAAGACGTATTTCGGCAAGAACTTGGTAGTTTGACTGATGCATATACCGAAGTTGCCCGAAGGCTTGGTGTTATGCCGAAAAGCTCCACTCCAATAATTAAACCAAAACTTGTTAACTAAGTAGGGAATGAGCCTATGAAGGCAACGGTCACAATTATGTTTAAAAATGGGGTCTTGGATCCTCAAGGAGAGGCAGTAAAATCTGCACTTGTGGGGTTGGGTTTTTTTGACGTTAAGGGTGTTCGCCAAGGAAAAATCATTGAACTTGAATTGGCCGAAGGGGCAGATCAAAATCAAGTTGATAAAATGTGTCAGCAGCTTTTGGTGAATTCAGTCATAGAAAGTTACACGGTGGAAATTCTCTGATGCGAGCGGCTGTAATTGTTTTTCCAGGTTCAAATTGTGATCGAGATTTGGTTGTAGCGTTGCGTAAGACTGGGGCGCAAGTATGTACAATTTGGCACAAAGAAAAAGACATACCCACAAACCTTGACTTAATTGCAATCCCTGGTGGTTTTTCTTTTGGGGATTATTTGCGATGTGGCGCAATTGCTGCACGGTCTCCGATATGTAAGGCGGTTTTCCAACATGCCAATAGGGGGGGGTATGTTTTAGGTGTGTGTAACGGTTTCCAGATACTTATTGAAATGGGTCTTGTTCCAGGCGCACTAATTCGCAACTCTGGGTTAAAATTTTTATGCAGGACTGTCTATTTGAAAGTTGAAACGCAAGATAGTGCTTTTACCGCGAACTTTTCGAAGTTTGAAAAAATTCAAATACCAATTGCTCACCATGATGGAAATTATTTTATAACAGATGACCAGCTTAAGGTGCTCCGCGGTGAAGATAGGGTAGCTTTTAGTTATCAAGAAAATTTAAATGGATCTATTGATGGTATTGCTGGTGTTTTGTCACCTAACCGCCGCGTTTTGGGCATGATGCCTCATCCGGAACGAGCTATGAGTTTAACTACAGGGTCTTCAGATGGGCAGGCGCTTTTCCGCGCGTTAGTGGGGCTAACTGGAGCTGCATAGTTAGCGCTGCTTGTGTAGAGCGTCTTCCGCCACTAAATTATATTACATGGCCATAATGAGAGAAAATTCTGGGGATACATCAAAGAGGGTGGGAAGCCTTTCCTGGCGTATACGTTTCGCTTTACTAGCAATTTTTCTATTAGCTGTTGGAACTGTCTATGTAACTAATCAATTACTTATGTCGCGCTTTACTCAAACGACTTTGCAGCAGGCGCAGCTTCGTCTGGCATTGTACTCTGGAAATATGGTGAGTGAGCTGCAACG
>CAJJBD010000025.1 GCA_905182325.1 uncultured Planktomarina sp. | reverse complement strand
AAGCATACGGTTTCGTGCATCTGTGCCAAATTTGACGTCTTTTGCAGCCATTGTGCAGATCCTCGTCTATAAAAAAAATTTCAGTTTCAAGTGAATGCCTTAGGTTTTAAGAAATTACACCTAGGATGTCGTTTTCCTTCATAATCAATAGCTCTTTGCCATCGACAGTGACTTCCGTACCAGACCATTTTCCGAACAGAATTTTATCACCTTTTTTGACGTCCAGAGCAATCCGTTCGCCATCATCGTCACGCAAACCTGCGCCAACAGAGACAATCATGCCTTCAGCTGGTTTTTCTTTTGCGTTATCTGGGATGATAAGACCACCCGCAGTTTTTTCTTCGCCTTCAACACGTTCAACAAGAACGCGGTCATGCAGAGGGGTAAATGCCATCTGTGTAGCTCCTAGCTGGCTCAAAGTTAATCTTAATTTGGCACTCAACAGCTCCGAGTGCCAACAGATAGTAAATAGGTACCATCTAAGGCAGTGTCAACGGCTGTAAGGAAAAAAATTTAAACTTTTATTAGGTATTGAGATATCTAATTTATTGCGTCAGCCCAATTAGTTAGACCTTCTCGTCCAGTCGAATTAAGCGCATAGACACCCACCTCTACTTTATCAAACCAACCATAGACATTATTACGCATCAGCGAGGTCGCAGCTACTACCCCAGTTTCTTTCGCAACAATCGCCCCTTTATTAGCACCTGAGACAGCTAAAAAAGCAGCGCACTTCAGGGCATCTTGTCGGTATCCAGTGACCAGGCCATGTCGGGTCGCACCACCAACATTTGGATCTCCATCCAAGCGTTCGAACAATTTGAAAATTCGTTTAGATTTTTTTACTGACTTTTGCGGATTGTATCGACCCGGCGTGCAATGCAATTCCACAAACTGATCGCGAGTTCTAATGGTCAATAGCCCCAAACCCAATCGACGACATAGATTTATATTTAATTTAAGGCGCTTATACCCAAGCTTTCCCTCAGGCCTCACAACCGCTATGTAAACATCGTCAACTAGTTTAAGGCGTTCAGTTGCTTGATGAAACAACGTCAAAGAGAAACCTAGTTTTAACTCAACAATTGTTGGAGGCTCTTCGCCCCGAACGGCCATTACATCCGCAGCTCCAACCTCGCCCTTAACCACATATCCTAAATTTTGGAAATGGCGCTTGATCGGCTCGTATAAATCACTCTCTCGCATACACCTTCGTTGACATAAATGAAGTCAAACGTCCAATTTTGTCTAGGTGACATTAGAATTTTTGCTGCATATAAGAGCCTAAAATTGTCACTATCAAAGGTTTGCTCGATGATTAAAGTATTTGGCCATAAAGCCCCAGACACTGATAGTACCGGAAGCGCTATCATCTGGGCCTGGTACCTCAATGAAATTAAGGGCCAAGCCGCGAAAGCAGTTCTACTTGGTGTTCCAAATACAGAAGCAAATTTTGTACTGAATCACTGGGGAATAATACCACCTGAAATAATTACAGATGTAGCCGACAACGAGGCAGTGATAATAGTTGATACTAATAATCCAGCCGAGTTACCAAACAATATAAATAATGCCGATATTCAAGCTCTAATTGATCACCACAAATTAGTAGGTGGGTTGGAAACCAGTGGGCCAATCGACATCACGATAAGGCCGTTGGCCTGCACTGCAACTATCATGCATAATTTGATGGGTGAAAGTGCAAAAAAAATGCCTGATGAAATCAAGGGCATAATGTTGTCCTGTATTCTGTCGGATACACTAGAATTCCGTAGCCCAACAACAACTGATCAAGATCATATTTTAGCAGAAAGTTTAGGCAAGGATTTAGACATTTCAATCCCTACATACGCAGCTCAGATGTTTGCTGCTAAGTCAGATTTGTCCTCATTCTCAGACGTAGACTTGCTACGAATGGACAGTAAGAAATACACAGTTAGCGGTACTAGGTTTAGAATCTCAGTGTTGGAAACCACATGTCCCGAGACAGTTGTGGATCGCAAAGTGGGACTAATGGCAAGCATGCCTGAAGTTGCTAAGCAAGATGGTGTAGATCAAGTCCTCTTATTTGTTGTAGATATCCTGAATGAGGAGGCGACAATGCTCATTCCAAATACCCTCGCTAAATCACTGGCTGAACGGTCGTTCGGGGTTTCAGTGACTGGCGATACAGTTAAGCTTGCCGGCATCATGAGCCGAAAAAAACAAATAATTCCTAATCTAAAATTATAATTCAATCATAGAGAGCAGTGCGTGACACATATCATCAATTCTCTTACGGACATATCCGACAATTACGACGCCCTATTTTGTGATCTTTGGGGCTGTGTGCACGACGGATTAAAACCCTTCGATGCGGCCTTAGCCGCGATGCAGGCCTTTAGATCCAAAGGTAGCTCAATAATGTTAGTGACTAATTCGCCAAGGCCACATGCCGATGTAAGAAAACAGTTATTTCAGATTGGCGTACCAGAAAGTTTCTATGACGGAATTGCAACATCTGGCGATAGCGCCCGAGCAGCTATGTACAGCGGCGCATTAGGTCAAAACGTATACTTCATGGGTCAAGCACATGACCAATCATTTTTTAGTCCTCTCGATATCAATCTAAGTCCAATCAAAATAAAGCAGGTCAGTATTGACCAAGCAGAAGGGATTATATGTTGTGGACCATTCAATCCCTTGGCAGATTTAGACGAGGTTCGCCCACAATTATTGTTAGCTAAAACTAAAGGTCTGAAGCTGCTCTGCGCCAATCCTGATATTGTGGTAGACCGTGGCGATAGCCGAGAATGGTGTGCTGGTGCCGTCGCTAATCTTTACACTGAAATGGGAGGCGAAAGCATTTATTTTGGCAAGCCCCACCCTCCAATCTACGACTTAGCCCGTAGCCGATTAAACATGTTGGGAAAAACGGTTTCCAGCGACAGAATATTGTGTGTCGGAGATGGGGTTTTGACTGATGTTTTTGGTGCCATGGCTGAAGACCTTGATTCGCTTTTTGTTACAGGCGGTTTGGCTGCAGGCGCAACTGAAACTCTGAATCAGCCAAGCCCAAGCGCTCTGGCTGCCTTTTTAAAGGATGAAAAGGCTAACCCAACGTACTCAATTGGGAAATTACGCTAACAACACTTGATGTTTGGCAACTTAAGGTAATAAAATTACGTTTATGACTGCCTTGGGTTGCAGTTATTACCCTGAGGTGCAGAATGCTAGACAATATGATCCGCGGTACAGTTTGTATTGAAGACATTGAAATTGGCATGACCCGCCACTTAAAAAAAATTGTAACAGACCGCGACATAGAGATGTTTGCAGAGGTATCCACGGATCACAATCCAGTGCACCTCGATGAAGATTACGCTAACGAAACAATATTTGGGGGCCGCATTGCTCATGGGATGCTTACTGCAGGTTTGATTTCAGCAGTGATTGGCGAACAGCTACCAGGCCATGGTACCGTTTATCTTGGCCAAACCCTAAAGTTCCTAAGGCCCGTGAGACCAGGGGATCAAGTTACAGCTCAAGTTGAGGTAATCGATATTGATCTTGGTCGCCGCCAAGTGAGGTTAAATACATATTGTTTAGTTGATGGAAAGAAAGTGCTAGAAGGTGAGGCGACCGTCTTAGCACCATCACGAAAATTTGACTAAAATTTTCAAAAAATTTTCCTTTTATGATACAAACCTTGCCCTAAACAATTCATCAAGGTAGGGAAAATTCATGAGGCGATTTCAAACAAAAAATATACCTGATGACGCCCGCGGCGCGGCCGTAGCTATTGGCAATTTCGATGGCGTTCATCTAGGCCATCAGGCAATTATTGATGTTACCCGAAAGCAAGCTCGTAAAAATAATGCGCCGTTAGGGATTTTAACTTTTGAGCCACATCCAAGAAGTTTCTTTTCAAAAAGGGATGGTAAAGAGCTGCCACCTTTTAGGCTACTAAATGCCGATGCCCGTTTCCACCAGCTCGAAAAGCTTGGTGTTGATTTGATACTAGAAATTCCATTTGATCAGGCACTTTGTGAACTTAGTGATTGGGAGTTTTCACAGAAAATTTTAAGAGGTTCTTTTGGCCTTTCGCATGTCGTGGTTGGATCTGACTTCTGCTTTGGTAAAGGAAGGCAAGGAAACGTACTAAGCTTAGGTGGGCATGGAGCTCAACTAGGCTTTGGTGTCACGATTGCTCAGCTGGAAAACTATGGCGACCATGTAATCAGTTCAACAAATATCCGAAAAGCGCTAATCGATGCAGACCCGCAAAAAGCAGCAGCCATGCTTGGGCATTTGCATAGAATTGAAGGAGCAGTAGAGCATGGTGAAAAGCGAGGCCGGACTTTGGGCTACCCTACTATAAATATGACTATAGATGGATTGCAGCCCCCAGCTTTTGGAGTTTATGCCGTCATCACAGATGTTCTAACGGGTCCACACGCTGGCCATTACAAAGGTGTTTCTTCAATTGGAGTTCGCCCTATGTTCGGTCAAAACCATCCAAATTTTGAAACATTTATATTTGACTTCGCCGGCGATCTGTATGGTGAAACAATCTCAGTGGGTCTGGTAGAATACCTCAGAGGTGAAAAAACTTTCGATGGGGTTGATAGTTTGGTAACTCAAATGGATTCAGATTGTGTGACCGCACGCAATATTTTGGAAAAGCTATGAAGGAAGCCATTTCCCGCAAGGGACTCCGCCCAACCTTCTGGGAAAACGTGCCTCTGACAAAAATGACGACTGATGAGTGGGAGGCACTCTGCGACGGCTGTGGTCGCTGCTGTTTGAACAAGTTGGAAGATCCAGATACTGGACATGTGGCACTCACTCGAGTTTCTTGCCGTCTGCTGGATAATGAGAGTTGCCGCTGTGCACAATATGAAATTAGACATCAGTTCGTGCCAGAATGCATTCGTATGACGTCAAAAACAATTTCAAAACACGCTTATTGGTTGCCAAATACATGCGCGTACAAGCTACTGTACGAAGGAAAAAAACTACCAGAATGGCATCCATTGCGAACTGGTACCGAACAAACTGTGCATGACGCAGGTATCTCTGTTCAAGGCTGGAGCATACCAGAGTTTGAGGTTCCCGAAGATGAGTGGGAAGACCATATTATTGAAGGATGAGAGATGAATTTTGCATCTGATAACACTGGTCCAGTTCACCCAAAGGTAATGGATGCTCTAATTAATGCTAATACTGGCTACGCGCTACCATATGGCAAAGACGACCTTACAAAACAGACTTTGCAAGATATTCGCAACTTATTTGAAGCGCCCGACGCGGCAGTTTTTTTGGTGTCGCTTGGAACAGCAGCAAACTCAATAGCTCTGGCAACGTTGGCGCAGCCATGGGATACAATATTTTGTCACACTTTGGCACATATCCATAAAGATGAGTGTAACGCACCTGAGTTTTATTCTGGTGGCGCCAAACTGACCTTAGTAAGTGGACCAGATGCTAAGATGAATTCTGATAATTTGCGCAATTTAATTTTAAAAGAAGAAAATCGTGGTGCCCATGGACCACAACGGGGTCCAATCTCACTCACTCAAACTACAGAACGCGGAACAGTTTATAGCCTCGAGGAAATCAAAAATATCGCCTCTGTAGCCAAAGAGTTTAACCTACCCTTACATATGGATGGGGCTCGGTTTGCCAATGCACTACAAACTCTGGGGTGTTCAGCAGCTGAGATGACTTGGAAGTCCGGTGTCGATGCAGTAACTTTTGGCGGCACAAAAAATGGGTTGATGGCGGTTGAAGCCGTGATTTTGTTCAATCCAAAACATGCTTGGGAATTTGAACTCCGGCGCAAACGAGGCGCCCATCTATTCTCAAAACATCGTTTTTTAGCAGCACAAATGCAATCATATTTGGCAAGTGATCTGTGGTTAAACCTAGCCAAAAAAGCTAATCAATCCTGTGCAAGGTTGGTAAAAGGATTGAAGGAAAACTCAGAAGTTCAGCTCGACTTTGAACCAGTAACTAATATGGTCTTCGCCCACTGGACCCGAGCTAGCCACCAACGCTTACACGCAGCAGGCGCGCAGTATTACGTTTTGGCAGGCGATTATACTACGGGACCAAAAAGGGAGATGCTGCCAGCGCGATTGGTAACAGATTGGTCAGCTACGAACGAGGATGTAGATAAATTCTTAGACATTCTGCGCGGATAAACATGATCCATCAAACTAGATTCAATTATGACGCCAGTTTATTTTCAATCCAATCCTGTTTTTACCGTCACTGATTAGAATTAATAATGTAGAATGGCCATCCAAATGACCCAGTAATAATCGCGGCCTTAGTATTTTTCGCGTAGTGTTCTGCAAAACTTTTATATCTTTATCTGCTAGCTTTAAGTTTATGTACACTTTTAGCTTTGAGGCCGCCTAATGAAACTTCCACAGATAGGTTCCATTACGACTAATAGGAAGATCTTTTGGTGGCACACGGCCTATGCCGTTAAAAACTCACATCAAATCCATAGGTTGATAGAACTTGCTTCCGCAAAAAAGCTTCCATGCGCCAATCGACAGGCTGGCTAAACGTTGAAAGTATCGCAAAAAAGTTGATATCAGCCATAATTTTTTCCTTTTTCATTATCAGACCTGTGCCCAGTGGTAACCTCATGCTAAGCGTTGGTAACTTAGGGCGACTCGGGCCCAAGTTTTGATGCTGGGGAATACCGTTATGGCTGCTGTTGACGAACCAAAACTTATTTCGGGTAATTCAAATCTTACATTAGCTAGATCAGTAGCAAGGCGTATGTCATTACATCGCGGAGTAAACTTAGACTTGGTAGATGCGCGAGTAGAACAATTTAACGACGGTGAAATTTTTGTTGAGGTTTATGAAAACGTCCGTGATGAAGATATGTTTATAATCCAGCCAACTTCTCGGCCAGCCAATGACGCATTAATGGAACTCTTGGTTATTGCCGACGCTCTGAAGCGATCTTCTGCTAGCCGAATTACAGCTGTGATTCCGTACTTTGGATATGCACGGCAAGACCGCCGCAGCAAAGCACGAACTCCAATTACCGCTAAACTTGTTGCAAATATGTTAGAAAAAGCAGGAATCGAAAGGATCCTTACTCTCGATCTACACGCAACACAGATCCAGGGCTTCTTTGATATTCCAGTAGATAACCTGTATGCATCTCCTATATACGCCCTAGACGTAAAACATAACTTTAAAGATCAGATGGACAATCTCACAGTCGTATCACCTGACGTGGGAGGTGTGGCTCGCGCTCGTGACTTAGCCCAGCGTATTGGAGCACCTTTATCGATAGTCGATAAACGCCGTGAAAAGCCAGGTGAAATTGCAGAGATGACAATTATCGGTAACGTTGAGGGTCGTACCTGTTTAATTGTTGACGATATTGTAGATACCGCTGGTACCCTGTGCAAAGCAGCAGACGTACTGCTGCAAAACGGAGCTAAAGAGGTCCACTCGTACATAACCCATGGCGTATTGTCAGGTCCTGCCGTAGACCGGATTACTAAATCATCTATGAAAAATTTAGTGATAACAGACACAATAGAGGCAACAAATTTAGTAAAAAAGGCACCTAACATACGCATCGTACCAACGGCACCAATGTTTGCACAGGCAATACTAAATACCTGGAATGGAACTTCTGTGTCGTCTCTTTTTTCTACAAAGACACTTTCAGCAATCTATGAGGGAATCTACGACTGCGATTAAAGAAAATTGAGTTAAATATATATTTCTTTTCTAGGCCACACTAAAACCAAGTGTTCCAGCCAAAGCTAAAGCATCAGCATATGTTTTACCCGCCGAGTTTTGTGTAGCTTCATCAGATAAATCTAGAAGCACTTTAACGCCTTCGATCAATCCATCCATATCTTCTTGAGTGAAACTTGATCTTTTCGTGGCCTGCTCAGCAAGCACGGTTACGCCGTCAGGTTTAACCTCTGCAAAACCACCTGTGACAACATATTCAGTTATCCCATCCGCTCCACTCGCCGATAAGATACCAGGGCGAAGTGTAGTTAAGATAGGCGCGTGATTAATCATAGCTGTCATATCTCCTTCGGATCCTGGTAGTTGTACCTCTATCGCCATAAAAGACGCTACGCTTCGCTCTGGACATACTAAATCAAAGTTCATCGCGTCTGCCATCAGGCTGCTTCCGCTTCCATGCGTTCTGCTTTTGCGATAACGTCATCAATATCACCCACCATGTAGAATGCGCCTTCTGGTAGGTGATCATACTCTCCAGCGACCACGGCTTTGAAAGATGCTATTGTTTTTTCCAATGGAACCTGAACTCCATCAGAGCCTGTAAATACCTTGGCTACGTCAAAGGGTTGTGACAGAAAGCGTTCCAACTTTCGCGCACGCGCCACGGCCACCTTATCGTCTTCAGAGAGTTCATCCATACCCAAAATAGCTATAATGTCTTGCAACGACTTGTACCGTTGGAGAACTTGTTGCACCTCCGTTGCTACCTTGTAGTGCTCCTCACCAATGATCAGTGGATCAAGCAATCTTGAGGTAGAGCCAAGTGGGTCAACCGCAGGATAAATACCTTTCTCAGATATGGAACGATCCAAAACGGTAGTGGCATCTAGGTGGGCAAATGAGGTGGCTGGCGCTGGGTCAGTCAGATCATCTGCGGGAACATACACTGCTTGCACAGATGTAATAGACCCAGATTTAGTAGATGTAATGCGCTCCTGCATGGTTCCCATGTCAGTCGCCAATGTAGGCTGATACCCCACTGCAGAAGGAATGCGACCCAAGAGCGCCGAAACCTCTGAACCTGCTTGTGTAAAGCGAAAGATATTATCTACAAAGAACAAAACATCAGAACCAGTGTCGTCGCGGAACTGTTCAGCAAGTGTCAAACCGGTCAACGCAATCCGCATGCGCGCACCTGGAGGCTCGTTCATTTGGCCATAGACTAGGGAAATTTTGGATTTTTCCAAATCATCAGGAACTATTACGCCTCCTTCAATCATCTCATGATAAAGGTCATTACCTTCACGCGTCCGCTCGCCAACACCTGCAAAAACAGAGACTCCCGAGTGTACTTTTGCAATATTATTAATTAATTCCATGATGAGAACCGTCTTGCCAACTCCAGCACCGCCAAATAGTCCAATTTTTCCACCTTTAGTGTATGGTGCAAGCAGGTCTATAACCTTGATACCAGTTACTAAAATTTCGGATTCTGTCGACTGTTCAGAAAAAGCAGGAGCATCTTGGTGGATGCCGCGACGTTCTGTTTTACCCAAAGGCTTGCCCTCATCAACGGGCTCGCCCACCACGTTCAAGATACGCCCCAAAGTCGCTTTGCCGACTGGAACTGTTATTGGGCCCCCAGTATCAGCGACTGCCTGGCCACGCACCAGACCCTCAGTTGCATCCATTGCAATAGTTCTTACCGTGCTTTCACCCAGATGCTGGGCAACTTCCAATACGAGCTTTTTACCATTATTTTCGGTAGTTAAAGAGTTCAAGATTTGTGGCAGATCACCGTCAAACTGAACATCAACGACAGCACCGATCACTTGTGTGATTTTACCTTTTGAATTTGCCATGTTGTTTCTCCAGACTTTTAAAGCGCTTCTGCGCCTGAAATAATTTCAATGAGTTCGTTTGTAATCTTCGCTTGGCGGGATCGGTTATATTGGATCGTCAATTTATCAATCATTTCACCAGCATTTCGTGTCGCATTATCCATTGCGGACATCCGGGCACCTTGCTCAGATGCGGCATTCTCCAACAAGGCAGTAAAAACTTGAGTTGCAACTGCACGCGGCAGTAGATCAGCTAAGATGTCTTCTTCACTGGGTTCGTAGTCATAGACCTCGCGCTCGCCCACTGCGCTATTAAATTTCGCAGGAATAACTTGCAGCTCAGTTGGTACTTGATTGATGATACTCCCGAATTCTGAAAAGTATATCTTGGCTACATCAAATTCGTTATTATTAAACCTACTAAGCACATTTCTAGCAATCTTTTCAGCGTTATCATATCCAACGCGCTTAACGTCTGACAAATCTACATGGTCTAGCAACGCGTCGCCAAACTCACGTTTTAAAGACTCTCGTCCTTTTTTTCCAACGGTTAGGATTTTTACAATTTTTCCTTCAGCCAGCAATTTTTTTGCAGCCACACGCGCCAGCTTAACAATATTGGAATTAAAGCCGCCACACAAACCCCGTTCTGCTGTCATTACTACCAGCAATTGAGTTTGCTCAGAGCCAGTACCAGTCAAGAGTCTAGGACCTCCCTCCGAAGCACCAACAGAAGAAGCTAAACCGGTCATAACTGAGTTAAAACGTTCTGCATAGGGGCGACCAGCTTGCGCCGCATCTTGGGCACGGCGAAGTTTTGCAGATGCAACCATTTGCATAGCCTTCGTGATCTTACGGGTCGATTTGACCGACGCAATCCTACTTTTTAAATCACTTAGGTTCGGCATGTGAAAACATCCTTACGCAAAATCTGAAGCAAATTCGTCAAGTGCAGCTTTGATTTTATCTTCAGCATCACCCTTAATTTTTGGATCGTCATTTGTGATCATCGCCAGCACATCACTCGCTTTACCCCGGAGGTGAGCCAGCAAACTGGCTTCAAAACGGCTCACATCAACTACATCAATTTTATCCAGATATCCCTTAGTACCAGCATAAATTATACAAACAATTTCAGCATTTGACATGGGGGAGTATTGAGGCTGCTTCATAAGCTCGGTAAGACGTGCGCCACGAGCCAACAATCGTTGTGTTGCTGCATCTAGGTCTGAACCAAATTGCGCAAAAGCAGCCATTTCGCGGTACTGAGCTAATTCTAATTTAACTGGACCAGCCACAGATTTCATTGAGTTTGTCTGGGCTGATGACCCAACTCTCGAAACCGACAATCCCGTGTTAACCGCCGGACGAATGCCTTGATAAAACAGTTCTGTTTCCAAAAATATTTGACCATCTGTGATGGAAATTACGTTGGTGGGGATAAACGCCGACACATCGCCACCCTGGGTCTCTATTATTGGCAAAGCGGTCAAGGAACCAGACCCGTTATCTTCGTTCAATTTAGAAGAGCGTTCCAACAGTCTGGAATGCAAATAAAACACGTCGCCCGGATATGCCTCACGGCCGGGTGGGCGACGCAAAAGTAAAGACATCTGGCGATATGATACAGCTTGTTTGGATAGATCATCATAAATGATCAAAGCGTGCTTGCCGTTATCCCTAAAATATTCAGCCATGGAAGTTGCGGCATAAGGTGCCAAAAATTGCAATGGGGCAGGATCAGAGGC
This sequence comes from uncultured Planktomarina sp., assembly GCA_905182325.1. Lineage (GTDB taxonomy): Bacteria > Pseudomonadota > Alphaproteobacteria > Rhodobacterales > Rhodobacteraceae > Planktomarina. The sequence continues at coordinate 1,852 of CAJJBD010000025.1, read as the reverse complement.
CGTCGCGGCTACTACAATTGAATATTCAATCGCACCAGATTCTTCCAACTTTTTCACGAGCTGAGCAACTGTAGAACGTTTTTGTCCAATAGCCACGTAGACACAGTAAAGCTTGCCAGTATCATCTGTTGCAGCGTCGTTGTAAGACTTTTGATTAAGTATGGTATCCAGTGCTACAGCCGTTTTACCGGTCTGGCGGTCACCAATGATCAACTCTCGCTGGCCGCGGCCAATTGGGATCATCGCATCAACTGATTTTAAACCCGTGGCCATAGGTTCATGAACTGATTTCCGGGGAATAATTCCTGGCGCCTTAACATCAGCTTGACTTCGCATCTTTGTTTTGATCGGGCCTTTTCCATCTAAAGGGTTCCCAAGACCATCGACGACACGTCCTAGCAATTCTGGTCCAACAGGCACGTCAACAATCGAGTTAGTCCTCTTGACTGTGTCACCCTCTTTTATGTCACGGTCTGATCCGAATATAACGACACCAACGTTGTCGGCTTCTAAGTTCAATGCCATGCCCTGAATTCCACCCGGGAACTCAACCATTTCGCCAGCCTGGACATTGTCTAAGCCGTAGACGCGAGCGATGCCATCACCAACGGAAAGCACACGTCCTACTTCAGAAACTTCGGCTTCTTTTCCAAAATTCTTGATCTGATCTTTTAGTATCGCAGAAATCTCTGCCGCTTCGATCGCCATTTATCCGACCTCTTTCATTTTGTTCTGGAGTGCATTTAGTTTAGCTCGGATCGACGTATCAATCATTTTTGAACCCACTTTAACAACTAAACCGCCAATAAGGCTATCATCGACCGTCGACTTTAATTCAATATCCATACTCAGTTGTGCCTTTAAAGTCTTGGCCAAGGTCACAGCTTGCGGCTTACTCAGGGCCTTTGCGGAGATAACCTCAACAGTAACTTGGCCTTTTTCTGCCGCAATACGAGCCCTTAACGCAGCCAACAGATTAGGCAGTACGAACAGACGGCGTTTTTCTGCCATTAAGGCAAGAGTATTAACCATGGTAAGCTGCAACTTCATTGATCGCGCTATTGACATAATCGCCTGACCCACTTGACTGCGAGTATAAAGTGGGGAGGTCACCAGTGAACGCAAGTCCTCACTTGTATTTAGTACAGCATCCAACTCATCCACGTCTTTTTCTAATTGTTTCAATTTCTTTTCTTGTTTTGCTAGCTCAAAAACCGCAGTTGCGTAGCGGCTAGCAATTCCAGAAGAGATTGACGCTGGTTCAGACAAAAGCAACCCTTTAACAAGTACCTATCTGATCCAATTAATCAGCTAAGAATTCTAATTACATAATATTAAATTCGGATGCGGTGTAGCAGAGCATTTACTGTCCTGCAATGCCCCAGATCAGCAATTTTAATTTTATAATCAAAGAAAAAAGTAACGTAAACGGGGTGTGACGGTTTGCGTCAAACCTAGTTGTTCCAAAATAAGCGAATCCATCAACAATTTGGGGCGCCAAAGTCACACTCAAATTGGGTCCGCTGATTTGATACCTTCCAGCATCCCTAAAGGTCTAGAAATAATTTGGCCCAAACCTGGCCTTCGAGGTCGGGGCACCTGTTTGCTAACCTCAAGGATCAATACACCCCCACCCCATAACGTGGGAATATATTGCCCAATATTCTCAATTGGCTGCGCCATCCGCCGCCAAAAACGGTTATCCCACGGTGGTTGGTATAGGGCTTTAACATGGTGCGTTGGCACAAAACCATGCCATTTAAGGCCAGATTCAAGTTGGCCAGCCGTGTAGGGGCGGGCAAAAGAAAACGGCGTCCCGTCACGCCGAGACCACAAGCTTGCGCGATTTGGC
>CAJJBD010000024.1 GCA_905182325.1 uncultured Planktomarina sp. | reverse complement strand
CAAATCCTTAACTTCAGACCATGCCAAGTCCTCAACCTGACGCCCCTTCGGACGCGAGCGCCCTCGGCCAGATCCAGACTTCCAAACACCCTTCGTAGAAGCGCTAGACATTATAAAAATTCCTCGTTTGTTCTAACTGTTTTATCGTTTACCAGAATTGATAAATAGTCTGAAAAGCGACACCACTTGTATGAGATGCGTTTCCATTGCAGCAGACCGTACTTTCCAAACTTTCATAATAACTGACCCTGCTCTGGTGGTTTTGTTTTCTTACTTTTAGTACCAATCAAAACAGACGTCGGAGATACTGAGAGGTGACCATCAATAAACTCAATTTCAAGAATCTTGGCCAATTTTGCATCTGCCACCCCAGTTATTAGTGACACATCTGATCGCACCACAGCATATCCACGTCTCAAAGTCTCACGGTAACCCAGAGTTTCACGTAAGCGGTCTGTAGAACCCAGTAAACTTCGAAGTTCTATTATTACACGATCAAAGTTTTTTCTTAGACGTGGGCCAATGTCATTAAGTTCCCTACGCAGTCTTTGTGTACGTTCAACCAAAGGAGAGGTCCGCAAACCCGAAACTGCCACACTAAAAACTTGGTGGGTTGAGGCAATCTGGCGAACCAAGGCTAGCCGCAAGCGTTTTCCCATCATTTGTATTTTTTGACTCTCATTTTCAAGTAGCCGTGACACAGAAGAGGGTTTAATTTGCGCTGCGGCTCCACTCAATCTTAGTTGTTGACGTTGCATCAAGCTACGCAAAGCCAAGGGTAACCTACCTTCCCAAATATCTAGCCGCTGTTGGGGTTGCGTTGTTAAGTTTTCAGGCCGCGGCAATGCACGCGCGACATCAACTAATCGTTGCCTATGGCGGGACATTATATTGACCAAGGCCTGTGCTGCGCGTGCATTCATCGAATTTATTTCTGCAAGCAGCTCAAGGCGCACTGGTACTGCCAGCTCAGCTGCAGCTGTCGGCGTAGGTGCACGCATGTCAGATGCAAAATCAATTAAAGTAGTGTCGGTCTCATGCCCCACTGCCGATATCAATGGTATAGTTGACGCCGAAGCAGCACGCACAACAATTTCTTCGTTAAAACCCCAGAGATCTTCAATTGAGCCTCCACCACGTGCCACAATAATCAAGTCAGGCCTTGGCAGTGCCCCCATAATTTTTAATGCATTAAATCCCTCTATTGCACGAGCCACTTCTGAAGCGCAGTTGCTTCCCTGAACAGCCACAGGCCACACTAAGACATTACGGGGAAACCGATTACGCAACCGGTGTAAAATATCTCGAATTACCGCACCAGTCGGTGACGTCACTACTCCAATAACCTCCGGCAAGAAAGGCAAGGCATGTTTGCGCGTGGGGTCAAATAAACCCTCTGCCTCTAGCGCAATTCTCCGTTTTTCTAGCATAGCCATTAGTGCGCCAACACCGGCAACTGTGACATCATCAACGTTGAGATTATATTTAGACTGTCCTCCAAAGGCTGTCATTTTACCTGTTACTACGACCTCTAATCCCTCTTCTGGTAATACTGAGAGTTTTTGAACCTGGCCTTTCCAAGTTGTACAGGCCAGTGAATTTCGATCATCCTTGACATCAAAATACATGTGGCCAGAGCGGGCTAGTACGACCCGTCCCACTTCACCCTTGACCCGTATACGGCCAAATTCGGCTTCAAGTGAGCGTTTAACGGCACCAGAGATCTCAGATACCGTAAACTCATGCACATTTTCGCCCTCACGCGGGTCGTCAATCAAATCAGACATTGTGATACCTTGCGACTATAATTCAAGCAGCTTAGAACGACAGCAACCAAAGGCCAAGAGGAGTAAAAGTTTTGAATATCCTAATCTTGGGCGGTGGCGGCCGCGAACATTCCTTAGCGTGGGCCGTAGCACAAAATCCAAAATGTGACCAACTCTTTGTTGCTCCAGGGAATGCTGGCATAACCAAAATTGCTCAATGCGCAACTCTTAACATTTTAGATGGCGGAGCCATATTAAAATTTGTCACAGCGAACTCTATTGAATTTGTTATTATTGGCCCTGAAGGGCCACTCGTTGCTGGCGTAGTCGATGTGCTGGAAGCTGCAAATATACTATGCTTTGGACCAAGCCAAGGTGCAGCTCAACTTGAGGCCTCTAAGTTTTTTACTAAATCTATTTGCGATATGGCTAATGTCCCCACAGCACACTATCGTCACTTTACAGAAATAAAAAATGCCAAAGATTATGTGCGCTTAGTAGGTGCCCCCATCGTGGTAAAGGCGGATGGGTTGGCCGCAGGTAAAGGGGTTACGGTGGCAATGACTTTGCAGGACGCATTAAACGCTCTTGATGATATTTTTAGTAATAAATTTGATAGAGCAGACGGCGAAGTAGTTATTGAAGAATTTATGGAAGGCGAGGAAGCGTCATATTTCGTTTTATGTAATGGAAATGAAGTTTTAGAAATAGGTACGGCACAAGATCATAAGCGGGTTGGTGATGGCGATACAGGAGAAAATACAGGCGGCATGGGCGCCTACAGTCCAGCTCCAATCTTAACTGATGCAGTTGCAAGAAAGGCTATGTCAGACATAATTAAACCTACGCTTGCAGAATTAGTACGACGCGGGACGCCATATAGAGGCGTCCTCTACGCCGGCCTAATGATTAAAGATGAGAGGCCAAGGCTGGTTGAATACAATGTACGCTTTGGCGACCCTGAATGTCAGGTCTTGATGATGCGGCTTGGCGCTCAGGCACTTGATTTGTTGCTTGCGTGCGCCGAAGGCCAGCTTTCTAATATCAGCGTAAACTGGGCTAAAGACCATGCATTGAGTGTTGTCATGGCAGCAAAAGGATACCCAGGCGCCTATGTTAAAGGCAGTTTAGTGAAAAATTTGTACAATTTGCCAACCTCGTCCAAAGCTATGTGCTTTCACGCTGGTACTGACCAATCTGATGATGGAATTATCGCTAATGGGGGTCGTGTTTTAAATGTTACAGCTCGCGCTGATACTTTGCCAGAAGCACGCAACCAAGCTTATGCAATGGTAGCTGAAGTTGATTGGCCCGAAGGCTTCTCCCGCAGCGACATTGGGTGGCGCGCACTTTAACTCTACCGTTCATTAAATAGCCCACAAATAATATTAAATTTGGCGCTCTGGCATGCGCACAATCAAGCCATCTAAATCATCTGATACCCGCAATTGGCATGTCAAACGCGACTGACCAGGCTTTGGCTCAAAGGCGAAATCGAGCATATCTTCTTCCATACCGTCCATAGCGGGTACTTTATCCGTCCAGGCTGTATCAACGTACACGTGGCAGGTTGAGCAGGCACACGCCCCACCACAATCCGCTTCAATACCTGGAATGTTATTATCACGGGCGCCCTCCATGACAGTCAAGCCGCTAGCGACCTCTACGACATGTTCTGTTCCGCTGTGCTCTACATAGGTAATTTTGGCCATAAGTTTATCCCACTTGAAGTTCAATCTATCAGGTATCATTTAATTTTAAAATTTCTAGTCTAATTTCTTTTTTTAGTTCTGAGATTTTAGCACTCAAATTAAGATCTGTCAGAAGATAATAAAAAAAGTTATAAATTTCTGTTTTTTACATAATTTTCACACCACAGTACTAATGTACTTTGACACTAAAGTATTGAAAATACTTACTTGTACTTCGCTACTTTTGTTCTACTTTCGTTCTATGAATTTTGAACCCCCAAATAGATGGCCTCAACCACCAGCTGCATTACCTAATTCCATGCTAGATTTACCACCCAATGGAGCGCAAGTTGTTGTTGCTGGTTTAGTGTTAGTCAGGCAGAGGCCTGGCACTGCTAATGGTGTTATCTTCATAACACTTGAAGATGAGACTGGTATTTGTAACGTTATTGTTTGGCGTAAACTTTATGAACCTTACCGCCGCGCCATCATTTCAGGGCGTATGCTTCGCATAACTGGACGAATTCAGCGAGATGGCGGAGTGTGCCACATAATTGCCAAACAAATAGAAGATATTTCCTTTATGCTAGACGAATTACTACAAAGCCAAGAAAGAACAGCAGATGAACAACATTAAGTTAGTTGGAGTGGGCTATTAAAACTTAATCATTTTTTTATTTTTGAATTGTAAGGGCTAGAAACTTTGGGTCACCGTTGCGTCGCACTAAAAGCAACATAGTTTTACGGCCACCTTCTATTGTCGCATTTACCTGATCTTCAAATTCAGAAATCGCGGTGATTTTACTTTGTCCTGCCTCAGCTATCAAATCGCCAGAACGTAGTCCCTTTTCATAGGCCTCAGATGTTTCAATAACATCCATGACCACCACTCCCTCTAACTCTGGCTTTAATCCAAGGCCTGAGCGAATTTCTTTTGTCAGATTAGATAATGTAATACCTAGTTCTTTAAAATTTTTCTGAGGCTCTGGTGGAGTTTCTTTTTCTGGAACAACTTCTGATGAAGCAAGCTTCTCATCATCACGCAAGCCTAACGTAACACTCAGGGTGACCTCATTACCATCCCGCAATACAATAACGTCCACAGCCCTCCCAACTTCGGTGTTGCCCACTGTCTGTACCAAATCCCTTACGTCTTCAACGTCATGCCCATCAAACACGGTAATCACATCATTTTGCAGCATTCCCGCATCTTTAGCGGGACCAGCGGGTACACCTGAGACAAGAGCCCCAGCCACCTGATCCAAACCATCAATACTTTCAACAAGGTCTTCGTCCAAATCCTGGATGCGCACACCTAACCAGCCCCGCCGGATTTCACCAAACTCAATTAATTGATCCACAACACGGCTAACCACGTTGGAGGCCATAGAGAACCCTATGCCGATTGATCCTCCATTGGGAGACAAAATAGCTGTATTTACACCTACCACATCTCCTTGCAGGTTAAACAATGGTCCACCAGAATTTCCTCTATTTATGGCAGCATCTGTTTGTATGTAATCATCATAAATCCCAGCTAAAGCTCTATTACGTGCTGATACTATCCCTGCAGAAACAGAGAAGCCTTGGCCCATTGGATTACCCATGGCCACCACCCAATCACCAACTCGGGCAATATCACTATCTCCAAACCCCACAAACTCAAGAGGCAAATCTGGCTCAACTTTTAACACAGCAATATCAGTATTTTTATCCGTTCCAATCACCTTTGCTGGTAGAGTTTCACCTGAGAAAAACTCTATCTGGATTTCATCAGCTCCATCAATTACGTGGTTATTTGTTACAATGAAGCCGCTAGATGAAATGACAAAGCCTGAGCCTAACGCAGAAGAGCGGCGCGGTCGTAGATTGCCACCACGACGACGATCGTCGAATTCTTTAAAAAACTCTTCGAATGGAGACCCTTCAGGCACAATACCACGCGGAGCCTGACTTGCTCTGCCCGCAGTCACGGTAGTTGTGGTGATATTTACTACTGATGGACTAATTTTTTCAGCTAAATCAGCAAAGCTGTTGGGCATCATTTGTGCTGAGGAGTGAGTGGCGTGCAGAAAAATTAATGCAAAGCCCAACAAAAAAAACAAAATGGTTTTATTTTTATAGGGTATATCTGGCGCTGGTATCACAACAAATTTCATCAGTGTCTCCTCTTCATGTGCACCTGACTTGAACAGATGCGTAATCTTACTAAAACCTTGAAGTGGATCTAGCCCGAAACATTGTTAACACAATAGTATATCCCGACATACGACACACTTAAGATCCCACTAAAATGAAAATAATAGATTAAGAGACCATTAATACTAAAATAAAACCAGCAACAAACATAAGACCCCCAATCTTTCTTCGATCCATAATTGATAATAAATCTAAAGCTTTGAGAACGTCCTTAATAACGTTAGGGGCCAGTAAATATACCAGCCCCTCTACAATCATTACAGCACCAATGCCGAATAATAATTTTTCAATCACTTTTGTATTCGTGGTGACGAAGACTGAAGGTAGTTCAAAAACTCATGATCAGGCGGTATGACTAAAGTTGAATTTTCTGCCTTGATTGAAGTTTCATACGCCCTCAAAGATCTATAAAAATCAAAGAACTCTGGATCATCTCCAAAAGCTTTTGCCAGAATTCTAGTTCGCTCAGCATCGGCTTCACCTTCAATTATCAAGCCATCTTTACGCGCCTCTGATAGTAATTCTTCATAGGTACGATCAGCGACAGCAGTAACACGTTGAGCAGCTTCCCGGCCACGTGCGCGCTCATCCGTTGCCTCACGTTCCCTTTCAGCAATCATCCGCTGCAGTGTGGCATCAAAGTTCTGCTCAGGAAGGTTTGTTTGACGCAGCCTTACGTCGACTACCTCTAGTCCAAGGTCTTTAGCGCGCACTTGTGCAGCAATACGGATACTTTCCATCAGAGAAGCTCTTTCTGGAGAAAGAATGGCATTGGAAGTAACGCCATCCGCTCCCAGAACCGCCCGGATCTGACCGTCCAAAATATCGTTCAGCTGAATACTAGCCTCACGCTCTCCTCCTGCACCTAGGGCTTGCCTGAATTGCACAATATCAACGATCCGATACATAACAAAAGCATCCACCTCAAGGCGCCGGTCATCGGCCGGTGTTACTTCAATAAGTGGAGTTTCTAATTGCAAAATTCGATCGTCAAATCTGACAACTTGGTCCAACCAAGGAAATTTAAAGCCTAAACCGGGCTCTATTTTAATTTGTTTAATCTGACCAAATCGCAGCACTAGCGCTTTCTCGCGCTCATCCACAATAAACACAGACATCAAACCCACAACCGTAATTACAACGGCAAAGATCACTGCGATACGAGATTTCGTCGACATTAGTTCGATCCTCCTTGTGAGTTTTTCCTCAATTCGTTGAGGGACAGATACGGCACGACGCCAGCACCTCCCTCACCATTATCCATTATAATTTTGTCTACGTTACTCAAAACCTTTTCTAGTGTTTCAATATAAAGACGGCGACGTGTTACCTCTGGTGCCACTTTATATTCTTTCAAAACTGCCGAAAAGCGGCTAGCTTCACCCAAGGCAGCATTAACAACCGTGGCGCGATAGCCTTCGGCAGCTTCTAAAATTTCTGCACCTGCACCACGAGCCTGGGCCAAACGTTGGTTGGCGTAAGCATCCGCTTGCCGTTCGCGTTGATCCCGTTCCTGTTCTGCCGCTTGCACATCACGGAAAGCATCAATCACGGAAACCCGTTTCTGGGATCCATCGACGGCTGTTACTATCACCTGTCGGCTTGGAGGATCCACTTTGTTAAAGTTAACTCGCAGTACCGAAATGCCCGTTTGACGCTGATCTAGTGTTTTCTGAATTAGCTGACGTACATTAGCCTCAATAGCCGCTCGGTCTCGATTCAGGATTGGAGCTAACTCAGACTGTGCAATCACCTCACGCATCGCAGCCTCTGAGATGGCACGAACGGAAAGTTCAGGCTCTTTCAGACTAAATAAAAAGTCACTGGAATTTTTGATATTCCATACCACCTGAAAATCAATATCTACAATATTCTCGTCAGTAGTCAGCATCAATCCTAGGCCGCTATCGCGGCTCCCATTAATACCGAGAGACTCAGTTCGGTTTGTGGTGACGTTAAATTTTTCATAGGTTACAAGTGGCCAAGGCGCGAAGTTCAAGCCGTTGGTACCAATCTGGTTGAATTCACCCAGAAATAGTTCAACCGACTGTTCCTCAGGCTTTACTGTATAAAAGGATGCAAAAAGCCACAAAGCCACAACAGCCAACCCTGCAAACATAAATGTTCCACGCGGCAGACCTGCTCCACCGTCACCGGAAGCCCCACCGCCCCCTTTACCTTTGCCGCCCATCAATAAACGCAATTGCTCTTGGCCTTTGCGCATCAGTTCGTCAATTTCTGGGATTTGTGGAGCATCTGGCTTACGCCCATTACCACCACTATTTTTATTGCCCTTGTCACCACCGCTTCCGCCGCTGCCCCAAGGACCACCATTATTGTCTGCCATTCAGCAAATTCCCTTTACAATCTATAAGCATGTTTATCATACCTGTGGTTCACTTCAAAGTTTTCAAGCCTTACGCACCGGAGATTTCATTGTTACTAACTCTTCTGACATTGTTGGGTGGACAGCGCAAACCCTATCGAAGTCTTCTTTTGTTGCACCCATCTTTACAGCGATGCCAGCCATTTGGATCATTTCACCCGCTCCGTCGGCAATAATATGACAACCTAGTACTCTGCGGGTTGCCTGGCTTACAAGAAGTTTCATCAATACAATTTGTGGGTCTCCAATAAATGAAGTATTCATTGGCCTAAAGGTCGTGGCGTAAACTTCAATTGGTTCTTGGTCACGGGCATCCTCTTCGCTTAAGCCAATTGTGCCATATTCCGGTTGAGTGAAAACTGCTGACGGGATCAAGCTATGATCTACTGGAGTGGGATTCCCCTTAAAGACAGTCTCAACAAAAGCCATACCCTCACGAATAGCAACTGGCGTAAGGTTCACCCGGTTCGTCACATCACCAATTGCGTAAATTGAGGGCAAGGCAGTCTGGGAATAATCATCAACTTCAACAGCTCCTAGGCCATCAATATTAATACCCAAATCCTCCAGGCCAAGGCCCCCACTATTTGGCGTGCGCCCAGTGGCGCACATCACTAAGTCAAAGCTCTCCTGCCTCCCTTGCGTATCAGTAACCTGAAACCCATCAGAAATTTTTTCAATCCGCTCAAGATTTATTTCAGTAAGAATTTTAACCCCACGTTCTTGCATGCCTTGGGCGACTACATCACAGGCCTCCGCGTCAAAGCCACGCAGAACCTGCTTGCCCCTATACCAAAGGTGAGCATCAACCCCAAGACCATTTAGAATTCCAGCAAACTCACAGGCAATATACCCACCACCAACAATTAAGATCCGCTCAGGCAGGGCATCAAGATGAAAGATCTCGTTAGAGGTAATTGCATACTCAGCACCTGGGATATTTGGCACGGACGGCCAACCACCAGTAGCCAGTAGAATTGTTTTAGCGGTGAATTCACGGCCATCTGCCAATCGAACCGTATTTGGTCCGGACACAGTAGCGCGAAAGTCAAAGGTTTTGACACCAGACTTTTTAAGTAAGTTGCGATAAACTCCCTCCAAACGATCCAGTTCTTTTTCTAATTTACTGCGGAAAGCCAACCAGTCGAACTCACCAGCTTTAATATCCCATCCATAAGCCATCGCTTGGTCCATCGCGGGAGAATAAGTGGAGGCAAAAACCATCAACTTCTTTGGCACACAGCCACGGATCACACACGTACCACCATAGCGGCTTTCCTCGGCCAACCCTACTTTTGTCCCATCATCCATTGCCGCCACACGCGCCGCGCGGACCCCACCAGAGCCACCGCCGATTACAAAAAGGTCAAAATCAAAAGACATTAGTAATACCCAATCTCAGTAAGGAATAGTACCATGCCTGATAATCTATCCCTATAGTTTTCTGTTTGATGCTGTAGTTTTTTCCTTTACTGTACCGTCCGCCAAGCCCACAATCACCACATCACAAAGTTTAACAAACAGCCCATTCTCAACCACGCCAGGCACCTGATTTAGGGCCAGGCTCAACGCGGTTGCATCACCAATTCTGCCCAAATAAAGATCAAGAATGTGGTTACCCTCATCCGTCACAAAAGGTAGGTCACCCACCATTCGAGTTTTAATGATACTGCTATCCACATCCTGAAATTCTAACAAGGCTTGGATCAAAAGCTGCGAGGATTTAAACCCAAAGTTAAGTACCTCGACCGGCAGCGGAAACCTCCCGAGCCGCTCAACGCCTTTAGCATCATCCGCTATCACAATCATTTTATCACTTGCAGATGCCACTATTTTCTCTCTTAGCAGCGCTCCTCCAGCACCTTTAATTAAATTAAGATTACCGTCAAATTCATCAGTCCCATCAATTGTTAAATCCAACTGACCCGCGGAGTCTAAAGTTATAACTTCGATGCCAAGCTTTTTTGCCAAATCAGCCGTTTGGATGGATGTTGGCACCCCTTTTACTTTCAGGCCCTCTTTGTTAACTCGCTCAGCAAGGCACCGCACCATCCAAGCCGCGGTGGAGCCAGTACCCAGGCCTAATTTCATTCCATTGTGTACAAATTCGCAAGCTCTCTTAGCCGCCACAAATTTTGCTTGGTCACTCGAAGAAAAATTAGAAGGCATTAAATACGAATCCTTGGGTTTTTTTTCTTATACACAGAACGACATACAGCACGCGAGTTACGATTTAAAAGCTTTCGTCACTATGGGCGTGTAATTCACTAAATAGGTCGCATTCTCACTGACGTAATTAAGCCAAGTGTGATCAACGCGGCAAGTACAGTGTTTGGGGTGCTTAATGTTTCTATCTGTGTTTGATATGTTCAAGGTTGGGATAGGGCCCAGTTCTTCACATACTATGGGACCAATGGTTGCCGCGGGTATGTTTCTTGATCTTCTGCGCGCAAGCCCGTTTGAACCAGCGGGCCTAAACGCCCAGCTCTACGGATCATTGGCATTTACCGGTATTGGACACGCAACAGACCGAGCAATTTTATTAGGTTTAGCCGGGTTTCAGCCTGCAACCTTTGATGCTGCTGAGGGCGAAAAAGCGCTTGATCACATAAAACAAAATAAGGTCGTAAAGCCCAATGGCTTGCCGCAAATGATACTTGACCCAGCGACCGATATTCACTTCGATTATGGCCCAGCTCTTCCAGGTCACTCAAATGGATTAACTTTGATTGCAACGGATCCGCAAGGCGACGTTTTGATACAGCAAACCTATTATTCAGTAGGTGGTGGTTTTGTTGTCACAGCAGAGGAGATGGCGGGCGGACAGGCCATTGGTGATTTAGCTCACTATCCTAATAAATTTGAAACTGCTGCTGAATTATTGGCAATATGTGCCAAAACAAAAAAATCAATAGCAGAAATAAAGCGAGAAAACGAACTGAGCCGACGAAGTGCCTCAGAACTGGACAGAGGCCTGGCTGAAATATGGGATGTTATGACTTCATGCATTGATCGTGGGTTACGCAAAGATGGTATATTGCCAGGAGGTTTAAATGTGAAGCGCCGCGCTAAAGGTATTCATGACTCACTGGTCGCCGAACGCGGTGTAAACCTTTCAGCACCACATACCATCAACGATTGGATGAGTGTCTACGCGATGGCCGTGAATGAGGAAAATGCGGCTGGGGGTCAAGTAGTTACAGCACCCACCAATGGAGCGGCCGGTGTAATTCCAGCTACAATTCGCTATTGGTTAGATCATGTCCCCGGTGCCAGTAACCAAAACATTTCTGACTTTCTGCTAACAGCCGCTGCGATTGGTGGCTTAATAAAGTTCAATGCAAGTATTTCAGGCGCGGAATGTGGCTGCCAGGCTGAAGTGGGCAGCGCCGCCGCAATGGCAGCTGCAGGTTTATGTGCAGTTTTGGGCGGCTCACCTGCGCAGGTTGAAAATGCCGCAGAGATTGCCCTAGAGCATCATCTTGGTATGACTTGTGACCCCATAAAAGGTTTAGTTCAGGTGCCATGTATTGAGCGTAATGGCCTTGGTTGTATTAAAGCAGTCTCCGCTGCAAGCCTCGCTATGCGTGGAGATGGCACGCACCTAGTCCCTCTAGACGCGTGTATTGAAACAATGCGGCAAACTGGCAAAGACATGCATGAGAAATATAAAGAGACATCACAGGGTGGCCTCGCAGTTAACCTACCTAACTGTTGAGATAATACTGTTAAAATGAAACGTGATACGCATCATAGTAATGCCCATTGGGGCGTATTTATGATGACTTGGTCGTTGGAATTTGCAACCGCTCCCTCCGTCTCACCTGTTTAATATCTCGAAATTCCTTTTGCCGCACTTTGTGGGTGGCTTATTTTTCAAGATTTACCGAATGGTATTGCCAGCATTGGGATATTGGTAACTATCGCGGCAGGCCTGTTGGTCGCCCTACTTGGTAAAACTTCCAATTCGTAATTCTTTTATTACAGTCGCAAGGTACTGAACTGGCAAAATTGCAAGTAGACCATGCCGATCGACTTTCAATTTGATAAAGGAACCATCGACCTTGTTTGATGTAGATATCAATTCATCTGGTGCCATCTCAGTATCATAAAGTGGCCACTGCAACCCTGCGGCATCAGCACGCACTCCAACCAACGGGTAAAACGCAACATCAGTTCCATGCTCTAATTTTAACTGAAACTCAGGTGGAACAATAAACACTAGCTGGTGATCATCAATCAAAATTACGACCCTTTTATCTTTCAAAAGTGCCGAAAATGCAGCCATTTGATGATCAAGCCTGCCACCCAAAAAACCAACACCTAAAAATACTTCTGCGTCACAGACCTGCAAGCATTTCTCAAAATCAGTTGTATCTTGTGCTGTCATTTTTAGAACGCTCTGCGACCCAAGTGGCTCAGACTGAGAATCCATGTCACCAATAACAAGAGCAATATCTAGTCCAGCGTCGGTGGCGGCTTTAAAACCACCATCCGCAGCAATAAGGGAAGAAGCGTGAGCCGCTGCGGAAAGTATCATATTTGTATTAGTAGGCCCAGCACCAACCAATAAAATTATTGCAGATTTATGGGCAATAGCGTGGCTCATTGCTTTTTCACCTCTGTTGATTTTATGGTGGATTAGATGTTCAATAAAGTTCTTTTGTTTAAAAAAATAAAAAAATATTAACTCAAAGTCACCAAAAATTACTATCTAAGAATTCTATAGCTAATGTTCATCTTGGTCATCATCAGGGTTGGACTGCCCAATTCCCTGAAAGACAAATTTTAGTGGGAACACCCAGGCAATTCCAAGGATTACATACATGAAAAACTCTAAAACCTTAGGCAAAATTGGCAAAAGAGCCACTATATTTACTGCTAGGACAGCATATAAAGGCAATCCAACAACCAATATAACAAGTGACCATCGACGGCGAGATTTATAACTAAGGGCCATTAATCAGAAAACGGATCGGTTACGAGAATAGTATCTTCTCTTTCAGGTGAGGTAGAGACAAGCGCCACAGGACATTCAATTAGTTCCTCTATTCGGCGTATGTATTTTATTGCTTGTGCCGGTAACTCCGCCCAAGAACGTGCGCCAGAAGTACTGTCCGACCATCCTTCTATAGCCTCAAAGATTGGCTTCACGCGGGCCTGTTTGTCAGCAGCGGTTGGTAGGTAGTCTAATTTATTACCATCTAGTTCATATCCCACGCAAATCTTTAACTCGTCAAACCCATCCAGAACATCGAGCTTAGTGAGAGAAATCCCATTAACACCAGAAGTGACACACGTTTGACGGACGAGACAGGCATCAAACCAGCCACAGCGGCGTTTACGGCCAGTAGTTGTGCCAAATTCATGGCCCTGCTCACCCAGACGTTGTCCATCAGCATCGGTTAGTTCTGTTGGGAAAGGTCCCTCGCCGACGCGGGTGGTATATGCTTTAGTTATGCCAAGGACATAGTCAATCGCTCCAGGACCAACCCCTGTCCCGGTAGAGGCTTGACCCGCTATCACATTGGATGAGGTTACAAAGGGGTAAGTGCCAAAATCAATATCCAACAAAGCTCCCTGCGCTCCTTCAAATAAGATACGTTTGCCAGCTCGGCGCTTTTCATTAAGTACTTTCCAAACTGGCCCGGCGTAGGGCAAAATTTTAGCAGAAACCTCACGTAAATTATTTAGTAATGCATTGCGATCTACTGGCTCAAGTCCAAGACCTTTTCGCAGTGCATCATGATGCAATAAAGCGCGATCCACACGTAATTCTAGTGTAGCTTTATCATCTAGATCAGACACACGCAGAACACGGCGTCCAACTTTATCTTCATAACATGGGCCAATTCCGCGTCCAGTAGTGCCTATCTTAGCGACAGACACCTGATCCTCACGTGCCCGATCCAATTCACCATGATACGGCATAATCAAGGGAGTATTTTCAGCAATCATTAAGTTATCAGGCGTAATTTCCACCCCTTGTGAACGTATACCATCAATTTCTTTGATTAGGTGCCAGGGATCCAGGACTACGCCATTTCCGATGATCGAAAGCTTGCCCCCACGCACCACTCCTGATGGCAGCGCATGAAGCTTGAACACCTCGTCATCGATTACAAGTGTGTGGCCCGCGTTATGGCCACCTTGGAAACGAGCTACAACATCAGCGCGCTCCGAAAGCCAATCAACAATTTTGCCTTTGCCCTCGTCACCCCACTGCGTGCCAACCACAACAACATTTGCCATAAACATACTCTTTCGTTAAAATTAAACCGTGTGAGACATAACTGGGATACGGTCCAGAGGAAACTGGAAAGTTTTAATGCCAAAGAACAACTTGTTCTTTTGATGAATTTGTTTTCGAAAGATAGTTAAGCCTTAGCACATTACTTTTTTCTAACTTTTTTAAAAAAAGGCCTAATACACTTCAGTTAGATTAGGTTTATGAGGTTTTCTTATTTTTGGCCAACGTCATGGATAGGTTTGCGCTTGGCAAATGGAATATCCTTGATTAGATAGCAATGAATAAACACTAGGAAATTAGTATGCAAAACGTCGTCTTGATCATCCATCTCCTTTTGGCAGTCTCCTTGATCGGCCTCGTTCTTTTGCAACGCTCCGAAGGTGGAGGTCTAGGCATAGGCGGCGGAGGTGGTGGCGCTACTAGTGGTCGTGCAGCAGCATCTGCGATGACAAAACTAACTTGGATTCTAGCAATTGCTTTCATTTGTACCTCACTAGGGCTCACTATTATACAAGTCCAAAAGTCATCTGGGAGTTCTATATTGGATCAATTAGCTCCAAGTAGTGAGATGGACACCACACCAAATGCAGATAACCTGCTGCCACCCGCAAAAGACGCAAATCCACTCCTGCCAGTCGCCGATTAATCAGTTGATACTAAATGCTTCGCTTGCGCTAATTTAAGCCCCTCAATATTTATCTACACGTTGTAGAATCATACCAGAGGTGGTAAGAGTTTAATCCCGTGGTGGTTTGGATATTTCTCACCAAAACATGAAGCGCGGAGACCCTTCTATAATGGCACGATATATATTTATAACAGGTGGCGTAGTCTCTTCACTTGGTAAGGGACTGGCATCTGCCGCACTCGGAGCTTTATTGCAGGCCCGAGGGTTTTCTGTGCGATTGCGTAAACTCGACCCCTACCTAAATGTTGATCCTGGAACTATGTCGCCATTTGAACATGGAGAAGTTTTTGTAACAGACGATGGAGCTGAGACAGACCTCGACCTCGGTCATTACGAACGTTTCACTGGCGTTGCAGCCCGAATGACCGATTCGGTTTCTTCAGGCCGAATATACTCAACTGTGTTAGAAAAAGAGCGGCGCGGAGATTACCTGGGCAAAACCATACAGGTAGTACCGCATGTGACAGACGAAATTAAAGAATTTCTGAAGGTAGGCGATGACGAAGTTGATTTCATGTTGTGCGAAATTGGTGGCACTGTCGGTGACATTGAGGGCTTGCCTTTTTTTGAAGCAATCCGACAATTTTCTCATGACAAGCCTAGAGGTGATTGTATCTTCATGCATCTCACACTGCTGCCCTACCTCGCAGCAAGCGGTGAACTTAAAACCAAGCCAACACAACACAGTGTCAAAGAGTTACAATCCATAGGGATTGCACCTGATATTTTAGTATGCCGTTCCGAGCACCCAATTCCAGAGAAAGAGCGCTCTAAAATTGCTCTATTCTGCAACGTACGAAAAGATTCTGTGGTGGCGGCGTATGATCTGAAATCCATTTATGAGGCACCGCTGGCCTATCATGCCCAAGGCCTTGACCAAGCTGTTTTAGATGCATTTAATATTTCTCCTGCACCAAAACCTGATTTGGGTAAATGGGAAGACGTACAAGACCGAGTAAATAATCCAGAGGGCGAAGTGAATGTAGCAATCGTTGGAAAATATACCCAACTAGAAGATGCATACAAATCTATCAAGGAAGCGCTAACACACGGTGGAATGTCTAACCGAGTGAAAGTTAACGTTAAATGGGTTGACGCCGAGGTTTTCGACCATGGAGATGCCGCACCGCATTTAGAGGGCTTCCACGCGATATTAGTTCCTGGCGGGTTTGGCGAACGTGGGACTGAGGGTAAAATAAAAGCAGCTCAGTTTGCGAGGGAACGAAAAGTCCCTTACTTAGGCATTTGTCTTGGGATGCAAATGGCTGTGATTGAAGCTGCCAGAAATCTCATTGGTGTGAAAGATGCGGGTTCCGAAGAGTTCGACCATGAAACCAGTCAAAAGCGTTTTACGCCAGTAGTTTATCATCTAAAAGAATGGGTGCAAGGCAGCCATAAAGTCCGCCGAAAAGAGTCTGATGACAAAGGCGGAACCATGCGCCTTGGTGCCTATAATGCATCGCTCACCGAAGGTTCGCGCGTCGCCCAAATCTACAACAGCACAAACATCGAGGAACGCCACAGACATCGCTATGAGGTCGACATAAAGTTTCGTGAGCAGCTAGAGGAGAAAGGCCTGATTTTTTCTGGTATGTCCCCAGATGGCCGGCTCCCAGAAATTATTGAGGTAGAAGATCATCCATGGTTTGTTGGAGTTCAGTTTCATCCCGAACTTAAATCCAAACCCTTTGAACCACATCCACTGTTTCGTGACTTTGTGAGAGCAGCAAAAGATATGAGTAGGCTGGTCTAGCTGACCACTCCCAAAATTAAATTTATCTTAGGAATTAAAATGTTTTCGAATCTATTTTCCCTCAAGCCAACAGACGCTGTTGACGAAATCGATGAAAAGCAAGCTATGGCTGCACTGATGGTACGGATTGCAAAGTCTGATGACGATTACGCAATCACTGAATGTGAGCAAATTGAGGCAATTCTTTCTGTCCTTTATAGCTTGTCTCCTGCAGAAGCTGCCAAATTGCGCAATCAAGCCGAAACATTAGAAGCAAACGCGCCGGACACTGTAAGGTTCACACGAGCAATCAAGGACGCAGTTCCTTATCAGGGTCGCTTTGAGGTTGTGCGGGCGCTATGGCAGGTAGTTCTAGCAGACGGGGAACGTGATCATGAGGAAGACGCACTGATGCGCCTACTTGCCAGCCTTTTGGGGGTTAATGATCGTGACAGTGCTATTGCCCGACAACGGGCCTGACACGTGATAGCACACCTGCCAATGTATGATGTCTCAGAAAATTACGCAGCGCATCAGAGATTATGGCAGGCAGTTTGCGATTTAGTTGCCGAGGCACCGCCACTTACCAATCCCAGTAATGACCTTATATCAGACTGGCTCAGTCCAGACCTTTTTTTTTCGCAGACCTGTAGCCTGCCCTTTCGGAAAAAACTGAGAGGTTTTGTTAATCTGATTGCTACACCTGACAACAAAATATCAAACTGCCCACGTGGATATTACCACTCTGTGGTTTTGGCGCGCAAAGGCTCCACACCTGATCTAAAAAAAAATGACTATATCTTGGCATATAATGAGCCACTGTCCCAGTCAGGTTGGGCTGCTCCACAGTCGATTGGAATTACGGGCAAATCCCAACTGCAGACTGGAAGCCACGCTGCATCTGCAAGATCATTAGTCCAAGGACTGGCTGATATTACCTCTATCGACGCCCTCACCTGGAGGTTTTTATGTAGAGATTGGGACAAAGCCACTCAGCTTCAGGTGCTCGCCACTACGCCCCCAACGCCAACACTACCATATATTACCGCCTTAAGCAGAGATGCTAAAACTCTAACCAGAGGTTTAGGCCAAGCGATTCTATCAATTGGCGCCACAGATCGTGAAACCTTACAAATCTTTGGGTTAGTCGACATTCCAGAGCAAGATTACATGCAATATCCACTTCCAATCGAACCATATAGCTAGATATATCCCTATTTTGGATTGTGTGGCAAATACTTCTATGCCCTAATAAACCACTAAGCTGTTAGGAATTAAACGTGCCAAGCCAAACCTCTCCTGTGATAGAAATTAGGGGCCTGCATAAATCATATGGTGATTTGCAGGTTCTCAACGGAATCGACATCACTGCCAAGCGCGGTAATGTAGTAGCCCTAATTGGATCATCAGGTTCGGGCAAGTCTACTCTGCTGCGGTGCTGTAACATGCTCGAAACAAGTCAGCAGGGGTCTATCCACTTTCAGGGCGAGCCAGTCACGTGGCGAGGGTCCGGCCATAATCGGCGCCCGTCTGATTTATCGCAGGTTACCCGATTGCGAACTAACCTGTCTATGGTATTCCAGCAATTCAACCTATGGGCACACATGACAATCTTGCAAAATGTAATGGAAGCACCAATTACTGTTCTAAAGCAAAACAAGGTGGATGTTGAGGTTAGAGCTCGCAATCTTTTGGAAAAAGTGGGGATTAGTGAGAAGAGCGATGCATATCCAGCTCAACTTTCCGGTGGACAACAGCAACGCGCCGCAATCGCCCGTGCACTTGCGATGGAGCCACAGGCTCTATTGTTCGATGAACCTACGTCCGCACTTGACCCAGAACTTGAGCAAGAAGTTGTTCGCGTCATCAAGGGACTTGCCTCCGAGGGAAGAACAATGTTGATTGTGACACACGACATGGCACTTGCCCGGGATGTGGCGAACCACGTTGTTTTTTTACACCAGGGTTTAATTGAAGAAGAAGGACCACCTAGCGCTATATTTGGCGCCCCGAAATCACAACGGCTGCAGCAGTTTCTTTCTGCTGTCGCCTAACCACTCTCAGCAACTCATTTTAAGGAGATAACCATGAATAAGCTGATCTTAACTACCGCCGCAATGGCGCTTGTAGCGGGAATGTCTTTTGCCGACACCGTACGCATGGGCACAGAGGGTGCATACCCACCCTATAATTTCATCAATGACGCCGGTGAAGTTGACGGCTTTGAGCGCGAATTAGGTGACGAACTTTGCGCGCGTGCAGCCCTTAAATGTGAGTGGGTTGTAAATGATTGGGATAGCATAATCCCAAATCTAGTATCTGGTAACTATGACACCATTATTGCCGGCATGTCATTCACTGCCGAGCGTGATACAGTAATCGACTTTACAGAAGAGTACACACTGCCAGAACCATCCGCCTATGTCGCTCTTTCGTCTGATGTTAATCTGTCCGGAGCCGTTATCGCTGCTCAGACTAACACTATACAGGCGGCTTTTGCTGCAGCATTGCCTGGAGTTACTTTAGTTGAATTTGCAACACCTGAAGAGACTATTTCTGCCGTCAGAAATGGCGAAGCCGATGCCGTTTTAGCAGATTTAAACTATGTCGCACCAATAGCCGAGGCAGATGCGGGCCTAGTACTGCTAGACAAGCAAGAATTCATAGGTGGCGGTGTAGCCATGGGTATCCGCGAATCTGACAATGAGTTACGAGACAAGTTCAGTGCCGCAGTTAAAACGATGAAAGCAGACGGAACACTGAACGCTCTAATCATCAAATGGGAAGTGGGCCAACCATTTCCATAAATTATATTATTACGGAGGGGCGAAGTGTTAATCTTTGCCCCTCTTTTTTTGGCTATAGTTTACTAACATCTATCAAGACATAATAAAGAACCACTACTAGGGGTTTATACGATTTTTAGCTTCTGCTCAGATCCAAGTACTCTCGCAAGCTTCTCGTGGCTTAGCTGCTACCTCACCACAGGCAAACACTTCCTATTTTATCAATCATTTGGAACGGTATTGGGCTTACTCGCCATCACCGGACCTACGGCTCTTATCTTTGGTTTTGGGGGGGCAACATTAGCACAATCTCAGTTTTTTTTACTGCGTTGGATAGGAAAAGTTTACATATCAATCGTAAGGGGTGTTCCCGACATTGCATTTTTCCTTTTTTTCGTAATTGCATTAGATCAGGGATTTGAGTGGTTGCGACACCAAGCTTTTTGCCCAGATTGGTCCGAACCAATTCGCCAAGGCAACGATTTTATTGTGTGTAAATCTGCCAAGCTACCACTAGGATCAGCCCCACAATATTTGCATGATATTTATGGCTTTTTTACCGCAGTTCTAACGTTTACCATTGTCTTTGGGGCATTCGCAGCCAACGTCCTTTACGGAGCAATGGGCGCCGTTCCAAAAGCACAAATAGAAACAGGTCAATCATTTGGTATGAACCAAAGACAAGTATTCTGGCGCGTTTTGGTTCCTCAAATGTGGATTTACGCACTGCCTGGCCTCTCAAACCTCTGGATGGTTTTAATTAAGGCCACACCTTTACTTTTTCTACTTGGTATTGAAGATATCGTCTATTGGGCGCGCGAACTCGGTGGCACCCAACTGGCTAAATTCTCCGCCTATCCACACGGGGATGTACGAATGTATTATTTTTTATTTTTGATGGTATTTTATTTGGCATTTACCAAAATATCTGAAATCATTCTTGAAAGATTGATGAAACGGCTGTCTCATGGGCAAGGCACGCTAGGAAGCACAACATGACCTGTAGTCAAACAATCATTGACTATGGGCTACGCTCAGTTGGCTATGGTGCTCGGCTATTGCCAAAAACCGACTTTACGTTGTGCCACCATTTCACTCTTATTGGTTCAGGCCTTCTCTGGAATATTTATTTTGGTGCCATAGCACTCCTGGTTGGATTTTTTATAGCTAATGCAATGGCAATCGCCAAGGCGAGCCCGCATGACATAGTCCGCAAACCTGCTGAATGGTTTATTTTAGTATTCCGAGGATCACCCCTATTTATTCAATTTTTCTTGGCTTATTTTATCTTTTTACGCCTAAAACAGAAAGGGATTTTACCCTGGCTTACGGCGGCGCAAGTAGGTGCGCTAGTAGTTCTTATTCTAAATACCGCGGCCTATTCTGCAGAAATTTTTTATGGCGCCTTACGCTCTATCCCTAATGGCGAAGTGGAAGCGGCTGATGCCTATGGTCTGACTGGGTGGAAAAAATTCATTCGAATTATTTGGCCTACCACAATGCGACTGGCTTGGCCGGCATATGTAAATGAGGCTATTTTTCTGTTCCATGCTACGACACTAGTTTTCTTTTCCGGGTTTCCAGCGTGGCAACAGCGAGGAGATGCCTTGTACTATGCTAGGTATTTTGCTGACAAGACATTTAACCCCTTCTTACCTTATCCCATTCTGGCCTTTTACTTTATACTTCTAACGTTAGTAGTTATTGGCTTTTTTGGAATAATCAATAAACGACTAAACCGTCATCTTCCAAAAGACGTGCGTACCCGTCTGCGCTATAGGCCACAGATCATTCGATGACCAAATCTCTTCGGATAGCCGCGGTTGATTTAAATGGTCAGATGAGGGGAAAGCGGGTTGCAGCTTCTTTGGCTGGCAAGGAAATGCGCATGCCCCTGTCAGCCCTAAATTTAGACATCTTTGGCTCTGACATTGAGGGCTCACCACTTGTATTTGAAAGTGGGGACCAAGACGGGATTATGGCATCTGCTAATAGAGACTTAATTCCGTTGCCTTGGGTTTCCGGTGATGCACACCTAGACCTTCGAACCATGCAGCACGATGACGGCGCTCCCTTCGCTGGAGACCCTCGCGTTGCACTGGCCAACGTTCTGGAAAGCTTTGACACCCGTGGATGGCAAGTTATTGCTGCGTGTGAATTAGAATTTTTTTTACTGGAAAATAGTGGCAACTTAACGCCGCCATTAAATCCGAAAACTGGCCGGCGTCTATCCAACACTGAAATACTTTCCCTTAGAGAGTTAGATAGCTTTGATGCGTTTTTTAATGAGATTACCAAAAGTGCAGAAGTTATGGGGCTCGGCCACTTGAGCGTCACTGCCGAGGCGGGTGTTGGGCAATTTGAGGTAACGATGGCGCATGGGCCCGCACTCCACATCGCAGACAATGTGATCTTACTTAAGGAACTAATTAAAGGTACAGCCCGCAACCACGGAATGGCTGCTACTTTTATGGCAAAGCCATTTGCCACTGAGAGCGGTAATGGCCTACACACTCATTTCTCAGTCCTCAATCGGGAGGGTGAGAATGTGTTTTGTGACGAAGGTATTCTCATGGCAGCAGTTGCTGGGTGTTTAAATAGCTTTTCGGCAAGTACTTTATTTTTTGCGCCATACATAAACAGCTACGGCCGCTTTGTATCCGGGGCACACGCCCCAACATCTGCAACTTGGGGTTTTGAGAACCGCACTGTCGCCATTCGCATTCCGGGCGGCAACACGGCCTCAACTAGAATTGAGCACCGCGTGGCCGGGGGCGACGCCAATCCCTACTTGCTATTCACAGCCATCTTCGGTGCTGCATTGCAGGGGATAAAATCTAAGCTAAAACCACCTGAGCCCACAACCGGTAACGCCTACGAAAAACCCAACCCCGCCTCAGAATTACTGAAAAACTTACCAGAAGCGATTGAGGCGATAAACCATTCACCAATAAGTGGTTTCTTTTCGGAAGTAATTTTACAAAATCTGGCCGCCACTAAAGCACAGGAATTTAAACTTTTTAGCCAGATGTCAGATCATGACACGCTCCTGGCACTTATTGACACCGCTTAATCATCTCTTTTCAAATTCATTTTTCAAGCCTAGATTGATACAAACTCTGAAAGATAAATCCATGCTAATCGGTATATTAAATTGTGGTTATCCACCAGAAAATGTAAAAGATAATCACGGCAATTATGATGCTATGTTTTCAACTTTTTTAGATGGCCATGGCTTTAAGTATAAGACTTGGAATGTGGTAGATGGTAATTTCCCTGCCTCACCTACTGATGCTGAGGGCTGGCTAATCACTGGATCGAAACATGGCATTTATGAAGATCTCCCCTTCATCACTCCACTCAAAGAATTCATAAAAGGTATCTACGCCAGCACGCGCCCTATGGTCGGCGTATGCTTTGGCCATCAGGCAATCGCTCAGGCTCTGGGTGGCAAAGTAAAAAAATTTGATGGTGGGTGGGCTATTGGGCATCAAGACTATGTCTTTGGAGGCCATGGAGAGATATCACTGAACGCCTGGCACCAAGATCAAATTGTGGAGCTACCCGATGGTGCAAGCGTAATTGCGAGCAACAGTTTTTGTCAAAATGCTGCCTTAATTTATGGCAGCCGCGCTTACACGATTCAACCACACCCCGAAATGAACAATTCAATCATTTCAGATTACATAATCGCCCGTCGTGGCAGTACTGCCTACCCCCCTCAACTGATAGATCATGCGGACAAATTGACCAATCTACCCACACATGACCATATCATCGCAAGCGATATCGCAGCATTTTTTAAGGGTGACTTTAAGCCTGAGGTAATTACATGAGTTGGAAAGATGATTTGCCAGAAGCGGCACAAGCCTACCTGAGTGGACGAGCACTTGATGAAGTCGAGTGTATCATTTCAGATCTACCAGGGGTGGCTCGAGGAAAGGCCGTACCCGCTACCAAGTTTGCCAGGCAAAATCACTTTTACCTACCCAACTCAATTTTTCTACAGACGCTTACTGGCGGCTGGGCCGAAGCTGCGGGGGATGAAGGTTGGGTGGAACCTGACATGATTTTGAGACCAGATTTGGATACGGCAACTGCCGCGCCATGGACCGCAGATGTAACTCTTCAAGTTATTCATGATGCCTTTGGTCGCGATGATGAACCTATTCCAACATCACCTAGAAACGTACTCAAGCGCGTGGTTAGCCTCTTTCGCAAAAAAGGATTGGAGCCCATAGTCGCACCCGAAATGGAATTTTTTCTGGTTGCGCGCAACATTGATCCCGCCCAACCAATCACCCCAATGATGGGGCGCTCAGGACGACCCGCTGCAGCCCGCCAAGCCTATTCAATGTCGGCGGTAGACGAATACGGACCAGTAATCGACGATATATATGACTTTGCAGAGGCCCAAGGGTTTGAAATTGATGGGATCACTCAAGAGGGTGGAGCAGGACAAGTCGAAATAAACCTCCGGCACGGTGACCCAGTTAAGCTCGCAGACGAAGTTTTTTATTTTAAACGATTAATAAGAGAGGCAGCTCTCAAACATGACTGTTTTGCCACTTTCATGGCAAAACCAATCGCAGAAGAGCCCGGCTCCGCAATGCACATCCACCATTCATTTTTAGATACAGACGGACAAAATATTTTTGTTGGCCCACAGGGTGGAGAAACAGACATATTTTACCATATGATTGCGGGTCTTCAAAACCATCTCCCGTCAGCGATAGCCATGCTTGCACCATATGTGAATAGTTACCGTCGCTATGTGAAAGATCACGCAGCGCCGATTAATTTAGAGTGGGCACGCGACAATCGCACCACAGGTATCCGCATTCCTCTCTCTGACCCTCATGCACGTCGAATAGAAAATCGTTTAGTTGGAATGGATTGTAATCCTTATCTTGGGATTGCTGCATCCCTAGCTTGTTGTTACCTTGGCATGGAGGATCAAGGCCGCCCCGATAAACAATATCGTGGAGATGCCTATGATGGTGAAGAAGGAATTCCATATGATCTTTTTACGGCGCTCGATCTATTCGATAATGCCAAAAGGCTTCATAAAGTTTTAGACCCTGAATTTGCCCGAGTATATTCAATTGTAAAGCGCACTGAGTACAGTGAATTTCTCCAGGTCATTTCACCCTGGGAACGTGAACACCTTTTATTAAATGTCTGATTTTCTACACGCTAATGATACGCCCGCCACGTATCCACCCAGCTGGTACACCGAAAGCTCGCCTCACTCACAAATCCACCCGCCGCTCATGGGTGGTATTAGTTGTGATGTCTGTGTGATAGGTGCGGGTTTTACTGGCTTATCAACTGCCCTCCATCTCGCAAGAAAAGGTTTTAAGGTAATAGTTTTGGAGGCCCATCGCGTAGGGTTTGGAGCCTCTGGGCGAAATGGTGGTCAAGTTGGCTCTGGATGGAACCAAGACCAGCAGAAACTGGAAAAACAATTAGGCCATGACGCAGCCCACCGGCTCTGGGAAATGGCGCAGGCCGCAAAAAAATTAACTCGTAATTTAGCGATCCAATTTGCACCAGATGCGGGCTATAACCCGGGTGTTGCGGAAGCATGTTTCAACGATAGAGACACCATAAATAGTCACGCAAAAGCTGATTATTTAAAAAAAAATTACGACTACAGTGAAATTGAATGCCTAGACACGGGTTCCCTGGCAGATGTGATAAAATCACAAGCTTATTCTGGTGGAACAATAGACTGGGGAGCAGGTCACTTACACCCTCTTAGATATGCCTTTGGCTTAGCTAAGGCAGCTGAGGCAGAAGGGGCAATACTATACGAGGCAAGTCTTGTTAAAGAAGTTAAAAATGGCAGTTCAAATCTAGTAGTAACTGATCTAGGCGAGGTAAAAGCTGAGTATGTTGTACACGCCACAAACGGCTATCATACTAATCTAAATCGCAATCAAGCAGCGCACGTGATGCCAATTAATAATTTTTTAGTGGCTACTGAACCACTAGAGGACCCAAGAGAAATTCTAACTAAAAATATCGCAGTTGCCGACAATCGATTTGTTTTAAACTACTACAAATTAAGTGAAGACAACCGGTTAATTTTTGGTGGTGGTGAAAGCTATGGTACCAAATTTCCCAAAGATATATTTGCCAAAGTACGCCGACCGTTGACTGAAATTTTTCCACAACTAGCAGATGTTAACCTAACTCATGCATGGGGTGGCACCTTAGGCATAACCACAACGCGGTTACCGCTGTTTGCAAGAGTTGGCAAACAGCAATTGGCTGCAGCCGGTTACTCGGGCCATGGTGTGGCAATGGCTAGCTTTGCCGGTCAAGTATTGGCCGAAACAATAGCAGGGAATGCATCTCAATTTGACTTATTATCTGACCTCCCACACCCTGCCTTCCCTGGCGGGCAAACCTTTCGAAGTCCGATTATGACTTTGGCAATGACGTGGTTCTCATTGCGAGATAGGCTCGGCATATAGAGAAATTGGGTGTTAGCGAAAAAAAATTACTCTAGGTTAAAGTCAGAAAACAATTTATTGGAGTTCCTAAAATGAAAGACCAATCGCCAAACAGCTGGGAAGCGCGGGCAGATGCCCACTCCTTTTACGGCTTCACCGATTTGCCCACTATTGAAAATCGCGGCGCGACTGTACTGACCCATGGGACAGGGCCATATGTCTTTGACGTACATGGTCAAAAATTTTTAGATGCAAATTCTGGATTATGGAATATGGTTGCTGGTTTTGACCATAAAGGATTGGCGCAGGCTGCAAAAGATCAATATGATCGTTTTCCAGGTTATCATGCGTTCTTTGGTCGAATGGCAGATCAGACTGTTGTACTATCTGAAAAACTTATTGAAGTATCCCCCTTCAAAACTGGAAAAGTTTTTTACACAAATTCTGGCTCCGAAGCTAACGATACGATGGTAAAAATGCTTTGGTTTCTGCATGGCTCCGAGGGCAATACAACACGCCGGAAAATTATAACAAGAAAAAATGCATATCACGGGGTTACAGCTGTTTCAGCATCGATGACTGGAAAACCATATAATGCTGTGTTTGGACTTCCCTTGCCAGAATTTCTTCACCTAACCTGTCCTCACTACTGGCGCGAGGGGCTAGACGGCGAAAGTGAAGTACAATTTACCGCACGCCTGGCCAAAGAACTTGAAGATATGATCTTAGCGGAAGGTCCAGAAACCATCGCAGGATTTTTTGCAGAGCCCGTTATGGGTGCTGGCGGCGTAATTCCTCCCTCGATTGGTTATTTCCAAGCCTTACAACCAATTCTTCAGAAATATAATATTCCATTTATTTCTGATGAAGTTATTTGTGGATTTGGTCGCACTGGTCACACCTGGGGCTGCGAGGCCTATGACTTTGTACCAGATGCTATTATCAGCTCAAAAAATCTCACTGCAGGCTATTTTCCAATGGGTGCAGTCGTCCTTGGGCCGCAACTTACTCATCGCTTGCAGACAGCTTCAGAGGCGATCGAAGAATTTCCACATGGGTTCACAGCCTCAGGCCACCCAGTAGGATCAGCCGTTGCCCTTAAGGCAATTGATATAATTATGAACGAAGGCTTGGCAGAAAACGTACGTAATTTAACACCATACTTTGAAGCTCATATGGACCGCTTGCTTGAAAACCCCAATATAGGAGAATCCCGTGTGAAGGGCTTCATGGGAGCTTTGGAAGCTGTTCAAGATAAATCTACTAAAACTCCATTTTCTGCGAGCTTGTCTGTGAGTGAGCGAATTGCAAATACTTGTACAGATCACGGATTAATATGCCGGCCCCTAGGTCAGGCGATTGTGCTATGTCCCGCATTTATTTTTACAGAAAGCAATATTGACGAAATGTTTGAAAAGTTAGAAATGTCATTAAAACAAGTCTTTGCAGAGGTGGCTTAGTTTCTCGTGAGACTGACCCTACCCTTTTCTGCATAGTAACCCTGATTATTTACTTAAATCTAAATATTAAAGCGTCCAAAGATTATCTTGATTGAGACGAATGCTAGCTTAGACTTCGTGATATTTGAAACAATACCTCTAACGCTGTAAGTACGAAGAGAAGGTTTTCTAAATGGTACACGACGGTCCAGAACCTAAATCTCAAAATAACCAACACGATATTTTGGATGTAGACGTCCGATTAAAATCCCTGGGATGGAATCAATATTTCATAGACCAAGTTGTCAGTACAGACCTAAGGGAGACGCCCCCGGTTCGTATTATGCAAGTTCATCGAAGTAATCTTCATGTTGTGGGCGTCAATGTAGACATAAAAATTCCATCCTTGTACGAGGTAGCAGTGGGAGATTGGTTGCTGTTAAATCAAGGAGACCCACGCTCTAGTAAAATTTTGAAACGAAGGAGCTTACTGAAACGCCGTGCTGCGGGGCATGACCGGAAAGAACAGCTGATTGCAGCAAACCTCGATACGGCGTTTATTGTTTCGTCATGCAATAGTGACTTCAATCTAGCGCGTCTTGAACGATACATCGCAATGATCAATGAGGCTGAGATCACACCAGTAATTATATTGACAAAATTTGATTTAAACTCTGACTTAACAAACTTTTCTCAACTGGCATCAAAAATATCTGAACGCGTCGCTGTCATAAACGTTGACGCTCGCAGTTCATCTGCAAAAGAGCAATTAGCTCCTTGGTGTGAACTGGGTCAAACAGTGGCCTTTCTAGGGTCGTCCGGTGTTGGGAAATCAACTCTGACAAATACGTTAGCAGGCAATCCATTAATCAACACTCAAGCCGTCCGTGAGGCAGATGATAAAGGCCGCCATACCACTACCAGTCGCCAGCTACATATTATACCCCAAGGTTGCGCAGTCATAGACACCCCAGGTATGCGAGAATTACAACTAACGGATGCCGCAACTGGAATAAAAGAGACATTTGCAGACTTGCATGAACTCGAACAAAGCTGCCGCTTCAACGACTGCTCCCACGATCATGAACCCGGCTGTGCCATCCAAGCCAATATTACCATTGGCCTAATTGATGTGATCCGCGTCAACCGTTGGCTAAAGCTGGTATCAGAAGATCAGGAAAATACAAAGGTTTTAGCTAAACGCTTTAGTAAAGAAAATGCGACTAAAGACAAAATTGGTAGCGGACAAAAGCATAAACAAAAATAAGTCACACGCTTTTATGCTGACAAATCTTAAGTAGCCAACCACGCCCTTAACGCTTCATTGGTGGCCTCTGGTTGCTCTAAAGTTGGCAAGTGGCCAGCATTTTTGATAATTGTAAGCTTTGCACCTTCAATTAACTCAGCCATAAACTTGTGCCGTTTTGGCAAGCATATCTGATCCTGCTCACCGCACAGCAATAAAGTAGGACATTTTATCTTGCTTAGAAATGATTGCTGATCTCGGCGTTTTTGAAGCGCACGCGATTGGCGGACAAATGCCTCAGAACCAAGTGACATGCCCATATCGATTAACAATTCAAAGATATGTTCTTTGTGTAATGTTTCAGTCAAATAATTTAATGTAATTTCTTCGCGCATAATCTGTTCTAGCCGTCCGGTACGCGCAGCGATGATCTGCGGTTCACGTTCAGCGGCACGTTCCGGCGTTTCACACATTGGATTTGTATCCATCAGACATAGCCGTTTCACCCTATCTGGTGCACGGCGTGTAATTTCTAATGCAACGATTCCGCCCATCGACAAACCACATAAGGCAAATCTATGCGGAGCCATATCTAATATGCTGCTCGCAATTTGTTCCACACGCTCGCCAAGATGAGTCGGCGCCACCATGACTGCACACTGATGCGATAATCCATCAATCTGCGGCGCAAATAATCTCGCATCACACATCATGCCTGGGAGGAAAACAATTGGTTCTGAGTTCATAGTTTATTTTGTCAAGTTTTTGAGTACATGCCAAGGCAAAGAAATCTCTTTTTAACAGAATTATGGAAGGTTTTTAAAAAAATTTCCATTAATTGAGTTGGGTGGATTTATTCCACCATTAAAATAAAGCTGGTAATGTAATCTAGTGATCCAAAAGATTAGAATGCGCTGCCATCTAAATTTAAACGCAACTGTTTAACGCAAAAATCAAGAGTGAATTGGGTCGCAAGTTTGGTTTGCTTAGGGTTCATAATATCACCTATAATCAGGTGACCTGACGGGTCATCACCTTTGTCCATTAAAAGCCGTTCTTTGGGGCCACCCCAGCGTTTAAAAACTGATAATATTTTTCTTGGAGAAACTACTTTATCCTCTAGGCAGTAGAGTACTGCCAACGGGATAGTCAAAGATTTTACCCTCACCCTTGTGGCAGCTCGCACAGCGTCCATCATTGTGTAAACAGCTTCAATTCCGTAGCTTTGCGTCCAATACTTTTTATGAGTCAAACTTCGCGGCTCAAAGCCTCGGCTCCGGCCCATAACGATTGAGCCCCAATACCTAATTTTTGGTAAATTAAGAAGTAAGTTTTTTACAGGGTCAGCCAGCCCAAAATTTGGAGATACGAATATGCAGGCAGCCACATCACGTGACTGTTTTTCTAAACTAGACAACACCAAAGGAGCACCAGTTGAGCACGCAATAACGACGATACGTTTTCCCAAAGCACAGCCAATTTCCATGGCCTCATCTATGTCCGCGTGCCATTTGGCCAAACTCGCTTTGCCCATTGCCTTATAATCTTGCCCGTGCCCAGCTAGGCGCGTAAAAAAGAGATTGGCATTTAGGCCAGACGCCACATTATCTGGAAAGGGCCTTAATTCTTCCGAGGTTGCAGAAAATCCATGTACATAAACAACTGATATCTCAGTTTTTTCTTTAGATTTATCGGCCCAAAGTACCCTCTTATGTACCTCAGACCTTAAGTCAGGGACCGCGGCTTCCTGCGCGGCAAGATGATCATCTAAATTGGAAAGAGAAAATAACTGCACTTGTTCACCGCAAAACTTTTGCAGCCATAGGCTTATAGACTAGTATCAGCATAACAGTGGCAATTACTAAAATGGCAGCTGGGACCAATGTGATAGACTTTTGTAATGCCACTATCGCTCCTGGAAGCTGCTCCACTCGTCCCTCAGTAGTTTCTAGCCAGCCATAGCTAGCCAAAAACACAGACAATATAAGCGGTGCAAATGCATTAGCTACTTTTTGACCAAATAACCAAATTCCCGAAAATGCGCCTTCTATTGTCTCACCAGTCTGTAATCGGGTTACATCCATCAAATCCGGATACATCGCCCATGGAATTTGTTGGTAGGACCCATTTGCCATACCAGCCAAGACAAACATCCCCGCTATCGCTGTCACGTTGACTGAAGGCAAGGAAAGGTACAGTGCATAAAGCAATAAAACGTAAAACATTAATCCAAATGCCAAGGCAATTGCCTTGCCAAGAAGTTTACTAGCCCAAACCCATACAGCTTGTGACAAAATAGATCCAACGACAAAGACTGCAAACATCGTTGCCATAGTTCCGAGCCCAGCCGCTATACCTGACAACGCAGTCGTTCCATCATCTAAAATCAAATAAATTGCTGCAAACGGCAGACCAGCAGTGATGAGTGCCACGGCAAGGGTCATAGTTCCGTAAAGAATTGTGAGAACAACAAAAGGTTTATTACGTAGCACTAAACGCAACATATCAAGTGGAGCCAGTAAGCTAGGTTTTTGGACACGGGGGGCATGGCGAGTCATAAACACAGAAACCCAAATCGAACCAAGTATCAGTGGCGACACTATCAGTGCTGCAGTAAAAAACCCTTCTCGAGTATCGCCAGCCAACACCGGGATTAAAGCGCCGCCAATGAGAATACCTACACTTGCAAAGCCCATACGCCAGGCCATCATAGTAGACCGTTCACTGGGACTTTCTGTCATTTCACCTGCTGTTGCGCCATAGGGGATCGCGACCATTGTAAAACCAATAGTAGCTACTAAAAAAAATGTGCCTACCCAAACTGCTGCGGCAATTGGGCTAATTCCTAACGGAGCAGCAAATAGACCAATAATACCGGCTACCATTATTAATCCACCTGACACAATCCATGGTGCGCGCCGACCCCAACGGGTATTCGTGCGGTCAGATAACCACCCTACGACTGGGTCTGTAAATATATCAAACACCAAAATAGAAGTTGTGACCAAACCTGCCAATGTAATTGGGACACCCAGATAATTTGTCAAAAAAGAAAGGATTAAGAGTTGTTTTATAATTACAAAAACAACAATTCCCATATCAGCCAGACCCCAACCTTCTTTTTGAGATATTGATAAAGCCATATTCAACTTTCTCCTCAATTCATAATAAGATAAACTCAATAAAGAAATTGAGCAAAACTTAACTTGAAAATAATAAAACCTATTTCAAACTCCAATTTAACCAAAGTTTGAATTTTTTCCAAATATACCAAAGTAATAGAGCCAGTGTTATTTCAGCATCTTCAATTTTCGATAATTCTCATGAGATCTGAAATTGAAGTTCTCACCAGCGCCAGAGCATCAGGGGTGGAAAACCGATGATCAGCTCCCTTAAGTAGAGTAAGCTGCACATCTGATCCTTCGATATGTTGAAATAATTTATTGGCCGTTTCAACAGACACATCTTCATCGTGACTACCCTGCAACAAACGCACTGGAATAGGTAATTTCAGAGGTTTACGTAATACCAGGTGTACACGTCCATCCTCTATCAAGCGCTTAGTTATTGGATACGGATCCCCATAATCTGACGGAACGTTGACCACGCCTTCATCCACCAAATGCTTGCGTGTTTCCTCATTAAAATTTTTCCAAAACCCGTCCTCAGTAAAGTCTGGTGCCGCAGCGATAGTCACAAGACCAGCAATCCTTTCAGGAATACGTTGGGCCATAAGTAGCGCTATCCAGCCACCCATTGATGACCCCACTAAGATTTGAGGCCCTTCTGTCAGATCGGCAATGGCGGACTTAGCATCTTCCGCCCAATCTCCAATACACCCGTCTGTGAAGGAGCCAGAAGACGCTCCATGTCCAGAATAATCAAAGCTTAGGAATGGCCTTTTTTGTTCTTCACACCAGGCGGCTAAGTTAAGCGATTTGGTACCAGTCATATCAGACATAAACCCACCAAGAAAAACTATTCCTGGACCATTGCCGTCAGACTGTGAAACCGCAATCCTACGGCCATATTCTGTCTGTAAGAACTTCATGAACCATTTATCCAAATTAATTAAATAATTTATAACAACTTTTATTAAATCTTACATCAGTAATAATTAAAAACGGCAGCTCAGCTATAAATCTGGATACAATTAAGACTAAAATTTGAGTTGGTTGACAGTCAAAATCAAAAGCGGCAAATAGAACTTTAATAAAGTACCCGCAATCGGGCGTTCCGTGGGCGCCAAACTGACGAGGAGAGCCACAAATGGCGATAATATCTCTCACACTTCCAGACGGTTCTATTCGCAAATATGAAGCAGGTATTACCGCCGCTGATGTGGCAACCGATATAGCATCTTCTCTTGCCAAAAAAGCTATATCAGCCACCGTAGGCGGACAGCACTTTGATTTGGCGTGGCCGATTCTAGAGAATTCTTCAATCGCCATCCACACCATGAAAGACGATTTGCAGGCCAGCGAATTAATCCGACACGATCTAGCACATGTCATGGCTAGGGCGGTACAAGAAATTTGGTCTGACGTGCAGGTCACCATCGGCCCTGTAATCAAAGATGGCTGGTATTATGATTTTGATCGTCAGGCACCGTTCACACCTGAAGACCTTGCTACAATTGAAAAAAAAATGAAGGGCATAATTAACAAACGCGATCCAGTCCGTACTGAAATTTGGGACCGTAAACGCGCTGTAAAGCACTACAGTGATGCCGGCGAACCGTATAAAGTTGAACTTATTGACGCTATACCAGGCACTGAGCCACTACGCATGTATTGGCATGGAGAATGGCAAGATCTATGTCGAGGCCCTCACCTGCAACATACCGGCCAATTGCCTGCTGATGCTTTCAAACTGATGAGTGTCGCTGGCGCATACTGGCGCGGCGACAGTAATCGCCCAATGCTGCAGCGCATTTATGGCGTGGCATTCACAGGAAAAGAGAAATTAAAGGCATACCTCAACATGCTCGAGGAGGCCGCTAAACGAGACCACCGGAAGCTAGGTCGGGAGATGGACCTTTTTCACATGCAGGAAGAGGCACCTGGTCAAATTTTCTGGCATCCAAACGGGTGGACAATTTATACTGAGCTGCAAGATTACATGAGACGTAAGCAAAGAGTGGGCGGCTATGTTGAAGTAAATACTCCACAAGTTGTAGATCGCAAACTTTGGATCGCATCAGGCCATTGGGATAAATATCAGGAAAACATGTTCCTCGTTGAGGTGGATGAAGATCATGCCCGAGAGAAAGCAGTAAATGCTTTAAAGCCAATGAATTGCCCATGCCACGTTCAGATTTTCAATCAGGGCCTCAAGTCCTACCGAGATTTGCCATTGCGCATGGCAGAATTTGGCAGCTGTGCACGATACGAGCCCTCCGGCGCTTTGCACGGTATAATGCGGGTGCGCGGCTTCACTCAAGATGATGGTCATATCTTTTGCCGCGAAGATCAAATAGAAGAAGAAACTGCCATATACATAAATTACCTAACTTCAGTTTATAAAGATCTTGGCTTTGAACATTTTCGTATCAAATTTAGTGATCGCCCCCTCAATCGAGCTGGTTCAGATGAAGTGTGGGACCGCGCAGAAACTGCCTTGCTTGCGGCGACCCGTAGTGCGGGAATTGAGCCAGAAATGAATCCTGGGGAGGGTGCATTTTACGGCCCAAAACTTGAATTTGTTTTGACTGACGCTATCGGCCGTGATTGGCAGTGTGGAACCCATCAAGTCGATTTTGTGTTACCTGAAAGGCTTGATGCGAGTTTTATTGGGGAAGATGGAAATAAACATCGCCCTGTGATGCTCCAT
This sequence comes from uncultured Planktomarina sp., assembly GCA_905182325.1. Lineage (GTDB taxonomy): Bacteria > Pseudomonadota > Alphaproteobacteria > Rhodobacterales > Rhodobacteraceae > Planktomarina. The sequence goes on along the minus strand of CAJJBD010000024.1, from coordinate 1,118 downwards.
AGAGCTTGCTTGGGTTCGTTCGAGCGCTTCATTGGAATATTAATTGAGGAACATGCCGGAAAATTACCGCTCTGGCTTGCCCCTCGACAGGTTGTTGTAGCTTCAATTGTGTCAGACGCAGACGAATATGTAAAAAAAGTAGTTGGTGCCTTAAACGCCGTAGGTGTCCGCGCAGAAAGTGACACACGTAATGAAAAAATTAACTATAAGGTTAGGGAGCACTCTGTTGCTAAAGTGCCTGTTATTTTTGCGATTGGAATGCGAGAAGTAGAAGAGAAAACCGTTTCCGTACGGCGGCTTGGTAGCAAGCAAAGCCAAGTCATGAGCCTGGAACAGGTCATAACTGATCTGAAGATAGAAGCTACACCACCTGACTTAGTCAAGTAAATTTTTATGATAATTAGGCGCACCAACAACTAAGGTGAAAACACTTTAGTTATCTGTTAAGCTATCTAAAATTATAAATTTCCTAATTGTAGTCTGTTTTGTGGGGCTTATGGTGAGCTACAAAACCCCATCCATTTACCCAACTTGGCGCCAGCCCTTAGAGTTTTTTTGAACTGAGTGGCTAAAAATATCCCTTAGGGAATTTCTATTTTACTTTTAAGAAATCCACACAATTAGGAAAAATTAATATAAAATTCAATATTTTCAATGTTTTGTAAAATTTTTAAATATAATTTTTATTTTAGATTTTGATCTTAAGTAATATTTTCCTTGATTTTATTCATAATCAGATAATTGTGTCGGTATGGTGCCTAGCATATCGAGCCAAATATTAAATTTTTGGTCGATATCTAAGCGCCATGCCACTGGGTAAATGTTCAGTGTGCAAATAAATATTAGGAGAACACGACATGCCTCAGGGCACAGTAAAATGGTTTAACACCGCAAAAGGCTTTGGTTTCATAGAGCCAGAGGGTGGTGGCACTGACGTTTTTGTTCATATCTCAGCCGTTGAGGGTGCTGGTATGACAAGCTTAGCTGACAATCAAAAAGTCAATTATGAATTGATTGAGGGTCGCGACGGTCGCCAGATGGCCGGTGATTTAACCAGCGCAGACTAAATCCGCGCAAAATTGTGAGTAGACGGGATCTACTTCATAGTGGGCAGGCCC
>CAJJBD010000023.1 GCA_905182325.1 uncultured Planktomarina sp. | reverse complement strand
GAATGAAAATGTCTGATAAAATTCATAAGGATCTGATGCAAACTTATAATGCTAGTTATCTCCAGACATTACTTAAATTGAAACTTTTGGTGGCAATGCCTTTTATTTTCAATGGCCTTAAGATCTGTACAACGCTAGCCTTAATTGGAGCAATTGTTGCTGAGTTTTTTGGATCCCCAATTAGGGGCATGGGATTCAGAATATCGACGGAAGCCCCTCGTTTTAATTTAGATATGGTCTGGGCAGAAATAACAGTAGCGGCGATGGCGGGTTCGCTGTTTTATGGGGGGGTCGTATTGCTGGAAAAGTGGATAACTTTTTGGCACCCGTCGCAAAGGTAGGCATACGTGCCTGCATCAACATAATTAAATTTAACCTAGGGAGAAATAATATGCGAAAATTTATAACTTTTACACTTGGAGCTATCGCTGCGTTTACTGCTTCAATTGCCACAGCAGCAGATGACGTAACGATCCAATTAAAATGGGTAACTCAAACACAATTTGCTGGGTATTATGTTGCTCAGGATAAAGGTTTTTACGCGGACGAAGGCTTAAATGTTACGATTAAAGCTGGTGGGCCTGATATTGGTGAAATGAGTGTTCTTGCCGGTGGCGGGGCTGATGTTGCTGTAACTTGGATGCCCTCAGCATTAGCTGCACGAGAAAAGGGCTTTGCAAATGTTAACATAGCACAGCCTTTTGCCGGGTCTGGAATGATGTTGGTCTGCCGAAAAGATAGAGGTGTTAATACAGTTGCTGATCTAAAAGATAAGAACCTTTATGTTTGGTATTACGGAAATGAGTGGCCATTCCTAAGCTGGATGAGCAAACTAGGGCTAGCGACTGATGGAAGTGCCGGCGGAGTTTCTGTTTTTAAACAAGGTTGGGATATTTTGCCTTTGACGCAGGGTGACGCAGATTGTGTGTCTGCTATGTCATATAATGAGTATTGGCAAGTTTTGGCTGAGGGTCTGAAGCCTGAGGAACTTACTGTATTTAGATATGAAGATCAGGGCGTCGCAACATTGGAAGACGGTCTTTATGTAAGAGAAGAAGACTTATCAGATCCAGCATTTGTGGATAGAATGGTTCGGTTTGTTCGAGCATCCATGAAAGGTTGGAAGTACGCTGAAAATAATACTGCTGAAGCTGCACAAATTGTTGTAGATAATGATGAATCAGGTGCACAGACTGTCGATGCTAATACTATTCAGATGAGTGAAATTGCTAAGCTTACAGCTGGCAGTAATGGAGCCTTATCAGAGGCGGACTTTAATCGCACAGTTTCTAGTCTTATGACTGGCGGTTCAGATCCAGTGATTACTAAAATGCCTAGTGGTGCCTGGACCCATGTCATTACTAATGCAGCTCTGAAGTAAACGTATAGTAATTGTTGTCCGTAATTACTGTGGGCTAAAAAATAGCACATGCCACTTGGTGGCATGTGCTAAATTTTTTAAAATAATGAAAAATATCTATTTATACCAATTTTAGTTGATGGTGTTGGTTGGTTTAGTATTGCCTCTTTAGGATCAGCATGAGAGCGATACGCTATGACATTGGCTCGAGTTGATAAACCAATTATTGGCGCATTGTGGATGGCCACATCAGGTCTGTGCTTTATAGGCGTGTATGTCGGTGTTAAATATGTTGGGACAAGACTCCCAGCGGCTGAAAGTGCCTTCTTGCGTTATGTTTTGGGTTTGGTGTTTTTATTTCCTATATTGCGTATGTTGTGGCTTGAAGGCTTAACTGGAGAAGTCGTAAAGCTTGGCGTTGTTCGTGCACTTGTCCACACATTTGCAGTCACTCTTTGGTTTTATGCAATGGCTAGGCTTCCCGTCGCTGAGGTGTCAGCCATGGGGTACCTTACGCCAGTATTTGTCACAATTGGCGCTGTACTTATATTGGGAGAGCGGCTCGCCCTGCGGCGTGGGATGGCAATTTTGTTGGCGGTTATTGGCGTCTTGATAGTTTTAAGGCCGGGATTTCGCGAAGTGTCTATGAGCCATCTTGCAATGCTAAGTTCAACCCTTTTTATGGGTGCGAGTTACTTGACTGCTAAACGGCTGACTGATGTAGCAAGTGCTGAAATGGTCTTGGCACTACTTTCGATAGGTGTGACTGTTGGTCTAATTCCGTTAGTAATTCCGGTATGGATTAACCCTACAGGTTTTGAATTATTAATGCTTTTCTTAGTAGCTACCTTTGCTGTTGCAGGCCACTATGCAATGTCATTAGCTTTTCTGTCAGCATCTTTAACAGTTACTCAACCAATTACGTTTTTACAGTTGATTTGGGCTTTTGCCGTTGGGTTTTTGTTGTTTGGTGAACGTATAGATGGGTTTGTAATTTTGGGTGGTGTTATAATAATTGGGTCAGTACTCTATATCACTCTGCGTGAGGCACAACTAAAACGAAGACGTGAGAGGACTGTGTTATGATTGATCCGAAACCGACTGCAAGTCATTTCATAAATGGTGAATACGTTGAAGATAAATTGGGTAAAGCCATTGATGTAATTTATCCAGCTACAGGCCATGTAATTGCTCAGGTGCATGCCGCCACATCTCAAATAATAGAGGCCGCTTTGGCTGCTTCCAAAAAAGCTCAGCCGGCCTGGGCGGCTCTTACTGGTACTGCACGTGGTCGCATTTTGCGAAGGGCTGCAGACATAATGCGAGAGCGGAACCGTGAGCTATCAGAATTAGAAACCTTTGATACTGGCAAACCCTTACAAGAAACTTTAGTAGCTGATGCAACTTCGGCCGCTGATGCTTTGGAGTATTTTGGCGGAATCGCGGGTAGCCTTACAGGAGAACATGTCCAGTTTGGCGACGATTTTATTTATACAATTCGTGAACCATTGGGGGTCTGTGTTGGTTTAGGAGCATGGAATTATCCTACCCAAATTGCAGCATGGAAAGGTGCGCCTGCGTTGGCTTGTGGTAATTCGATGGTTTTTAAACCTTCGGAAACTACCCCGCTGTGCGCCTTAAAGGTTGCTGAAATTCTCCATGAGGCTGGCCTGCCAGCTGGTCTTTATAACGTGGTTCAGGGTTTAGGAGATGTTGGGGCATCCCTAGTGACAGATCCACGGGTAGATAAGGTTTCGCTTACCGGATCACTGTCGACAGGCCGAAAAGTTTATGCGGCAGCAGCTGAAGGAATGCGCCACGTTACCATGGAGTTGGGCGGAAAATCTCCCTTAATAATTTTTGATGATGCTAATTTAGAGGACGCCGTCAGTGGAGCAATTCTTGCTAATTTTTATTCTTCTGGACAGATATGCTCAAATGGGACCCGTGTTTTTGTTCAAACGGGTATTAAGGCTGCCTTTCTTGCGCGTTTGACGGCGCGAGTTGGATCTGCAATTCTGGGTGACCCAATGGACGAAGCTACCAACTTTGGGCCTATGGTTTCTGAGCACCAATGTAAGACCGTTGAAGGCTTCATTGCAAAAGGTATTGCTGAGGGTGCAAAACTAATATGTGGTGGAGAGCGTTTAGATAAACCGGGTTATTGGCTTACACCTGCGATATTTTCTGATGTTAAAGATGATATGATTATTGCTCGTGAAGAAATCTTTGGACCGGTCATTTCTATTCTTGAATTTAAAGAAGAAGCTGAGGTTTTAACACGTGCTAATGCCACAGAATATGGATTGGCGGCGGGCGTATTTACTCAAAACTTGCCGCGGGCGCACCGGATGGTAAAATCTCTCGAAGCTGGAACATGTTATATTAATACGTATAATGATGCACCTGTTGAGGCTCCATTTGGAGGAGTAAAAATGTCTGGTGTTGGGCGCGAAAACTCAAAGGCTGCTATTAACCATTATTCCCAGTTGAAATCAGTTTATGTTCGAATGAGTGAATTAGAGGCGCCATATTAGATTTTTGATGATGCAATTTAAGATTACTAACTATTAGATTCTTCTAAGTCTAGGGTCCTTTTAAATACATATCCAATTGTAATAATTGACATTATAGAGCTGGCTAGCATAATTAAAATTAAGGGCATGGCACCTGTACCGGGTGTTAACAAAGCGGCTGTGCCAGTGGCGATTATGGCTCCACCACCGGTGTTGATCGTACCTCCAATGCCGGAAGCTGAACCTGCCAAATGAGGTCTGACGGACATCATACCTGCATTAGAATTTGGGAGTACCATGCCATTGCCTAAACCCATGAGACACACACAGCTAAAAAATGAAAATGGAATTGGGTTGGTGAATAAGAAAAAGATCACACATAAAGCCATTCCAAATGTAGTTACTATGGCACCCATTAAAACCATTTTATCTATACCAAGAGCCGTAGAAAACTTTCCGGAAAGCCCATTTCCAATGATATACCCAATAACAGGTGTTCCAATATAAAATCCCAAAATATCAGGCGTGAGCGCAAATACCTCACGTCCAATATAAGCAGCACCCCCTAAGTAGGCGTAATATGCGCCTGCACTAAAAGCTGCAGTGAGGCTATAGCCCCAAAACCGGCGTGCTTTTAAAAGTTCGGGATAGGAGCGAAATTGTGCAGCCATCGAATTTGTTTTGCGGCGGTTTGTTTCACCCATGTCAAAATAGGTTAATAAAAATACAAATATCCCCACTCCCAGCAAAACCCAGAAACTAGCGATCCAGCTAAACTTCACTTCTAATACTCCTCCCAAAGCAGGACCAATTAATGGAAGAACTGCCATCCCCATGGTTACATATCCCAAAACAGAAGCTGCTTGATTTTGGCCGTAGGAATCACGGATCGCTGCACGTGAAATTACAAGTCCAGCCACGACAACAGCTTGCATGACTCTACACATAAGAAAAATTTCAAAATTAGGCGCTAGGATACAGCCTACTGAACTCAAACAAAATATGAACAATGATCCCAAAACAATGGGCCTTCTTCCATAACGGTCTGATAATGGTCCAACAAAAATCTGAAAAATGGCATTCATTGCAAGAAATAATGTTATTGAAAGTGTAGTTGCGGAATAACTAACGTCAAAGGTATTAGCCATTGCTGGCAACGACGGCAGGTGCATGTTTAATGCTAAGGCGCCGACTCCAGCTAGGCAGACTAATGTAAACATACTGGGCGGCGTAGTATTAGTGAGAAATTTTGAGGAGCCTAAATTATCCATTAAAGAGGGCTATATAGGCTCTGGAGGCTTGTCCAGTGATGCAAATTAGAAAACCTACGCAATAAGGACACTGACGTACAAATTTTATTTGTTTGCTACAGTCAACGTCACCACGATATTTGTGTATTTGACATCAAACCTCCTCTTCTGGGCACCACTTTAACCAAGATCCATGATCCAAGTACCTAATTTGCAAGGAATTTAAACCTTTGCAAGAAAACGGGTGTACCACATGGGTTACCAAAAACCACTTTACCTAACCACCAAACGTGATGTCTTTTACTACACGCGTCGTGTCCCACAGGGCCTTAAAGTTCAGTTCCAGAGCCCACGCTTTGTAAAATGTCTTCATACCAAGTCCCCAGATAAGGCGAGCAGGCTGTCCCTAGAGCTGTCCAGTAGGCTGGAGAATATCTGGGATCGAATGCGTCTTGAGGTGCTTGATTTTAAATCACCAGAACCAAGGTCCGTGGTCTTTGGGGCAAACTTTATCAGTGCAAGAAATGACTTTTTGATCTCTGATGGATTCGATCTCTACTTACGTCTCAAGGGTACAGCAAAGACTGATAACTTTAGGAAATGCACGGAGCGCAACCAACGTTATCTCACGGCCTGCCTTGGCAACGTTACCATTGGGGACCTATCCCTGCGGAATGGTGCTGATTTTAGAGACCACTTGCTAGCCAAGGGTTTGTCCTCTTCATCTGTGCGCAGAGTATTCTCAACCGTTAAGGCTGTCATAAATCTATGCATCTCAGAGCATGGGCTGCATCTCTCTAATCCCTTTGGTGGTGTGTTTATCCCAGAGGACGACCTCGAAACTAAGAGGCAACCTATTCCATTGTCAGATATCAGGAACGTCCAAGCTGAATGCTGTGACTACGACGATGACCAACGCTGGTTGATAGCCTTGATTAGCGACAGTGGCATGCGTTTGTCTGAGGCATGTGGGCTTTTGGTTAATGACATAAAGCTGGATGCGGAAAACCCTTACCTTGATATCAAACCCCATCCTTGGCGACGTCTCAGGACTAAGGGCAGTGCACGACCACTTCCTTTAGTAGGCAACAGCCTATGGGCGGCTCAGCGAGTAGTAACAAATGCATCGGGACAATTCGCTTTTCCTCGCTACTGTAATGATACGGCAGTCAAAGCGAACTCTGCGAGTGGGTCACTTAATAAGTGGCTCAGCAAAAGGGTGCCAGAAGATTGTGTGGTTCACTCCTTCAGGCACAGTTTCCGGGATCGATTGCGGGAGGTTCAATGCCCATCGGATATGATTGACGCTCTCGGTGGATGGAGTACGGCTGGCGTGGGTAGTCGCTACGGCAGTGGATATGATGATAGGCTCAAGTATAAGTGGATGTTAGAGATTGAAGACTAGATCATTTAGTTTGTGGCTTTCTTAGTTTTTTCCTTAAGTCTATGCGTTAGACGTTCTTGTGCTTCCTCGCTTCCATCATGGAATGTGCCAAACCATTTATCCAAGGGCAGAATTCCATCTGCGTAGTTACACTCAAAGTATTTGTGGTGAAGATAGTGTGCGTAACTGTCTGAACTGAAGGTTCTGTTAGCCTGTTTCGGTTTCGCGTGACACGGCCTGCATCCATGCGGTTTCGCTCAGGTGAATTTGTTATGATTGGCCTTTTGGGTGATCCACACACCGAAACTGGTAAGCAAAAACTGTTGCTACGCGCTTATTCCATCTCCTCACCAGCATGGGATGAAACCTTACAATTTTATTCTATCAAAGTTGATAATGGCCTGCTTACGAGCAAATTACAGCATATCAAAGTGGGCGTCCAGTTGATCTTGAAGCAGAAATCTGTAGGCACACTGGTGCATGACGCTTTGACACGAGCCAACCGTATGTGGTTTTTCTCAACTGGCACAGGCATCGCGCCATTCGCCTCTCTACTGCGTGAGCCAGAAACTTATGAGCGTTTTAATTAGGTGGTTTTAACCCATACCTGCCGGGACTTGGCAGACCTCAAATTTGGCGAAGAGCTGATAGCAGAGACTAAAAATGATATTTTAGTGGGCGAAGAAGCGCAGCATAAATTGCTTTACTACCCGACTACTACCCGCGAAACCTCGGCTAAAATGGGCCGTATCACCACAGCGCTAGAAGATGGAAGTTTATTTGAAAACCTAAACATTACCAACTTCAACGCCACCAACGACCGCGCGATGGTTTGTGGATCTATGGGGTTGAACACTGACACGAAACGTATTCTCGAACATTATGGGCTACGCGAGGGTGCTAATTCTGATCCAGGTGACTATGTAATTGAGAAGGCCTTTGTGGGTTAGCCTAGCCCAGCAGGTAGTAGCTGATAAAGTAGGATGGGAAATAAATGCTTTAGCCTCTTTAACTGTATCAATACCATAATTCCCTGCTCGTTCACTGTACCCAAGCATCATATTTGATCATATGTTGGAACACTGGAAGAGTTCCAGGAACTTTTAAAGTTCGTTCAAAACGTTATGAATTTGTCTATTCCGTTGGCCACGTACTCTTTGGATCAAGCGGCAGAGGCGCTAAATGATCTAGTGGCTGGTAATATTGTTAGTCGTCTTGTCCTAAATCCTGAAACCTCAAAAAAACTTAACTATATAATTTTTGTATGAACAAGGATTCAACAGACTTAAACGCCTTACTTTTCAACAGCTAGTATATTAACATTCTAATTTATTCTTCGCTTTCTAACGTTTCGGGGATATGAATAAAGAACGAGGGTGATATCATGAATAAAATTTTAACAGAACTAGAAGCGCGTCGAGGCGTCGCACGCATGGGTGGCGGGCAAAACCGAATTGATGCCCAGCATGCCAAGGGGAAGCTTACAGCACGTGAGCGTGTTGACTTACTTCTTGATGATGACAGCTTTGAAGAATTTGATATGTTCAAAGCGCACCGTTGTGTTGATTTTGGCATGGATGAACAACAATTCCCAGGTGATGGTGTCGTAACCGGTTGGGGTACAATTAATGGCAGAATGATTTACGTTTATAGTCAAGACTTTACTGTATTTGGTGGCTCCCTTTCTGAAACACATGCTGAAAAAATTTGTAAAATTATGGATATGGCGATGCAGAATGGCGCCCCAGTTATAGGATTGAATGACTCAGGAGGTGCCCGTATCCAGGAGGGTGTCGCATCCCTAGCAGGATATGCCGAAGTATTTCAGCGCAACGTAATGGCATCAGGTGTCGTACCACAGATTAGTGTCATTATGGGTCCGTGCGCAGGTGGAGCAGTATACTCGCCTGCAATGACTGATTTCATTTTCATGGTTAAGGATAGTAGCTATATGTTTGTTACTGGCCCTGACGTTGTAAAAACAGTTACAAATGAAATTGTCACAGCAGAAGAATTGGGTGGTGCGTCCACACATACAAAAAAATCTTCGGTAGCTGACGGGGCTTTTGAAAATGATGTTATTGCCCTCACAGAGGTGCGGCGGCTTATAGATTTCTTGCCTTTGAATAATCGGCAAAAGCCGCCGGTACGACCATTTTTTGATGACCCCTCTCGGGTGGAGGCAAGTTTAGATACACTTATTCCACAAAATCCAAATCAGCCTTATGATATGAAAGAGCTCATTCTAAAAGTTTCTGATGAAAGCGATTTCTATGAAATTCAGGAAGATTTTGCCAAGAACATACTCACTGGATTTATTCGTATGGAGGGTTCAACGGTGGGTGTTGTCGCCAATCAGCCCACGGTGTTGGCTGGATGTTTAGATATTGATGCGAGTAGAAAAGCGGCTCGTTTTGTACGGTTTTGTGATGCATTTGAAATTCCTATCTTAACGCTCGTTGACGTACCTGGATTCTTACCGGGCACCAGCCAAGAATTTGGTGGGGTTATCAAACATGGCGCAAAGCTTTTGTTTGCCTATGGTGAAGCTACAGTTCCAAAGGTGACAGTGATTACTCGCAAAGCTTATGGGGGGGCGTATGACGTAATGGCCTCTAAGCACTTGCGCGGGGATTTTAACTATGCTTGGCCGACAGCTGAGATTGCCGTAATGGGAGCTAAAGGTGCAACAGAGATCATTCATAGGGCGGCTCTTAATAATCAGGAAAAAATTACTCAACACACAGCAGACTATGAAGAGCGATTTGCTAACCCATTTATAGCTGCTGAAAAGGGTTTTATTGATGAAGTTATAATACCTGGTTCAACCCGTCGTAGGGTGTGCAGGGCATTCGCAAGCCTTCGGGGTAAATCCCTAAAAAACCCATGGAAAAAGCATGATAATATACCTTTGTAAAAAATATGTGGATATTGATAGTTGGAACGCTAAAGATATTTCGAAAAGCTATGACCCGTCTCTCGCTTTGAAAAAATTCCTGTGATGGAAAAGCACCGTGGGTTTCCTGGCCGGCTTACAGGAACGGATTTTCAATTCACTATCCGGCGGGCAAGTAAAAAAGGGGCAACAAAAATCATTCGTCGAGAACGTTACGCGGATAGGCGCCCACCTGATCGAAGGGCTGATGAGGCTTTTTTGCATGCTTTGATTGACTACTTTGGCGAAAATTCTTTTGAACGTGGCAATCTAGATACTGGTCGGTTGTCCTGGCTTTTTGAACGTGAGGTTCTTCCGGCAGAGGACGACTTCGATCCGTGGTCGTATGAAGCTAGGCTGCGAGTAGACCTTGGGAAGGCAGAATGTACGTTTCCGCAAATATTTGATCCGGGCTGGTCGGCATGAATTCGCTTGGCTCAAATAACTTAATTGTGCAGATTTACGCTGACTTGGTCACCTATTTGGGATGTGCACTATGCAGGTTTAAATTTAGGAAGCATAACGATGGTAAGTGGATTCGGAATTGACCTTTTCGAAAATGCATAAGTTCCTTCTTTCCTCAGCCGGTTTCAGCAATCGCTGGAACCGGTTTTTTTCCTCGGAATATCGTGGCATAAGTTGCGATATGATAAGAAGGATTTCTTAATGTTTAAAAAAATTCTAATAGCTAATCGTGGTGAGATCGCCTGTCGGATTATAAAATCTGCTCAAGCCATGGGGATTAAAACTGTTGCTATTTATTCTGATGTGGATGTCCACGCTTTGCACGTGAAAATGGCTGATGAAGCAGTTCATATTGGTCCTGCTCCAGCTAATGAGTCCTATATTGTGATTGAAAAAGTGATGGACGCAGTACGTCAAACTGGTGCTGATGCAGTGCATCCAGGATATGGGTTTTTGTCTGAGAATAAGGTTTTTGCTGAGGTTCTAGAGGCCGAAAATGTGATTTTTATTGGACCACCGGCGAGTGCGATAGAGAGCATGGGCGATAAGATTACATCTAAGAAACTGGCTCAGGACGCTGGAGTGAATATTGTTCCTGGTTTCATGGGCATTATTGATGATGCGGATGAAGCTGTTAAAATTTCAAATGAAGTTGGCTACCCAGTTATGATAAAAGCCAGTGCTGGTGGTGGTGGTAAGGGCATGCGGATTGCCTGGAATGATGAAGAGGTTCGTGAAGGTTTTCAATCTTCAAAGAATGAGGCGGCAAAAAGTTTTGGTGATGATCGTATTTTCATTGAAAAATTTATCACGCAACCAAGGCATATAGAAATCCAAGTTTTGGCTGATAGCCATGGGAACTATATTTACCTAAATGAGCGAGAATGCTCAATTCAGCGACGGAATCAAAAAGTTATTGAAGAGGCTCCCAGCTCATTTCTAACCTCGGAAGTTCGTGAGCTGATGGGTGAACAATCATGCGCGCTGGCAAGAGCAGTTGGGTACACCAGTGCAGGAACTGTGGAATTTATTGTAGATGTTGATCAGAACTTTTACTTTTTGGAAATGAATACCCGGTTGCAGGTAGAGCACCCTGTGACAGAATTGATAACTGGAATTGATTTGGTTGAACAAATGATCCGAGTAGCTAACGGAGAGGTACTGAGTATAGCCCAAAAGGATGTCGTAATTAATGGTTGGGCAATTGAAAGCCGCCTCTATGCAGAAGATCCTTACCGTGGTTTTTTACCTTCTATTGGTCGATTAAGAAAGTATCAGCCTCCAAGTGAGAGCAGCAGTGAAATGATGGTGGTTCGCAATGATACTGGGGTATACGAAGGTGGCGAAATCAGTATGTACTATGACCCAATGATCGCAAAATTATGCACTTGGGCCCCAAGCCGAGATGATGCTATTGTACAAATGCGTAATGCGTTAGATGCTTTTGAAATTGAGGGGATTGGGCATAATATACCGTTTTTATCTGCTGTGATGGACCACCCAAAATTTTGTTCTGGCGACATAACGACTGCCTTTATTGAGGAGGAATATCCAGATGGATTTCAGGGAGTTGAGCTGCCACATAAAACATTAAAAACTGTGGCTGCCTGTGCTGCGGCAATGTATCGATTAGGTGAGATCCGACGTACTCGGGTTTCTGGTCGTATGGACAATCATACCCGACGTGTTCGAGACGACTGGATAGTTAGCCTTCAGGGACATGAGTTTCCAGTAACGATTTCTGCTGATCCGAATGGCTCTACTGTTCATTTTGAAACTGGCAGTAACCGTGTGTCCAGCGACTGGACACCGGGTCAATCTATGGCGTTGATGAACGTTGATGGGGAGGATATCGCACTAAAGGTCGAAAAACGAACAAGTGGATTTAGGGTCCGGTTTCGTGGCGCTGATATGATAGTGAATGTTCGTAGTCCACGCCAAACAGAATTAGCCAAATTAATGTTGACAAAAACGGCAGAGGATACATCTAAACTCCTTCTTTGCCCAATGCCTGGTCTGCTTATTAAGGTCGATGTTAATGTTGGTGATGAGGTGCAGGAAGGGCAAGCCTTATGTACAATTGAGGCGATGAAAATGGAAAATATTCTTCGGGCGGAGAAAAAGTCAGTTGTAAAAGAAATCAATGTGCTAACTGGCAGTAGCCTTGCGGTAGATGAAGTAATAATGGAATTTGAGTGATTTTGAATTCAATTACTGCAACCATTTTCTATCTTGAACTCAAGGCCCTGTTGTGCGCAATGGCTCATGGCTTTTTGATTTCCTGTTGGCGCATTGGCATTTTGTCAATTACACGGCTTAGTTCCCGCATATCCCAGGCAAACGGTTTTCTTAATTTCACGTTGCCGTCCTTACCAATTAACACCCACACGAACCCCTTGGGCCTTAGGTTTTCACGGAGAGCGGTTTTTAATTTTGGGTTTGTATCAACGACTATCATTACATCTCGTTCCAAGATCACATCTAAACCTTCTTGCAACAGAGCCATTTGCTCTTTAAAAGTTGGATCTAAGGGACTGTTGGCAAAAATAACTAGTGGACGTGCAACCCAAACCATATCTGATAGGTCAACATCTGAGGTCGAAAATATACGCGATGGATTAGCCTGCCAGGCTGCTAATGTTTCGCCTGCTGTAGCGGATGAACTTAGTATTGTGATACCAAAAAACACAGCAAAAATTCGATTTAACATAATATCTCCTTTGTCTGCTCATATAAACGTTTTGAGCATACAAGCGAAGGGGCAAAGTAGAAAATATTTAATCAGGTGGCCATGATAAAGGGAGCTCACCGGTGGTAAGTAAAAAGTCTTGGAGCCAAATGGCTGAAAAAGAATTGCGGGGGAAGTCTGTAGAAGAGCTAACCTGGAGAACGCTTGAAGGGATTGACGTTCAGCCGTTGTATACTTCTGAAGATTTAGATGGCTTGGAGCATATTAAGGACATTCCTGGTGAGGCGCCCTACATTCGTGGTGTGAAAGCTACTATGTACGCAGGCAGACCTTGGACAATAAGGCAGTATGCGGGATTTTCTACTGCTGAAGAGTCCAATGCCTTTTACCGTAAGGGTCTATCTGCTGGGCAGCAGGGCGTCTCTGTCGCCTTTGACCTCGCCACTCACCGTGGGTTCGACAGTGATCACCCTCGGGTGGTGGGAGACGTTGGCAAAGCTGGAGTGGCGATTGACAGTGTTGAAGATATGAAAACTTTATTTGATGGTATTCCTTTGGATAAGATTTCTGTATCCATGACTATGAATGGGGCAGTTATACCTGTTTTGGCTTCTTTCATTGTGGCTGCTGAAGAGCAAGGTGTTGAGAAGGCTTCCCTGTCAGGTACTATTCAGAATGATATTCTGAAAGAGTTTATGGTTCGTAATACTTATATATATCCGCCAAAGCCTTCGATGCGCATCGTCGCAGATATTATTGAGTTCACTGCAGCAGAAATGCCCAAATTCAACTCAATCTCTATAAGTGGCTACCATATGCAGGAAGCGGGAGCCAATTTGGTTCAAGAGCTGGCTTACACAATTGCTGACGGTCGAGAATACGTGCGTGTAGCGATATCGCGCGGGATGGATGTAGATGCCTTTGCAGGCCGGCTTTCCTTCTTTTTTGCCATTGGTATGAACTTCTTCATGGAGGCAGCAAAACTACGTGCGGCACGGGTGCTGTGGCACCGTGTCATGGCTGAATTTGAACCAAAAAACCCAAAATCAAGTATGCTCCGAACCCACTGTCAGACTTCAGGTGTTAGCCTGCAAGAGCAAGATCCGTATAACAACATTGTCCGCACAGCTTTTGAAGCAATGTCAGCTGTCTTAGGTGGCACTCAGTCGTTGCATACCAATAGCTTCGATGAAGCAATTGCATTACCAACAGAAACTTCTGCCCGCATTGCACGAAATACCCAACTGATCTTACAAGAGGAAACTGGTGTTACCAATGTTATAGATCCCCTAGCAGGTTCTTATTATGTAGAAAAGCTCACAGCTGATATGATAGACGAGGCGTGGCTTCTTATTGAAGAAGTTGAGCAATTGGGTGGAATGACCAAAGCCGTTGCAAGTGGAATGCCCAAGTTGAAAATAGAGGAAAGTGCTGCCCGGCGACAAGCCCTTATAGATCGTGGAGAAGAGGTCATTATTGGGGTCAATAAACACCAAATCGAAACTCAACCAGATATTGAGGTCCGTGATATTAATAACGACGAAGTCCGTGAAGCTCAGGTAATTAAACTGAAAAAAATTCGTAGAACTCGAGATAAACTAGCTTGCGAAGACGCTTTGCTTGAGTTGGGACGTCGTTGTGAGGAGGGTGGTAATCTTTTAGAGGCAGCGATTGAAGCTGTGCGCCATCGCGCAACTGTGGGTGAAGTTTCATTAGCGATGGAAGGTACATTTGGCCGACATCGAGCGGAGGTGAAGACATTGGCGGGTGTATATGGTGCGGTTTATGAGGATGATGAGGATTTTCAAGCCATTCAGAGATCTGTTGAAGATTTCGCAAAAACTGAGGGTCGGAGACCACGCATTCTGGTAGTTAAAATGGGTCAAGATGGTCACGATAGGGGGGCTAAAGTTATCGCTAGTGCCTTTGCTGATATAGGGTTTGATGTAGATGTGGGGCCATTGTTTCAAACCCCAGAGGAAGCTGCTCAAGATGCTGTTGACAATGATGTGCACGTCGTAGGTATTTCAAGCCAAGCCGCAGGTCACAAAACCCTTGCACCAAAGCTAATTGAGGCACTGAAAGCAGCTGACGCAGAGGAAATTATTGTTGTTTGTGGTGGTGTAATACCTCAGCAAGATTACGATTTCTTGAAAGCTGCGGGTGTAGCTGCTATTTTTGGGCCAGGCACTAATATTCCAACTGCAGCTCAGGAAGTATTAAACCTTATACGACAAGCACGCGCGTAAAATACCAAAGCGAAGTTATAGAGGATAACCATGCTTACTTTAGATCACCTTGTGGCAGCCGGTACTTCTCTTAACATAGCGACAGAGTGGGTTGGCAATGCGCTTACTGAGTTGCCTACAGGAAATGGTAAACATAAATATTTTGGCACGCACAATGACCTTTGGGGGATGGGACCAACCTGTTACCTGGAAACCATTGCAATTGATCGAACTGCTGCTAATCCTGCATCTGCTCGCTGGTTTGGACTCGATAATTTTGTGGGACCGCCACGTTTAGTAGGTTGGATCCTAGCTACTAAAAATATTAGGGATACGCTTACGCAATTAGGTCCTAAGTTTGGTGCGCCGGTAAAACTTCAACGTGGCAAATACACGTGGGAGATTTCTGTCACTAAGTCTGGGGAACTTCCTTTTGGAGGCTATGGCCCAGCATTGATTGAATGGCACGATGGTTTCCACCCCTGTCTTGATTTATCTGATAGCAAATGCCGTCTCCAAAACTTACACATCCAGCATCCAGATGCTGAAGTAATGCAATCTTTACTTGGTGATTTGATAAATGATGATCGAATAATTTTTACAAAAGGTGTGGAAAAAATTTCTGCAGAGATAAAAAAAGAGCAAAAACTAATAATACTTTAATAATAGAGTTTAGGCTTTGCTTGTTAGAGTTTTACTTTTATAAATGCGTATGTCGCTTTGGTCACAAATTGCTGAAGTACTAGCCGCTCTTGCTGCTGGTGAGAGTCTATCCAGTGTCTTTAGAAAATTAAAAACGCCACCAGAGCGTACTGTAGGATTTACGATTGCGGTCATTGCTCTGAGTGCAAAGATGGCAAAAGCAGACGGCCATGTAAGTCACTCAGAGGTTCTAGCGTTTAGAGAAGTTTTCCGCGTGCCAATAGCGGATGAAACTAATGCGGCGCATGTTTTTAATCTTGCGCGACAAGATGTTACTGGCTTTGAAACTTATGCACGTCAAATCAAAAAAATGTTTGGCACTCGTAAAGATACTTTGGAAGACCTACTTGAAGGACTTTTCCATATCTCGGTTGCTGACGGTAATTATCATCAACTGGAAGAAGTATTCCTTAAAAGAGTATGTGAAATTTTTGTACTGGGCGACCGATGCTTTCGTGTGATGAAAGCAAGACATGTCAAAGGGACATCCGCAGACCCTTATGATGTTTTGGGCGTTCTACCACATGCTGAACTAACCGAAATTCGTAACGCTTGGAGAAACTTAGTTAAAAAAAACCATCCTGATCAGCTAACTGCCCGTGGAGTGCCCCTTGAGGCGGTTAAATTGGCTGAAGCCCGTTTAGTAGCCATCAATCAAGCATGGGAAAAACTAAATAAGAAGTAGCGTAAATTCTTTTACTGTAAATCAAATTAGGTTAGTTTAATATCTAGATTAGCGCTTGCACCTAAGGCCTCAGCTAAGGAATGAAACCGTTCCTCTGCGACCTCCCCGAAAAGAGGTTCTGCCTCAGCGGTAAGGGTTAATGACAACATGTTTTTCTTTGCGGCCCAACCTAACTTTGCAGTTTCGTCGTCTGGGTTCGCCCAAAGCATTGCACCCAATCGCATAGCCTTCCCCAAAACTTCAGCTTCTTTTTTGTCGTCAGAAGTTAAAAGGGATATCATCGGCTCAAGCCGACTTGCATCACGTTTGTTACGATATCGGTGCATTAGGGCAAGTCCCAAAAATACGCGCTCACTATGGCTTAAACCTCCAAGAGTTGAGCGTGTAGCGTAGTCAAAGCATGTTTCTGCCCGAAAATCTGGATGTGCGCGCCAGTTGACATCATGCAGCAGACAAGCAGCACGAACCAGCCTAGCTCTTTCTGGAACAATATTTTTAAAGATTGGAAAAATGAATTTGTGCAACCGCATTCCGAACCCTGGCAGTCGAGCATCTTTTCGCTCAGCAAAGTGGCAACTTTCTATTAATGGGTCTCGATCTCGCATTATCTGTGGCATCTGTTCGTAGAGCATGCCCTCCCTTAAACCATAGCTCGATATGGCGATGTCATGTGGCTTAAACCGTCGAATAAGGCCTTTCAAGATTTGTATCGCAATTGGAACTAAGTCTATCCTTTCTGATGGAATGTTAATTTCTGATTTGAGACTGTCTAAATTATATTCACTAATGTATTCATCTGTTTTGCGTATATCTTGGGAGGTCATGCGGTATTCATGCATCACATGAAGTGGGTACCCGCGACGATGCATGTCAATACGGGCAATAGCACGCCATGATCCTCCTACTAGAAATAATCGATCAGATTGCGAACCCATTTGAGCGCTTAATTTATCCAAAGTTGTGGAAATAAACGTTTTTTGCCCACGCTTTCCTCCAGCGATACCAGCAATATTTAGGGGGCCCAGCGATGAAGTAATTCTTTTTCCAACTTTCCCATTAGAAATCTCGGCTAATTCCATAGACGCACCACCGATGTCGCACACGAGTCCATAGGAGCCTGGCCACCCAAGTAAGACGCCCTGTGCGGACAGTCGTGCTTCTTCTGGCCCATTGATAACATGGATTTTTAGACCTGTTTCAGAAAATACTTGGTTCACAAAGCTAGTCCCATCACTTGCTTCTCGAACAGCGGCAGTAGCGATAGCCGTTATGTCTTGCAGACCAACGCCTTTTCCTATTGTACAAAAACGTCTTAACGCCACGAGCGCGCGTCTGCGACCTTCTGGATTTAGTTTGCCAGTTTCAGAAAGACCGGCACCTAATGCACACATAACTTTTTCATTAAAAAAGTAAGCAGGTGATCGAGCTGCACCATCAAAAACAACTAAGCGTACTGAATTAGATCCGACATCTATCACTCCAATACGGGACAGATCCCTTGCCTTAGGATTCTCAAATAATGGCCTATTAAATGGCCCCCAATTGGAAGCAATTTCTGCTAATTTATCCATTTATGCCCCTCTAAGGTAGCTGGATGTTAACAAACGCTCAGGTTGGGTCAATCACATCATGTTTGTGAAAGAATTTACGTGGTGTCGGTATGTGTTAATTTCGGTACATCTTTAGCACCTGCGCTACCACGACCTGACAGGGAGGCATTTTCTATAAAAAACCGATGACAATTAAACGCAAATTTGTCATTGGACCAAGTTGCTCTGATGTAGGTTCCGTCGTACTGCATAATCCAAGATTGGGCGATATCCGCCAAATTAGCTGCCATAATTTGACTAACAATTTGTGACTTGACGGTAGAGTTTTTTATCTCAACAAGTGTTTCTACCCTACGTTTAAGGTTGCGGCCCATCCAATCGGCAGATGAAATATATACCTTTGCTTTCAGGCTAGGCAAGTGGCTACCATTAGCAAAGCAAACAATCCGTGAATGTTCCAGAAAACGCCCAATAATTGACTTAACCCGAATGTTTTCTGAAAGGCCTTTAACGCCAGGACGCAATCCACAGATACCACGCACTACCAGATTGATTTTCACGCCCGCTTGTCCAGCAGCGTAAAGCGCATCAATCACATCTGAATCAATCAGTGAATTCATTTTAGCCCAAATTGCCGCTGGTTTGCCCTTAATAGCATTGGTCTGTTCTGTTATGATTCGTTCCAATAAAGTTGACTTAAGAGAGAGAGGAGATATCGAGATATTTTCTAAAGTTTTAGGTTGCGCATAGCCAGAAAGATAGTTGAAGACCTTTGTTGCGTCTCGTCCCAGCGCTGCATCACATGTAAACAGGCTTACGTCAGTATAGGTCTGGGCTGTTATTGGGTGGTAATTTCCAGTGCCGTAATGAGTGTACGTGACTAATTTACCCCCTTCGCGTCGGACTACTGTACTTATTTTTGCATGAGTTTTCAGATTAATAAAACCATAGACTACATGAGCACCAGCTCGTTCTAGGCGACGTGACTGACGAATATTAGCGGCTTCATCAAACCGGGCTTTTAATTCGACCAAGGCAGTGACTGATTTACCAGCTTCAGCAGCTTCACAGAGTGCTTCAACAATTGGTGATCGTTTAGAAGTACGGTATAGCGTTTGTTTAATAGCCACTACATTTGGATCGCTTGCTGCCTGTTGCAGAAAACGGACCACCATATCAAAAGTTTCGTAAGGATGTTGAAGCAGCAGATCTTTTTGGCTAATCGCTGCGAACATATCACCTTCATGATCTGTCACTCGCTCTGGAACTCGTGGAATGAAGTTTGGCCAGACTAATTTTGGTTCTGAATCAAAGACCAATTCAGTTAAGTTGGACAGTCCAATCATTCCATCAATTTCGACAACTTCATTTTCAGTAACATTTAATTCGGCCATAATAGATTTGCGTAGTGTTGCAGGTGCGTCAACACTAATCTTAAGTCGAATAACTTCTCCCCTCCGACGCCGCTTCAAAGCAACTTCAAATTCGCGGACCAGATCTTCAGCTTCATCTTCAACTTCTAGATCACTGTCCCGCAGAATGGAAAATGCACAATGTCCCATTAATTTGTAGCCAGGAAACACTTGTTCCATCTGCATCAAAATTAATTCCTCTAGTGGAAGGTAGTTATGTCCCTGTCCCCGCAATGCTACAAATCTGTTTATCTGCTGTGGAACGGGGACCAGAGCTCGAAGGCTTCGCCCATCAGATTTCCGCTCCAACTGCAGCGCTAATGCAAACCCAGAATTTGGAATAAATGGAAATGGATGTGCAGGGTCGATTGCCAAAGGTGATATTATTGGAAATACATCTGAAAGAAATATTTCATGGAGATACGAATGACCTTCTCTAGCTTGAGCCGCTGTCAAGATATTTATGTTTTGTGCGGCCATCTCTTTACGAAGTTTGGTTAAAATAAATTGTTGTTCTTTTATTAATTTGCGGGCTTCGGTTTCTATGAGTTTAAGTTGTTCAGATGGGTTGCGTCCATCCATTGATGGGGTATTACTCCCAGTTCTAGCGAGCTCACGTAATCCAGCAACACGGACAGAATAAAATTCATCTAGATTGGTTGCTGATATTGACAGAAAACTGAGCCGTTCCAATAAGGGAACATTTTGATTACCTGCCTCTTCCAAAACTCGCCAATTAAACGCTAGCCAAGATAGTTCTCGATTAATAAATCTATTGTACCCTGAAGTATTCAATCCACAATCTTGTGGAATTGGAAATTTTGAGTGAAGGAAGTCTGCCTGGTTTGTCATCGTTAGCCCTATTTGCTGGGACAATACTTTATCTTATTGCCAGCGGATTGTACAGAGTTAGATTATCATTAGTCATGGCTGATGCTATTGTGTAAAATATTTGTTGCCATTCCACGTGAGATTGGACGGTTTTCAGCCAAACTTTTGGCGTCTAGTTGTTTTACAATATCAAAGGCAGCAGCGAAGCTGCGGCTCATATTTTTCAGTATATAATCAAAGACAGTGGGCGGGGGTGATAGCTGGCGATCCATAAATGCTTTCAGTAATACAGCACGCAGCAATTTATCATCGGGCCGCTGAACGGTGGTGCAACTTATACCCTGAAGTCGACTTAAGAGGTCAGCCAACTGAAAGCCTGACTGGCTTATCAACATGTTTGAGGCCATAAGTAGAAAGCCGCCAGTTGAGTGTAGGTGGTTATGTAAGTGGAACATCCTGGTTTCTGCGGCGGAGATTCCGGCCATATCCTGTATATTATCAACTACAACACTGGCCCCGTCTGATGGTTGATCAAAGTCGTTCAAAGGATCAATCTTTAAAGCTTCGTTTTCTTTGATCCAAATTTTCAAAAGATGTGTTTTCCCACATTTTTTTGGGCCGAGAAGGATCATTTTTCTTTGTGGCCAATGTGCGCTATTTTCTAACATTGAGACAGCAGTTCTGTTGGCGTCAGATATAAAAAATGCATCGCGCCCTGAGGCTGCCTTTACAGGCAATTCAAAGCTTAGTTGTTCAGCCATTGAGATCATCGTCTTCTGTTTGCCCATGATAAAGTGATCCTAGTTTATATTTCTCTAGGAAAAACTTTGTAACTACACCAACTATGGCTGCAACTGGCACTGCGAGGAGCATTCCAACAAAACCAAATAAGCCGCCAAAGACAGAAAGTGCAAAAATCAACCAGACAGGGTGAAGGCCAATAGAGTTTCCAACAAGTTTTGGCGTTAGAAAGTTACCCTCCAAAACTTGTCCAATTAGAAAAATTAGAGCAATGATCCCAATTATTATCCAATCACCCCAAAATTGAAATAAAGCCAAGCCAACAGCTAAACCACCGCCTACTACTGCGCCAATATAAGGGATGAAAGATACCAGTCCAGCTATGAACCCCACAATTATGCCATAGTTAAGACCAGCTAACATTAGGGTAATTGCGTAGTAGAACCCTTGTATAACACAAACTGTACCTTGGCCCCGAATAAACGATGCTAGAGTGGCGTCAATTTGCTGGCCCAAGTAACGTACGTTAACAACATGATCGCGAGGGACCAGCTGATCAATTTTCAAAACTAAGTTGTTCCAGTCTAACAACAGATAGAATGCAACTACGGGTACGATAAAAATTATGATTAAAATATTTAAAATTGAGTTTACTGACGCGGCTATACCATTGACCAAATCTCCTCCACGGGATTGTATTGTTTCGCCAAGGGATGTGAGTGACTGCCGGATGGTGCTACTGTCATCCAAAAGTGCTGGAAAACGGGTTGTTAAAAATTTCCAAAAATTATGGGCTATCTCAGGCGCTGCATTAAATAAAGCCATCGCCTGTTCAATTAGCAGGGGTATGATGAGCAAAGCTCCAATAATGAAGATTAATATTGTAACAAGAGTTATAATCGAAGTGGCCATCAGTCTTGAAATACCGAGCCGCTCTAACCTGTCCGCCAAAGGATCGAGGCAGTAGGCAATTACTCCGCCAAGTATAAAGGGTAGTAGAGTGTTACCCAAAATCCAAATAAGCAGAGAAAAAAATACTAATGCAGTACCATAGTAGCGCAATTGTGAGGATACGGATAATGTCATATTCTAGCTCCCTTTGCTATCCAATTTGCTTATTGAGTGTGACCATGCAAGGGGTGCCGCTAAAATATGTTGCTCTGGTGTAATGTTTTTCCACTTTAGCTTGTGGCAAATGCCCTAGAACACTAAACAAAGGGTTAATACTTACTTGGAGTTTACTATGCGATTGAGCCGATACTTTTTACCAGTCTTGAAAGAAACCCCCGCGGAGGCACAAATTGCTTCACATCGCCTGATGTTGCGCGCGGGGATGATTAAGCAATCTGCTGCTGGTATTTATTCATGGTTACCATTGGGTTTAAAAGTTTTAAAAAATGTTGAAAATATTATCCATGAAGAGCAGAAAAAAGCGGGTCACCTAGCTATTATGATGCCTACTGTTCAGTCTGCCGATCTTTGGCGAGAATCTGGTAGGTACGAGGACTATGGTGAAGAAATGCTTCGGTTCAAAGATCGCCACAACCGGGACATGTTATTTACCCCAACGGCGGAAGAGCTTATCACAGATATTTTTCGCGGTCATATAAACAGCTACAAAGACTTGCCACTGACCATGTACCAAATCCAGTGGAAATTTCGTGATGAACGCCGACCACGTTTTGGCGTTATGCGAGGTCGTGAGTTCTATATGAAAGATGGTTACAACTTTGACCTAACAAAAGAGGATGCAATGCATGCTTATAACCGCCATTTAGTTAGTTATTTGCGCTCCTATGAGCGGATGGGCTTGCAAGCTATACCAATGCGCGCTGACAGCGGGCCAATTGGAGGTGAAGATACTCATGAGTTTTTGGTGTTAGCCGAAACTGGTGAAAGTGAAGTGTTTTACGATAATGCCGTGACTGAATTGAAGTTTGGTGACAGAGACATTGATTTTAACAACGTACTGCAATGCCAATCCATTATGGAAGAATTCACAGATAAATACGCTCGTACTGACGAAACTCATGATGAGGTTGCTTTTCAAGAAGTCCCAGAAGAGAGGCGCCAAGTTGCGCGTGGAATTGAGGTAGGACAGATATTTTATTTTGGAACTAAATATTCTGAAGCTATGGGAGCTATGGTGCAGAATTCTGAAGGCCAGAAAATACCTGTACATATGGGTAGCCATGGAATTGGCGTGAGCCGTTTGGTAGGAGCAATTATTGAGGCAAGCCACGATGAAAAAGGGATCATATGGCCAGAGGAAGTGACGCCTTATCACTGTGGCATTATAAATCTTAAACAAGGTGATGAAGAGGCTGATAGTGCATGTGAAAGCCTTTATAACATGCTTAGTGCTGCTGGCTTAGAGCCTTTATACGATGATCGTAATGAACGAGCTGGTGGAAAATTTGCCACTATGGATCTTATTGGTCTTCCCTGGCGTATCACTGTTGGTCCCCGTGGCTTGAAAAGTGGATTAGTTGAGTTGACTAATCGTAGGACTGGCAAGAGTGATGAGATTTCACCTGAAGCCGTAATAAAAAAGTTAGTAGTACAATATAGTTAAACAGCTGTCGGTCTGTTGCGTATGGATCTACTTAATATCGAATAAACATCAATTCTGATACTGGTATATGTGACTGGATATAAGGGCTTATAACAATATGAAGTACCTCAGGAGTTCCATTTCACTTTTGATGTTTAGACAAAATAGTTTGAATGAATTTTTCTTTAACCCAATTCAGCATGGGGAAGTATCTTAATGAAACGCTCACTTCCTTTTTCTAGATTTGAGTTTTTGGTGGCCTGGCGCTATCTGCGCGCCAAACGCGCAGATGGTGGCGTCAGTGTCATGACGTTGATCAGCTTAATTGGAATTGCGTTGGCGGTCGCCGCACTGATTATTGTACTGGCAGTACGCAGTGGGTTTAGGACTGAGTTTGTTGACGCTATTTTGGGTGCAAATGCTCATATGACGGTTTTTGAGTATAGTATTGATCCTAAAAATGATAACAAAGTGGACTATGCGATTACTGAGTATGACTTATTGGCGGAGCGGATAGCTGGGGTTCCGGGTGTTAAACGCGCGGCTCCGATAATTAGAAACCAAGTCATGGCCAATTCGGCTGATTTTAATACCGGAGTTGTAGTTTATGGGATCAGCTTGGCTAATCTCAAAGCTATTCCAAACATTGCAAATTCTGATGATAGTAAAGGTAATATTGAAGGTTTTTCAGATGGTGTTGCGATTGGTGCGGGCGTAGCGAAATCTCTGCGTCTAGTTATTGGAGATAGAATTAAGTTTATTTCGCCAAATGGGATACGGACTGCGTTTGGCATTAGTCCAAGAGTAAAATCCTTTAATGTGGTTTATATATTTCGAGCTGGGCACTATGAAATAGATCAAACTCGCGTATACATGCCCTTTGGATCTGCGCAAAGATTTTTTGATCGAGAGGGTTTTGCGGATGAAATTGAAGTTTTTCTTGATGACCCAGAATCTGTAGAAAATTTCAAATCAACTTTAAAGGCGGCGATTCCTGAAAATGTAATTTTAGAAACTTGGCGTGATTACGCAGGTGGTTTTTTGCGAGCTTTGGCTATTGAAGATAACGTGATGTTGGTCATAATGATTGTATTAATCCTCCTGTCTACAATGAATATTATATCGGGCCTCATTATGCTTGTAAAAAATAAGGGTAAAGATATTGGAATCCTAAGGACCATGGGCTTGACGAGAGGCACTATCCTTCGAATTTTTTTCCTGTGTGGCGCTGGTATTGGTCTTGTGGGAACGCTGCTTGGCGTATTGTTTGGCGTATTGTTTGTAATAAATATAGATGGGATATTTAGCCTTGTTAACTACGCATCTGGAGGAGATGTTTGGGATCCATCCATTCGCGGAATATACCATTTGCCGTCAGAGTTGCGTAGTGTAGATATTTTTAAGGCAGCAGGGATTTCATTATCGTTATCATTTATTATTACTATATTCCCTGCTCGCCGTGCTGCACGCATGAACCCAGTTGAGGCTCTGCGAAATGAGTGACCAAGTATTAAAACTTGATGGCATAAGTAAGGCCTATAATATTGGTAGACCTAATGAGGTCACAGTTTTGCAGAGTTGTTCTTTGCAAATTAGTTCAGGGCAGGTGGTTTCGCTTGTAGCGCCGTCTGGCGCTGGAAAGTCTACTTTACTACACATAGCAGGCCTTTTGGATTCACCGGATGAGGGCCGATTGGATATTATGGGCCAAAACATGGCCCAGGCGGGTGATAAGCTGCGCACCGATATCCGTCGAACAACGATTGGGTTTGTATATCAGTTCCATCACCTCTTGCCTGAGTTTACTGCAACAGAAAATATTATGTTACCTCAGCAGGCTATGGGTAAACGCAGTTCAGAGGCTCGCCGCCGCGCGCTAGAACTGCTAGACCAAGTTGGCCTCGCAAAACGTGAACATCACCGGCCAAGTGAGTTGTCTGGTGGGGAGCAACAGCGGGTAGCGTTTTGCCGAGCTTTGGCGAACAGCCCAAAGCTTCTATTAGCTGATGAACCTACTGGAAATTTGGACCCAGAAACATCTGACCATGTATTTGGGATCTTGATGGATTTAGTACATTCCACTGGCATGGCCGCCCTCATTGCTACCCATAATTTGGATTTGGCATCTCGAATGGATCGCCATGTGGTCCTTGGCAAAGGAAAAATTACTTAACTTTTAATTTAAATATTTTGAAATATTTATTTTTCTAATCGTTAAAATACATTTTTAATTTAGTGTTGTTTCTTTATGTAGGAAAATTAAATGCCATTAGTAACAATTTCTGAGATTGAAAAAATCAGTGAAAAAGCGCTGCGAGCTTATGGAGCGCGAGAATGGATAGCCAAATCTGTCGCCCGCGCTATTTCTCACTCTGAGGCTTATGGGAATATAATTTGTGGCCTTTACTATCTTGAAAGTTATTGTCTGCAGTTGGCATCTGGCAGGGTGAACGGAGCGGTTGACCCCCACGTTTTGATACCACGTCCTGGCTCAATTCTGGTAGATGCAAAGTATGGCTTTGCTCAAGCAGCGTTTGAGTGTGCTTTGCCGGACGCTATCAAGGCAACTCAAACAAATGGGACGGCCTCGCTGTCGGTCGCGCACGCGCACACTTGTACTTCACTGGGATATTTTACTAGTCAATTGGCGGCGGAAGGACTTTTGGCAATAGGCTTTACCAATGCGAGCGCTGCCGTTGCTCCACCTAGTGGAAGTACAAAGGTAATAGGCACTAACCCAATTGCCATGTCTGTGCCAGATGGGCAGGGTGGTCTGTCTGTTCACTTTGATTTTTCTACGTCTGCTGTCGCACTGGGGAAAATTACCATGGCTAAAGCAGCTGGTAAAAAGATCCCTCTCGGCTGGGCTGTCGACTCTGAAGGTATACCCACAACTGATCCGGAGGCTGCTTTAGCAGGATCTCTGGTATCTACTGGAGATTATAAAGGTTGGGGCCTTGGAGTTTTAGCTGAAATTTTGGCAGCAGGAATAACAGGATCAGTAAACTCACTGGATGTTAGCGGTTTGAAATTGGCAGACGGTGTGCCACATGGTCTGGGACAATTTTATCTTATTATCGACCCTGGCACACATCATGCGGACTTTGGAGCTCGCTTAGCTCGTTTGTCTGATGCAGTTCAATTACAGGAAGGAGCTCGCCTACCGGGTGCTAACCGAGTTCCAATGGCTAATATCAACGTATCTGAAAGTCTTTGGCAATCTGTAGTCGCGCTTGAAAGTGGTCCACTTTGAACCAGATCATGCCTTCTGAGTGAGAACGACACCTGTAGTCATTAGGATCAGACCACTAACCCGAGGCCAACTTATTGGCACTTGCTGTGCACCGAAAAAACCAAAATGGTCAATTGCAGCAGCAGATATTAGTTGACCAATCAATACAAAAAATATGGCATTACCGACGCCAAATAGTGGTGCGATTGCTGTGATGGAAAGTACATAGAAAGCGACCAACATCCCGGCTAAAAATAAATACTTTGGTGCTGAGGCTAACTTCATTATTTCACCTGGCCCAGTAACTAAGGTCACGCTAAGTGCAGTGAGAAAACCCACAGCTAAAAGAATAGCTCCCGCCAACATGGGCGCCTCAAGATGGCGGCCTAGTGCAGAATTCATTGCAGCCAACACTGGAATTCCAATCCCCGCTATTAACATTGTAATTGCATAAGTTGGCATTGCTGAAAGCTCCTTTTGACCGGCTAGTTGTTCGTCGGTTAGACGTCTAATTCTTCCACGAATTTCGCATTTTCTTGGATATACTCAAAACGTTTTTCAGGTTTTTTCCCCATCAACCGCTCGATCAAATCACCAGTCTCGCCGGGGATATCTTCATCAATGGTCACGCGTATAAGTTTACGGGTAGCTGGATCCATGGTTGTCTCTTTCAAATCTTTTGCATCCATTTCACCCAATCCTTTGAACCGGCTAACATCAATTTTACCCTTACCGCCGATACCCTTTTCTAACCAATTATTTTTTTCAGTTTCATCAAGACAATATATTCGTTTTGGACCTTGAGTAAGGCGAAACAGGGGGGGACATGCTAGATATAAATGTCCATTATCAATTAGTGGCCGCATTTGAGAAAAAAAGAATGTCATTAATAAACTTGCAATATGGGCGCCGTCGACATCAGCATCAGTCATTATAATGATTTTGTCATATCGCAGATCGTCAATATTGAACTTGCTCCCAACACCAACGCCTAAGGCTTCGCAAAGATCACTAATTTCTGCATTAGATCCTAGCTTATTCGAGGCAGCGCCTAGGACATTCAATATTTTACCTTTTAATGGTAATAAGGCCTGATTGACCCTGTTGCGTGCGCCTTTACCAGAGCCGCCGGCACTGTCGCCCTCTACTATAAATAATTCTGTGCCTTTACGCGTTTTGGAAGTGCAATCTGTTAGTTTGCCGGGAAGACGAAGCTTCTTCGTCGCCGATTTACGTTGTGTCTCTTTTTCTTGACGGCGGCGTAGGCGCTCTTCAGAACGTAACACAACAAAATCAAGGATTGCTCCAGCAGCTTTTGTATCAGCAGCTAGCCAATTATCGAACCGATCACGCACTGCATTTTCAACCAACCGCTGGGCGTCCACAGTGGCTAAACGGTCTTTTGTTTGACCGACGAACTCTGGTTCACTTATAAAGCATGAGACTAAGGCGCATCCCCCTGTACTTAGGTCATCACGGGTTATTTGCGTTGCTTTGCGGTTGTTAACTAACTCGCCATAAGCTTTGATACCTTTCAGTACTGCAGCCCAAAACCCACTTTCGTGTGTACCGCCCTCCGGAGTTGGCACGGTGTTGCAGTATGATTGAATAAAACCATCACGCGAGGGGGTCCAGTTTATTGCCCACTCGACCTTACCGGGTGTATTAAAGCGCTCGCTGAAATCAACAGTTCCTGCAAACGGTGTATCTGCATATGTACTCGCTTTTCCGAGAGTTTCATTTAAGTAGTCGGCCAGCCCACCAGGAAAATGAAATTTTGCCTCCGTTGGAGTTTCCCCATCGTCAATTTGACTTTTCCAGCGAATTTCAACACCGGAGAAAAGATAGGCTTTTGAACGAATTGAATTAAATAAACGTGCTGGCTTGAACCTATGTTTACCAAAAATCTCAGGATCTGCATGAAACGTTACCGTAGTACCTCGTCTATTTGGTGCAGCACCAATTTTTGCAATAGGCGCCAGCGGGATCCCACGCGAAAAATGCTGTTCATATAGTTGACGATTTCGTGCAACTTCGACGACCATCTTATCAGACAGCGCATTTACAACTGATGCGCCAACTCCATGTAAGCCACCAGATGTTTGATAGGCTTTGCCGGAGAATTTACCACCCGAATGTAAGGTGCAAAGGATTACTTCTAGCGCAGATTTATCTGGAAATTTTGGGTGGGGATCGACTGGAATACCGCGGCCATTATCCCTGACCATGACTGAGTAATCCGCCAGGAGTTCCACTTCGATCCGGTTAGCATGCCCAGCTACGGCCTCATCCATTGAATTATCCAGGACTTCCGCAACAAGGTGATGTAATGCCCGCTCGTCAGTTCCACCGATATACATTCCCGGCCGTTTGCGTACGGGTTCTAGCCCCTCTAGCACCTCAATAGAAGAAGCATTATAGGTGTCATCGGTAGTTGCAGATAATAGGTCAGTAGCCATTGGGCTGTTCTTTCATTAATTAAAGACACTCATGGCAGAAATTGTGCCCTAAGAAAAGGGTCCCGCTATATGTTGGGCAATAATTTAGAAACAACCGTATTCAGAGATTAAGAATCTTGAATTTTTAGTTACCACTGGTCATGCACTTAATGACCAAGTAAAACCTGCCTGTGAAACAGTCAAATACCCTTCAGCAGGAGGTACGGTCACTCCTTGTTCTTGGATTGCCCCTGGTGGGTAGCCAAGTTGCGCAGTTTGCTGTCCATACAACTGATACACTGATGTTGGGTTGGTATTCAGTTTTAGCATTGGCGCAGGTTACACTCGGTGCGCAGGTTCTATTTGTCGCTTACATAGTGATTTCTGGCTTCGCCTATGCGATCCTACCTATGGTGGCAAAATCAATGGCGGAAGGTGATCCACAGAGTGCTCGTAGAGTGACGCGCATGGGACTATGGCTTTCAACTGTGGCGGCGGCATTACTATTTCTGCCAATGTGGTTTGCTTCGCCTATTTTAGAGGCAATGGGACAGGACGCACAGGTCGCAAAGGGTGCGCAAGATTATCTCCGCATAGCGGGGTTTGGCCTTTGGCCTGCAATTTGGGGACTTGTTTTGCGGAGTTACCTGTCAGCACTTGAACATACTGGGATAGTGCTTTGGTTAGCTGTTGGTGTTTTAATCATTAATGCTTTTGTCAATTATGCCCTAATATTTGGATACTGGGGCCTACCTGAGTTAGGTTTACAGGGCGCTGCAATAGCCTCTGTGATTGCAATGAGTTTGTCTCTGATAGGGTTTGTAATTTACATTCAAATATATTTTGAAGAACAAAAAATGTTTGCTCGGTTTTGGCGATTTGATCGAATGGCAACTTTAGCAGTTGCCAGACTTGCAATACCAATTTCGGCTACTGCTTTCGCGGAGAGTGGCTTGTTTGCTGCGTCGGCTTTTATGATGGGTTGGTTGGGCAAGTTAGAATTAGCTGCCCATGGCATTGTGCTGCAACTGGCGGCTATGAGTTTTATGGTACATATGGGTTTATCTCAGGCAGGAACAGTGCGGGTTGGCCAGGCTTTTGCACGAAAAGATTGGCTAGCTGTGAGGCGTACTGCAGGTGCTGCGATGGGGTTATCTTCAATAGCAGCGGCGGTGGCTATTTTCTTCTTTTTAGCAACCCCTCAAATACTGATAGGTGCGTTCCTAGAACTACGGGATCCGTTGAGGCCAGAAATATTACGTATTGGGACATTACTTTTGATATTAGCTTCCATGTTTCAGTTTGTTGATGCCGCCCAAGTTATGGCCTTAAGCTTATTGCGGGGTTTGCAAGATACTCGAGTGCCTATGTTGATTACGGTGATATCTTATTGGCTGATCGGTATCCCTATCAGCTACATCTTGGGCTTTATCTTTGATTTTAGGGGGACTGGTATTTGGCTTGGCTTAGTCGTTGGCCTTGCTATTGCAGCATTACTGCTTTGGTCACGATTTAATTTGTTAATCCGCAGTGATCAATAACGTCATTGTCGTCAATCGAACCAGTTAGCTATTTGAAGAAGCTGACCTGCAAAAATACCATCAAAAATAAACCATGTCATAAAAAACAAGATCCATACTGAATTACTGTAGTGAAATTTAAATTAACTCCTCACAAAAACTTTGGATCCGTTGGCAAGCATCTTTTAGATTTTCGTCTGATGTTGCGTAGCTTACACGGAAGTTTGGTGACAACCCAAAAGCAGCTCCAAATACCACGGCTACACCTTTATCCTCCAAAAGGGCTGTAGCAAAGACCTCATCATCACTTATTAGAACGCCATTTGGTGTAGTTTTTCCAATTAGCTGGGAGATAGATGGGTATACGTAGAATGCACCCTCAGGGTTGGGGCAGCTTATACCTTTTGTGGCATTTAGCATGCTCACTACTAAGTCTCTCCGCCGTGAAAATACAAAATTATTAGATTTTAAAAATTCTTGTGGCCCATTCAGCGCCTCGATTGCAGCCCATTGGCTTATTGAGCAAGGGTTTGAGGTCGATTGAGATTGTATCTTCCGCATTGCAGCAATCAAAGTTTGTGGCCCACCGGCATAACCTATCCGCCAACCGGTCATTGCGTAAGCCTTTGATACCCCGTTGCAAGTAAGAGTACGATTATAGAGTTTTGGTTCAACCTGTGCTGGCGTACAAAATTTAAAATCATCGTATGCTAGATGTTCGTACATGTCGTCTGTCATCACCCAAACGTGAGGGTGCTTGAGTAGGACGTTGGTCAACTCCTTGAGTTCTTTCCAGCTATACCCTGCGCCAGTGGGGTTAGATGGTGAATTAAAAATCAACCACTTAGTTTTTGAAGTGATCGCGGATTCAAGCTGTTTGGCGGTTAACTTATAATTAGTAGCAATTGAAGTTTCAGCAATAATTGGCGTTCCACCTGCAAGAAGAACCATATCTGGATAAGACACCCAGTAGGGGGCGGGGATTATGACCTCATCGCCACAGTTCAAGGTCGCGACAAGAGCATTGTACAAAATTTGTTTTCCACCTGCACCGACGCTCACCTGCGTAGATGAGTAAACGAGTTCATTATCACGTAAGAATTTAGCGCAAATAGCTTCTTTAAGTTCTACCAATCCATCGGGTGCGGTATATTTAGTCTTACCACTTGCAATGGCGCGAACTGCTGCTGACTTTATATTTTCTGGCGTATCAAAATCTGGCTCACCGGCGCCAAGGCCAATAACATCTTGGCCTGCCGCCTTTAATTCTGCAGCTTTAGTTGATACCATAATAGTAGGTGATGGTTTGACGCGGTTAAGTGTCGTGGATAAGAAGGACATGGAAACCTCGCGATTTAAGTTGGACTAATCAAGTCTTAGAACTCCGCCCAAACAGCTGCAAGTATAACTGATAAGAAAGAGGTATTTCATGACAGAAAAAGTTAAGGACGAGGACTTTGACTGGTTTGGACCCAATGCGGCTACCTTTGGTGATAGGGTTGTCGGTGCTAGAGAAAATTCCAACATGACCCAAGGACAACTATCACGTCGATTAGGTATCAAGTTGGCAACCCTTCAAGCATGGGAGGAAGATCGATCAGAACCACGTGCAAATAAACTTCAGATGTTATCTGGTATGTTGAATGTCTCGTTGCCCTGGCTATTAAGTGGACAAGGTATTGGTCCGGATGAACCTGTTCAGGAACCAGTCCAAAATGATATAGGCATTATTTTGTTAGAAATTCGCTCAATTAAAAATCAGATGACCCAAACTGCTGACCGTCTAAGTAGGTTGGAAAAGCAGTTAAGACTTACGCAAAAATGAGTGAGCGGCGTGACCACAAAATAAAAAGATTAAAAATGCGGTCAATGAGACGTGGTATTAAAGAGATGGACATAATCTTAAGCCATTTTGCTAGCAACCGTTTGGAAGATATGACCTTATATCAGCTATCCAATTATGATTTATTCACTTTAGAAAACGATCATGACCTTTACGCATGGATAATAGGAACCGCAAAACCGCCTCAGAAATTTTCCTCCCTAGTCAATGAAATTTTGGCGCATCTGAAGATCTTGTAAGTTTGAAATTCTTCTTTCTGGAATAGTGTTAAATTTCTATTGGGCAAACATACATGTCGTGTAGGAAAGATTAAAAGATTTTTTATTTATCAATTTACTACGCTGAGAGCTAGAAATTCAAGTTCTCGCACTAACTTTCTTATCATAGCGCGTTCATAATCAGCAAACCCGAGCGCAACCTCTGAGAATGCACCAGGGCCAGCCAAGACACGATTAGAAAAATAGGCTACCAATTCACTCACTTCGATTTCGGCGTGTGACAATCGGGCTGGCGTATCCACGCCAATAATTAAGCCGTTGATTGTAATATTTCCAATTTGGTTGGGTTGATTTACCTGGTGTGGTTCAGGACCGGAGTTATTTTTTCCATCACCAGAAATATCCAATGTTCTTTTCCAACAGTCGGTTTGTTGATTTAAAAAATTAATACCAGTTTGGATTGCGTTGCCTAATGCTGTAGTTGGTGGAGCCTTGTCTCGTTTTTTCAAACTCAATTGTGATGCGATTTTTTTCAAGGTTTTCTCGTTTGATATTTTTGTCCATGGCAATAAAATTTTTTGATAATTTGGTCCACTCCACTCAAAAACCAACAGTTTTACTGGTGATTTAGGCATTACGAAAAAGCTATTCCTAACTTCATCATTAAGCAGTGCATTGGACAGGCCTTGTAACTGAAGTTGGTACTCCTTGATGTCTACTGAACCCGAAACATCCAGACCTAAAACCAGCGCTTGGCGACAAGTAGCGTGCGCAGCATTCAAGGTTGTGACACCCATAATAAATGCCACAACCCAGTTTAACTTAAACAAATTTACCAATTACCAATATTTGCCATAGTTGCCCAAGGCTCTGAAACGGGAAGGCTCTCTCCTATTTGTAGAAGCTCAATCGA
Source organism: uncultured Planktomarina sp. (assembly GCA_905182325.1). Taxonomy (GTDB): domain Bacteria; phylum Pseudomonadota; class Alphaproteobacteria; order Rhodobacterales; family Rhodobacteraceae; genus Planktomarina. The sequence continues at coordinate 644 of CAJJBD010000023.1, read as the reverse complement.
AATATTGTCTGGACTTCTTACAAAGGCCATGTGGCCATCTCGCGGCGGCCTATTTATGGTAATCCCATTATCAATAAAGTTTTGGCAGGTGACATAAATATCTTCTACTTCGTAAGCAAGGTGTCCAAAGTGACGGCTGTCGGATGGCAGACCGTCATCACCGCCCCAGTTGTAGGTCAATTCAACTGGACATTCGTGTTGGCCTGGTGGTGCCATGAAAACCAAGGTAAAACGCCCAGCTTCATTTTCAAAACGACGTGTTACCTCCAGTCCTAAAATTGAAAAAAAAGAAATTGATGCGTCTAGATCGGCTACTCGTACCATTGTATGCAGATATTTCATTTGTATTTACCTTTATGTAGTAGGTTCATCCTTCGTGTTACTCCATATATAGTGTCAGGAGAATCGCTCCAGATAATGTTAACTTAGGAGATAGTGATGCTGCTGACGCCACAACAACAAGAAGAAATTGATCAGCTGAGATCAAATCCTCAGCCGACCCTTCGAGCTGTGTCGGCTGGAATGGAAAATCACCTCTACAATGCGCAACCCGTTCTAGACCATGGATTTGTTCGGGTTATCGATTATATGGGCGACGATGCTGCCATATGCCAAGCTGCACGGGTGAGTTATGGCAAAGGCAC
>CAJJBD010000022.1 GCA_905182325.1 uncultured Planktomarina sp. | reverse complement strand
TTCAGCAACCTGTCGAGCTAATTCAGTTTTACCTGTGCCGGGTTCGCCTTTTACCAATAGAGGCCGCTCAAGGGTGACTGCTGCGTTTACTGCAATCGATAGATCGTCTGCAGCAATATAGGTATCTGTGGATTTAAATTTCACTTTTTAAGCCTTTCAGAGTTTCTGCTGTCCATAACATGCAAAATGAGATGATCAAATTGCTGTTTTGCGCGTGACAAATGACCTCAGTTTGGATAGATCGCGCCATGGCAGTATTTTTCTGTTTTGCTAATTGTTTTTATTTACAAGGTGATTTGAATGAAATCTGAGGTACTAATTTCCAATAATTATCATCCGTCGGATGATGAGGCCTTTATGAATGAAAAGCAGGTAGAATATTTTCGTAAAAAACTGCTGTTATGGAAGGGAGACTTAATGTCTGATAGCAAAGACACGATTGAATCTTTGCAAGACAGCACCCGCGCCATTCCTGATATTTCCGATCGTGCGAGTGAAGAAACTGACCGTGCACTTGAACTCAGAACACGTGACCGGCAGCGAAAATTAGTTGCTAAAATTGATTCTGCGTTGAGGCGGATAGAAGAGGGGGAGTTTGGATATTGCGAAGAAACTGGCGAGCCAATTTCTTTGCGTCGCTTAGATGCTCGGCCTATTGCGACTATGAGTTTAGAGGCACAGGAGCGTCACGAAAGACGGGAAAAAGTTCATCGTGAAGATTAGTTTCAGCCCAAGACGTTGACCTCGAGCCCGTTGTTAAGCGTCTAACTGTAACCAAACAGGAACATGATCGGAAGGTTTTTCATCACCCCGGACACAGCTATCAATTCCTACATCAATTAAAAGGTCTGCACATGTGGCGGTCAGAAGAAAATGATCGATCCTAATACCGATATTTCTTTGCCAACTGCCTGCCTGGTAATCCCAAAATGAATAGTGACCAGGACCTGTATGTTTACTTCTGAAGGCGTCTGTAAAACCTAGATTAATGATTTCACGGTAAGCTGCGCGAGATTGTGGTAAATGCAAGGCGTCAGCTATCCATTCGTGAGGTTTAGCGGCATCTTCAGGTTGGGGAATTATATTATAGTCGCCAGCCATCAAAGCTATTTCTTCAGATTTTATCAGTTCCTCTGCACGCTTTTTAAGCCGTCGCAACCACTCTAATTTATAATCATATTTTGGGCCTGGAACTGGATTTCCATTCGGAAGATACAGTCCGCATACCCGTACTGCCTTGTTACCTATTACCGTCGCCTCGATCCATCGAGCTTGTGTGTCACTAGTGTCGCCAGGCAGCCCGCGCACTATATCTTCCAGTGGAAGCTTAGATAAAATAGCTACGCCGTTGAAACCTTTTTGTCCGTGCGTTTCGACCTGATAACCCATATTTTCAAAAAACTCGCGAGGGAAATTCTCATCTACTGATTTGATTTCTTGAAGGAGAACAATATCAGGCTTTGCCTGTTTCAGCCAATTGGTCAGAGACTGAATTCGAGCCTTGATACCGTTAATATTATATGTTGCTATTTTCATAGTGGCTTTCTGTGATAAACTTTTATTTTCAAAACCAATGTAGATAAAAACTTAACAACATTCATTAATGGCTAGAACCATGGTTGGTACTTCACATTGAGAATGAGACGCCACATCCGCAACTTGAAGATGCGTTGGGATTATCAATAACAAACCTTGCTCCAATCAATTCCTCACTAAAATCTATCACGGCAGAGCTCAGGAAAGGAAGAGATACGCTGTCTATTACAACGCATTCACCATTGCCAGATAAAATTAAATCATCTGTTTTGACATCATCAAGATCAATTTCATACTGAAATCCAGAGCACCCGCCGCCCTCAACAGCAACTCGCAACGCCTTACCCTTTGCCTGTGCACCAATTTCTGCGAGACGCTGAAAGGCCCGAGGTGTTACTTTAGGTGGCAGATTAAGCATTACATTCTCTCTCCTGACAATTGTACTTAAAGAATGTATAAAGATTAAGTGGATAGACGGCAAGGTAATGAGAATGCAATCAAATTTCGCATCGAGTCCTAATTTAAGTAGAGGGAGATTGTTTTTTGAGGCGGAGTCAGAAATAAGAACCTGTTATCAGCGGGATAGGGATCGAATCATTCATTCCAGCGCCTTCCGTCGACTGAAGCATAAAACCCAAGTTTTTGTAGAACACGAAGGAGATTACTTTCGAACCCGGTTGACGCATTCTATCGAAGTGGCACAAGTAGCTCGCACCATTTCGGGGGTCTTGGGTTTAAACCAAGAGCTGGCAGAATCTGTGTCCTTGGCCCACGACTTGGGCCACACACCTTTTGGGCATACAGGTGAAGAGGTCCTTAACAAGCTAATGGAGCCTTTTGGTGGCTTTGATCATAATGCTCAGGCGTTACGGATAGTCACATCTTTAGAGCGTCATTATGCAGATTTTGATGGGCTGAACCTCACGTGGGATTGCCTTGAGGGGATAGCTAAACACAATGGACCAGTAAAGTTGCCACATCCACCGGCGTTAGAAGAATACAATAAGTTACACAATCTAGAATTACAAACCTTTGCAAGTGCTGAGGCCCAAGTGGCAGCAATTTCGGATGATATTGCTTACAACAACCATGATTTACACGATGGGCTTCGCGCAGAATTATTTACGGATAATCAGGTGGCAGAGCTTCCAATTGTTAGTCTGGCTTATGCGCAGGTTGACAATACCTATAAGGAAATTGATCCCCACCGACGTCGACATGAGGCCTTAAGGCGCGTTTTTGGACATATGGTTGAGGATGTAATTACAACGAGCCGTGAGTTACTTTCTCGTTCTGGAGCAAACAGCGCACCTGAAATTCGTAACCTTAATTATTCAGCAGTACAATTTTCAACAAAAAAGCTGGGAGATCTCTATGAAATAAAAAGTTTTTTATTTCATAATATGTATCGTGCTGATCGTATTATGGCGCAAAGAGAACATGCCGCTAAAATAGTGCAAGATTTGTTTGAAATTTTTATGAACTCGCCGGAACTTTTGCCAACAGAATGGGGTATTGTCGCACAAGATAAAAATCATGAAATTAACTCTGCTAGGATGGTTGCAGATTATATTGCTGGTATGACAGATCGTTTTGCACAACAAAAACATGATCAACTTTTTGTCCTGCGTTGACGATCTGTTAGATTTTGTTAAACCCAAAGGTCTCTGTGGGATGATCAAATGAATGTTTTTGGCGAAATACGTAATCTAATAATTGCAAGCTTGAACGAGATGCAGGTTTTGGCTGATTTACCCAATGATCTAAATTTTGATTTGGTTGCCGTGGAACCACCCAGAAATTCTAATCATGGTGATATGGCTACCAACGCGGCCATGGTTCTTGCATCACAATCTAGGAAAAAGCCGCTTGATATTGCAAGCAAATTAGCTGTGCACTTGGGTCATAGTCCTTTGGTTGAAGCTGTTGAGATTGCGGGACCTGGTTTTATAAATATCCGTTTAACGGCAAATGTCTGGGGAACAGTATTGCGGGCTATCCTCGAAGACCCCTTGGCTTATGGCCGCTCAAACATTGGGGCAGCAAAGAAGGTGAATATTGAATATGTTTCTGCCAATCCAACTGGACCACTTCACGTCGGTCATACTCGAGGGGCAGTATTTGGGGACGCATTGGCGTCTCTATTAGATTTTGTAGGTTTTAACGTAACTCGAGAGTATTACATTAATGACGGTGGAGCCCAGGTAGATGTTTTAGCTCGTTCCGTTTACTTAAGATATCTTGAGGCACATGGGCAAAAAATTATATTTGCAGATGGGACGTATCCAGGAGATTATTTAATAGAAGTAGGGCAGGCTCTAAAAGATAAAGTTGGCGATGCATTTGTTGACAAAGATGAAGCAATGTGGCTTGCGGAGCTGCGTCAGTTTTCAATTGATGCAATGATGAAGTTGATTAAGACAGATTTGTTAGCCCTAGGCATTAAAATCGATGTGTATTTTTCTGAGAAATCACTCTATGGGACTGGACGAATTGAATCTGCGATATCCAATTTACGGGATAAGGGTTTAATATATGAGGGAACGCTGGATCCGCCTAAAGGGAAAACTGATGTAGATTGGGAGCCCCGCAAACAAACACTATTTAAATCCACAAACTACGGTGATGATGTTGATAGACCAGTCCAAAAATCTGATGGAAATTGGACCTATTTTGCGCCTGACGTCGCATATCACTTTGACAAGCTAACACGTGACTTCAATCACTTAATTGATGTTTTGGGCGCTGATCATGGCGGCTACGTTAAGCGTATGAAAGCAGCGGTCACCGCTTTGTCTGATGGACAAACAAGTCTTGATATCAAACTGATTCAGCTAGTTCGTTTGTATAAAAATGGCGTACCTTTTAAGATGTCAAAACGGGCAGGGACTTTTGTAACGCTGAGAGAACTAGTAGATAGAGTAGGTGCTGACGCTACACGCTTTGTAATGTTGACTCGGAAAAATGATGCTCCTCTAGATTTTGATTTCGACAAGGTGCTGGAGCAAACTAAAGAAAACCCCATTTTTTATGTTCAATATGCACATGCACGGATATGCTCCGTAATGCGAAAAGCAACTGAAATTGGTTTGGCTATAGATGACGCTACGTTGGCCGGTTCTGACTTAGATAGTCTGATTGATAGCGCCGAAATAACACTTGCAGCAAAAGTGGCTGAGTTTCCACGACTAGTTGATATAGCAGCGCGATCAAACGAACCACATCGTATAGCTTTTTATCTTTATGAACTTGCGTCAGATTTTCATAGTCTATGGAATAAGGGCCAGGAGCAACCAAGATTACGTTTTCTACAAGAGAATAATCCTAGCACATCCTATGCAAAAATTTCATTGATTCGGTCCGCAGCTGTTGTTATTTCGGCAGGTTTAGGTATCCTTGGCGTAACACCGGTGCAAGAAATGCGATAAAATGCATCAGCGCGGGCGTTATTGAGGCAGTTTAAGAAAGACCTTGGGAAAACCTGGGCATTGAGGCAAAATGGCGAACGTGAGTGTTGACGCTAATATTGGCGAAAAAAATGCTAACTATGTAAGATATGCAAATATTGTCGGAGCATGTATCTCTTTTATAGTGTTTATTGGAGTTCTTGGCTGGGGTGCCCGTACACTTATGCGGGATAGTTCAGGTGTTCCGGTTGTGCGGGCTCTAGAAGGTCCGACGCGTGTTTCCCCGTCGGAGCCGGGTGGTGTACCTGCGTCCCATCAAGGATTAACAGTCAATCAAGTATCAAGCAGTCAAAAAAATCTGTTTATTGATGAGTCTTTGCAGCTTGCTCCGGCACCTATAAACTTAAAGCTTGAAGACATTCCAATTGGTACAGTGATAATACAGGAAGTGGCTGAGCCAATTAAATATAAAAAAATAGAAACTTTGTCGGCAGGTGCCTTAATAATTAATTCAAATGGCGACGAAGAAATTGTTGATCAGCTTGCATCGATGTTGGCCGCAACTCCTTTAAGTTCGCCAACGGATAATTTAATTAATAAAGATAATACGATAAAGATTTTATCTATGACCAAAGCCTCAAATGTTCAGTTTAATGCCTCATTTAGACCAAAACTCAGATCTAATTTTTTAGTAAAAACTCTGTTGGATAGTAATATAATTGCAGGTGATGGAAAAATTCCATTAGGCACCCAGATGGTTCAATTAGGGGCGTATACCGATAAGCAGGCAGCCTCGCAGGCTTGGAAAGATCTTTCTGCGCACCATAGTGATTATTTTATTGGCAAAGCGAATGTTATTCTGACTGGTAAGATCGCTGATCAAGAGATTTACCGGCTTAGAGTCTATGGGTTTAAGGATATCGCTGAATCGAGGCGGCTGTGCACAGCGTTGCGTGGTCAAAATACCGAATGCTATCCTGTAGTTATGAATTAAGAGTATATTAGTTGGCTCTTTTTCCTTTTATATTTGGTTGTGAAGGGCAAAAGGTCACAGTAAGGGAGCGTAATTTTTTTAGGCGGGCTCAGCCTTTTGGCTTTATTTTATTTACGCGCAATCTAAAAACTCCAAAACAAATAAATACTCTATGCCAGTCACTTAGAGATGCTGTGGGTTGGAATGCTCCGATTATGATTGATCAAGAGGGTGGTCGCGTGGCTCGACTTGGAGCCCCTCACTGGTTTGAATTTCCACCAGCACTGGAGCAATCAAAAAATATTCATGCTGAGCGGATATTTTGGTTAAGAGGTAGATTAATTGCTGAAAACCTCCGACTTTCTGGAATTGACGTAAACTGCGCTCCATTAGGGGACATTGCGCAGCCCGATACACATCTTGTTTTGAAAAACAGATGCTATGGAACGGATGGATCTAAAGTATATGCTAATGCCCGGGCTCTTAACTTAGGGTTGCGGCATGGTGGTATTTCTGGAGTTTTAAAACACATACCTGGTCATGGGCGTGCAAAGCTCGACGCCCATTTGGTATTACCAAAAGTTTTAGAAGACGCCAGTGTGTTGGAAAATACAGATTTTCGAGTTTTCAGTGAGCTTCGTGATATTGATATGGGGATGACTGCTCATTTAGTATTTAATGAAATAGATCCAAAAAATCCAGTAACACAGTCACCTACTATGATTAATATCATCAGAAATGATATTGGATTTAAAGGATTACTTATCACGGATGACATTTCGATGAATGCCCTTAAAGGTGATTTGATAATACGGGCACAAAAGGCACTCGGGGCCGGTTGTGACATCGTATTACATTGCAACGGACGGCTACAAGAAATGGAATTATTACATCAAAATTGCAATCAGTTAGATGGCGCACCGTTAGGTCGTGCAAAATTTGCAATTAAAAATCGACCAACCCCTGTTTCTATTGACATCTTACAGCTGACAGAGGAATTTGCCGTACTGATGAATGAGTAAATTTTATGAACGAAGACTTACATATCTCGAAGAGTGTCGCAGAGCGTGTTGTATTAGAAACTTTGATAGTAGATGTAGATGGTTTTGAAGGGCCGCTGGATCTTCTACTACTTCTTTCGCGGTCACAAAAAGTTGATTTACGAAAAATTTCAGTTTTAGATCTGGCAGTCCAGTATTTAAGTTTTATTGAAAAAGCGACGGAATTGCGGATAGAATTGGCCGCTGATTACTTAGTAATGGCTGCATGGCTAGCTTTTTTGAAATCAAAGTTACTTTTGCCGCCCGACTTAACTGACACTGGTCCTTCAGGCGATGAGCTTGCAGATTACCTAGCGTTCCAATTAGAACGGTTAGAAGCTATGAGAAATGTAGCAGCTAATTTGATGGCTCGGGACAGGTTAGGAAAAGACAGATTTGTACGAGGCTTGACCGAAGACGTACAGCGTCGCAGAACAGTAAATTATAGTGCTAATTTGTTAGATCTGATGCAGGGATACGCGCGCATTCGGACCAAAGACGATTTCCGTCCCTTTGTGATGGACCGAGAGTCAGTTCTAACAATGGAGCAAGCTCTTGAGAGACTGCGTAGAATGATTGGTTTCATGGGAGATTGGACTGATATTGCCTCTTATTTACCAGATGGTTGGTCAGAGAATTCAAAAAAGTTGCGGTCTGCAACCGCATCTACATTTGCGGCCTCTCTTGAACTGGCAAAAGAAGGAAAAATTGAGATATGGCAGGACAGTACTTTTTCGCCAATACAGATAAGAAAAAGGGTTGCACGTGATTGACGATAGCAATGAGAAGAGCCTTTTTGAGGCGCCACCGATATTAGAGCAGGAAAGAATGGTAGAAGCCATATTATTTGCCTCTGCTGAGCCAGTTTCTTTAAGGGAAATGACCAAGCGTATGCCGCATGGAGTAGACCTGCCTCCTGTACTTCAAGCTCTTCAAAAACGCTATGTAGGCCGGGGAGTTGAGGTTGTACGCGTGGGAGAGACCTGGGCAATTCGAACTGCTGCCGATCTTGGCTTTTTGATGCTTAGGGAGACCATTGAAACTCGAAAATTATCTCGTGCAGCTATCGAAACTTTGGCGATCATTGCATACCATCAACCGGTGACCCGTATGGAGATAGAGGAAATCAGAGGGGTTACTGTAAGCAGTGGAACAATTGATCAACTTCTTGAGTTGGAATGGATAAAGTTAGGTCGTCGTAGACAGACACCTGGTCGCCCTATAACCTTCGTAGGCACTAACCAATTCCTTGATCACTTCGGATTAGAAAATGCGCGAGATCTGCCAGGTTTAAAAGAGCTCAGGGCTGCTGGTTTGTTAGAAAGTCGTCCTCTGCCTGGCATGGAGGTGGTGCCATCATCAGAAGGTGAGGAAGATAGACAGGAAAAATTATTTGACGTTACTGCTGCTGATCCATCAGATTAACTTAGCGATGTCCGCTAATTAATTTACTCGCAGTGGTAGAAGTTCAAATTAATTTTTATAATCAAGATTTTTGTACATAAATAAGTTGTATTGGCGGATTTAAATTAGTGTCTCTTTTTCAATCCTGGTTAAAATGTTTTGAAAGTTTTAGTCCTTGTCCCTGATAATTGGACTGGCTTTCTTGGCCGTAGAGCTGGCTTGGCAGTTCAAGCATTTTTTCATACACTAGGCGACCTACCACTTGTCCATGCTCGAGCACAAAGGGTGCCTCATGACAGCGTACCTCCAATACACCTCGACTGCCCTGACCACCTGCCAAAGCATACCCAAATCCTGGATCAAAAAAACCAGCATAGTGGACTCTAAATTCACCAACCATTGCTAAATAAGGAGCCATTTCTGCTGCATAACCAGGTGGTATTGTCACGGCTTCTTGACTTACAAGAATATAAAACGCTTCAGGATCAAGTATAATTTGTTTTTCATTAGTATATATTTTTTCCCAGAAATCAGAGGGGGTGTATGCTCCAACTCTGGCTAGGTCAATGACTCCAGTATGTGGTTTTGCACGGTATCCAACGAGGCCACCTTCAGATGGATTGAGGTCAACCGAGAAACCCAATCCATCTTGAATAATTGGTATTTCTGATACTAGTGGTGTCTGGTTGTGTAATGAAATGAGAGCTTGATCGCTTAGCACAGCATTTCCAATGCGGAAGCGAATTTGGTTCAGCCGCATACCAGGCCTGACAAGAACGGAAAAAGAGCGGGGGCAAATCTCAGCGTACAGTGGGCCTGAGTAACCAGCAACAATGCGATCAAACTCAGTACCATTGTCTGTAATGGTGCGGGTAAGTAGATCTAATCTTCCAGTAGAAGATTTTGCGTTTGCTATGCCTGACGTATTTTCAGCAAGGTTTAAACTTTCCATTAATGGAACTAAGTAAACGCAGCCTTTTTCTAAAACAGCCCCCTTTGTTAGATCTATCTGATGCATTTCAAAGGAGGTTAATCTGTCTGCCACTGTCGATGAATTACCCGCTAGAAAAGAGGCTCTGACCCGATAAGCAATCGTGCCTAACCTCAAATCCAGAGAGGCAGGCTGAATTTGATCTTTTTGAAGTTCTTGTGAAATTACTATTTGACCCTGGTCTACCATTATACTAATTTGCTGGTTCGGTATAACGCCGATGTTCATGTCATCACCTATAAACTTAAAAACCTATGACACTTATTGGCTTACTTGTTTTTGGTCGGGCTAGCAGGACTCGAACCTGCGACCTTCCGTCCCCCAGACGGACGCGCTACCAGGCTGCGCCATAGCCCGAACAAACGCTGGTATAGCGAACCCAACGCTGGGGGCAAGGCTATTTAGAAATGTTTAAAATTTATGAGTTCATCTGATTGACTAAATGTTGCAGTTGAACAATAAAATTTTGTTTTGTAGCAAATATCTGAGCCCTTTGTTTTTTTGTTAGTTTTAATATCTGTGATGTGGATCCAGATTTCCCTAAGTAATCACTGGTTAAATGCTCGTTATTTAATATTTTTAAGTCTAAAGTTTTAGATTCCAGCCTCACATCAGACTGGGTAGGTGGTACCGTTAATGTACTATGGTTTTCATCAAATGTTGGAAACAAATGTAGTTGATCATCTTGATCCTCGTTTAGACTATGTAACTCATGGCCAATATTTTCTGATTTCTCAATGGTTTTTTTGAAACTCGCCAAATCTAAACTTTTATTTACTTTTTTACTAGATTTACTTTTTTGTTTTGGTGATGATTCAATACTCTTAATTATAGGGGAAAGATTGCGTACGTGGCTCACACCCTCTTTTTCTAATAATCTTTGTACAGCCTTAATAGTAATTCCCTGCTGATGTAAAAGGTACTTAATTCCACCGAGTAAAGTAATGTCTAAAGGTCGGTAGTATCTTCTGCCACCTGGTCTTCGGACTGGATTTAATTGTTCAAATTTACTTTCCCAAAACCGTAGAACGTGAGCCTGTGTGACAAGCATCTTTGATACTTCGCTGATAGTTCGGAAGGCCTCCGGTGATTTGCTCACTTAGTTAACGTTTATTAACTTTAGCAACGCGGTCTTTCATTATATGTGATGGCCTAAATGTCAGTACTCTCCTAGGTAATATAGCTGCTTCTTCGCCAGTTTTTGGGTTGCGTCCAACGCGTGCCCTCTTATCCCGAAGACTAAATGTACCGAATGAAGATATTTTAACAATTTCTCCTGCTACTAATGTGTCAGAAAGATGTGCTAAAACTCGTTCTACTAGGTCCGAAGACTCACTGCGTGAAAGGCCAACTTCACGAACTACAGCTTCTCCTAAACCCATCCTTGTTAGTGTTGATGAAGGCATCATGATTCCCCGAACTATACATTACCATATTAAAAGAGATTTTTAAGTATGGTCAACAAAAACTAACAATATAGTAAAGTTACCAACGAATTACTGCAGTACCCCACGCTAAACCACCACCAATAGCCCCCATTACAACGATGTCACCGGGTTTGATGCGATTATCACTCAGGGCAACTGACATGGCCAAGGGAATCGATGCCGCTGAAGTATTTCCATGATTATTAACTGTCATGATGACTCGCTCTATTGGTATTTTTAGCCTCTTAGACATTCCCTCTAAAATGCGCTTATTTGCCTGATGAGGTACGATCCAATCTACGGCCTCTGTGGTCAAGCCTGCTTTTTCCAATGACTCTAACGTGGCGTCTGAGAGTTTCTCCACAGCATGCCGAAAAACTTCTTTTCCCTGCATTCTCAAATATCCAGTGGTTTGCAATGAAACTCCGCCGTCCACATATAAAAGGTCTTTGAATTGACCGTCGGAATGAAGTGTAGTTGCTAATATTCCACGGTTTAAAGTGTCATTAGTACCGGCAGCGACTAACATAGCTCCTGCGCCGTCCCCAAAAAGGACGCAAGTACTACGATCTTTCCAATCCATAAGTTTTGAAAATGTTTCTGAACCAATCACTAAAATACGGTTATTTTGTCCACTAGCAATCATTGAGTTAGCTACCGCCAAGGCATATACAAATCCTGCACAGACTGCTTGAACATCAAAAGCAAACCCGTGTCTCATCCCCAGTCCATTTTGAATCATCGTAGCGACGGAAGGAAATGTTAGGTCTGCTGTAGAAGTTGCCACAAGAATTGCATCAACTTTGTCTATTTTACAGTTAGCATAATCCAAAGCAGCCTTAGCCGCTTCAATTCCCATATAAGAGGTGGTTTCATTCTCATTCGAAAAATGTCGCCGTTCTATTCCAGTTCTACTGCGGATCCATGCATCATTTGTTTCAAGTGTATCTTCAAACTCAGAATTCTCTACTACTCGCTGGGGTAAATAGT
>CAJJBD010000021.1 GCA_905182325.1 uncultured Planktomarina sp. | reverse complement strand
CCTGGACGCTCAACCCACGCAGTTATTCCGCGTCTACCTTTTGCATGATGCGTAAAATCTCGTCCCTTACCTGGAAAATCTAAGTCGATGGTCTTGCCAATCTGGTGACATGGGTGGTTTTGCATGTCGACAATAAGTGTTGTGCCATTAGCTGATTGGAGACGCGAAGATGGTGGCAAATGTGAAAAATCTGGTAATCCTGAAACGACAAGATTTGCACCCAGCCAGGAAGGGTCAAATTGGCCCATACACATACCCGCAGAAATTTGTTCGATGTCTTCTTGGCTAACGATACTTAGCTGTCGCACATTAGATATTTCAGTACCCTTATCGTGCTGCTGCGACACGCGAACATCAGAAAATCGTGTTCTGCCACTGTGGCCACTACCCAGCACCCCGTTCCAATCAATTTTTATAAAGGATCGAGCTTCTGTTTGTAGTTCTACGGACTTACGCTGTGTAATAACTCCTAGCCATACTATTTGGGCAGAATATTCTGTGGCTACAAGTGCCGTCATTTCCCTCTACTTCACTAAAAATAATTTATTCCGTCAAGGCATGTAAGTTTTCTAGTCTATCCAGCAGGTTCCGGTTCCATACCGCCACCACTGGCTTTTGGCTTTGTTTTCGGAATTGCCGTTACCGACGGCGCACCGCCAGCGCCTTTACTATCATCTTCACTCTCATCACGATTAAGAGCTTTGCCCTCCATTACCTTTTTAATTTCAGCACCCGTAAGGGTTTCATATTCAAGCAATCCTTGCGCCAAATTCTCAAACCGCTTTTTATTTTTGGTGATCGTTTTTAAGGCTAAATCATATCCATCTTGCACAAATTTCCTCACTTCAGCCTCTATCAACTCCTTAGTCCCCGCAGACGTTGAAAGACCATTACTCCGGCCAGAGTACCCTTCCGCCGCCTCAGAATAGTCAATGTTTCCAACTTTATCAGACATTCCCCATCGCATCACCATTGCACGAGCCATGCTTGAGGCTTGCTGAATATCACCAGACGGACCGTTGGATACTTGATCTTCACCGTATTTAAATATTTCTGCAGCTTTTCCTGCCATTGTCATAGCTATTTCATCATGACATTCATCACGGTAAAAATTCAGGCGGTCCATCTCTGGGAGACTCATAACCATACCACCAGCAGCGCCGCGGGCAATGATTGTCGCTTTGTATACTGGCTGACATTTCGGTAAAAGAGACCCTACCAACGCATGGCCAGCCTCATGATAAGCCGTCTTTTCTAGTTGGGTTTTGGTCCGTACCATCGACCGCCGCTCAGATCCCATGAGAATTTTATCTTTTGCCTTCTCAAAATCTTCCATACTAACAAGACGTCGTCCAATACGTGCAGCGGCAAGCGCTGATTCATTTACCAGATTGGCCAAATCAGCCCCAGTAAATCCAGGCGTTCCACGAGCAATAATCCGTAGATCCACATCTGGGCCAGTTGGTAGTTTTCGAGAGTGCACACCAAGAATTTTTTCGCGTCCACGCAGGTCGGGACTAGGGACTGTAACTTGACGGTCAAAGCGGCCTGGACGTAAAAGAGCCGGGTCCAGTACATCTTTTCGATTGGTAGCTGCTACAATAATAATTCCTTCGTTAGCCTCAAACCCGTCCATTTCTACCAATAACTGGTTTAATGTCTGTTCGCGCTCATCATTACCGCCCCCATACCCTGCCCCACGAGCACGGCCAACCGCATCAATCTCGTCTATGAATAAAATACATGGTGAATTCTTTTTTGCCTGCTCAAACATGTCGCGTACGCGGCTAGCTCCAACACCAACAAACATTTCAACAAAATCAGATCCAGAAATTGAAAAGAATGGAACTCCGGCCTCACCAGCTATAGCTCTTGCTAGTAAGGTCTTACCCGTACCTGGCGCACCCTCCAAAAGGGCCCCTTTTGGAATTTTTCCACCCAACCTACTAAATTTTTGTGGATCTTTCAGGAAGTCGACGATTTCCTCTAGCTCTTCTTTTGCCTCATCAATGCCGGCAACATCATCAAATGTAACGTTTCCTTGTTTTTCTGTCAGCATTTTGGCTCGGCTTTTACCAAAGCCCATTGCTCCACCTTTGCCACCACCTTGCATACGGTTCATGAAGTAAACCCAAACCCCTACCAGCAGCATAATTGGCAAAAGTGACAAAAGTACAGATTGGAACATTGACGTTTTTTGAGACTTTGCCACTACTGAAACGCCCTTAGCCACTAGCAAATCACTCACCCGCGCGTCTCCGGGTACAATAGTCACGTATTCAACATCGTTTGGACCCACATAACTTACCGTCTCACCGTCCAAAGTAGCACTGGTGACCTGGCCATTATCTACTGCTTGTACGAAGTCAGAGTAGGTAGTAGTTCGACTTGAACTTCCAGCTCCATCACCTGAAAACAACCGGAAGAGCATTAGAAGAAGAATGAATAAAACAAACCAAAAGGCGATGTTGCGTAGATTACCCAAAAGAAGCTCCTATTAAGACATAATGATGTACGGATGTCCGTACATTGGTATGATTAAGATATGTATCTCACCACGTTTTTCAATGGGGTACTATAATTCCCACGGCGTTGGAACCACCTGAACATCATCTTTTTCACCAAAGTTTGCTAATGGAGCAGAAATGAGCTTGGGACCTTGCCAAATTGAGGGGCTTACAATCAATGCAGCATGCGGCCGTTTTGTTCTGCGCCAGTCAGAACAAAACGAAAGTCCTATTTTGCCAAGGGACTTTATTTTATAGTCTTTTCCATAATTTAATGCAAAGTACCGTCCGTCCCAAACTCCTGGGCAATTAGTCACTTCACGTTCTACAGATTTGTATTCTCGAGTTACCCGCAGAAAATTATCATGCTGCGGTATTACGACACAGCCATGCAAACTAAAAGTAGTTTTAGTGACAATTGCACGTCTCAAAGCTAAATTTCGGGGCCGGTAAGTTTGTTGTCCTACCCAGCAAAGTGCCTCTGCCATTATCCTTTCCGAAAATTCAGTAGGCAGCCTCATCAGCTTGGCGTGATCAATCAAAATATCACCAAAATCATTTTCCATTAGCTGCGGGCGAATGTTTTTTAACGCAAATGTGAGAGCTTCACGTACGTTTGACATTCGGTTTGCAGTTTTAGAAAGTCTAGCCGTGCTTAAGCCCAATTGTTCCAGTTGCTTTTGTGATTGTCGTATTTGCACTCGGGTATATTTTATATCTACATTACTGGGATCATCGCACCAACTTTGATTATTAGAGTTCAAATATTCACGCAACTCTTCACGGGATAGACCTAAAAATGGTCGCCCCCATTGTAGGTCTTGCTGCTCCCATCGCGCAGCCATTGAGGCTAAACCATCTACCCCTGAACCGCGAGCAAGCCTTATTAGAAAAGTTTCTGCTACATCTGTTTGGCTATGCCCTAAACACAGAATGTCACAACTCTGGCCCCATTTTGCTAACAAGGAATACCTTACATCACGGGCCCGCGCTTGCAGATTTGGCCCTGGGACAAGGTCAACGGCTTTCAATATGTTATGTTCTATCCCGATAGTTGAACATAATTGACCAACCCACTCAGCTTCCAATGCAGCTTCAGTACGTAATCCATGGTCAACGGTGACGGCCTTTAAATTTTCTATTGGTATTAATTTTCGCAAAGCCAAAAGCAACGCCACTGAGTCTGAGCCTCCAGACACAGCCACTCCAACTACGCAGTTTTCTTTAATGCCACAGAAAAAATCAGATATGGCTTGATCTATTTTCAACACAAGTAAACTCATTATGTGCAGGCCAAGTCAGCCTCTGCCTGTAGTGCGTCCACAACTATTTCTGCACCACTATAACGGAATTTAACTTCATCTAATGTCAGACAGCCCTCTTTAGCATTTCCCATTTTATGAAACGCAAGAGCCAAGTTATACAGAGCAACTGGCGCAATTTCCGTGCCCTCGTTTACAGAATACGCCTCTAGGTAGGCTCGTGCCGCAAGCCGGAACTCCAACAGGTCCATATGAGCGTGTCCAAGCAGTAAATGCACTTTTTGTGTTAAGGGCCCAACTGGAAATTCTGCAATAAATTCTTTAAGCATTTGAACAGCTGTTTCTGTCTCACCTCGCGCAAGTATTTTTTTCACAGCATCAAAGTCAGACTTTTCTGTGATGGTAAGAGTCTCTTCTAACATTGAGGTACGCGTCAATCCATTTGATATGACACCGACAGGCAGACTGGAGCCAAGCTCCGTAACATTACATCCAGGTTCTAAAGCACACACACTTGTCTCTAAAGTTTTTATCCTACGATAGACATCCTGCACAACAATCGAAATTCGGTTGGCTGACTCTTCAGTCGCTCCAGTCAACCGCTGCAATTCGCTCTCAATGGCTGAGGTACGATCTAAGAGTGACCCTTCATTAGAAAAATCAATCCCTGGGGTCGTCAGCATTTCCAATTGTAGTCGATCTGCTTCAAGCAACAAGTTCGCAAGATCTTGCCTAATATCAGCCAAATTGTCAGCTAATACAGGACCCACATACCCAAACGCTAAAATCATAAATAAACTGAATTTCATTAACTACTGCCAGAGGCAAGAATTGTTACCGCACGTCTATTTTTGGAGTAACACCGTTCCACACTACAAATTTCGACCGGCCGTTCCTTACCGTAGCTCCTTGTTTTTAGACGCAAGCCAGATACGCCACGCGCAACTAAGTACTCTTGCACAGATTGTGCTCGACGAAACCCAAGCGCTAAATTATATTCACGGGTGCCTCGTTCATCTGCGTGGCCTTCAACAATTATAACAAAGCCTGGGTTTTCAATTAGCCAATTAGCCTGGATATCTAATGCAGTTTTAGCCACCTCATTCAAAGTATACTCGTCAACTTTAAATAAAACATGATCACCTACATTTTCTTTAAAAAACGTTGATGAAGTTATGTCGTTTTGGCCAAAACCACGTCCTTGATAACCATCTGTACCAAGTGAACCACTTCCAAACCCACCCTCAGAATCTGAACAGGCCACTAAAATAAAAAGTATTGCAACGTGTAAATAAATTGATCTCATGACAGTCACCTTTCTCAGAAACATTTTATAAAGTATTCTACCTCAAGGTAGCACCGGACCCCATGATGGATCAGATGCCGGGGCCCTTAAACTCAAAGGTCGTAGATTTCGACCAGTAATATCAACAGAGTAGATGCTGGGCGCACCACTCGGTCCACGTGTTTGCCGTGAAAACATTATCACCCTCCCATTAGGTGACCAAGTAGGGCCTTCGTCTAAAAAAGATGCAGACAAAAGGCGTTCTTTAGTGCCATCAATTCGCATCACGCCTATTCCAAAACGGCCATTACTTTGCTTGGTAAAAGCTATTAGGTC
Source organism: uncultured Planktomarina sp. (assembly GCA_905182325.1). Classification (GTDB taxonomy): domain Bacteria; phylum Pseudomonadota; class Alphaproteobacteria; order Rhodobacterales; family Rhodobacteraceae; genus Planktomarina. The sequence continues at coordinate 10,166 of CAJJBD010000021.1, read as the reverse complement.
GCCTCGCGGACTCCAAACTGGCGTTCCATAACGACCCTTGCCAAATGAAATGCGCTTTGGAGTACCTCCAGTTACAGGCAAAATATATAATTGTTGATTACCGCTTCTATCACTTTCAAAAACAATTTGCCTACCATCTGGGCTAAAACTTGGTGCAGTATCAATAAAGGGGCTGGATGTGAGACGCGCAGACCTTAAGCTCGATAGTTCCATCAAATAAATATCAATATTACCTCTTCGTTCATATGAGAACACTATTCGTTTATTGTCGGGTGCAAAACGTGGTGAAAATGCCACGCCATCTCCAGGAGTATTTACCCGTTTGCGGCGTCCCGTTTCAACGTCCAGCAGATAAATTTGAGGAAAGCCTGTTTCCCAACTCGTATAAAGCACTTTCTTACCATCACTCGAAATACGTGGCGCCAAAACAATATTATCATTGCCAGTGAGAAATTGCATATTCTCACCGTCAAAATCCATTATGGCTAGTCGCTTAAGGCGTTTATCTTTTGGCCCACTCTCCGAGACAAAAACTATCCTGCTGTCAAAGTATGGTCCCTCACCAATGATGCGTTCATAGACTTGGTCTGAAACTTTGTGCGCCATTCGGCGTACTGCCTGAGTGCTTCCACTAAGCTGCATGCCCTGTCCAAGTTGAACACCAGAAAAAATATCAAATATCCGAAACTTAACAGTTAATTTACCAGAGCCATTTGTTGTTACTGCCGCTGTGACCAACGCCTGTGCATTGACTGCACGCCAATCAGGAAATCGAACTGGCTCTTCAAAAGTTTTCCGTTGTGCAATAAACCTGCTTGAGGGAATTTCTCGAAAGAGACCGCTGCTGGTCAGGTCTGCCGCAACAACACGCGAAATTTCTGCAGCAATTTTTTTTGCTCCTAGGTTTTCAGCTTCAAATGCCGGCACTGCAAATTTAAGTGGTTCAATGACACCCTGAGTTATCTTTATTCGCAGTGGAGCATTCTGGGCTACAGCAGTATTCAACCAAACACATAAAGTTAACAAACCGCACCAAATTAATCGCATTATAGCCTCTTCTAAATCATTAATTTGTCAAAACTGATCAATTGGTCCAAACTCAATTTCGATTATCTGCCCAGAAGAAAGAAGTTCATCTTTCTGATAACCTCTAATAACCTCAGACACATCATCACGACACTTCCAGTTTGCCAAGGTTCTTTTAGCCGCCTCAAACCTCACATTTACGCTACCTGCGTCACCAGATAAGAACTCTACCATATCCAGACTTTTGGGCATAATCTTTGCGTTAGAGTCGAAAGAGACACTCACAAGAATAGTCGTTTGCTCCGCTGCCGTAGACATATTTACATTATTACACGGCCCGATAGCTTCGTCTATAGCCTGCGATAGGCCCTGCGTGAGCTGATTTAGATTTACCACAACGGTTTCAGAGCCACTATCAGGTGTTGAACCAGTCAACGCTTCCAATAAAGCAGCAGCAAGAGGATCGATTATTGGTACTACTGATGAGGTATCTTTTTTCTCAGTTTCGACCACTTGCCTCATTCGTCTAATTTGAGGCCTAGTACTTTGCTCGGGCGCTAATGCCGCCGTTTGCTCAACTTCCTCAGGAACAATCTCAGACGCAGACGCTTCAGGCGCAGCGGCAGCTTGCGCCTCCTTAATTTCAGCAGGCGTATCTTGCGGTGACGCCGCATCTCGGGTGAAATCACCAATATCAACGTCTGGCTCAGACGGAGCCACCGCCTTTGAGGTAATACGGGAGGCCGCACGCGGCTTTGGTTTAAGGCTTGTCTCTAAGCTATCAGACGGTGCGGGTAAAATTGCTGGGGTCAACAATTCTGCGGGTGGAATGATAATTAAATCTTCTACTCGTGCTAGTAGATCAGAAATGTCTGGGGGCGTTTCAACATTCTGCGGAGGTTCCATTAAAGGCTGCACTCGTTGCGGTGGAAATGTATCAGGTTTAATACTTAATTTTGGAGCTGTTTCTTCCGCCGTTGGCTGCACTAATGCCGTATCAATTGTAGCCGCAATCTCTGGGGGAGTATTATTAAGGGCAATATCAAACATTTCGGCCGATACAACGGAAATTTCAGTTACAGAAATCTCACGTGGGTCACGTTCAAAATCACCATTCAGCAATAGCAAAATAACCATGCCTGCATGCATTGTAACTGAAATATACGTGCCAATAGACATAAAAATTTATCCGTCAGAGCCATCAAATGTAGGCCCACCCAAATCAGTTACTAACCCAATATTACCAAATCCAGCTGCGTTCATTGCCCCCATTACCTGCATAACTTTTGAGTAAGGGATCGAACCGTCCGCTCGCAAAAAAACTTTGTCATCAGACCTTTCCTGAGCAACCCCTCTTAAACGGGTTAAGAAATCCGCCTCTGGCGTCTCAGTGGTTTGAATGACAATTGTTCCTTCTGCAGTTAACGTTACTGTCAGAGGTTCCTCTGATTCACTGGGCAAAGCCTCAGCTGCAGTTTTGGGAAGATTTACTTCTACTCCGACTGTCAGCAATGGAGCCGCAACCATAAACACAATCAAAAGAACTAGCATGACATCTACAAACGGTGTCACATTGATATCTGACATTGGTTGATGCCGTCGTCTCCGCCGGCGTTGCCGTTTTGGATCTGAACTATCTAGCTTTACTGCCAAAATTTAGCTCCCCAGCTGGCGGGATAGTATTGTTGAGAATTCATCAGCAAAAGCTTCATAATCAGAAATTATGCGATCACTTGCAGCACTTAAATGATTGTAAAAAACTACTGCCGGTATTGCCGCCAGTAATCCCAAGCCAGTAGCAAGTAATGCTTCTGCAATTCCTGGGGCTACAACAGCAAGATTAGTATTTTGCTGAGCAGCTATCTCAATAAAGGCATTCATAATCCCCCACACAGTACCAAAAAGTCCAATGAAGGGCCCGACAGAGCCAATTGACGCCAAAATTCCAAGGCTACTCTGCAACTGATTAGCTTCTTTACTGAGCGCTACATCCATGGATCTTTCAATGCGGGCCTGCGCCCCTGGGATCATCACACCGTCATCCCGGTGCGAACGTCGCCATTCGGTCATCCCCGCGGAAAAAATTATAGCGCTTCCACCTTTGGGATCATTACCTACCTCATCAAAAAGTTCGTCCAAAGGCTCACCAGACCAAAACTTTCTATCAAAATTAAAAACATGTTTTCGTGCTAGTTGGATGGAAACCCTTTTGTTAATTGCAATTGCCCAAGACCATAAAGACATAAAAATCAATGTGATTATTACTAATTTCACAGGCAAAGTTGCTCGCGAAAAAAGGGCCCAAATCGAGAAATCGATTGCTGCTTCCATTATTTTGCCTCTAAGCTTTGGCTGTTTAGCCTTGTTTTTCTTCACTGTAGCGAAAAAAATACTGAAATGCCAAGCACCCAGCCAAAATGTTTTTATTGCAGTGTCGGTCGGCGAAGTTTTGCCAGAAGTCTAATTGGTTTTCCCTTACTACCAACAAGGACAATAGTAACCTTAGCTTTAAATATAAGTTCTTGTTTACGCCAGATATCTTGTTGTAAAACCCATCGTACTGGAGATCCATCCAAAACTTTAGTCTCTACTCTTAAATTATCGTCCACGCGCGCGGGTTCCAAGTATTCAGCAGATACATTTTGGACAACAAAAGTAACGCCAGTTGTCCGGAGCTCTAATTGATCAATTCCTATACCAGCAACCAAATTAGAGCGCGCACGTTCTATGAATTTAAAGTAATTGGCATAGTAAACTATCCCACCCATATCAGTGTCTTCGTAATAAATTTTAAAATTAAATATATGAGCCATCAACGCACTTTTATCCGAGCGGCCATCCGCAATGCGTGGCTTGGATCATTAGATTTGGGGGGCATTGTCGGATCATAAGCAGCTTTCAATAAGGCAGCTATCTCTGGGCGCAGGACGGTTTCGCCATTCTCGCGTAGCGCCAAAGGTGATGCATTCTGAAAGGCAAGGTCCGACCAGACAAGCATCGCTTTAACCACCTGTATAAGCGCTAAATTTTCCGCGTTTAATTTTTTTAATGCATTATCCATCCGCAAAAATACAAAACACGCTTTTATTCCGCCAGTCTCATCAAAACGAAAGATCCGATATTGGTTGGCTTCGGCAGTTTCAAGTTTTTCTAACAGAATTTCCAAATTAGGTATTATATGTTCCAAATCAGGAACCTCCAACAACTCACTCCAATCTTTGAAGAAAAAGACCATGAGATTGCTACCAATATCAGGATCTAACTCAGATGTCGTATGACCTGACGCCAGACACACTGCCTCAACTGCACTCTTAATAATACTCAAAGATTCATCTAAGACTCCAAAGACTACTGCAGCAATCGGACGCCCCCACCGCGCGAAAACGTAATCGCCACTTGGACGCATGAAAAATTTCTCAACTTCCTGCACTGTTAGCACAATATTTTTCCCAAATATAAATTGGAGTTAATTACATTTAAATTCTGCAATAACTTTTACATTAGCTGATAAAACTAAATCAATCTGACTGGCCAAACAAATCATCAGATGTTCCAGATTTTGGTTGAGGCAATCCAAGATGCTTCCAAGCTTTCTGTGCAAGCATTCGACCACGTGGGGTTCGCTGAATTAAGCCTTTTTGTAGAAGATAGGGTTCAATTACTTCCTCGAGTGCATCTCGGCTCTCTGACAAGGCTGCAGATAAGGTCTCAATCCCAACAGGGCCTCCTGCGTAGTTATCGGCAATCAATTTTAAATATCGTCTATCCGCCCCATCAAGACCCAAATGATCGACGCTCAGACGGGTCAAAGCATGATCCGCAATCTGCTGGGTAATATGGCCATCCCCTTCTACTATTGCAAAATCTAAAACTCGACGCAGCAGACGACCTGCTATTCGGGGTGTGCCACGAGCACGTTTAGCAATTTCTTCAGCCCCAGCCTCGTCGGCAGGTACACCTAACAGCAGGGCGTTACGCGTAACAATTTGATGCAATTCTGGGACTGTGTAAAATTGTAGGCGCGTGGGTATTCCAAAACGATCTCGTAACGGCGTCGTTAAAAGTCCTAGCCGAGTTGTTGCTCCAACCAGTGTGAACGGCTGTAATTCGATTCGAACTGTACGCGCTGCTGGTCCCTCGCCAATTACCAAATCCAACTCAAAATCTTCCAGTGCAGGGTAAAGGATTTCTTCTACTACCGGGTTGAGGCGATGAATTTCGTCAATAAAGAGCACATCCCTCGGTTCGAGGTTAGTAAGTATCGCGGCTAAATCGCCTGCTTTTGCCAAAACCGGGCCACTAGTCATTCGAAAGTTCACGCCCAATTCACGGGCCATGATTTGTGCCAGAGTAGTTTTGCCAAGTCCTGGAGGACCGTGAAACAAAGTATGATCCATTGCCTCACCACGTTGTCGCGCCGATTGAATGAATACTTTAAGGTTAGATCGCACTTCAGCTTGACCAATAAACTCATCTAAGCCCTTGGGCCTTAGTGCCTTGTCCCCATCTTCTGCTAACCGATCAGGACGCAGCGTTGGGTCTGGCTCTGTCATATCAGTTTCTTGAGTCTGCGTCATGTTTTTGGTGCTAGTTTCTTAAGGGCCGCACGGATTAAGGCCGACGCATCGGCGTCTTGCATATCAACGCCTATTTCTGCCAGAGCAGATGCCGCATCGCCTGGAGTATATCCAAGATTAGATAAAGCAGACAGCGCATCTGCTTGCGCGGATGAATTTGTTTGTACTTGGGGCATTGGCGCAGAGGCCTCAATAACTTCATCAGAATCAAGAATTTGCGGTGCGCCGCCTATCATAGCCATAACTCCTGGAGCTTTGTCTTTTAACTCAATTACAACCCTTTGGGCAGTCTTAGGGCCCACACCCTTAGCGGCCTTTAAGGCACTCCAGTCACCAAGTGCAATGGCTCGGCTAACTCCATCTGGCCCCAATGCACCTAAAATAGAGAGTGATGCCTTTGCGCCAATACCCTGTACCGACATCAATAATCGGTGCCACTCTTTTTCAACTAATGAGGTAAAGCCAAATAATTGTAATAAATCTTCTCTAACCAGCAAATCTGTATAGAGCGCAACCGCTTCGCCAGCTTGCGGTAAGCTGGCAAGGGTACGATCTGAGCAATATACCATGTAGCCAACACCACGCACGTCTAGCATTACGTGGTCACTGCCACGATAATCAACACGACCTGATAGCTTTCCAATCATGCACTTGCTCTTTTTAATGCAGCTTGCAAATGGCCGTTAGCTTGGATGTGGTGTAAGTGACAAATTGCAATCGCAAGCGCGTCTGTCGCATCAGGCCCTGAAAGGGTTATCCCAGGCAACTGCAGCAAAACCATGTGCTCGACCTGTTTTTTGTCTGCATGACCAACTCCTACAACTGCCTTTTTAACAGCATTCGGCGCATATTCGCCAACTTCAAGGCCGAATTTAGCCGGCACAAGCATTGCGATGCCACGCGCCTGCCCGAGCTTAAGGGTCGCAGCACCATCCCGGTTCACAAACGTCTGTTCTACAGCGGCATGAGTTGGCTGGTATGATTTCACAACATCACTTAGTCCGTCAAAGAGACTTAATAACCGACCTGCGAGATTGCCCACAGCAGTCTGACACTGTCCATTTGCGACATGCCGAAGTTTGCTGCCATCCGCATCGACAATACCCCAACCCATGGAGCGCAACCCTGGATCAATGCCCAAAACTCTCATATTACCGTCTCTCCATACATTCATGATATTTATAGTAGCACGAAACAGGAACATCTGAAAAGTCATCATTTTATAAATGCGTAAATTGACATAGTAAATTAGCTGCCTGCATAGCTTCCAATAGACGGAACCCACACTAATTAGACATACAGCATAAGCTAAATAAAAGTTTTTTATCATGCGATTTGGGCATGGCGGTTATGCAATTTTTCTCTCTAGTAACCGCTCAATAGCCAGCATAAATCGTTCAAAGCTAAACCAATGTGATTAAATCAACAAAGATAGAGAGTTTTATACCATGACCGTGATAGGCAAATTGCATATAATAAATGTTGCACCAGCGCTCGCCATACTTTCAAAATATCTACATGTCGTTGCTGGCGCCATAAGTTCATGGAATGACGCCCGTATGACTCGAAATGCTCTGTCACAACTCAGCACAAGAGAACTGGAAGACATTGGGCTAGTACGCAGTGACATAGATAAGATTTCACGGCGGTAGGGTCGCTTAGTATTGACGTACAATAAACTATTTGCACCACACGATCCGCAGGACAAGCATTTCTATCCGCGTAATAACGTCAACGCCGTCCACTCCCCTATATCCTCCCGTTCAAGAAGAGTTATCCCCTGTGTCTTGTAAATATTAATAATTTGCTCTGCCTGTTCGATCAAGATCCCAGACAGTATCGCAATACCACCGATATTAAGATGCTTAGCCATGGCTGGTGCCAAGTCGATCAATGGCCCCTTCAAAATATTAGCAAAAATTAAATCAAATGGAGCGGCTTCTAAAAGTTCACAAGAATTAAAGCCTATCGATTCAAAACATCTCACATGATCACATAAACTATTAGCTTTGATATTAGCATTTGCCACCTCAACGGCAATAGGGTCAATGTCACTAGCTATGACATTGAGCGAGGATGTCCGGGCCGCGGCCATAGCCAGGACTGCTGTTCCACATCCCAAGTCAAGCACAGTATTGAAAATATGACCTTTGTCTAAGAGACGATCAAAAGCTAGAAGGCACCCCAGAGTGGTACCGTGATGGCCAGTACCGAAGGCCATAGCCGCCTCAATTAAGAGCCCAATTCGGTCAACTGGCAATTGCTCAGCATCATGACTTCCGTAAACAAAGAACCGACCAGCCTCAACCGGCGGCAGTTCTCGGCGAACCTTAGCTACCCAGTCTTGATCAGGAATTTCTGAAACTACGAAAGGTTTTGCGCCGTAGGCCGCCGCTAAAAGTGCTAAGTGTATGTCATTAGGTGTCTCTAAAAAGTATCCCCCAACCTCCCAAAACCCTTTCCCGTCCTCAACTTCGAAAACACCCACCCCTGTAGGTGTAGGGTCGAGAGCTTCAAGAGCTTTCCCAAGCGCGGTAGCCTGTGATTTTTCAGACAGTGTGGTAAGCGCGGTGTAAGTCAGCATTGATCTCTCCAATAGTTAGGCTGTCCAATAACCGTTCTTGTCTCCATCAACAATTACTCATTAGTTAACATTTCTCACCATATAACTTAGTCCTCCATCTTAGTTATATCCGAACACATTTATGACCTGATAAGTCCGATTGGGCAGCTCACTCCAGTTCCACCAATGCCACAATATCCACGTGGATTTTTGGCTAGATATTGTTGATGATAGTCTTCAGCATAGTAAAATGTTGGCACTGGCAGAATTTCCGTCGTGATTACTCCAAAACCAGCAGATTGTAATTCTGGTGTGAAAACCTCACCGCTTACTTTTGCCGCCTGTTCTTGCTGCAAAGAATACGTATAAATACCAGAGCGATATTGCGTGCCTCGATCATTGCCCTGCTGCATCCCTTGGGTTGGATCATGGCCCTCCCAAAAAACTTTTAACAGACCATCATAATCTAAAATAGTCGGATCAAAAATTACCCTTACCACCTCATTGTGTCCAGTTTGTCCTGAACAGACCTCGTCATAGGTCGCATTAGGTGTGTATCCGGCCGCATAGCCGACCATGCTCAACCACACACCCTCAAGCTTCCAAAACATGCGCTCAACGCCCCAGAAACAGCCCATGCCAAACATCGCTTCTTGAAAGCCTTCTGGAACGTCTGACTTTAAAAGCCTGCCCGATAAAAAGTGGCTACTGGCTGTTTTTAACGGTAGCGTCCGGCCGGGCAATGCGCCCCCAGAACTGACCATTTCAGATTTATTTTGTGACCTTAAAAACATTAATTTACTCCATTTAATAACCAAATGTAATCCTTTTTTCAAAGAAATCTAGTTCGCTGGCGAATGCCGACCAGTAAAAATTGTTTCGTATCCTGGCAATGGATTGCGAGGTATTAAAAAAGCCAACCCAAGCGAAATTGCAGCCATCATTGCAGCCATGACAAAAACTAAACCTGGCGAAACCAACCAAACGAGGCCCATCCCTAGCGGCAGTCCAACAGCCGCAATATGATTTATCGTAAATGCCACAGCGGCAGTCGGAGCAATATCAGCGGGGTCAGCAATCTTTTGGAAATATGTTTTTAAAGCGAAGGCAAACGAAAAAAATAAATGGTCAATCACAAATAGAGCACTGGCAAGAATTGCTCCCCAGCTAAATAAATACACCCCCGCATATGCCAAAAATACTAATGCTAGACCAAAATATTCTAAAATTAATGTGTTGCGTTCGCCAAAATACGCTACGGCCTTACCAAACACTGGCCCTAACAACGTATTTAGTGCAAGATTTACTAAATAGAGACCGGTCAACTCATGGACATGAAAGCCAAAGCGTTCAACCATCATGAAACCCGCAAATACCATAAAAATTTGGCGACGCGCTCCGGCCATAAACTGCAGCGCGTAATACAGCCAGTAACGCTTTCGCAAAATCAGTGACTTATGCTGTAGTGTTGGAGACTGGAACTGCGGGTAAAACAGGATACAAAAAACGGCTATTACCGCTGTAATCCCACCAGAAATCATATATGCGCCATTAAAGCTTAAGCTAAGCCATTCCCATGTAATGACAATGACACCAAAGGCGACTAAAGATGCGGCAGAGCCCATTGCCAACAGCCAACCCAATAGCTGAGGTGCGCGATGCTTCGGAATCCACTGTAATTGTAAAGATTGATTTACAGTCTCGTAGTAGTGGAAGCCAATAGACGACAGCATTGTAAGCGCCAGAATACCCCCAATTTGCGGGAACCAGGCCGTAAAAGCTGTTGCGAAACCAAGTAGTACCAGTGAAACCAAACCAAGCACTTGCTCACGTACGAAAATGATAACGAAGATAACACCCACAGCAAAAAAACCAGGTATTTCACGAACTGTGTGCAACAATCCGATGTCAGCGCCATCAAAATTGGCAACCTCTACCACAAAGTTATTCAGCAAGGCATACCAAGTTGAGAATGCAACTGGCATAGCGGCAGCCATCAC
>CAJJBD010000020.1 GCA_905182325.1 uncultured Planktomarina sp. | reverse complement strand
GGGGTGTATCTGTTACCTGCAGGCTCAACCATCACGGACATCATTGCGGCTAGTGGGGGAATGTTAGTGGGACATATCTTCAAGGCTTATCAGCCAGGTGGGCCATCTTCAGGTTTATTGCCTGCTTCAATCCATGATGTTCCACTTGATTTTGATACTCTGCAAGCGCTTGATACATTTATTGGCTCTGCCGCTGTTGTTGTTCTTTCAGATCAAGATAGTGCGCGGGCTGCGGCACTTAATATGCTGAAGTTTTTTGAGGATGAAAGTTGTGGTCAATGTACGCCTTGTCGGGTTGGCTGTGAAAAAGCTGTTAAGCTGATGGGGGCCAAAAATTGGGATCAACAGCTCTTGGTAGAACTTACTACGACTATGGCTGACGCTTCCATTTGCGGGCTTGGGCAAGCTGCACAAAACCCCATCAAATCTGTAATTAAGCACTTCCAACAAGAAATATAAATTTTACAAAAATTAACTTCTTAACCCAAGTAGAAATTAAGATTTTTATGATATGTACGTTAAATATCATTTGAGACCTATAAGTCCGATGGCCGTAAAAACTAAAGTGACACCGAGCCACTGTTTTGGAGTAATTTTTTCTTTCAAAAACACCCAAGCCAAAACTACTGTGACCAGGCCGAATGTGGATGCGGTTACTGTAGCAAATACCGCAAATTCTTGGGTGCCTGCATAAATTACTACTGCTAAAGCAATTGCATCCAGCAGGCCCATCACTGCTAGTGTGGGGAGTTGTGTCAGATTAGGAAGTATATCTAAACGAAGAGGTACAGTGATAAAGAATAATGCAACTATACCAGCAATCCGTGCAAGCCAGATTACTGGCAGTTCGGCTCCCAATCCTGCGGCAGCTTGGCCAAATGCAAAACTGCCAAAGAACCCTACGGCGCTGGAAACTGCCCATAAGATGGCGTACTTACGATTTTGAGTGCTATTTTCATTAGCTCCGTGTGCAACTATTGTGATACCTAGGAGTATTCCAAACACGGACATTATTTGAATCAGTGTAATAGATCCACCATTCCAGATAGCTAAACCCACTGACATAATTGGATAGGAACCCACGATGGGGGCAACTAAACTTACTGGGCCTATAGCAAATGCCTTATACAAACCAATACAAGCCAGCGTGAATAGCGCACCGGAAATACCGGAGTGCCAGATGGCAGGGCCAGTTAGATCTTGCCAGTTTCCAAAGTATAGGCACACAGGCGACAGGATTATGGTCCCAAATGTTAGGACTGTAAAAATGGCAGAAAATATACCAGTTTTTTGGCTTACGTAACGAACGCAGATATCATGGATGCCCCAACACAAAGCGGCTAAGATACCCAGAGTTAATGAAATAATCATTTATCAGCCCGAAAGAAAGGAATTGAAAAGAAAAGGAACGCCATTAGGAGAAAAATGAAACCCCAAACTCCCCAAACACTTCTAAGTGAATAAATAATTATCCCGAGTGCTGATATTATAAATAAGACCCAATCCATAAAATTAATTTGATTGTTATTCATGAATGTTATCTGGTTCTTGCTGAATTAGGGCTGATCGGATATTCTTTTAATTAAAGATTTATTCCGCTAATGCAAATTAAGTAGTTTGGAGATGGAAATATGCTGGATGATGTATATCCTACGGTGCAATCTGGACCTCCCAAGCCGAGCGAAGTTTTTTCGCCCTCGGTATTCTCATTACAACCAGGCAGTGAGCGCTATGTTGTGCCGGGGTGCGGCGCAATTCTGATTTCAGTAGAAACTGGCGATCGTATTACCGTAATCAATGAAGAGGGAGGGCAAGTATGTGAACTCTTGGCCTTAGATAATAAAGGCAAAAGTGATGCTGGAATTTTGGGAAAAACTTCCAATTCAAACGGGACTGGTCTGAAAAAATTACTATCTAGTCGAGATCCTTCTTTGAGGTCTGTGTGGTTAGGATTAGAGGCCCGCGGTGTTGATCTAGCTAAGTCTAACGCACTCAAATACTTCGATGCTTCAACCATGGCCAAGGATACAGCACAATTTATGGTTGAACGAGATGGTAGTGTTGTAATAGCGGCGCCGGGTGGAATAATGGATTTCACGTTGCAGAATACTGCCACACCCTTGGTGGTGACGCTCAGGCGCGCACTAATAAAGCAGATTACAAAGTTTGAGTTACCTGACCCGCTTGCGGACCCGCTTGCAGACATCAGGATTCATCCTGCGACAGCCCAAAGCTACTTTGTTAAGGCTGGAGATTATATACAGATTTATGATGTGGATGGGCGCCAATGTTCAGATTTCCAATGTTTTTCAGCGCGTAAGCTTGATAAAGCTGTTGAGCACGCTTTAGATGTGACTACAACTCGTACCCTCATGGGCCATGCTTATCCCATGCCAGGCTTGCATGCTAAATATTATGATCAAGATATGTTGCCACTTGTAGAAGTCATTCAAGACACATGTGGTAGACACGATGCTTTTGCCTTAGCTTGTGCCGCCAAATATTATGATGACATTGGTTATCCCGGTCATCCGAACTGCTCGGATAACTTTAACAAAGTTTTAAGTGAGCATGGCGTTGCACCACGTGCGGGTTGGATGGCTATTAATTTCTTTTTTAATACTGCGATAGATGATCATGGCGTAATGTATGGTGATGAGCCATGGTCTCGTCCTGGCGATTATGTGCTTTTACGTGCGCTTACGGACCTGGTTTGCGTTAGTTCTTCATGTCCTGATGATACAACGCCTGCAAATGGTTGGAACCTCACTGATATACACGTGCGGACTTACGACGGTGCAGAACCTTTTAAACGCGCGATGGCTTTTCGGGCCACGCCAGAATCGGAGCCTCAAATGACAAAAGAAACTGGCTTTCATAATAGCTTTGCAAAGTATACGCGCAACTTTATTGAGTATAATGGTTATTGGTTGGCAAATTGTTTCGCCCAGGCTGGTCCATTAGATGAATATTATGCGTGCCGTGAAAAGTCTGTGGTGTTAGATCTCAGCGCCTTAAGAAAGTTTGAGATTACGGGGCCAGATTCTGAGGCCCTTTGTCAGTATATATTTACACGGAATATGAAGACCCTCCCCGTCGGTGGCGTTGTTTATTCTGCCATGTGTTATGAGCATGGTGGGATGATTGATGATGGGACAGTTTTTCGCCTTGGTAAAGATAATTTTCGCTGGATTGGTGGTTCAGACTATGGTGGCGAGTGGATCCGCGAGCAGGCCAAAAAGTTAGACCTTAAGGTTTTGGTTCGCTCTTCCACTGATATGCAGCATAATATAGCAGTGCAGGGACCTGAGAGCCGAGATTTATTGAAAAAAATAATTTGGACGGCAGCGCATCAGCCAACTTTAGAGGAGCTTGCATGGTTTCGCTTTGCTCCAGCTAGAATTGGAGATGATCAGGGTGTACCAATTGTTATTTCGCGAACAGGATATACGGGTGAGTTAGGCTATGAAATATTTTGCCACCCAAAACATGCGGAAACAGTATTTGATGCTGTATGGGATAATGGGAAAGATCACGGTTTGAAGCCTATGGGTCTAGAAGCTCTCGATATGGTGCGAATTGAGGCAGGCCTAATATTTGCTGGTTATGACTTCAGTGATCAAACTGATCCTTTTGAGGCGGGCGTCGGGTTCACTGTACCTCTAAAGTCAAAGAAAGATGATTTCATTGGGCGCGACGCACTAATTCGACGTAAAGAGGCTCCAGCCCGTAAACTAGTTGGCCTAGAAATTGACAGTAACATAGACGTGACCCATGGAGCTTGCGTGCACGTAGGACGAGCACAGATTGGCGAGGTGACATCGTCTATGCGATCACCCATTTTGGGAAAAAACATTGCGCTAGCTCGCGTAGATGTGGCACATCATGAAGTTGACACAATAGTAGAGATTGGCCTGTTGGATGGTCACATGAAGCGTTTACCGGCAAGGATAGTTCCTTTTGCCCATTACGATCCTACAAAATCAAAGCCAAGGTCATAAAGCAGAAAACTTATTTTTTACTTTATGAATTCTTATATATTTAGATAGCTTTCTAAGCTGTCATCCAATGCATCTTTCCATGCTGTATGATGCGCAGGCGCCTTGGTTCCGGTCATGGGGCTTACGTATCCATAGTTACGAAAGTCCATAATGCCCTCCTTCTTATGTTTTTTCCATTCGTAGAAAGCTTTATTTGATGCTGTAATATCGAAACCTGGATAGTCGGTCTCTTCAATAAGTTCCATTGTATAGGCGCCTTGATATTCGATACAACTATAGTCATCCTCAATAGTGTCCTCTGCGGCTATACGGTCAATGACATCTTGGGCCATCGATGCGCTATCAGGCAGTGAGATTTTGTCCATAATGCAATCACGTACCCACCAGGCTTGTGCGTCAAACATATTAAAAGTGTACCATTGATCTTGCATGCCTAAATAAAACAGCGAAGGGTTTTTGTTCCACACCACGCCTTTATATAGATCTGCTGTTACCAATCGGTTTGCTGTTTTCAAACGGAGATCGTCTGATAGGAAGGGAAAGTGATGCTTGTAGCCAGTGCATAAGATAATGGCATCAACATCCTTACTAGTACCGTCAATAAAGTAAGCCGTACGACCCTCGACACGATCTAGCTTTGGGACTTCTTTCCAATTTTCAGGCCAATCGTAGCCCATGGGAGCAGTGCGATGTGCTACGGTTATGGATTTAGCCCCATATTTCCAACATTGTGATCCAATATCTTCTGCAGAATATGACGTCCCCAGAATTAGTAGATCTTTGCCTACAAATTCGCGGGCATCTCGAAAGTCATGCGCATGCATTAGGCGACCGTTAAATTGATCAAAGCCTGGGTATTCTGGAACATTCGGTACGCTAAAATGGCCTGTAGCTACAATTACTTTGTCAAAGAATTCAGATTTATCGGTATCAGCGACCTCGTCTCGACTAGTCACTTCAAACCCACCACTCTTTATTGCGCGAACGTCCCGTACAATGGTTGAAAATCTGATCATATTGCGTACGCCGGCTTTTTCTACGCGTCCTTTGATATAATCAAATAAAACTGCGCGCGGTGGATAGGACGCAATTGGTTTACCAAAATGTTCTTCAAAGGTATAATCAGCAAACTCTAGTCCTTCTTTCGGCCCATTAGACCAAAGGTAACGATACATTGAGCCGTGGCATTGGTTCCCGTATTCATCCACACCAGTGCGCCACGTGTAATTCCATAGCCCTCCCCAGTCAGACTGTTTTTCGAAACAAACAACCTTTGGTATGTCTGACCCCTTATCCCTAGCAGACTGGAATGCACGCAATTGTGCCAGTCCAGATGGCCCTGCACCGATAATTGCTACACGTTTGCTCATGTTTTTCCTATTAGTCTCGGATTAGATGTCTAAAGTATTGGCTTTTTCCCAATCACTGAAATGACCGCAGAAGTCGTTCCACTCTGAGTACTTCATCTTAAGGAATGCTGCTGAAAAATCTTCACCCATGGCAGACTTTAGGCCCTTGTCCCGGTCATATGCCCGCAATGCATCCAACATATTTAGTGGAAGCTTTGGCGCACCACGGACTTTGTGCCCTTCAGCATACATATCAATGTCGTGCCGTTTCCCAGGATCTGCTTGAGAGGCTATGCCTGACAAGCCTGCTGCAATGATTACGGCTTGTAGTAAATAGGGGTTAACGGCGCCATCAGGCAAACGTAACTCAAACCGTCCAGGACCCGGGACCCTGACCATGTGGGTTCTATTATTACCAGTCCAGGTTACAGTATTAGGCGCCCAGGTAGCTCCTGAGGTAGTGCGAGGGGCATTTATCCGTTTGAAACTGTTTACAGTTGGATTTGTAATTGCGGCCAACGCTGAGGCATGTTTCATTATGCCACCTAAAAAATACCTTCCCTTTTCAGAAAGGCCTAATTCTGCGGTCTGGCTAGTTTGGTTTGCATCCATTGCGAAAATATTTGTTTTTGCAGCAGTGCCTGGAGCATCCCAAACGGAGATATGCGCATGACAGCCGTTACCAGTTAAACCTTCAACAGGTTTTGGCATAAATGTGGCCTTGTAGCCATGTTTTTCGGCAACAGTTTTAGCCATAAATTTGAAAAAACTATGCTTGTCCGCAGTTTTCAACACGTCGTCGAAATCCCAGTTCATTTCCCATTGGCCATTGGCATCTTCGTGGTCGTTTTGGTAGGCGCCCCATCCCAGCTCTAGCATATAGTCACTTATTTCTCTTATCACATCTAAGCGACGCATGAATGCCTGCTGATCATAGCAAGGTTTTGCGGCTGTGTCGTAGGGATCAGAAATTTGATCACCCTGAGGAGTTAAAAGAAAAAACTCGGCTTCTATACCGGTTTTTACGTGCATACCTTTGCTGGCAGCCTCTGCTATCAACTGACGCAGGACGTTGCGTGGTGCTTGGGCAACATCTTCGCCCTCCATAACGCAGTTACTGGGTACCCATGCAATTTCCTTATTCCATGGTAAAATGATTACAGCTTCTGCATCTGGTACAGCGAGCATATCTGGATGTGCTGGCGTCATATCTAGCCATGTAGCAAAGCC
>CAJJBD010000019.1 GCA_905182325.1 uncultured Planktomarina sp. | reverse complement strand
TAATCTTAAAGGATTACTCCAAGCTCCCTCTAATACATAACCCAGACGTTTTGCATAAGCTTCAGCCTCAACAGGATCTTTAGACAGTGCTAATCTTATAAAGGATCCATAGGATTGAACTGCGTGTTTAGGCACACGACGATTATAATAATATCTGCCTGATCTACATAATGTGTACTGAATGTGTGACACGACGGTCCCCCTCGATGGTTAATCTCGAAGGAATTGCAATAAGTTATCTTGAAGTTGTGGTGCCCAGAAGAGGACTCGAACCTCCACGTCCATAAGGACACTAGCACCTGAAGCTAGCGCGTCTACCATTCCGCCATCTGGGCTAATTTCGTTCTCAAGTAATTAATCTTATGGTGGGGGCGGGTCAACCATGAAACAGGTTACCACTGGGTGTTGCCGTTTCTGGCAAAAGTTTCTTGGACAACTCATGCAGCTAAGGACATGACTAGTTTTAAAATTCACAGAATTTTTATAGACTTGTCATAGTATAGTTGTCAGCGTAGCTCAGTTTTCAAAAGAGCTTCAAGGATCTGTTTTATGTCTAAACTTGTAACTATTTATGGTGGATCAGGTTTTATTGGTCGGTATTTGGCACGTCGCATGGCCAAAGAGGGTTGGCGTGTAAGAATTGCGGTCCGACGGCCAAATGAAGCGTTATTCGTCAAACCTTATGGTGTTGTAGGTCAAGTTGAACCAATTTTTTGTAACATCAGAGATGACCGATCAGTTACGGACGCGTTGCGCGGAGCTGACGCCGTTGTCAATTGTGTAGGTATTCTACAAGAAAAAGCAAAAAATACCTTTAATTCGATACAAAATGAAGGCGCTGAACGTATTGCGCGACTTGCCGCATCTGAAGGTGTTGGCCGTATTGTACATATCTCAGCTTTAGGTGCAGATGCCAACAGCCCAAGTGCTTATGCCAAATCGAAAGCTGCGGGTGAAGCTGGTGTCTTGAAACACATGCCCAACGCGATGATTTTGCGTCCATCAATAGTTTTTGGTGCCGAGGATCAATTTTTTAACAGGTTTGCGAGTATGGCGCGATTTGGTCCAATTTTGCCAATAGTAGGTGCGGAAACACAGTTCCAACCAGTATCTGTTGAGGATGTAGCCAAGGCTGCTGTTTTAGGAATTATGGGCATAGCTGCACCTGGTATTTATGAGCTAGCTGGGCTGGAGCGGGACAGTTTTCGTGGCTTGATGTACCGAATGCTAAATATCATTCAACGTCGGCGATTGGTTCTGGATGTACCAATTTTTGCAGCCCGTATAATGGCTGCTTCATTTGAACTCGGTAACAAACTTACATTTGGTGTTGTGCCCGTGCCTTTGAGTAGTGATCAGGTAAAGAGCCTCAGTATTGACAATATTCCCAGTGGCAAATTCCAAGGTTTTGAGGAATTAGGGATCGAACCTGCGTCGATGGCGAGCGTTCTTCCAGAATACCTTTGGCCTTTTCGTCCGTCTGGTCAATTTGCAGATATAAAGGCGTCTGCAAAAAATCTAAAACCCTAGGCTACTGGTATAGCCCAAGACTATTAGTAACGAACCAAGAAAAACGCGATAAAGGACGTAAGGGGTATAACTTACCTTATTAAGGAGTCGCATCATGAGGCTGAGTGCCAAAAGTGCTGCAACAAAGCTAAATAAGATCACGATGCTGGTATCTCGGAGTGGCACTTGTCCTCCTATCAAATCCAAACTTGTTAAACTTCCAGAGGCTATGATCGTGGGAATTGACATCAACATTGAAATCCGCGCTGCTTCTTTTCGAGTAAAGCCAGCCCATAAAGCTCCAGTAATAGTTATTCCTGACCGAGAAGTGCCAGGGATTAGGGCAATTGCCTGCCATAGTCCTAACTTTAATGCATCTGGCCATGTTAAAGACTTTAACTCACGTTGCTGTGTCGTGGTTTGATCAGCTAAATATAACAAGAGACCAAAAAGAAGCATGGCCCAGCCAATCACTGTAATAGAACGTATAGCTTCAGACAGCCCAGTTATTTTGATTATAGCCCCCACAAAAATTACTGGTATTGTCGCTATAGTAAGCGCAGTGAGCAGGCGTGCGGCAGGACTATTGAGTTGGCCCCTTAATACTTCAGGAAAACTGTTTAAGACGAGTTTCACATCAGTCCAAAAATAAATAATTACAGCAAACAGTGTTCCAATATGAGCAGCTACATCGATGAGAGCGCCTTGATCGCCAAGCCCAGTTAAACTGGGAAGCAAAATAAGGTGTCCAGAAGATGAAATTGGTAAAAATTCAGTAATGCCTTGAATCATCGCAATTAAAATTAAGTGATACAACGGCATTAAGCAAAATCCTCAAATGTTTAAAGTTACATTATACTTATATTTTTATAGAACCACTAAGAATTTATAACCGAAGTGGCCCTAAAATAAAGAATAATTTGGTTTTTTTAATTGTAATTCAATTTTTATTATTATATAGGTCAATTCTTCTGACTGAAATGAATATGGGATGCAGTAGATACGCCTGAATTCCCAAAGTGAGGTTGCCATGGCTGAAAACTTGATGCTAAAATTTGTGGATGTACCACGGATAATGCCTGAAAAACGGTTAGCGCCAGATCGTACACAAGATTTTAATGAAATATATTCGGATTTTGTCGGTTCTAAAGCCGAAGAGCAGGCAAGTCGTTGTAGCCAATGTGGCGTTCCTTATTGCCAAACGCATTGTCCTCTACATAATAATATCCCTGACTGGTTGCGTTTGACTGCAGAAGGGCGCCTCAAGGAAGCATATGAGATCAGCCAAGCCACTAATACGTTTCCAGAAATTTGTGGCCGAATTTGCCCTCAAGATCGCCTTTGCGAAGGCAACTGCGTTATTGAAAAATCTGGGCATGGTACTGTTACGATTGGATCAGTCGAAAAGTACATAACGGATACTGCGTGGGATCAAGGCTGGGTAAAGCCAATACAGCCTGATCTTGAGTTGGCTGAATCTGTTGGCATAATTGGCGCGGGCCCCGGTGGACTTGCAGCAGCGGATGTGTTGCGACGAGCGGGTGTGCAGGTAACTGTTTATGATCGCTACGACCGCTCGGGTGGCTTACTAACTTACGGTATCCCAAGTTTTAAATTAGAAAAAGAAGTTGTACTCAAACGTGTTGCGCAGTTGGAAAACGGTGGTGTAATTATTGTAAATAATTGCAATGTCGGTGTTGATCTGAGCTTTGAAAGTATCCGATCAAAACATGATGCGGTTGTCATTGCTACGGGTGTATATAAATCCCGTGAATTGAAAGTTCCAGGGATGGACGCTGATGGAGTTGTAAAAGCCATAGATTACTTGACAGCGAGCAATCGAAATGGGTTTGGTGATGATGTCCCAAAATTTAAAGACGGAAGCCTTAACGCGAAAGAAAAAAAAGTAATTGTCATAGGTGGTGGAGATACAGCTATGGACTGTGTACGTACTGCAGTTCGTCAAGGCGCCACTTCAGTCAAATGCCTTTATCGCCGGGACCAAGACAATATGCCTGGCTCTGTGCGTGAAACCCAAAATGCGAAAGAGGAAGGCGTTGAATTTTTATGGCTTTCTTCGCCTAAAGAGTTTTGTGGAGAACCAGTCTCAGGAATTTCTGTTCAGAAAATGCGTCTGGGTTCGGCGGATGCCACAGGACGCCAGAGACCAGAAGTTATTGAAGGGGCTGATTATGTTGAGCCTGCAGATTTAGTAATAGAAGCGTTAGGTTTTACGGCAGAAAATTTACCTCAGCTCTGGGATGCTGAAGGTTTAGAAGTAACGCGCTGGGGTACAATCAAGGCAGATTTTGAAACGGGCCAAACGAGCCTTTCAGGCGTTTATGCCGTTGGAGATATTGTGCGTGGAGCGTCACTGGTAGTTTGGGCCATAAGGGACGGACGCGATTGTGCGACTGCTATTTTGGCTGACCTTAAAGAGTTGAAAGCCATCGCTGCAGAATAGTCGGTACGTCAAAAGGTTAAAATTTCACCATGAGGATCCCATGTTCAGTTAGAACATGAAGGGAGATCAGAATGACAAAATATGATGCAAGCTGGGTAAAAGCAGAAAAAGCTAAGCGGGTTAATATGGCTAAGAATGGACTGTATTCTGAGGCTGAAGAACATGCCAGCTGTGGGGTTGGTTTAGTAGTATCTATCGATGGAAAGCCAAGCCGAAAAGTGGTTCAGGCTGGAATTGATGCATTGAAGGCAGTTTGGCACCGAGGTGCTGTGGATGCTGATGGAAAAACTGGAGACGGTGCTGGAATTCACGTCCAAATACCAGTTCCGTTTTTTTATAATCAAATCGAACGAACTGGCCATAATCCGCGGATGGAAGAGCTGATGGCTGTGGGTCAAGTATTTTTGCCCCGTACTGATTTTGGCGCCCAAGAAACTTGCCGAACGATTGTCGAAACTGAAGTACTGCGCATGGGGTATTATATTTATGGCTGGCGCCATGTCCCAGTCAATGTTGGGAGTTTGGGAGACAAGGCCAATGCTACCCGGCCAGAAATTGAACAAATTCTATTATCTAATTCAAAGGGCGTAGAAGAAGAAATATTTGAACGCGACCTTTATGTCATCAGGCGTCGGATTGAAAAAGCAGCTTCTGCTGCCGGCATTAACGAGTTGTATTTGGCCAGTTTGTCTTGTCGTTCCATCATCTACAAGGGTATGTTCTTAGCTCAAGATGTTGCTGAGTTTTATCCAGATCTAAAAGATAGCCGTTTCGAGTCGGCTTTCGCACTTTATCACCAGCGATTTTCTACAAATACGTTTCCTCAGTGGTGGTTGGCACAGCCATTTCGCATGCTTGCTCATAATGGAGAGATCAATACGCTAAAGGGGAATACTAACTGGATGAAAAGCCATGAGATTCGCATGTCGTCAGATGCCTTTGGTGATATGGCTGACGATATTAAACCCATAATTGCTAGTGGATCATCGGATTCAGCCGCTTTAGACTCTGTTTTCGAAATGCTTGTACGTGCGGGGCGGAATGCACCGATGGCAAAAACTATGTTGGTACCAGAAAGCTGGTCTAAGCAGGCTGTTGATTTACCAAAGCCTTGGATCGACATGTACTCATATTGCAATTCGGTAATGGAGCCATGGGATGGTCCTGCTGCTTTGGCGATGACAGATGGTCGTTGGGTTTGTGCTGGTTTGGATCGTAACGGGCTGCGGCCCATGCGATACGTTGTGACTGGTGATGGTCTGTTAATTGCCGGTTCAGAAGCAGGAATGGTGCATGTAAACGAAGCGGATGTTAAAGAAAAAGGTGCACTTGGTCCTGGTCAATTGATAGCCGTTGATATGGCTGAGGGGCGTTTATATCACGATACTGAAATGAAAGACTTACTAGCTGCTAGTCAAGACTTTGGAGAGTGGGTTGGTAAGATAAATGAACTTGATGAGGATTTGGCTAAGGCTGTGGAAGCGCCAATCTTTACTGGTAGTGAATTGCGTCAGCGTCAGATTGCTGCAGGGTATACCATCGAAGAATTAGAACAGATCTTAGTACCTATGGCGGAAGATGGAAAAGAAACTTTAGCCTCGATGGGTGACGATACACCTTCCGCAGTTTTAAGTGAAAAATATCGTCCGTTATCTCATTTTTTCCGCCAGAATTTTAGTCAAGTTACCAACCCGCCCATCGACAGTCTGCGTGAGTATCGTGTTATGAGTTTAAAAACTCGATTTGGTAACTTGAAAAACGTATTAGACGAGAGCAGCGCTCAGACTGAAATTTTAGTATTGGACTCCCCATTTGTTGGCAATATTCAATTCCAAAGATTATTGAAGAATTTCAATGCGCCAATGATGGAAATTGATTGTACATTTCCGTCAGGCGAGACCGCTGGCTCTTTACAAACAGCACTTAACAGGATTCGCGCTGAGGCAGAAGATGCAGTGCGTTCTGGGTGTGGCCATTTGGTTTTGACGGATCAGAAGACAAGTCGAGATTTAGTTTCAATTCCCATGATTTTGGCTACCAGCGCAGTGCATTCTTGGCTAACGCGGCATGGCTTGAGAACATTTACCTCTATAAATGTTCGCTCCGCTGAATGTATTGACCCACACTACTTTGCAGTTTTGATTGGATGTGGTGCAACTGTAGTAAATGCCTATTTAGCAGAAGATAGTCTGGCTGATCGTATTGAGCGGGGCTTGTTAGACTGCGCTCTTACAGAAGCAGTATCTCGTTATCGAAATGCGATTGATCAAGGACTTTTAAAAATCATGGCGAAAATGGGGATTTCAGTAGTTTCCTCTTATCGTGGTGGATTAAACTTTGAAGCTGTGGGACTTTCACGTGCGATGTGTGCCGAATTCTTTCCTGGTATGACTTCGCGCATTTCTGGGATTGGTGTGGTTGGTATACAACATAAAGCTGAATCCATCCACGCAAGTGCCTTCCTAAACCATAATGATGTGCTCCCAATAGGTGGTTTTTACAAGGCTCGCAAATCTGGTGAGAAACATGCCTGGGAAGCACAAACAATGCATCTTTTACAATCTGCCTGTAGTCGGGGTAGCTACGAGATGTGGAAAAAATATTCTGCAAAACTCCAAGCAAATCCACCCATTCATTTAAGAGACTTATTAGAGATCAAACCCTTGGGTAACCCTATTTCTGTAGATGAAGTTGAAAGTATAACTTCTATTAGGCAACGTTTTGTAACCCCTGGAATGTCTTTAGGGGCTTTGAGCCCAGAGGCACACAAAACACTTAATGTCGCCATGAACCGCATTGGGGCGAAGTCCGATAGTGGGGAAGGTGGTGAGGATCCAGCACATTTCGTCCCGGAGCCAAATGGGGACAACCCATCTGCAAAGATCAAGCAGGTAGCGTCTGGCCGCTTTGGCGTCACAGCAGAATATCTTAACCACTGCGAAGAGTTAGAAATTAAAGTCGCGCAAGGAGCTAAGCCCGGTGAGGGTGGGCAATTGCCTGGTATCAAAGTGACTGATCTAATTGCACGTTTGCGTCACTCGACTAAAGGTGTTACTTTGATTAGTCCGCCACCTCATCACGACATTTATTCGATCGAAGATTTAGCGCAACTAATTTATGATCTAAAACAGATTAATCCACGCTGCAAAGTAACGGTGAAGTTGGTGGCGGCCTCTGGAGTAGGTACCATCGCTGCTGGCGTAGCTAAAGCTGATGCTGATATTATTTTGATATCAGGCCATAACGGCGGAACTGGGGCGTCCCCCGCTACGTCTATTAAGTTCGCTGGTCTGCCTTGGGAGATGGGTCTCACGGAAGCTCATCAAGTTTTAGCTATGAACAATTTGCGTGGGAGGGTTACTTTACGCACTGATGGCGGGCTGCGAACTGGGCGGGATATCGTAATGGCAGCCATGCTTGGTGCGGAGGAATATGGAATAGGGACTGCGGCTTTGATCGCAATGGGCTGTATAATGGTACGCCAGTGCCAATCGAATACGTGTCCTGTCGGCGTCTGCACCCAAGATGAAGGGCTCAGAGAAAAATTTACTGGCTCAGCGGACAAGGTAGTTAATTTAATTACGTTTTATGCCCAAGAAGTGCGTGAAATTTTAGCGAGCATTGGAGCTCGTTCTATGAATGACGTAATTGGGCGAGCAGATTTACTTAGCCAAGTTTCACGAGGTTCAGCACATCTTGACGATTTGGACCTTAATCCACTTTTGATTACAGTAGATGGCGCTGATCAGATTTCATATGATCGAAACAAACCACGTAACTCTGTGCCTGATACATTGGATGCTAAGATTGTTGTGGACGCCGCAAGGTTTTTGCACGAAGGCGAAAAAATGCAGCTGCAGTATGCTGTTAAAAATACATCCCGCACCATTGGCACTCTTATTTCAAGCCACATTGTTACAAAATTTGGTATGAATAATGACTTACAACCTGACCACTTGACTATAAAGCTGCAAGGCTCAGCTGGGCAGGCATTAGGTGCTTTTGCTGCGCCCGGACTCAAACTAGAAGTAGCTGGTGAGGCGAATGATTATGTTGGTAAAGGTCTGTCTGGCGGTTTAATCGTGGTACGCCCAGCGCAAATAAGCCCTTTAGTCGCGTCAGAAAATACGATTATTGGAAACACAGTTTTATATGGTGCAACAAATGGATATTTATTTGCTTCGGGGCGTGCGGGAGAACGCTTTAGTGTGAGAAATTCAGGGGCAAAAGCTGTGATTGAGGGCTGTGGATCCAACGGATGTGAATATATGACAGGCGGCGTAGCTGTTATTTTAGGTACTGTTGGCGTAAATTTTGGTGCTGGAATGACTGGTGGCATGGCATACCTCTATGACCCAGGGGGAACTACTAATCGGATGATGAATATGGAAACATTAGTTACTTGTCGGGTCACGGTTGATCACTGGGAGAAAGAGTTGAGAAATTTGATTCAGCGTCATGCCGATGAAACTGGCTCAATCAAAGCGACGGACATTTTGCGACATTGGCAACAAGAAGTTGAAAATTTTGTTCAGGTGTGTCCAAAAGAGATGTTAGTGCATTTGCCTGAGCCATTGACTGTAGATATTGCGCAGTCATTGCCCGCTGAATAGTGAGTTCTAAAGGCTTAAGATGAATTATTTATCCAATACCAACGTTGACGATGGAGGCATGTTGTGGTGTGGCTAATTCATGGAACTCGATCCTCCTCCGCAAGAAACTGGTTCGGTTGAGGCACTTGCAACTCCGCAAGAGCCCTCAAAATTGCGGCATATATTAGCACTGATACGCCGTTGGAGTTTTAGGAGTATTTTAATAATCACTATTATAATGGCTTTTTGGGGTCTTATGTATCGGTGGGTAAACCCACCAACCACTTTGTACATAATACAAGAAAGTCAGCGCCTTGGTGAAGTTAAACAGGAATGGGTGGATATTGAAAACGTTTCGCCAGTTATGGTGAGGGCGTTAGTAGCTGCTGAAGATGCTAATTTCTGCTATCACTGGGGAATAGATAGTGCTGCAGTTCGTAAGGCTTTAAAGCAAGGGGCAATTCGTGGTGGCTCTACAATTAGCCAACAGGTTGTAAAAAACGCGTTTTTATGGCCAGGCCGAAGTTGGTTGCGAAAAGCCATCGAAGCATTGATGACACCTTATGTTGATCTACTTTGGAACAAGCGTCGTATGTTAGAAGTTTATTTAAACATTGCTGAATTTGATACTGGTATTTTTGGCATTCAGGCTGCTGCACAGCATCACTTTGGTGTTAATGCAAAAGACCTGAACAGGGTGCAAGCTGCACGACTAGCTGTGGTGCTGCCTGATCCTAAAGGACGTAGTGCAATTGCTCCAAGTAAAAGTCTGCGAAAACGTGCTTCTTCAGTGATTGCGGGAAGTGATATGATACGACGTGATGGTCGCTCCAAGTGTTTTGAGGATTGATTACAAGCAGGAATAGCGGTTATTGAAAAAGTATCAGAATAAAGTGAATTTTTATGAATATTTTATATCATGTACCTTTGTCGCCATTTTGCCGTAAAGTTCGTCTCAGCTTAGGCGAGAAAAAAATTGAAGTGCAGCTTGTGGAAGAACGTTACTGGGAACAAGATGCAGATTTTCTGCGTCGTAACCCAGCCGGTAAAGTTCCCGTATTAAAAATGGATGGAAAAATCTTTACCGAGTCTGCAGCGATATGCGAATATCTGGAAGAAAAAAATCCAGAACCAAGCTTGATACCCAATGATCCTGAAGTAAGGTTTGAGGTGCGAAGGCTTGTTTCTTGGTTCGACGATAAGTTCCACCACGAGGTCACCGTGAATCTTTTATATGAACAGGTAAATCGCAAAATTCAAAATATGCCTGAAAAGAGGAGTTCTGGGCCGGTAGCAGCAAATGTACAGGCCGGGTTGAAAGCCATTAAGCTCCATCTTTATTATTTAAATTGGTTTCTTGATAACCGGCGTTGGTTAGCCGGTGATGCAATGAGCCTTGCTGATTTTGCAGCTGCCGCACAGCTATCAACAATAGATTATATTGGTCACTTACCACCAGAAGTGTGGAACGAGTATTCTGCATTAAAAAACTGGTATGCCACTATGAAGTCACGCCCAGCGTTTAGATCTATTCTCTCTGATAATGTGCCTGGTTTCCCTCAACCCAACCATTATTCTGATTTTGACTTTTGATCTTAAAAAGCGACTTTTGGCGCAGGCAATTGCTGAAGGCTTTAGTAATGCTCGAATAACAAAACCAGATACTATTCCAGAAGTGCCTACTCAGTTGGGGGCATTCTTGAAATCAGGGTTTCACGGTCAGATGGAATGGATGGAAACTCGGCAGGCCCATAGAGGCGCACCAAAAACTCTATGGCCAGAGGTGCAATCAGTATTAATGCTAGCGGAAAGCTATGCGCCAGGAACCGACCCACTTCAGAACCTAAAAGATCGCAATATTGGTAACATTAGTGTCTATGCACGAGGCAAAGATTACCATGATGTGGTTAAAAAGAGGTTAAAGCGACTGGCACGGTGGCTTGTTGCTGAAGGTGGTGGGTCTGTTAAAGTCTTCGTCGATACGGCACCTGTTGCAGAAAAGCCCTTGGCCCAGGCCGCTGGATTGGGTTGGCAAGGAAAACATACCAATTTAGTTAGTAAGGAAACAGGCAATTGGATGTTTTTGGGTTCTATTTTTACAACGCTTGAATTAGAACCAGATCAGGCTGAGACTGATCATTGTGGAAACTGTACTCGCTGTTTAGATGTCTGCCCAACCAATGCCTTTGTTGCTCCTTACAAGATGGATGCAAGACGTTGTATTTCTTACCTGACAATAGAGCATAAGGGTCCGGTTGATCACGAACTCAGGTCTGGGATTGGCAATCATATTTATGGTTGTGATGATTGTTTGGCTGTCTGCCCGTGGAATAAATTTGCAGTGGAAGCATCTGATATTCGATACGCTGCAAAGGATGATTTAGCTGCTCCACGCTTGCAAGATCTATTAGGTCTTACAGACAAAAGCTTTCGAGAAAAATTTTCAGGCTCACCTATAAAACGTATTGGGCGGGACCGCTTTGTCCGGAATGTCTTATATGCCGTTGGAAATTCTTTTGAAAGTGACTACGTCCCTCAGATTGAAGCTTTATTATCAGATCAAGACCCAACGATTGTTGAGGCTGCTGCCTGGGCCAAACAGAAAATAATTCTTGGAAAAAATTAATTTTTAGGGACAGAAAAGGTGAGGTTGGCCCAAAGACTGTGCCATACAGGATCACTTTCTTTTTTTCGTTCCAGCGGTATTAGCGCCACATTATCAACCATATATTTGTAGCCTGTTTCTACTGGAAAAATTGCAATACCATTTTGGTCGGTCAGATATGACTTAATCCCAAAGTCTTCATCAGTTTCTATCAACTTCCGAAACAGCTCTACTTTTACATAGGGTCGAGGTTGTCCATTCATCAAAACCTGCACGCGCATCCCCCCACTTAAATCTTCTGTGTAAGGGTTTTTTAAAGCTAATATCTCAATATCTAAACCAACTATTATATCTTCCCCACGTCCATGCCCAATTGCGATAAGAGATTTTGCGTAGCGACGATAACTTTCGCTAAACCCAGTTTTTGGCAAGCCCCTTGCTTCATGGGCGTTCAAGATCCCTCCAAAGTCTTTATGGATTACAAATTTTTTAAACTTTTCGTAATCACTATAATTTAAAATACTATCATTAGTTTCATGAACTAAAATGGCCAAGCCATCGTTCAGCCCACCTGATTGAAACGCAGGCCGATCTCCATCCCGGCCTAAAATTTTTATTGAGCTTCCAGATTGAAAAACTTCATTTCGCACTGTGCGGTGGTTCAAAAATGATAGACGGCTCCCACTGAAGTCTTGCCCAATACGAAAATTTGCCTCGATCGGTTGGCCAGTATCAAAATTGTAAGTCACTGGTGCAATCCAAAATTCATGGGCATAAACTGGTGCTATGAACATTATGCTCAGTAACAGACCTAAGGACCACTTAAACATGTTGAAATTCTTTCCTAAATTTAGGTTGATGGTGTGGTCTTTCTTCACGGTGTCAAGCTTTCTTCTTGGAATATTAGGATTTTCTGGTTCCTCCCACGCACATGAACTGCGGCCAGCCATAGCTGATGTTTTGGTAACTCAAACAGAAGTTCAAATAAAATTACTAGTAACTGTTGAAACCCTACTGGCTGATATCGACCTTACAAAGGTAACGAATACAGATGAAGCTCCTGAAGCTAAAAAGTATGATCGTTTGAGGTCCCTTTCTGTGGACGAGTTGGCTAAATTAGTAGCGTCAGAATGGACGAGTTTGGAAGAAGGGATGTTGGTTGATGGCGCAGGCCGTTTTAGACTTCAAAGTGTCAAAGTGCTCGAAGAGCAGGACGTAGATTTACCCCGTGATACTATGATTGAAATGGTTGCCAACCTAAAATTCGGTGATGGCCCTGTTGCCATTGGCTGGGTGGCAAAAAATGGTGGCTTAGTCGTACGACATGGAACTGGAGATAATGCTTATGCTGCATTTCTGGAAGGTGGAGAGATGAGTGTTCCATTGCCACGAATGGGGAAAGTAGAGGAAAGTGTGCCGGCTGTTTTTTGGCGATTTGTTGTTGAGGGTTTTGATCACATTATTCCAAAGGGATTAGATCACATTCTTTTTGTATTTGGTTTGTTTCTTTTTTCACAAATATGGCGAGCTTTATTGTGGCAGATTACAGCCTTTACGCTAGCACATACGGTAACCTTGGGTCTGGCAACGTTAAGTGTGATAGCGATCCCAGCTGGGCAAATGTGGGTGGTTGAAGCCTTGATCGCTACATCTATAGCATATGTGGCGATCGAAAATATCTTTCAATCAAAATTAGGATGGTGGCGAATTGTAGTAGTTTTTTGCTTTGGCCTTTTACATGGATTAGGTTTTGCGTCCGTACTTGGTGATCTAGGGTTGGCACAGGGGCAGTTTATTCTATCACTAATTGCGTTCAACCTTGGAGTTGAGTTGGGTCAGTTAGCGATCATCGCCGGTGCATTGATTATATTGACACTGCCTTTTGGACGAGCCAATTTATACCGTAGGTTTGTGGTAATTCCCGGATCGCTGGCCATTGCGTTGGTTGGGGTGTGGTGGGCGATTGAAAGAACTTTCCATTGATCTCTGATATTAACAAATTTCAAGCGGCCTCTGTTTGCTTGCGCGCCGCAAAAGCAATCGGTTGTGCCTGGCAGTTATTACTTAGCGGCCCTAAGGATTAGATATGCTGGGTGTCCTTCTACGGATGGTATGATAATTTTGAAACTCAATTAAAGATTCAAAATTATGCATAGACTGGTGAGTGGTTTTAAAAAAATGTGTCACTCATCAATATTTGGAAACCAATCAGCTCAATATTACGATGACTATTTCTTTAATTCGTCATGCAACAATTCTTTTGGAAAATCCTGATAAGCAACAGGACGCAGCCATCTTGCAATGCCCAATGTCCCCACTGATGTCGCACGAACATCAGTGCTTGCTGGATATGGTCCCCCATGCATCATTGCGGAGCTCACTTCTACGCCAGTTGGAAAGCCATTGCATAGCAGGCGGCCCGCCTTTTCTTCCAAGATGGGTAAGAGTGCTCGAGACAGTTTAATATCAGACTTTGCAAGTTGTAATGTTACGGTGAGTTGGCCATCCAACTGCTCTGCCAACTCAATCATCTCACTTTCATCATCACATTCGACAAAGATTCCAGCTGCGCCAAACACTTCATGTTGCAAGGTTTTGTCAGACAGCCAATCGCTTGCAGAGGTTTTAAACGCGGCAGGAATTCCGTAACGTTCTTTTTCTGTTTGCCTAGGCTGTGTTAACTCACTAATACGATCTTTAAGGTGAGCAACACCCGCTATATATGCTTTTTGGATTCCCTCCGTGAGCATCTTTTGATCAGCAGAATCATTTAACTGTGCGACGGCTGCTTCTTGAAGCTTGTCGAATTCTTTACCTTTTATACCAATAATAATTCCAGGATTGGTGCAGAACTGTCCAGCCCCCATTGTTAGGGAAGCCGCCCAACCAATACCAATTTGTGTAGAACGCTCAACTAAGGCATTTGGCAAACAAAAGACTGGATTGATCGAACCTAGTTCTCCATAAAACGGAATTGGCGAATGTCGTGCATGGCACAAATCATACAAAGCCCGCCCCCCAGCCGCAGAGCCAGTAAACCCAACAGCCTTGATTTTGGGGTGTTCCACAAGAGCGCTGCCCACAATGCGTCCAGCACCTTGTAAAAGTTGGAAAGTTGCCTTGGGCATTTTGCAGGCTTTAACTGCAGCCATAATTGCCTGGCCAACTAATTCAGCTGTCCCAGCATGAGCGCCATGGCCCTTCACGATCACGGGGCAGCCAGCTGCAAGGGCCGACGCCGTATCGCCACCCGCCGTTGAAAAGGCCAAAGGAAAGTTCGAGGCACCAAAAACTACAACGGGGCCTATCGGCCGGTGGATTAAGCGAATATCTGGTCTGGGCAGGGGCTGGCGATCTGGAAGAGCTTGGTTGATACGTATGTCTAGATAATCATCGTTTAATATTAGCTGCGCGAACATACGCAATTGGCCAGTCGTTCGCCCACGCTCTCCATTGAGCCGTGCTTCAGGCAACCCAGTCTCTTGGGCACCCGTTTGAGTGATCTCCTCACCCAACTTTTCAATTTCATCAGCAATTTGATTGAGAAACTCTGCACGAACTTTTCTTGTTGTTGTACTGAAGTTACGAAAACACTGTTGACTGGCTTTACAAGCCTGATCGACTTGATCAGCAGATGCCTGTGCAAATTCAAAACCATTAAGATCATCTGAAATTACTGTCTGTGGTGATCCAACCCAATTACCATCAATTAAATTTTTTCCAAAAAGCATTTGAATCCCTTCTGCCAACGCATCGGCCTGTTAAAAGTCAGAAAGACTAATTCCATATCAATATAATACTTTTATAGATTTTTTTAAATACATATTTCAATATTATTTACATGTTACATGTAAATAATATTGAAATATTATTAATTCTGGTTTAAAAATGTCTTTAAAGAAGTTTAATCAGTAAATAACTTAAACAAGTAATTTATGTAGTAGAACGTCGAACAATATCATATCCTACGTCGATAGATTTGTTTATGTTGAAGGCCCCCTCAATGTCTCCAACGATTATGTTAGCAACACGAGTTCCAATTTCTTCGCCCCTAACTTTGACTGTGGTTAACTCAATTCCATACTCATTAGAAAATTCGATATCTCCGAATCCAGAAATTGCGATATCTTTTGGTACACGCAAACCCCTACGCCTAGCTTCACACACAGCTCCGATGGCTAGAACATCTCCAGAGCAAAAAATTGCATCTGTGTCAGGCCATTTATTTAAAATAGAATTTAAACCAACAGTGCCGTCATGGATATTACCTTTCCCAGAAGCCGTCAAATCAAACGCCCTGACTTCGCTGGTGTGTTTCAATTGAAAGTCCTTATATCCTTGGAAACGCATTTCACTCCGACGATCAAAACCTTGTTTGGTTCCTAGAAAAGCAATTTTTTTGTAACAGCAATCTTTAAAAAGAAATTGTGTCATTGAATAGCCAGCATCAAAATTTGAAAAACCAACAGCATAATCTATGGGATTTTCTGGTAAGTCCCAAATCTCAATTACTTTGCAACCTATCCGTGAAAGCATTGAGCGCCTTTTGGTATTATGAAAAGCGTTACTCAATACGAGCCCAAGAGGCCTCTGAGCGATCAATGCTGACAGCTGTTGAAATTCCATTTCTTCGGAATACTCCGAATTAGACAATATTAATTGAATCCCATGCTTGGAAAGGATGTTAGACAATTGATTGATTGTGGAGAGGAAAATAGATCCAGATAATGTTGAAATATTAGCTGCTACAATTTGGCTACGCCCACTGGAGAGAGCACCTGCAGCGGCCTCTGGAACATAACCCAACTTATTAATAGCACTCTCTACCTTTTCTCGCGTGGTTTTACTGACTAGCTCAGGAGACCTCAGCACGCGGGATACTGTAATTTTGGCTACACCAGCTAAGTTAGCCACTTCCTTCATGGTCGACCAACGTTCATCTATAGGTCGTGGCATGATAATTAACTCCAAGCAGATTATGTAACATTAATTAATTACAAATTATGTATAATGTTGACTTATTGAAAGCAATTTTCTAAAAATGGTACCGATACCATTAGCGTATCTTTAATAAATAAAAAAAGTTATTTTAATTTAAGGGGATAAATATAATGCTGTCTAAAGACGAAATCACTCAATATGATGAAGATGGTTACATTTTAGCTAAAAACGTTGTGTCTCCAGATCAACTATCCAAATTACAGGAGATGACTTATCGTTTGATCGAAGAGTCCCGAACAGTTTCTGAAAGTAATCATATTTATGATTTAGATGAAGGTCATTCAAAAGAATTACCTCGCCTTAATCGAATAAAGCTGCCGCACAAGTTGGATCCTTATTTTTGGGATATCCTTGAACAATCAAAAATTACATCTGTAATAAAAAGCCTACTTGGCGAAAATATCCAACTTCAAACTAGTAAACTCAATACTAAAGCGCCAGACGGAGGTTCTTCCGTTGAATGGCATCAAGACCTAGCGTTTTATCCACTAACCAATGACAGCGTCCTTGCTGTTGGGCTGATGCTGGAAGACGTAACACTTGAGAATGGCCCACTACAAGTTGTTCCAAAATCTCATAAAGGACCTATCTTGGACCACTCCAACGATCAGGGATTATTTTGTGGAGCGATAAACCCTGATGATCCTGATTTTGCAAAGGACAAGATAAAAACAATTACAGGAAAAGCTGGAGATATGAGCATACATCATGGACGAATACTTCACGGCTCAGCCCCAAACCGCAGCGACCGCGCGCGTCTTATGCTATTTTATGAGTGCAATGCCGCAGATGCCTGGCCGTTACTAGGAGGGGCCGCTGTGACAATCCAGAAATTAGGTTCTGGTGAACTGTGGGAAGACTTGCACATTAGAACTATCTCAGGCCAGCCTACCAAAGAGCCACGGATTGAAAATTGGCCGGTGAGGATGCCGGTGCCACCATTAAAGGTTGGTGGGTCAATATTCAAAACTCAAAAATCTGGTGGTGCGCGGAGTTTTTACAGTTAGCAATTTCAAACCAAACCAGCATCGGCCTTATATACTTGAGCCGTCATAAATTGACTGTCATCTGACGATAAAAACATGGCGATGCGCGCGATGTCTTCTGGCAATACAAGTTGTTTTAGGCACTGAACACTCATAAGATCAGCCTCAACTTCAGGGGTAAGAAAATGTTTTTTATGGTGTTCGGTGGCGGTCCAGCCTGGCATGATTGAGTTTACTCTAATGCTGGCTTCGCCATACTCTCTAGCCAAAATTCTTGACAAGCCCTCTATTCCTGATTTAGCCGCAGCGTAACCCGCCCAGCCCTTGGTTCTCCTTCTAAATGTTGGGGACGTAAAGTTAATGATTGAACCTCCACCAATTTCACACATATCTGGAAACACTGCTTGGCTCGCAAACAATACATGCCTTAAGTTAAGTGATTGAAAGTTTTCCCACTTATCTAATGTAATTTCATTTGCTGAAAGCCTTTCAGTGCCTCCAGCATTGTTAATAAGAGTATGGATTTTACCTACCTGCTTCGAAACATTACTTATACACTTTTGCAGTGTTTCTATATTACGAACATCACATTTCAAAAAATATGGTTCTGGCCATTTACTCTTTGATAAACTTTCCTTTAAAAAAATGGCTGACTGTTCATCAATATCTAAAAATGCTACTTTTGCACCTTGAGCGTGAAACGCCTCCACCATCGCCGCACCAATGCCTGCAGCTCCACCGGTAATCAAAACGACGCGATCTCGTAAACTTGGATAGGTGGCATAGTTAGTATTCATTGATGCTCATATATTGCAGTTTTTCATTTAATTTCCAAATTTGACAGCGTGAATTACATTACGGTTAATAAAATCCCAATCATAGACAACACCAAGCCCAGGACCATCTGGAACATCTACATTTCCATTTTCATCAATCACATCCAATGAGTCCCTGTATCCACAGGAATATACATCCATGCTCCAACCAATTTCAGTAGTTTTAGGATGTACTAAACCTATTTCATAAAAATTTGAATTTCTTAAAGATGCCATTAATTGTCGGTGAGCTGGCCCTCCACAATGTAACTCGCAATCAAGCCCAAAACCCTCAGCTGCATGAGCTATTTTCAATGCTCCAGTTATGCCGCCATCATATTCGGCATCAGCCCTTAAAAAATCAGTTCCCTCCGCTACGACGAAATTCACATGCTCTTCCAAACCTCTAATATGTTCCGTCTGTAAAAGTGGTGTTTTCAGCCGACTTCTAAGCATTTTATGAGACGTTGTTGCGGTACCATTATCGAGGTAAGGATCTTCAAGCCATAAAAACCTGGCTTCATCACAAGCCCAGCCCAATTCCAATGCGTCTGAGAACGTGCGTAATTTACAAGCTGGGTCTATCATCAAGTGCATCTCATCGCCAACAGCAGTACGAACACTTTCTATTGTATCACGAAGTTCACGCAGTGAGTAATCATCCCAAATATGTAATTTATATCCAGTGTAGCCCATGTCCTTACATTGCAGAGCAAACTCAGCAAAAGCCTGTGGTGAATCCAAGCCTCCACACCGATCGCCGGAAAGGGTTGATGCGTATGCTGGTAGTTTTGTTCTCCATCCACCCAAAAGTTGATATATGGGGGCATTATAAAGTTTTCCAGCAAGGTCCCACAACGGTATATCTGCTAGACCCATACCCATCCGGTCAAATTTTCTCAAACAACGTTTAGCATTATTGTAAATTAGCTCACGTTGTGTCGGATCCTTACCTATCATGTCATTTGCAAACATACATAATTGAGCGAACGCTACTGGTTCCCCACCAACAAACTCACCCGAAATTCCTTCATTTGTATGAATCTGAATTGCACAGGATTTAACCTTTTTTTTATTTCCAGGCGTGTAAACTAGGCTAGTACCATTCTGATCAGTTCCAAAATCTGGTATTTCAAATTCACATATTTTTGCATCGATCGATGTAATTCTTAAATCGGACAATTAATATTTCCTTTCTAAACCACTTTATTGTTGATTTATGTAATTCCAGAATAAAAAATTTACATGTTACATGTAATATTTTTGTGCAACAAGTATTATGCTGTCAACAACAATCTGATATTAAAAAGTCAATATTATTAAAAATAATTTAAGATCTAAGCGTAATTTCACTTTTAATCCACTTTGCGCAAGCTATAGAATTGCAGAGGAGAGAATATGTGTTGCCTTCACCATAATCAGTAGCAGGAATGAATTCTGTTGAAATGAATTTCAAAGGTGAGCTCTCTACTTTACAATGGTAATTTAACACCTGGCGAACAACCTCTTTCCAAGGCTCTAACTTGGTTTCATCCCATGCACTGGGAAATTGGCCCTTCAAAGGTTTTACAAAAGGATATTGAACTCCTCTTCCAACGCTTCCGTCGGGATGAGATGCCATGATATTTTTTGGATTATTTGGTATAACGCTTCTAGCATGCAACATATTAACATAATTTTTATCAATCAGTCTTTGTGCGACATTCCCCTTAATGTAAGGGTCAAGTATTAAGCTACCATTTTGAATGTTTTGAGATAAATTAAACAAATTCATCTCAAAATCATTATCCATTTTGAAAATGATATGAGAGTGATCAAGCGTCATCCTAAATGGGACGCCTCTTTTTTCAATCTCTTCCGCAACTTCGAAAATTCTCAGGAAATCTTCTGACCACATATTTATATGTATTTCAAAACAGGGCTGACACCCCAAGCGATCGCCGTACTCAGATGCACGCAGATAAATATCAACTATTTGTTCGTTAGTAGCGTCGTATCCATCTACGTGTTTGGCTTTAATTTGAACATTATGAAACTTTGTTCCAAGGCTAACTGCATTTTCCAGATGTTTGAATAAAAGATGTTCGTCAGCTCCAATAGTATAAAACCACCCTCCACACAAAATGGGAAGGTCGTATTTTTCGCTGCATTTACGATATAGATTAATTTCTTCTTCTAGTGGTGTTTTGTCAACATAATCAAAGCTATTCGTTTCAGAAACTATCCGGAACCAATCGTCTAAGGGTACAGCTTGCTCTGTGTTGTGATGAACAATACCCCTGTTGGCTATACCAACCTTTAATCCCAATTCTTTTTGTAAACACCCCATAAATATTCGTCCAAGTGAAAAAACTAACAGCTAGCTTTTGGCATATTGTGTACTCGCTATGACTAATTTTATTCTGAAATTTCTAAAACTCGCGAAATTATATGTTCAACATGGTCGCGAGCTGCCGTTTCTGATTCTTGTTCTTTTCCATTGATAACAGCGTTATAAATTACTGTGTGATCACGATAGGTAACTTCAGGACCTAAGGGGGCTGCCCGCGTTTTCATTGCAGCATATATCTGATAATAAACTGATTGAGCCATCTCCCTTAACAGAGGATTATTGGAGTTATCAAGTAAAGCCATATGAAATTGAATATCTGCACTTGTATATTTATCAGGATCATTATTATTTATCGACTCGCGATGTGCTGACATTATTCGATCAAGTTTAAGAATAAGTTTTTTAGACAAATTTTTAGCTGATAATTTAGCTGCAAGACCATCTAAGACAAGTCGAACCTGAAAGGCTGGCAAAAGGTCTTTCGTCTCAAACTTGCTTACATACGCTCCTTGCCTTGGTTTTTCATATGCTAAACCTTCAGAAATCAACTTCTGGACAGATTCTCGAATTGGACTTCTGCTAACACCCATTTGCCGAGCTAAAGCTGGGACGCTTAGGTGATATCCAGGTGGGAGGTCATGGGTTATGATTGCTGACTTTATAGTGTCGTAGACACTATCACTAATTCGCAGCGTATGTTTTTTTGATATATTTAATATATTTGCCATGGATATATTTGCTTCTACCGTTTTAATATTGCCGTATTTAAAATATAATTTCGAATTATGCTGCGTATTTTGCTGAGTTAAACCCGACAACTCCAAGATTTTTAATTTCTAAAATCTTTCCAGCCAATGGTTGCTTCTTAAACTTCAGTTCAGTCAATAGTCTTTTCGATGTGGTTACATAAAGACGATCAAGTTTCAGACCCCCAAAGGTACACATTGTGGGGTACGTGACCGGTAGTGGTATTTCTACAGAGACTTTAGCAGTTACATGATCGATGCAGATAATTTTTTTACCTTCAAAAAGACAAGACCAATAATTTCCATTACTATCTATAGCCGCGCCGTCGGGTCTACCCAGTACATCAGCAGTGGAGAAGAACAACCTTTTATTAGAAATAGCTCCATTATTTATATTATAGTCATATTTCCAGATAATGTCTTTTCGACTGTCTGATATATAAACGATATCTTCTCTGGGTGAAAAAGCTATGCCATTTCCAACAATAAAATTTTCATCAACAATTTTTACTTCACCGTCACTATTTCGCTGATAAATTTTTCCTATTTCGTCCTTCATCCCGATGTCCATCGACCCACATAAATACCTGCCTCTAGAATCGCACCTCCCATCGTTTAGCAGTTCATTCGCATGCATTTTTTTTGGAGAAACCAGATGCACTGGATCTTTATTATAAGTTATTAGATAAAAACCTCCATTCATTCCTGCTACAAATCCACCACTCTCGTGTGGGGCTATACTTGTTATAGGTCCTGGAACTGAGATGGTTGTGTGTTTGTTATTGTCTAAGTTCAGAATTCTAATTTTAGGATCTTCAAAGACATCAACCCAAGCAAGCTCATTAGTCTTCTCTATCCAAATTAAACCTTCGCCATGATTGTTAGGTGGCAAATTGAGATGTTTGATTTTTATCATAATTAGCCTTCCTATATTCCAAAAAAAGGTGATGAATTAATTGCATTATCCTTTGACAGAGCCTGCAATCATTCCACGTAGGAATGATTTTTGTAAAAATACAAAAATAATTCCTATTGGTATGGTTACTATAACCGCCAAAGACATCATTCCCGTCCAGTCAGTTTTAAATTCCTGAAGAAATGATTGGCTAATACCGACAGGTACGGTCCTTAAATCAGGCGAAGATATAAAAGAAAGGCCAAAAAACAATTCATTCCAGGAGGTTACAAATACAAATAGAGCGGAAGCTGTCAAAGCTGGCATAGAAAGAGGAAATACTATAAAGAATATTATCCGTAAAAAACTCGCCCCTTCAACATAAGCTGCTTCCTCTATTTCCTTTGGTATTTGATCAATGAAATTTTTCATTAACCAGACTGTAATTGGCAAAGTAATAACGGTATGGCCTATGATCATCGATAATAAGGTATCTAGCAGTCCCATTTTCATTAAAAGAATATACATTGACATCATAAGCAATGGAATCGGAAACGCTAAAGAGCTTAAGAAAAAAAGCATTATCGTAGACTTGCCAGGAATTGCAAACCTTGACAGTGCATAAGCCGTCATCGCTCCAATTACCGTCGCAATGATTGCGGCAAGCAAAGCAACCAGAATGCTATTATACAATATGTTTGCTACAAAACTGTTCATTATTCTAAAATAACTATCAAATGAAATTTCAGATGGTATCCATACCGGCGGGCGATCAAAAACTTCAGACTCTTTTTTAAGAGATGTTGATAC
The DNA here is from genome assembly GCA_905182325.1 of uncultured Planktomarina sp. GTDB lineage: Bacteria > Pseudomonadota > Alphaproteobacteria > Rhodobacterales > Rhodobacteraceae > Planktomarina. The sequence goes on along the minus strand of CAJJBD010000019.1, from coordinate 30,491 downwards.
CATCCAAACAATTGGCGATATGAGAATTGCCGTGGATGCAAGAGCAGATGCTTGGAGGCCGTATGGGATAATGTAACCCCTAACCAATTTTGAAAAACTGAACTTCATTATTTGATTTCTCTCTACATCTCTCGAACCACGGTTTTAAGATAAATAGCACCAAACAGTACTAACATTACCAACCATAAGCTACCAACCGTGGCAGCAAGTGCGAAGTCCCAGGAGTCAAATGCGAGATTGTATGAATACATACTTAAAACCATAGTAGCATTCATTGGCCCTCCCTCTGTCAACACAAAAGGAAGCGTCATTTCCTGAAACATTCGGACTGCCTGCATTAAGGCCGCTGCTAACGATATGTTCTGTATCAATGGTAAAGTAACTTTGAATGTTTTTTGCCAGTACTTAGCTCCGTCTACCTCAGCAGCATCTAACACTTCGCCAGGTACGCCCTGAAGGGCGGCTAACATTATTACCATCAAAAAGGGGATTGATCTCCAGGCAAAACATAAAATTATTGCCCACTGAGCGTACTTACCATTAAATAGCCAATCTATTTGAGACTCTATTAACCCATACTGAGCCAAAGTCCCATTAACCAATCCATAATCGGTATTGAAAATCCATCCCCAAAGTATTGCTATAACTATCCAAGGTACAACCCAAGTTTGAAAAATCAGTGATCGATATAATCCGGAAAACCGAATAGTATTATTCAGCAATAATGCAAGACAAACTGATATCAACATCGCCAAAATCGTGGCAAACCCTATAATAAAAATGGTGTTGCCCAAGACTTGCCAATAGACATCATCTGCAAACAAGTATCGATAATTTTCAAAACCTACAAATTTCGAAGTTGGCCGTAAGGGCGATGCGTCAGTAAAACTCATATATACGCCGTTAGCTATCGGAAAAATGATAAAGATTGCTACAATCAGGGTTGCAGGCAGGCATAAACCTAAAAGCAAAAGTTTATTTTGTTTTAAAGAATACATTGGCACCCATCATATTTCATTGATTAATCGTTCACCCGTTTCAGGATTAAAAATTAGCATTTTATTTGGCTCAGCCGATAAAAAGATATCATCTCCAACTTTGAAATTTAGGTTCCTATCCACTTCTGAGCACACATTGCTTGAACCAACCGTTGAAAAGATAAACGTACTGGTGCCAGTATTTTCAATAATATTTACCACCGATTTCAATTTTGTACTTTTTGAAGAAACTTTTAAAGACTGTGGTCTTATTCCCACTATTATTTTTTGATCTTCATTAAAGTTTAGGTCTTGGGGAAGATTTAAATCTGACGTTCCATCAAGTTTTAGAAAATAGCCATCACTGGATTTTTTAACAGTTCCCTCAAAAAGATTAATTTCTGGAGATCCCAGAAAAGATGCCACAAACAAGTTCTTTGGATTATCAAACAACTCAAGAGGGGTTCCTACTTGAATTATTTCTCCTTCATTCATTACGACTATTTTATCAGCCATTGTCATAGCTTCAATTTGATCATGCGTGACATAAACTGTTGTACTTTTTAGCCGAAAATGGAGACTTTTAATTTCAGTTCGCATTTTCGTTCTAAGTTTGGCATCAAGATTTGATAAAGGCTCATCAAATAAAAATAAGGATGGGTTTCTTACTATGGCGCGTCCCATTGCCACTCTTTGGCGCTGCCCACCGGAGAGTTGCTTTGGATAGCGGGTTAAATACGGTTCAAGTTTTAAAATTGCCGCTGCTTCGTTTACGAGGTCATTTATCTTAGCTTTAGGAGTTTTATCTAGTTTTAAACCAAACTCCATATTACCTCGAACCGTTAGATGCGGATACAAAGCGTAATTTTGAAACACCATAGCAATATTTCTATCCCTTGGGCGTAACTCCGTAACATCTTTATTGTTGAGACTTAAGCTTCCAGATGAAGGGCTTTCCAATCCAGCAATAATTCTTAGCAGCGTTGATTTTCCACAGCCAGATGGACCAATTAAAACACAAAACTCATCTTTTTTTATGCTTAGATTAATCTTTTTTAAGACCTCAACGCGGTCAAATGATTTTCCAATATTATTAAGTTCCACGTAAGACAATTAATTTCCTGTATTCCAACTAATAGACAAAAATAAAATGTGACATCCGCTAGGTCAGCGGATGTCACGTTAATTCAATCGATACTGATCTTATCTCTTTAATTTTGATTTAATCTTTTCATCAACCTTAGTGAGAACATCATTTGAATTTGCACCACTGATAACTTCTTGCATGCCAATGGCTAACTCTCCAAGGATCATGTTGAATTTGGAGCTCTTGATTGGTGTATCATAAGTGAATGGTAACGCGTCAACAAACAACTGAGCGTATGCATCAGCGCCAACAAGGCCTGACCCAAGAATATCCATACTGCTAGACGGAAGTAATCCTGATGACGTAAAAAATTCATCTGTGATTTCTTTATCGAAAAGAACAGTTCTGAGGAAATCGACTGCAAGTTCTGGATTTTTTGACTTCGAGGATACAGTTGCCACAATGGGGTTACCGATAGTTTTTACGGTACCATCAGGCGCTGCTGGCATCTGGGCTACCCAAACATCTCCTTTTGGCTCCACAGTTAATTTACCATCAGACATGTTTTTAACCAAACCACGCCCCCAGGGGCCCTCAAAAATAAACCCTGCACGCTCTTGAGCAAATAGAGTTCTTGTCTCAGCAAAGCCAAAACCAACTGGGCTACAATTTGAATTTACGATCTCAGCGATCCAATTCAAAGCATCACTCACGCTTTCATTGTTAACTGCGGGTACATTATCAACTTGTATATCGCCACCATGACCATAGACAATTGGAATGCTCCACTGCGCTGAGTTTGGGTTTTGTGACGTACGTAAGGCAATCCCATACACTGATCCACCATTGCGCTCAGGCAATTTACAGATAGCCATTATTGCTTCTTTTAATTCTGGCCACGTCGCAGGTGGACTATCTGGATCAAGTCCGGCCTCTTTCATCAAATTTCTATTATAGTGCATTAAAATGGGGCCTGGATTCCATGGAACGGCCACAAGCTCACCTTCCCACGTAAGTGCGTCTCGCGAAGTCTTGGGAATTGAATTAATTTCTTCTTGGGTGAATAAATTGTCTAATGCCCTCAAGCCACCAATTTCAGCCATTGCTGGAACCCAACCGGCAACAAGTTGAATTACGTCGGACGGGTTGCCTGCTATTGTCGATACAGTCGCTTGCTGTAAAGCCTGTCCAAAAGCAGTATCGACCATTATTAGGTCTGTACCCGCATTTTTTGCTTCATATTTTTTTTCAGCCATCAAAATAGCAGGCTTAGAAAAATCAAAAAGCTGATGCCAGCCGGACACTTTTATATTATCTGCATAAACAATTCCAGCTTGTCCCAAGAGCACAGAGCCCACTAGCACTTTTGATACTATATTTTTAATAAACATGTCTTCCTCCCTTAATTAACAAATTAGAAATAGTAAGTATTAATTTACATATTACATGTAAATTAATAAGATTTTAAATCTTACATAGAGTCAACTATTTATTATTGAATAACTTATTTGAGAAAATGGGGCTCTAAATTATTGAACATTTCGTCCTAAAAGTAGCGGTTTTCTCCAATTTTTAAGTTCACAACCTTTTTTACGTGTTGACTATTTACATGTTACATGCAGATTTATTTTAGAATAGGGGGAAGTCTGAGATCAAAATGTCGGAACTTAAAATTACATCTGTTGACGTTGGGTTGTCTGCTTTTAAGCTCCCTGATTTAGGACTGGATCCAAGTGGGTTCAGTTTGATTTATGAACCGGGTGGAGAAAAGACGGTTAAAGCATTTTCTGTTCAAATACATACTAATCAGGGAATTACTGGTGAGTTTGTCGGAGGAGATGCTGTAGGTTTTTCACAACTGAAAAAATTTGTAGATCATGTTATTGGAAAAGACCCTCTTCAACGTGAACTTATTTACAATGATGCAAAACGGTGTTTGCGAAAGTTTGATAAAATGGGCATTGGAATGATCGACATTCCACTTTGGGACCTTGCGGGTAAACTCTATGGATGCTCGGTTGGGGAGTTGCTTGGCGGCTATAGAACTAGACTTCCCACATATGCATCAACCATGTCTGGTGATAGAGCTGGGGGGCTAGATAGCCCTGAAGCTTTTGCTGCTTTCGCCATTCAATGCAAGGAAATGGGTTATAAAGGCTATAAAATTCATATCTGGGAAGATTATTCAATTTCTGAACTTACAAACACTATTTCTCAAGTAAGATATGCTGTTGGAGACGATTTTCCTTTAATGATCGATCCTGCGTGCAAATTAAGAACGTTCGCTGAAGTTCTTGCAATAGGGCAAGCATGTGATGATGCACAATATTTGTGGTTGGAGGATGCATATAGGGACTCAGGGGTTTCAACCACTGCGCATAAAATGTTGCGCCAAAGATTTAGAACACCTCTATTACAAACAGAACATGTTCGGGGGCTTGAGGAGCACGTGAACTTTATTGTTGCTGAGGGAACTGATTTTGTTCGAGCTGATGCAGAATATGATGGTGGTATCACAGGCGCATTTAAGATTGCCCATGCTTCTGAAGGTTTTGGTCTTGACGTTGAAATCCATGGTCCACATCCAGCACACCGCCAATTGATGTCTGCAATCAGAAATAGTAATTTTTATGAAATGTCTCTAGTTCACCCAAAAACTCCTGAAATAGGGCGGTGTATGAATATTTATGCTGATGAATACAGGGATGGTCTTGATTGTATTGATAAAGATGGAAATGTTTCGGTACCCAATGGTCCAGGAATGGGTGTGAAATACGATTGGGACTTTATTAGAAAACATCAAATATCATTTGAAAGTTTTAAGTAGGAGTAAAAATTGTATGGAAAATTTATCAACAGAGGCCCAATTTTCGCAATATCCGACAGCAGCAATATCTGATGCTCTTGATGAAATAGGTATAAATGGAGTCATATCGGGTGTGAGCGCTCAGCGTTATGGCCAAGGTCGAATAGTAGGTAAGGCTATGCCTGTTAGATTTACAGAAAAATCAGCTGATCCAGAGGCTTGGAGATTTGGTGGTGGTGTTGGGAAACCACTAGAACAAGTTTTAAAAACAATGTCATCAGGTCAAGTAGTGGTAATGGATCTTGGTGGTACTAAAACTGCTTCTGCGTGGGGGGGGCTTGCATCTAAACTTGCCCAAAAACGTGGCGTATGTGGAACCATAATGTGGGGTACTTGCCGCGATGTTGAAGAAATTCGTGAGTGTGGTTATCCTGTGTGGGCCACTGGAGTTTGTCCTCGCCGAAGTCGAAATGAATTTACCTTTGGCTCTATTAACGAAACGATAATTATTGGAGAAGCAAAAATTTCTCCAGGGGATATGATAATCGCTGATGAGAGCGGTGTAGTATGTGTGCCAAAAGAAATATCAGAAAAAATATTAAATATGCTTCAATCAATATCTCATCAAGAAGCAATATTAGAAGATCAAGTACTTCGCGGCGAAGTTCAAAATTGGGATGAACTTTAAACTGAAAAGATGGTTATAAGGATTTCTTTAGGAATTGTTCATGGTTGATTGATTTGATGGCTTTCCATTTTAAAGTTTATGCAAGTTGCATACAACTTTACTGCTCACGTTGTTCGCAAAGCCATATATTACTTGGCTAGCAATCCAAAAATAGTATTGAAGTTTTTATTTTCTGTATCGAAGTAAGTGGTTGTTACCACTTCCCCCATAAAATAAAAGTTTTAACACTCAACAAGTTTTTAAATTTGCTTCCCGGTTTTGTCAAAGTTTACTGGATTAAGATAAACGTTGAAGCGTTCTTTCAAAGCATTCCAGTTAAGGTTAATTATCGAAAACCAAGCTGAATCTTGGGCAAGGTTTTTTTATTGCTCACACAGGAGAGAAATAAAAATACGTCCAATTTACGGCAGATTTATCATGGCTAAAACTCTTAAACAGGCCTTTTGCATGTTTGGGTTTGGTATGGGTTAGCCTATAACTTCTCCTAAAAAGCGATGTGGCCATGGACCAGTGAAATAAATGGGGACGCCAATTGGTCGGTCAAATTCATTGGTATGACTTGTCATTTGGACTGTCCTGTATTTGAGTGCGCTAAGCTGAATGTAGTTTGGCTTTTTTAAAAAGAGCCAGATTGGAAATCAATGACTAATAATATTCGTGGCATACTGCTTAAGGTGATGGCTGTTACGATTTTTACCTTTATGATGGCGATAATAAAAGCTACCGCAGGCGAGGTTCCGACTGGCCAGCAAGTATTTTACCGCGCTTTTTTTTCTATATTGGTTGTAATTGGTTGGCTGGCCGCCCGGGGTGACCTTCCTGGCGCTTTACGTACTTCAAACATTTCTGGCCATATTTGGCGGGGTTTGGCTGGTGCAGTGGCTATGTCGTTGCGCTTTTTCGCGATTGGAGTACTGACGTTTTCAGAAGTGACTGCATTGGGCTTCACGACACCCCTGGTGCTAACAATTTTAGCGGCAGTTATTTTAGGTGAAACAGTGCGGGTGTTCCGTTTAATAACAGTAACTTTAGGTTTTTTTGGCGTGTTGATCGTATTATGGCCTACTATAAATTTTAGCGATGAGCGAAGTATATTTGAACTTATTGGTGCGGTAGCAATTCTGGCGTCTGCTGCTTTAGCCGCTCTGGCTCACATATTTGTGAGGCGGCTGGTTGTTACAGAAAACACTGCCCAGATTGTCTTTTATTATTCTTTAATGGTCACCATACTTTCTTTACTGTCCCTACCTTTTGGGTGGGTTGTACCAACTTTTGAAGCTAGTTTAATGCTCATTGGCGCTGGGCTAATTGGTGGAGTTGGTCAGATTTTTTTGACTGCGGCCTATCGAAATGCTCCAGCCTCGGTGGTCGCCCCATTTGATTATTCATCGATGTTATTAGCCTTAGGTATAGGTTATTTTTGGTTTGGTGAAATCCCAAATTGGTGGACTATCATCGGTGCCACAGTCATCATTCTTTCGGGCATTGTGATTTTGTGGCGTGAGCAGTGGTTGGGCCGTCAGAGTAACCTCGAACAGATTCCTCATTAATTCACGTTATTCTATAGCTCGTAGATTGGGTTGGTTTCAACATTTTTGCCTTATTGTCTAACTAGTTTCTCATAGCTTTCGGCAATTTCGCGGGCCAAAGTACCAACTTCAAAAGTATAATCTCCAATTTGTCCTACTGGTGTAACTTCTGCAGCGGTCCCCGTTAACCAACATTGCTCAAAACTGCTTAGCTCGTCTGGATCAATATGGCGAACATTTACTTTAATGCCGCGTTGCTGAAGCATGTCTATTACAGTTTGCCGTGTGATCCCATTTAGAAAGCAGTCAGGATCTGGAGTGTGCACCTCACCATCCTTAACAAAGAAAATATTTGCTCCTGTAGCCTCTGCTACATAACCACGATAATCAAGCATCATGGCGTCTGAGCAACCCTTAGCTTCGGCAGCATGCTTTGACATAGAGCATATCATGTAAAGCCCAGCTGCCTTGGCAAAACACGGAATTGTTTCTGGACTTGGTCGTTTCCATTTTGCGATATCTAGTTTGGCTCCTTGCATTTTAGCGTCGCCATAGTACGCACCCCATTCCCACGCTGCGATTGCCATTTTGACTGGATTTCGCGAAGAAGCGACGCCCATGTCTTCGCCAGATCCGCGCCAGCATATAGCACGCACGTATGCATCTTGAAGGCCAGAAGCAGCTATGACCGCAGTTTTTGCAGCCTCGATTTCTTCAACTGTGTAAGGAATTGGAATATCCATATACTCCCCAGACTTCAAAAGTCGTTCCGAATGCTCTTTTGACTTAAATATTTTACCATTGTACGCGCGCTCACCTTCAAACACTGAGCTGCCGTAGTGCATTGCATGCGTCAGAATATGTACTTTGGCATCTCGCCAATTTACCATCTCACCATCCATCCAGATGGCACCATCACGGTCATCGTATGCTGCGGACATGTAAGTTTTCCTTTTAGTCACCCAATATTTTCATTTATTTCACAGAAAATATCCGTTTCGGACATAATATTACTAAAAATGTGAAATTTTTTAACAATTGATTCTTGGAATGTCAACAACACTGACGTATTGTTGGTTCAAGTTATATAAGAAGGGAAGTGGTATGTCTTTGGGGTACGGCCAGTCAGAAAATTCCAGTGGATTACTTTTTTTAACTGATGAGCAATTAAGAAAAGGTATAGAGGCAATGTTTTTTGCCTACAGAGGTTTTACTGCTGATCCAGATCGTATTTTGTCCGAAAGGTCCTATGGCCGAGCTCATCATAGGGCCCTACATTTTATAAAACGCAGTCCCGCCATTACAATAAATAATTTGTTATCCACATTAGGTGTGACCAAGCAAAGCCTTAACCGTGTTTTAAGAACATTGATCCAAGATGGATTGGTACTGAATGAGGTGGGAGTACAAGACAAAAGGCAACGCCATTTAAGTTTGACAGAAGATGGCTCTGAGTTTGAGCGAGCGCTATCTAACGCCCAGAGTGATCGTATGCGAACCGCTTACCGTCAAGCGGGTGCGGATGCAGTGCAGGGTTTTCGTGCAGTTCTAGAGGCCATGATGGATCCTGAACTGAAAAAGCATTATGGGACACGTAGTAATGGGCAGCGTTCATGACTTCTGGTCTGCATTTATTAGTTGTAGACGATGATGAACGTATACGAGTTCTACTACAGAAATTTCTTATTAGAGATGGGTATTTAGTTTCCGTCGCCAGAGATGCTGGGCAAGCTGGCCGTATCCTTGCTGGACTGGATTTTGATTTAATTATTCTGGATGTCATGATGCCTGGGGAGGATGGAGTATCCCTTACCAAACATCTTCGTGAGACGCGCAATACCCCTATTTTACTGCTCACCGCAAAGGGAGAAACGGCTGACAGAATTAGAGGCTTAGAGGCGGGAGCAGATGATTACTTGGTCAAACCCTTTGAACCAAAGGAACTATTGTTGCGGTTAGCTGCAATTTTGAGGCGGGCGCCGGCTGTAGAAGAAAATTCTGAGGTACCAAAAGTATTGCATTTAGGCGAGGTTTCCTATGACGTTGAACGTGGTGAATTATGGAAAGGTGATGAGCTTATTCGATTGACTGCCACAGAAAGTCATCTCATGCGAATTTTTTCAAAACATAAAAGTGCGCCTTTAAGTAGGACTACTTTAGTCGAACAGCTTGGCCGTGGTGGTGGTCAAGCACAAGAACGCGCTGTGGATGTTCAGATTGCCAGACTGAGGCGCAAAATAGAAACTGACCCAAAACAGCCGCGTTACCTGCAAACAGTTCGGGGTACAGGTTATATGCTTGGTTTGGAGTAGAGGTGACCAATATGATAACAAAGATTATTACACATAAAGATTGTTTGCAGCATGTAAATCCGCCTGGACACCCCGAGCAAGTAGCGCGCTTAGAGTGTATCCTTGAGGCACTAACCCCGCTGGGATTGGAAATAGTCGATGCTCCTTTAGTAGCGGATGATGATTTGCTTAGGGTACATCCGAAGAGCCACATAAGTACAATTCAGGCCGCAGTCCCTGACTCAGGATGGCTCTCCTTGGATAACGATACTCATCTTTGCCCTCATACACTGACTGCGGCATTGCGTGCTGCTGGTGGTGCAATCCACGCTGTAGATATGGTCATGGCTGGTGACGCGCAAAATGTATTTGTCGCCACCCGGCCCCCTGGACATCACTGCGAGCGAGAAACTCCGATGGGGTTTTGCTTCTTTGGCAACGTGGCTTTAGCAGCTAAGCATGCCTTAGATCATCACGGTTTGAGCAGAGTAGCGATTGTAGATTTTGATGTTCACCATGGAAATGGTACCCAAGACATTGTAGAGGATGATGCACGAATATTATTCGCTAGTACCCATCAAATGCCTCTATACCCTGGAACTGGGCATGCACATGAAACGGGGGGGCATGAGAATGTAATAAATGTGCCTTTATTGGAGGGTGCTGGCACACATGCTTTTCGTGCTGCAATGGTTGAGAAAGTATTACCAGCGGTTGACAGATGGGCCCCAGAATTATTACTAATTTCTGCTGGTTTTGATGCTCATAAAGCTGATCCACTGGCTGGGATGGAGCTTGACGAAACGGATTTTGCTTGGGTGACCAAGGAATTGTGTGTATTGGCCGCGAAGCATAGCAATGGCCGGGTGGTATCCTGTCTGGAAGGTGGCTATGATCTTGAGGCGTTGGCTGTGTCAGTTGTATCACATGTGAATGCTTTGAAGGGATAAAGCGAATGGTTGATGAGTTGATTGAAGAAATGAGCTTTGAAAGTGCAATGTCTGAGCTCGAGCAAGTGGTAACACAACTTGAGCGAGGGGATGTTGCCCTGGACGCCTCAATTTCTTTGTATGAGCGTGGTGCTGCGCTGAAGGCCCATTGTGAAACAAAGCTGAAATCTGCTGAAGAAAAAGTAGCGGCTATCACTTTAAATAGTGAGGGACAGCCCACTGGTACTGTGCCGCTGGATGCAGGCTAAAGTAAGGCCGGCATGTCAATCTGATGAAAGATATTAAGCTTCTTGAAAAGCTCAACGTAGCGAACACCTCCATACAGAAATACCTTGGAGAGTCGCTTAAGCCTTTTGGTTCAGATAAAATTGCAGACGGTATGCGTTATGCGGTACTTGGTGGCAAAGGTTTACGAGGATTTCTTGTAATGGAGAGTGCTGCCCTAATGGGGGTACCTCAAACTAATGCTATATCTGTTGGGGCTGCTGTGGAGGCCCTACATACTTACTCGTTAGTTCATGATGACTTACCATGCATGGATGACGACGATTTGCGCCGTGGGGTTCCTACCGTTCACAAGAAATGGGATGAGGCAACTGCAGTTTTAGTTGGTGATGCACTCCAAACATTTGCGTTTGAGCTACTCAGCCGTTCGGCGTGTAGTGATGATCCAAATATTCGACTGACCCTAATTTCAAGTCTTGCGCGTGCAGTAGGTGCGCAGGGGATGGTGTTAGGCCAAGCGCAAGATATTGCAGCAGAGACATCTACTAGGCCATTAAACTTAAACGAAATATCGGAACTTCAACGTAATAAAACAGGAGCCCTTATTGAATGGTCTGCTGTTGCTGGTGCTGTTTTGTCAGGTGAAGATCCAAAAGCTCTGAGGAGATATTCTCAGGCACTAGGGCTAGCGTTTCAAATTGCCGATGATATTTTAGATGTAGAGGGTGATATCACCATTGTTGGAAAAGCCGTTGGCAAAGATAATGAGGCAGGAAAAGCAACTTTTGTATCTCTTTTAGGCTTGGCGCCGGCAAAGCTTCGGGCTCAAGCTCTTGCGGATGCGGCCTGTGATGCTTTAGTACCTTTTGGGGACAGGGCGGTAATGTTAAAAAAGTTGGCACAGTTTGTTGTGTCGCGTAAGAACTGAAAGGGTCAAATCTATGACTGGCCATCCCGAAACTCCAATTTTAGACAGAGTATCAACGCCTGCAGATTTGAAATTATTAACTGATCCAGAACTCCATGAGTTGGCGGACGAACTACGTGCTGAAACTATTTCAGCCGTATCAGAAACGGGTGGGCACCTTGGTGCTGGATTGGGTGTGGTTGAGTTGACTGTGGCGCTACATGCTATCTTCGACGCTCCCAAAGACCGTATAATTTGGGATGTTTCTCACCAAACTTATCCCCACAAAATATTGACAGGTCGTCGGGATCGTATCCGCACTTTGCGAATGAAGGGTGGGCTTAGTGGGTTCACTAAACGCAGTGAGAGCCAGTACGATCCATTCGGCGCGGCACATTCTTCAACATCTATTTCGGCTGCCTTAGGTTTTGCCGTTGCGAGGGACCTGGGTGGTGCACCTGAACATGGTATTGGGGATACAATAGCTGTAATCGGTGATGGCGCTATGAGTGCGGGTATGGCTTTTGAGGCAATGAATAATGCAGGCCACCTAAAAAAACGCATGATTGTAATTTTAAATGACAACGAGATGTCAATCGCTCCGCCCGTAGGGGCGCTTTCTTCATACCTAAGCCAACTTTACGCTGGAGCACCTTTTCAAGAATTTAAGGCTGCGGCCAAAGGTGCAGTATCACTGTTACCTGAACCTTTTAGGGAAGGGGCCAAGCGTGCCCGAGATATGGTTAAGCACATGACCGTGGGTGGGACAATTTTTGAGCAACTGGGTTTTAATTACCTTGGGCCAATTGATGGCCATGACTTGAATCAATTAATGCCAGTTTTGCGCATGGTCAGAGAACGTGCGGACGGGCCAATGTTAGTTCACGTGATTACAAAAAAAGGCAAGGGTTACGCACCTGCAGAGACCGCCAGTGATAAAGGCCACGGAGTGGGTAAGTTCGATATTTTGACTGGTTCACAATCGAAAGCTATCTCTAATGCACCTTCGTACACCTCTGTTTTTGCAAAAACATTATTAGAGCACGCAGGGAAAGATGATAAAATCTGTGCTGTAACCGCGGCGATGCCAGATGGTACGGGACTTAATCTTTTTGCAGAACGTTATCCGAGCCGCTGTTTTGATGTAGGTATTGCTGAACAGCATGGCGTAACTTTTTCTGCAGCTTTAGCCGCTGGTGGTATGAAGCCCTTCTGCGCTATTTATTCCACTTTTTTGCAAAGGGGTTATGACCAAATTGTGCATGATGTAGCAATCCAGCGCTTGCCAGTACGATTTGCTATCGACCGAGCTGGGCTTGTTGGCGCTGATGGTGCGACCCATGCAGGTTCATTTGATATTGGATTTTTGGCAAATTTACCTGGCTTTGTAGTGATGGCTGCAGCAGATGAAGCAGAACTTTGTCACATGGTAGCAACTGCGGTCGAATATGACGCTGGTCCAATTGCCTTTAGGTTTCCGAGGGGTGAGGGAGTTGGCTGCACCATACCAGAAAATGCTGAAGCCCTAGAAATTGGAAAAGGTAGGGTTATTCAGAATGGGAAAAAAGTTGCGATCCTATCTTTTGGGACTAGGCTTAGTGAAGTGATGATTGCTTCAGAAGCTCTTGCTGTACAAGGTATTACACCTACCATCGCAGATGCTCGTTTTGCCAAACCGCTTGACCGTGATTTAATCCTACAACTGGCGGAAACCCATGAAGCATTAATCACTGTTGAAGAGGGTGCTATTGGAGGATTTGGGAGCCATGTTGCTCAACTTTTAGCAGAAGAAGCTGTTTTTGATAGTGGTTTGAAATTCCGGTCGATGGTACTGCCAGACACCTTCATTGATCAGGCAAGTCCCGATGACATGTATCGTGAAGCCAAACTATCATCCAAAGATATACAAGAAAAAGTTTTGGAAACTTTAGCTGTTTCAACACTCAAGGTCAGAGCATGAGATGAATGGTAATATAAGTATTCTAAATGATAGAATACTTATACTTTTACTAGCTGTTTTTACATAATTTATTTTTGTGTTGTATCAGATTGGACTCACCCTGGAGGCCCCTTGCGCTATCTCACGATGTGGGGTCTTTTCTACTCTCCAGTATAGCTTGGTTTTTTCGCAAATTTTTTGTCCAGCAAGCTCTGTAACCCAACTTTAAAATTAGGATATTTTAAATTTACACCAAGCTCTGATTTTATTAAACCGTTCCGAACCCGCTTATTTTCTGCATAGAAACTGCGCGCCATTGACGTCAGTTCAGCAGCCTCAAAAGGGATATCTGGTGGCACTGGCAACTTTAGGATCTGCGCTGCATATTTGATAACATGTTGTGGTGGTGCAGGCTCATTATCGCATACATTATAAATAGCTCCAGGCCGAGGTTGATTGATTGAGGCTTGTAAAACTTGAGAAATGTCGTCGACATGAATTCGGCTAAACACTTGACCGTCTTTTATAATCCTCCGAGCTGTTCCATTTCTTACTTTTGAAAACGGCCCGCGCCCTGGGCCGTATATGCCTGCTAAACGAAATATATGTAGTGGAAGTCCCATATTTGACCACGCAGTCTCCGCGTCTACTCTCCATTGGCCTCGTTTTGTTGCTGGGTTCAGGGATGAAGTCTCATCTACCCATCCTCCATTATGATCACCGTAAACGCCAGTAGTTGACAAATACCCAATCCAAGAAAATTTATAAGCGTTCGGATCTACCGCATTTAAAAAAGGATCACCCTCTGAACTAGGTGAGGCGGAAACTAAAAGATGTGATGCGTCTTTTAAAGCTTGGTCTAGATCATGACTTGGCCAAATAATCGGTTGCACACCGGCCTCACGCATAATGCGCGCGCGATCTTCGTTACGAGTTGTTCCGATGACATGCCAGCCCTGTTGCTGAAGATCAGCAGTCAGTGCGCGGGCAGAAAAACCGTATCCAATACAAAGTAAACACTTGGCCATATCACTCTCATAAGCTCTAAGTACCCATACTAGAAGATACAAATTGTGACAGGATAGATTATGGCAAAAAAACCTAGCCTTGATGCGGCATATGCTTTGCAATCACCTGATGACAATCGATTGCTTTATGCGGATTGGGCCAAAACTTACGACTGTGATTTTGCCGAAAATATGGGTTATGCTTTACCTATCCGGGTGGCAGATGCATTTGCAGCAAAACTAAACGGATCCCAAAATGGTAGGATACTCGATGTAGGTGCAGGTACAGGATTGGTCGGACAACGCCTCAATTCTCATGGTTATTCAAATATTGATGGATTGGATATTTCTCCAGAAATGCTTGAAGTAGCAAGGGCTAAGGGTTGCTATGAGAATATGATAGAGGGAGATTTGCTTTCAAGACTGCTTATCCCAGACAATACTTATAACTATATAATAAGTGCTGGCACTTTTACTCATGGACATGTTGGTGCATCAGCATTGGATGAGTTGTTACGAATTTCAAAGCCTGGAGCTTTATTTTGTATTGCAATAAACAGCACTTATTTTTCAAGTACTGGTTTTGAAAAAAAATTTCATCAACTAAGTAAAAAGATTACTCAGCTTGAATTCATAACAGTACAAATTTATTTCGAAGGTGATCACACTGATGGCGAAGGGGTCGTTGCCATTTTTAGAAGTGTTTAGCTTAAAAAGGGCATTAATAATTGGTTCATTATTTACCCTTCCAAATAGGGTCTCGTTTTTCAGCAAAGGCTTTAGCACCCTCCAATTGATCTTCAGAGGCGTATAAAATATCAACTGAATGGAGTCGGCGTTGAGTAATTCGGTTCATCGCATCTTGAAATTTGCTATTTTCCGCGTCACGTACAATCTCTTTTATCGCTGCGTAGACCAATGGAGGTCCGCTTGCCAAGAGTCGCGCTAATTCCCAGGCTTCAGAGATGAGTTCTTTTGCTGGGTAGGAATGGTTAACTATGCCCCAAGTCTTTGCTTCGTCCACATCAAACCAACGCCCCGTTAAAAGCAATTCCATAGCTATATGATATGGAATACGTTTTGGAACCTTAATTGAGGCGGCGTCAGCAACAGTTCCAGACCTAATTTCGGGAAGTGCGAAACTGGCATGATCAGCAGCTAGAATGATATCTGCAGAAAGTGCCCATTCCAGACCACCTCCACAGCAGATGCCATTTACTGCGGCAATTACTGGTTTGTTAAGATTTGATAGTTCTTGTAGGCCGCCAAAACCACCAACGCCATAATCACCGTCCACAGCGTCGCCATCAGCGGCGGCCTTTAAATCCCATCCGGGACAAAAAAACTTTTCACCTGCTCCAGTTATAATGGCAACTTTTAAATTTGGATCATCTCGAAATTTTTTAAAGGTTTCTCCCATAACCTTACTTGTTTTAAGATCAATGGCGTTCGCTTTTGGTCGATCAAGGGTTACCTGGAGTATACCGTCTTGAACTCGTGTTTTGATCGGACTCATTAGGATTTCCTTATTAAGGCATCAGCAGCAATGGCAGCCTTTGGCGTACAGATTAATGGATTAATTTCAATTTCTTCCAGACTGTCTACATTAGCAAGTACATAGGCCTGTATACCATCAATTGAATCTAAAATGGCATTGAAATCTACCTTCTTTTTGTCGCGATATCCATGCAGCAATGGCGCCATTTTTAAGCTATTAAGCGCTATAATCACATTGGATCTTTTTGCTGGCAGAAGTAAACTTGCACTGTCTCCAAGAAGTTCGGTAGTGGTGCCACCTGCGGCTAAAGTCATAACAAACCCATGTGCAGGGTCTCGTGTTACTCCAACTAATAATTCGGTAATGGATCCCACAATCATATTTTCAATTAATACGTCACCAGATACTAGTTTAGGTAATATATCTTCAATGTCGTTTGGTGAGTTTAATCCAAGGGCTATTCCGTTTGCACCCGTTTTATGCGCTAAACCCATTATTTTAGCCGCAACTGGAAACCCAAGCTCAGTTGCTATTTGTACCGCCTTCGTACGATCTGAGACGACATTCCCGTGTGGGACAGAAACTCCATAACGAGTGAGTTCCTGTTTTGCAGTATATTCGTCTAGGATATGGGAGGTCCTCTCTAAACCTGGTAAACTCACAGGAGTTTCATCTCGTGGCAAATCTTGAGTCAAAATATTAACTGCTTGAATGCAGTGATCCAGTCCATTTGCTGCAGCGACACCATTACTCATAAGTTTTTTAGCAACATTTTCTGGCATCAATTCACCTAAGCTGGCCACAACTACATAGGGCCTTCCTGTTTCTTTTGCTGCTGCGATCGCAGCCCCTGTCACACAATTCCAATCTTTTTGAGAACAAATGTCTGAGCGAGGGTAATCACTAATCAAAAGAGTTAGCGCTATTGTTGGATCGGCCATTGCCGCCCATGCTGCTGTCATTTTTGGTTCATCGCGCCAAATATACGTATGATAATCGAGAGGATTAGCTAAAGCCACCATCGGCCCAAGAGCTTTTCTTAAGCCCTTACGCTGGAGAGTCGTGAGCGGTGGAAATTTCAATGAAGTGCCGTAAGCTGCGTCAGCAGCTAATGCGGCCTCACCCCCTGAACAGGAAATTGATGCTATCTGGTTGCTCTTAATTGTTCCAAATTGGTGACTTAATTTTAACATCTCTAAAAATACGGGCAAACTATCAGCACGGCGAACACCAAGGCGATCTAAAAAAGCTTGGGCTCCGGCATCACTGCCGGCAACCGTAGCAGTATGAGAAATTGCAGCGGATTGTGCTTGAAGGGACTTACCTGATTTCAGAACAATAATGGAGATTTTTTTTTGATGGGCTTTATGAGCAAGGCTTTCCCACTTGCGTAGATCGCCAAAGCCTTCAATGTGTAGGCCGATAGAGGTTATGCGAGGATCATTTAGTAGATGTATAGCAACATCTGCCTGGGAGGTTTGGGCCTGGTTCCCACACGCAATCACATAACCAATAGGCAATCCCCTATTTTGCATTGTAATATTAATTGCAATGTTAGAACTCTGGGTCAAAATTGCTACGCCTTGATCTACTTCACGGCAACCGTGTTGGTCAGGCCATATGCCGCACTTATCAAACGCATTTAAAAATCCATAACAATTAGGTCCTAGGATAGGCATTTCGCCTGCGGCTTTGACCAATTTTTTTTGCAAACTTACGCCGGAAGCATCTTCGGCCGCAGCTTCGGAAAACCCAGAGGCAAAACAGGTGGCGCCTCCAGCATTTAAGGTTTGCAATTGAGTAACAATGTCTAATGTGGCGTGCCGATTAACTCCGACAAAAGCTGCATCTATTAAGCCTGGAAATGCGTCCAGAGACTTTAAAGACTTCACCCCAGCTATTTTTTTTCCAGATGGGTGGACTGGTAAAATGGTGCCTTCATAACCAATTTGGTGGGCGGCGGACATAATTGATTCACACCATGCCCCGCCGCCTACTACAGCAATAGTTTTTGGTTTAAACAACCTAGTTAGGTTCAAGAATTTTCTCCGTACCAGCTGAAACTGTCTTTATAGATCAAATTGGGTTTGGTCCCTTTAGGAGAAACCATATTAAGCTTCCAATGGGCGAAGAAGATCGCGGCTAATAATGTGTCGTTGGATTTCTGAAGTACCGTCCCAAATGCGCTCAACTCTTGCGTCCCGCCAAAATCGTTCAAGAGGATAATCATCCATTAAGCCCATTCCACCGTGGAGTTGGATGGCCGCATCTGTGACGCGCGCCAGCATTTCACTGGCATATAGTTTTGCACTTGCAATTTCTCTATTAGCGGGGAGTTCTTTATCAAGGCGATCTGCAGCGGCAAGTGTGAGAAGGTCAGCAGCATCAATTTCTGTTATCATGTCGGCCAATTGGAAACTGACTCCCTGAAACTTTCCAATTTTTTGACCAAACTGTTCTCGGTCTGCTGCATAGTTAAGGGCGTAGTCAAAAACGCGACGTGCCCTGCCAACGCTCATGGTGGCGACAGTTATGCGGGTTGCATAAAGCCACGTATTCATTACTTCAAAGCCTCCATCCACTTCACCTAAAACTTGAGTTTGCGGCAAACGGCAATCATCAAAGTCCAGGATCATATTTTTATAACCACGATGGCTAACAGATTTATAACCATCACGAATTGTGAAACCTGTTGTCCCGCGATCTACTAGAAACGCCGTTATCCGCTTTTTTGGCCCTTTTGGCGTCTGATCTTCGCCCGTCGCGATGAATACAATAATAAAGTCTGCGTGATCCGCACCACTAATAAAATGCTTAGTGCCATTAACAACCCAATCGGACCCATCTCGAACTGCAGAACATTTCATACCGCGGACATCAGAGCCGGCGCCAGGCTCCGTCATGGCTAACGCATCCATACGTTCACCACGTACCGCAGGCATCAGGTAGCGCTCAATTTGTTCCCCTTCACAAGCCATAAGAATATTTTGGGGACGGCCAAAGAAATGATTGAGGGCCATGCTTCCACGACCAAGTTCGCGTTCTACCAACGCAAAATCCATATGGTTCAATCCAGCACAGCCAACAGATTCTGGAAAATTACATGCGTAAAACCCTAGGTCTAATGTTTTTTGTTTTATGTCTTGTGCTATCTCTGCAGGGACCTCTCCACTACGTTCAACGAGTTCTTCGTGCGGATAAATTTCTTTTTCAACGAACGAACGAACGGTATTGGCAATCATCTCTTGCTCTGGTGATATTCCGTAATGCATTTTTTAATCCTTGCTGGGCAATTAACTAGCGTAATTGCTGCCCTCCTCGTTTAAAATAGTTTTTAGTTCTGCCAAATGCCTGGAACCTTGTTCAGGATAATTTTCTATCGCCTGCGCAGTTTTTTCAGCAATGGAATCTTCTAGTATGCGAAGTTTTTGGCCTGTTTGCAGTGCTAGTAAATAGGTTTGGCAGGCACGTTCAAGATAAAACATTCTGTTGAAAGTTTCAGCTACAGTAGCACCAATAATCAAGATACCGTGATTACCCATGATCATTACTTTCTTCTTTGGGTCATCAAATAGCGCCGCACACCGTTCTCCCTCTTTTTCAAACGCCAACCCACCGTAACTCTCATCGATCACGTAGCGGTTAAAAAACATACAAGCATTCTGGTCTACAGCAGGAAGATTACTGTCTGCGAGTGCGGCCAGTGCAGTCGCATAGGGCGAATGCACATGCATTACACATCGGGCATGTTTACAATGTCTGTGTAAACCCCCGTGCAAACCCCAGGCCGTTGGGTCTGGAGCATCAGGCCCTTCCATACTGGAGGGATCATTCGCGTTAACGACAAGCAAATTCGATGCTTTAACACGTGAAAAATGCATCTGATTTGGGTTTATTAAAAATTTAGTACCGCCTTCATTAATTGCAAAACTAAAATGGTTAGCTACTGCTTCGTGCATATTTAATCGTACGGTCCAACGAAAAGTGGCTGCTAAATCCACCCGTTCTTCCCAATAATCCATATTTGGATGGAGATTACTTTTTGCCATTATTAAGTAACCTTTCTTCACTTTGTTAAAAACCCGACAATTGAAAGGTGGTGTAACTTATTTTTAAATACTCAACAACGTTGGAGTATAGTGAGTATATTGGATACTTTAAAATATATTATAAAAACTGCCCTATTTTTAAAAATTTCATTTTGCAGTAACAAAAGGGGCTTGCTTATTAGGGTAAAAACAGAGAAATTCCGACATGGAACATCTTTTTAAAACTTGGCCTGAAAGCGCCTCTCAGTTAATTTCTGTGGCGGCTGGTCGAATTCCGGCTGATACAGTAATTTTAGGTGGTCAGCTGGTCAATGTTCACACCCGAGAAATTTTACGCTGGGATGTTGCTATATCTGGTGGACGATTTGCGTATGTTGGTCCGAACGCAAGTCATTGTATTGGTGATGAAACTGAAGTTTTGCGTACTGAAGGGTTTTTGATACCAGGACTTTGTGATGGCCATATGCATATTGAAAGTGGGATGCTGACCCCAGCAGAATTTGCTCGAGCAGTCATCCCACATGGTACTACAACGATGTTCACAGACCCACATGAGATAGCAAATGTTCTGGGAATAAATGGCGTGAGGCTGATGCATGATGAAGGGTTGATGCAACCGATTAACATATACACACAAATGCCAAGCTGCGCTCCCTCAGCTCCGGGCTTAGAGACTACTGGGTTCAAAATTACTGCCGCTGATGTTTCTGAAGCGATGACCTGGCCTGGTATAATAGGCCTTGGTGAGATGATGAATTTTCCAGGAGTGATTAATAGCGAACCTCAAATGCTTGCCGAAATGGCGGCAACAGCAGATGCTGGAAAAACGATTGGGGGGCATTATGCTAGCACTGATCTCGGGCCTGCATTTCACGCCTATGCAGCTGGTGGACCGGCTGATGACCATGAAGGCACCCGAGAGATTGATGCCTTAATGCGAGTTCGACAAGGTATGCGCGCCATGTTGCGTTTGGGTAGTGCATGGTATGACGTTGAAAGCCAAATTACAGCAATTACTGAGCAAGGTCTTGATCCACGCAACTTCATTCTTTGCACTGATGATTGCCATTCTGGAACTATAGTAAATGAAGGGCATATGAACCGTGTGGTGCGCCATGCGATTGCCTGTGGCTGTGATCCAGTGGTAGCCCTTCAGATGGCAACCTTAAACACCGCTACTCATTTTGGGTTGGAACGTGAATTAGGGAGTATTACTCCAGGTCGCCGCGCAGATATTATATTCACTAGCGACCTGAAAATTTTGCCAATAGATTACGTGATTGCGCGTGGTAAGACTGTGGCTATCAAGGGTGATATCAAAGCAGAATGCCCGCACCTGTCTTGGCCAAAAAATGTGCGGCAAACTGTCAATATGGGGGTAAACAAAAACCCTGAGGATTTTGTAATTACTGCGCCTGAAGGAATGCCTGCAGTAGATGTGCGGGTTATTGGGGTTGTTGAAAACCAAGCTCCTACCAAAGCGCTAGATGCATGTTTGCCGGTAAGAAATGGCATTATATGTAGCCAAGGTGAGGTTTGTCAGGTTGCCTTAGTTGAGCGGCATCAAGCGACTGGAGCGGTAACAAATGCCTTCGTATCTGGCTTTGGATATAGGGGTGACATGGCCGTTGCTTCGACGGTTGCGCACGACAGTCATCACATGATTGTGGTAGGAACTTGTCACAAAAACATGGCGTTAGCTGCAAACCGTTTGGCAAAAGTTGGTGGTGGGGTAACAGTTTGGAAAGATGGTGAGGAATTGGCGCTCGTTGAACTGCCGATTGCTGGACTTATGTCTGATGCGCCAGCCTCAACTGTTGCTGCCAAAGCTGAGCATATGGTGCAGGCGATGGGAGAATGTGGTTGTTCATTAAATAATGCCTACATGCAGCACTCTTTGCTGGCTCTTGTTGTAATCCCTGAACTTAGAATAAGTGATCTGGGTCTAGTGGATGTCAAAAAATTTGAAATCACAAATGTATTGAGGGGTATTGAAGAAAGATGATTGAAGGTGAACCGAATTTGATGTTGCCCGCTGACAAGCCCACAAAAAACTTTGAAAACCCCAAGGACGCCGTCGCCTATCTAATACTGTTATACCGGGAGGCTTCAGACTTTTTATGTGAAAAATTTATTTCTGTGCTAGGAACTGGGCAAAGTAGCTGCCGATACAGAGCCTACTATCCAGAAGTTCGCATTACAACAACGAGTTACGCCTCAGTAGATAGTAGGCTGTCCTTTGGTCATGTGACAGGTCCTGGCACGTTTGCCGCGACTATCACACGACCAGCTATGTTTCGTCACTACCTTGAGCAACAAGTGGGTCTGCTTATTGAGAACCACAATGTATCAATACAAGTAGCGTATTCTGATACTCCAATACCAATTCATTTTGCGATTGCGAATGATCCTAGCCTAGTTGTCCCACCTGAAGCTGCCGGATTTACATTGCGAGATGTTTTTGACGTACCAGAACTTAGCACAATGAATGATGATATAGTTAATGGTGTTGCGGCCCCAAAGGCTGATGGCTGCATGCCACTTGCAGCTTTTACAGCCCAAAGAGTGGATTACTCTTTAGCTCGTTTGGCCCATTACACGGCTACTGACCCTGAGCACTTTCAAAACCACGTCTTATTTACCAATTACCAATTTTATGTCGAGGAATTTGAGGCATATGCGCGTCAGCAGTTGGACGACCCGTCCAGTGGCTATCTTTCCTTCGTTGGAACGGGAAATCATTTTATTAAAAAAGGTGATGGACTGTTAAAAAGCTCTGAAAAGATTCCACAGATGCCTACTTATCATTTGAAAAGGATTGACGGCAGTGGGATTTCATTGGTTAACATCGGAGTAGGCCCCTCAAACGCTAAAACTGCTACGGACCATATAGCGGTGTTACGTCCACACGCCTGGTTAATGGTTGGGCATTGCGCTGGCTTGAGAAACTCACAGGATTTAGGAGATTTTGTTTTGGCTCACGCTTATCTCCGAGAAGACCATGTATTGGACGATGATTTGCCTATTTGGGTACCCATTCCAGCTCTTGCTGAAATACAGACAAGCCTGGAACAGGCAGTTGCTGAAGTGACAGAGTTTAGCGGTTTTGAGTTAAAAAAAATTATGCGCACTGGCACGGTAGCTACGATTGATAATAGAAATTGGGAATTACGGGACCAATCTGGCCCTGTACTGCGTTTAAGCCAGTCCCGTGCGATTGCTCTAGATATGGAAAGTGCCACAATTGCCGCGAACGGTTATCGGTTTCGTGTACCTTACGGAACATTATTATGTGTGAGTGACAAACCACTGCATGGAGAGCTGAAGTTACCTGGAATGGCTACTGAATTCTATAAAACCCAAGTAGTCCGTCATCTCAGAATAGGCATACGGGCTATGGAAATTTTGAGAGAAATGCCATTGGAAAGCATCCATTCTCGTAAATTAAGAAGTTTTCAGGAGACAGCTTTTCTTTAATTTCACATTTTTTTGAATTAATTTGAGACAATTTGTTGTGTCTCACCACAATATGCAGTTAATATAAAGGATTGGTGCCCAAGGTGTTGGGCTTTTTAGGAGAAAATAAATGTCAAAACCTATGACGAAAACACAATTAGTTGCCACCTTGGCAGATAAAATGAATACAGATAAGAAATCAGCAGCAGCTTCCTTGGATGCAATTTGTGATCTTATAACAAGCGAAGTATCTGGTGGTGGTGCTGTGACTTTGCCCGGTGTAGGTAAAATTTACTGCCGTGAGCGTCCTGAACGTATGGTACGTAACCCCGCAACTGGTGAAAGCTTCAAAAAAGGTGCGGACAAAGTTGTAAAAATGACGATAGCGAAAGCACTAAAAGATAGTGTAAATAGCTGAGCTAAAAAAATTCTGATTCAGAAGCCCACCCTAAATTTAATGGGTGGGCTTTTTTATTTACGGGATATCACCAAAAGCTTTTTTTGAGTTAATTTATACTAAAAAATCAACTAACCTTGCTTCTTCAGCGAATATTAACCAATGCTGGCACAAAGGTATTGTGCGAAAGAAGCGTCTAATGGATGTGCGAGCGATTTTTGCTGGTTTAGCCTTTGCACTCATTTGGTCATCTGCGTTTACATCTGCCCGAATTATTGTAGCTGATGCACCCCCATTGTTAGCCCTATCTCTCAGGTTTATGATTTCCGGTATTATAGGCGTTGGAATAGCAAGATTGTTAGGCCAATCTTGGAAATTGACCCCTGAACAATGGAAAGCCACTATCGTTTTTGGAATCTGCCAAAATGCTCTTTATCTTGGACTAAACTTTGTAGCAATGCAGTCTATTGAGGCGTCTTTAGCCTCAATTATTGCATCCATAATGCCCTTGGCTGTTGGGTTTTCTGGGTGGATAATTTTTGGTGAACGCCTCTCACGCTTGGGGATACTGGGTCTTTTTGTTGGAGCGTTTGGTGTTGCTCTTATTATGGGTGTCAGATTGCAAAGTGGGGCTGACCTTTTAGGAATAATACTATGTGCCATAGCAGTTATTTCACTTACTGTTGCTACATTGATGATGCGAGGAGCGTCTTCTGGTGGAAACCTTTTGATGATAGTGGGTTTGCAGATGCTCGTGGGTTCAATATTACTTGTGATTCCTGGGTTATTGTTCGAGCAGCCGACGATAGTTTTGTCTCCAAATCTAATTATTGCTTTTGCCTACTCAGTTTTTATACCTGGGCTTGTGGGAACCTTCATTTGGTTCTGGCTGGTGAGTCGAATAGGCGCTGTGAAGGCGGCTACATTCCATTTTTTAAACCCATTTTTTGGTGTAGCTATTGCAGTAATTTTTTTGGGTGAGAGCTTAAGGTTTTCGGACATTATAGGTGTAATTGTGATAATGGCTGGCATCCTCGCCGTACAATTGGCTCGTCAGACTTTGGATTAGACACACTCGTACAGAAAACTAATTCTTGTAGGATGAAACCTCAGTCCAAATTTGGTTAAAAAGAATATCTGAGTATTGCTCTAGCAATATAAATCTCCGCTATTTTCATGGTACTCTTAGTCTTGGGCTTAAGTGAAGGTTTTGTATTTATCTTACAAGTCACTGATATCATCTACATCTCTTAAAGTTGATACGTAGCTGATGGTTAGGTCAGGCATGCTGGCTACAGTATCTTTTAAAGCTGATTTGCTCGACCAGCGCACAGATTCAAATATTTGGCTAGAAACAGCCTTACTTCGTTTGAGCCCAATCAGCCAATATCCACCGTCCTGTGCTGGGCCTAACGTAGCCTGATGGGTGCCCAGGCTCCGAAAGGCGGCCCATATTTCATTAATGTCGACCTTAAGTATATCAGCCCCAATGATACATACAGGCCCAGGTGGTAAAAATTTGAATATAGACGTCATTCGATCACCCAGACAGCCATGCCCCTGTGGAATCCGGGCAATATTTGATGGCCAAAACCTGCTTTTTATGCCTTGATGGTCTGGAGAGACCGACAAAATGAGGTCCCATCTTGGATCGATTAAGCGCCGTATTAGTTGTCGACTTTGATGCCGAAACCACCAAGCTGCAGCTGTCATTCCAATACTGCGTCCTAGCCGTGTTTTCACTCTACCGGCACGTGGTTCTTTAACCATAATTACTAGTCTTCTGCGATATTTAGGTGAAATAATCACTCAAAACCCTAGTGTAGATTGATTTTAACTGGTGGATTTGTGCAACTTCTACTCTCTCATCTACTTGATGCATAGTTTTGCCGACCAGTCCAAACTCTATGACTGGACAATGATGCTGAACGAAGCGGGCATCTGAGGTTCCGCCACTCGTTGAAAGTATTGGCTTGCGGTTGGTCTCAACTTGAACTGCTCGGGCAACAAGATCAGAAAGCGCGCCAGGTGGTGTAATAAAACTTTCTCCAGAAATATGGACCTCTGTACTTATTTCAACACCAAAGGTTTCCATGATCCCTTCAGTCTGTATTTTTAGCCATTTTGTGAGGCTATCTCCAGAATGTGAGTCATTGAAGCGAATATTTACTGTCGCGAGACTTTGCTCTGGAATTATATTTGTTGTTGAGTTTCCTGTATCAATAGTTACCACGGCAATCGTTGAAGCATCAAAATGTTGAGTCCCGTGATCTAATTCGGCCACACTAAGTTGGTCAACTAATCGTGCCATTGCTGGCAAAGGGTTCTTAGCGCGATGTGGATAAGCTGAATGACCCTGCTTGCCAGTAACTTTGAAGTGGGCATTCATTGATCCTCTGCGCCCAATTTTTATCATTTGGCCCATTTCATCTGGACATGTTGGCTCACCTACAAGGCAAACATCCATAAACTCGTTTTTTGCTTCCATCCAGTCCAATAACGCTAAGGTGCCATCTTTGGCAGGTCCTTCTTCGTCTCCAGTTATCGCCAGAACAATCGACCCAGAAGGGGGGGTGTCAGTAACGAAATCTATCGCCGCTGCTGCGAAAGCGGCAACTCCGGATTTCATATCTGCCGCGCCGCGCCCATACATCCAACCATCATGAATTTTTGCGCCAAAGGGATCAAATGTCCAAGATGAAATATCTCCTACGGGAACTACATCTGTGTGCCCATTAAAGCCAAAGGTTTTCCCACTTCCCCAGCGTGCAAATAAGTTGGAAACCTTGCCTCGATCAACTCGGGTACATGAAAACCCATGATCAGAAAGTATTGCTTCAAGTAACTTCAGTGCACCACCTTCGTTTGGTGTTACACTGGAACATCGAATTAAATCGGCAGTAAGATCTGCAGCATTAACCATTATTGCACCCCTCTTGAAACTGTTTCAAAAAATGGAGTCATTTGTGCAACAATGACGCTGTTTTCATTTAGGGAGCGTTGCATCAAGTCGCGCTCGTCTTGTGAGATGTCATGACCCTCACTCAGGCGTTCGTCCAGAGTTCCATATCCTGTAACATCTAAAGGAGCGAGATCAGCCTGCTTTAATATAGCAACAGTTTCACGTACGGCTTCAGCTTCGTCTACGCCGCTTGCATATATCATCAATGAACCACCAATGGCTTCGGATGGAAGGCCATCTCCATCCTTACGTCCAACCTCAACAAGCAGGGTGAATACGTACTGGGGGCGTTTTTTCTTTTCGGTCATATTTTTAAATCTTTATCGGTTTACCTTGTGTACCCTTTTATGACTGTATTGGGCAGAGGGTGGGCTGAAAAGAAAAATTTTCTTTATAGGCCTGTTAATTAAGCTCACCCCAAAAGGCTCACATTAGAATCTGACTTTTTGCTGAATCTCAATAAATTAATCACGCAGAAGTTCGTTAATAGCTGTTTTGGAACGAGTTTGAGCATCTACGCGCTTAACAATAACAGCGCAGTAGAGGTTTATGTTGTTTTTTGACGGCATTGAGCCTGCTACAACAACAGAGTACGCTGGTACTTCGCCGTACATTACTTCACCTGTGTCACGATCTACGATTTTCGTTGATTTTCCAATGAATACACCCATCCCTAGCACTGCACCTTCGCGGATAATACATCCCTCAACTACCTCTGAACGAGCTCCAATAAAACAGTTATCCTCAATAATGGTGGGACCAGCCTGCATTGGTTCTAATACACCACCAATTCCAACGCCGCCTGACAGATGCACATTTTTTCCAATTTGGGCACAGCTGCCTACGGTGGCCCATGTGTCTACCATTGTGCCAGCATCAACGTAAGCGCCAAGGTTTACGAATGAAGGCATTAAAACCACGCCAGGCGCTATAAATGCTGACTTCCTTACAACACAGTTTGGAACGGCGCGAAATCCTGCCTCAGCCCAATCTTTTTCGTTCCAGTTTTTCCATTTGCTATCAACTTTGTCCCACCAGCTTCCACCTTGCGCACTGCCAGTCTGAAGTTCCATATTTTTTAATCGAAAACCCAATAGGACTGCTTTCTTAGCCCATTGGTTTACGAACCAATCCCCATTTGATTGTTTTTCCGCCACACGCAAGGCGCCACTGTCGAGTGCCTCCAGCGTGTCTTCGATAGCATCCCGCATTTGGCCCTTTGTATCAACGTTAATGCCATCTCGGGCTTCCCAAGCGGCTTCAATTGCAGTTTCTAGTTGTGCGTATGGCATAAATGTCTCCAATTAAACTAATTTGATAAATCTATTACTGAACCTAATGCTTCAGGTCTATGCCAATCTATTTAAAATAACTTTCTAAATAGTGACTTTTTAATAGTTTGCTAAGTGCTAGCAATCATGTCCTGGTGACTGATAATACTACCCCCATTGGTTTGGATTACTGGCTTCCAATGTGGTATTAATTTAAGTTGGTACAAAAAGTTGTTGCGCTGAAGTTGCTGTGTCCCTTTAATGAACAGTCTGAGCCTCCAATCAAACAAGCAAAGTGGATATTTTAGATGGTAGACAGAGACCGGAAACATCAGATGCGTGCAAGCCATGAAGATTTGGTCGCGGCAAAAATTGCACCAGATAATCCTCAGACGCGGTCTCCAGCCTTTCGTCTCGCATTCGATGATCCTGAGTTTTTGTGTCGTGATGATTTGCGCCCGGTACGACTTCAGCTGGAGATACTTAAGCCAGAAATGATACTGGATGAACAAGGGATCAAATCTACTATTGTGTTATTTGGTGGCGCCCGCATTCCGGAACCTGCGAAGCATCATCAGGCTCGCACTAAAACGTTATCTGATCTTAGTAAATATTATGAAGAAGCTAGGCTTTTTGCGAAAAAAATTACACTAAAATCAGATGGATACACAAATGTAATTGTTACTGGTGGCGGTCCAGGGGTTATGGAGGCAGGAAACCGTGGAGCATACGATGCTGGAGGACGCTCAATAGGGTTGAATATTGTTCTCCCGCATGAACAATCACCAAATTCATATGTGACACCTGAACTCTGTTTTAACTTTCATTATTTTGCACTCAGAAAGATGCATTTTTTGATGAGAGCCAGTGCTATATGTATTTTTCCTGGTGGTTTTGGAACACTGGACGAAATGTTTGAAAGCCTAACTCTTATCCAAACGGGTCGCATGGAGCCGGTACCTTTGTTGCTGTTTGGTGAAGCCTTCTGGCGCTCGATTATAAATTGGGATGCGTTAGCAGATTCTGGTACTATCTCAGAAAAGGATTTAGAGCTCATTAAATTTGTTGAAACTGCGGACGAAGCTTTGGAGGCTATCAATAAATGGCAGGTTTAAATTATAAGCGTTAGGCCCATCAGACACATAACAAAGCTCAAAAAACCTCTATATAAAGACATATTTTTCCACCGCTGTTAAAAAATATCAGAGTCCCGCTTCAGCTGAAATTTCTTTTCTACTCTTTCGAGCGCGCTCGGTGGCTGACTTGAGTTGACCGCATGCTGCAAAAATATCTTCACCTCTTGGTTTGCGGATGGGGCTTGCATAGCCAGCCTCATAAATGATCTCAGAAAAAGCATGGATTCGATTATTTGACGAACGTTCATAAGGTGCGCCTGGCCAGGGATTGAATGGTATCAAATTAACCTTTGCTGGGATGCCTTTGATTAGATCTACCAAACGGTATGCATCCGCGTCACTATCATTTATGTCTTTCAGCATTACATATTCAAAAGTAATTCTTTCTGAATTACTGACTTTTGGATAATCGCGCAGTGCATCCAACAAGGCGCTCAAATTCCAACGCTTATTTATGGGTACTAATTTATCTCGCACTTCATTTGTTGTAGCATGAAATGAAATAGCCAAAAGGCAACCAATTTCTGTGGCAGTTCTTGCAATCTCTGGAACAACACCTGAGGTTGATAGAGTAATTCTACGTCGTGATAAAGAAATTCCCTCTGGATCCATTGCAATTTTCATCGCATCTCGCACGTTTTCAAAATTATATAATGGTTCGCCCATACCCATTAATACTATGTTAGATAGAAGTCGCGCGTTATTCACTGGGTTCCGACCAGGTGCTGGCCATTCATTCAAGTCATCTCGTGCCAACATAACTTGGCCAATAATTTCTCCAGCAGTCAGATTGCGTACGAGCTTTTGTGTACCTGTATGACAAAAAGAACATGTGAGTGTGCAGCCAACTTGGCTACTAATGCACAGTGTACCGCGATCTTTCTCAGGTATATAGACAGTTTCAACTTCGTGTCCGCCCGCTATCCGCACCAGATATTTTCTAGTGCCATCTGTTGAAACCTGCTTTGACACAACCTCGGGGATCATCACCACGAAATGCTCTTTTAAAAAACTTCGATAGTCTTTTGATAAATTTGTCATCTGATCAAATTCTCGAACACCTTTTTGGTAAATCCACTGCCAGATTTGTCCCGTTCGCATTTTTGCTTGTTTCTTGCTGGTACCAGCGACAATCAGAATATCATGCAATTCAGTACGCGTCATTCCAACCAGGTTAGTTGGACCCACCTGCAATTTGCGTGGAACCGTCAAGAAATCTTGAGTTATAGGAATTGATGCATCAGTCATAGTTGAGATCCATGTTGCTGAGTAGTTATCTTAACAATACCTTAGCTATTTGCTAATTGTTGTGCTGA
>CAJJBD010000018.1 GCA_905182325.1 uncultured Planktomarina sp. | reverse complement strand
GTCACTATATTCGTTGTAGTCTCCGTATGCGTCCATAAGTTAAGAAAATTAAAATCAATGAGTTAAGCACAGCTAAAATATTAACTAAAAGCAGAATGCAAAAAAGTTATGGCCAACTCTGACTTCTTAAAGATGGTCCATCACTGCAGAGGATTTCTTTCTGGATCCATTTTAAAAAAATCAATTATCTTCTCTTTATATTACTTTTGCTTATTGTTAGACCACGCTTATAAATTTTTATTATGAAAGCTCCATAAAATGAGTGATGCAAAACCTTCAAAAAAAAGTGAGCCCGTATCAAAGAAAAGTGAGACCACAAAAAAAGATGTTGCCAAGACAGACGTTGCGAAAACAGAAACAACTACTACTGAAGCTAAATCAGTGGATAGCTCAGCCTCTAAATCAGTTTCCCCACCCAAGTCAGCCTCTCAATCCTCAATTAGCCATTTCTCCAGTGTTTCAACGCCTCAGTACCGTTCAGGCTGGAATGATATATTTGGAGGTGGGAGTGAAGATAAAACAGTTGATACTGGTAAGGTTGATGAAAACAATTTTCCACAAAAACTTAATATTCTAGATTACGACATCGATTTGGAATTGAGAAATGCGCTCGACGCTGCGTTCAATGATCTTGCCAAACAGCGTGGCATTAACCTGAAAGAGATGAACAAGTCAGTGCGCTTTGAGTATTATATTAATTGTGAGATCAAAGAAAAATAAACCCAAATGCTAAAGGTCATTAGAGAATGGTATTTTTAACATGAACCCACTAGCTGATGCTTTGATCACTCCCCTAGCTTCTCAAAACAACACAGTGCTGATCCGTCACGATCATAAAGAAATCTCTGGAATTGAGCTGTACCTATTAACAAGCCAGATCGCCAATGTTTTGAAGGACAGTGGTGTTGAACCGGGGCACCGAGTTGCCATGCAAACTGAGAAAACAGTCGAAGCACTCGCACTTTATCTGGGTTGCCTCCGAGCTGGTGCCTTATTTCTACCCCTTAACACCGCATACACACCAGCTGAAATGAAATATTTTATCGATAATGCTGAACCTACCGTTGTCGTTTGCGACCCTAAGTCAGAAGCCGCACTATCTGAATTCACCAAACCCAGAGGCCTTAAACTTTTAACACTCGATAGCTTTGGAAAGGGTTCGCTTAATGACCAAATTCTAAAGGCTGGAACCACTTTTACAAACGTCGCTCGTGTGCCAGACGATCTTGCTGCTATTCTGTACACTTCAGGTACCACCGGTCGCTCAAAGGGTGCGATGTTGAGCCATGAAAACCTATTATCAAATGCCAATAGTCTCTGCGAAGCTTGGCACTTTAACTCGGATGACATACTCCTCCATTCATTACCTATTTTTCATGTGCATGGGCTTTTTGTGGCAATAAATGTTTTAATGAAAGCCCAAGGTAAAATAATTTTTCTACCAAAATTTAATGTAGACCAAATTCTAGAATTTTTACCAAAAGCAAATTCAATGATGGGGGTTCCTACATTTTATACACGGCTTTTATCAGACGGCCGTTTCACCAGAAATTTAACAAAACACATGCGATTGTTTGTTTCTGGTAGCGCACCCCTTCTATCCGAAACGCACCGTGCTTTTGAAACTCGAACTGGCCACCGTATTTTGGAACGCTACGGCATGACTGAAACAACAATGAATACATCAAATCCATACGACGGCGAAAGGCGGGCCGGTACAGTCGGATTTCCTCTTCCAGGTGTGGAAGCCCGCATCACAGATGAAAAAACGGGTGCCATTTTAAAGAGCAATGAAATTGGCATTCTAGAAGTTCGAGGACCAAACGTTTTCAAGGGTTATTGGCGCATGCCAGAAAAAACAAAGACTGAATTTCGTGAAGATGGTTTTTTTATTACAGGAGATATCGCACAAATTGATAGTGAGGGTTACGTTGCAATAGTCGGGCGCGCTAAAGACCTTATAATTTCTGGTGGTTTTAATGTTTATCCAAAAGAAATTGAAATCAAGATTGATGCGTTAGAAGGCGTAATGGAATCTGCTGTAATTGGTGCCCCTCACCCTGATTTTGGCGAAGCTGTTATCGCAGTCGTCGTATGCGCTAAAGGAAAAATAACAACAGCTGAAAAAATCCAATCGGCATTAAAAGTCAACTTATCAAACTTCAAATGCCCAAAAGCTATATTTTTTCTTGAGGGGCTTCCCCGGAATACCATGGGTAAAGTACAAAAAAATGAACTGCGAAAGCAGTACGAAAAAACTTTCCACAAAAAATAAGTATTTTTAATATACTCTACACAACAGAACCAAGCCCAGATGCCATCTAAAAAATTAGAATGGTCCTGCGAATTTTTTCAGAAAAACCAGTGGAGTGCCGCGATCATAAAGAAGCATATAAAAGCTGTCTCAATCACTAACAAAGAAATTGCAGGCAGGCCAACGTTTATTACTTCTCTTAAAGCAGTTTTCATCCCTACTGCGGCAATCGCAGTTAGTAGAGCCCAACGCGAAATTTCAACTGAAATTTCGGTAATAACTTCTGGAACAATTTGCACAGAATTAATTATTACAAGTACCACAAATGCAAGAACAAAACCTGGAACCAAGGGTGGCCGTTTAGATGTCCCTAAATCCTTCTCACTCACTCGGCGAATGAGAATCGATGCTACCAAAATAATTGGAGCCAACATGGATACCCGAATTAGTTTTACCACTGTCGCAATATCACCAGTTTCTTCTGACTTAGAAAATCCAGCCCCAACAACCTGGGCAACGTCATGGATTGTAGCCCCAAGAAAGATCCCAGCTAATTTTGCGTCATAGCTTAGGGCATCTGCTAATATTGGATAAATGATCATAGCAAAAGTTGATAGTATAGTGACGCCAACAACAGTGAAGACAAGGCGTTCTTCGGTACGCTCATCAATTGGTAATATTGCTGAAATAGCCATAGCGGCCGATGCGCCACAAATAGCTACAGAGCCAGCAGATAAAAATGCGAAGCGTGGGCCATAACCAAAAAACTTGGAAATTAATAATCCAAATAAAATTGTGGAAGTGACAGCACCAATGACGAAGAACACGATTGGCCAGCCCAAATCTGCAGCCATGCTGAAGCTAATACGTAGCCCAAGCAGCGCTATACCAATCCGAAGTAGCGTACGGGCCGAAAATGCAATGCCACGTTTGCACTTGGGATCATCTGACAGAAAATTTAACGCAATTCCAAATAGGAGGGCCATAAGCATAGACGGCGCACCATAGTGGTCAGAAATAAACTGTGCGGCCAATGCAATGAGCGCCGAAATAAAAAACCCGGGAAAGAGCAAACTTGCGTCAGAGAGGCGAGTTGAAAATATATTCATTTTATCCAGACAAAATTATAAACGTATGTAGAAAAGAGAAGCGTCAGGCTTAGTTTTACTGTTTGATAGTTGCCGTTAATGCATAATCACTTTACCCGCATTAAGACGGGCAGGTTCTCTAATTTTATGGGCATAGTAGTCAGCGGCAACCTGAGCCGGTTGACCCATGACCTCAAAAGTCCTAGTTTTGTCAATGCCTTTACACAACTGCATGGCCATTGTCCTTGCTACTGATGTGTTTACCACACGCAACTCATGAAGTCTGCCTATGAAAAACTGCTCTTCTGGCGTAACATATTCCTGGCAAATAGAACACTGTGGATCATGATACCTGAGCCCAGAACCCCTGGCGCCACAAACAGCGTTAATTGCAGTTAATACAGCATTAGCAATCGTTGCCCCATATGGTTTACCGTATCGCTTTTCCGCCATGCTGTATGCATTTGCCCACGCGTAAAATTCTGGATGATGGAACGATAAAAAAATAGTCTTGTGATTTGGAGAATGTCTAATTCCAATTGATCAAACTAAGTTTGGCCTAGATGCTGGCAGTCATCCGTCCCCACATGATAATGGGTGCCTTTTTTTGAATGGTTGTTTGACGACGACATGAAAAACCTCGTAATTTTATTTTGAGATCAAGCTCACAAAATACTTTTGCATACCTAGCTATGCAGGATACCTACAATTACGGGGTTTCTGACTCCTGAGTATATCCACTCAAAAATGTCAAACCAAAGATATTAAATGTTTGTTACTTTAAAAATTAATCAAAAATTTTCAAAGTATGGATTAAGATTTATGCAATGTGTTGAATGCTGGAGAAGCCCTCAAATTGTGGTGAGCCCTCATATAATTTTGAAGTTGCTTTGGCTCCCTTATGAGCCGCTCTGAATGCTTCACTGCGGGTCCAGTCTAAAAACTTACTTTCGGAACCCCATACTGTGTGGGACGCATATAGTACGAGGCCATCAGCGTCAGATCCGCGCAACATGTGAAACTCTACAAACCCATCAAGGCCCGTTAAGTGGCTCTCACGGCCAAGCCAAAGTTCCTCAAATGCCTGAGCATTTTCATTTTTTACGGAAAAGCGGTTCATTGCAATATACATTTTTTTCTCCTGTTATTTTACTCATATTACTAAAAACTTCTAATCTTAAGGAAAGCTTCCCTATGATAATTTTTTTTAATATTTTTAAATACAAAGGTGTCTAAACATCAATTAAAACTAAAAGGCGGCACTAATTCGATAATTTAACCTCTCTTAGACGTGTCTTTTCGTTAAAATTTTGTAAATCAAATAATATTTGAAATTGATATTTAAGTTTTTATTGGGTAGCAAATTTTGTTTGTGTTTATGAAAGACTGGACAATTGAATAGGTCGATTTACATGCTGTTGATAGCAAAAGGGATAAACCGCCATGACACGCCTAATGATTGTACTGATTTTTCTTATAAATTCTGCTCAAATGAGCTTAGCTGCAAGCAGTGGGGGTAGCTCATCTTCCTCATCAAGTTCAAGTTCATCAGGTTCAAGTTCATCAGGTTCAAGTTCATATTCCCACTCAGATGACGGCGGCAATCAACCCGCAGATCCTTTTGATAAAGCTTATCAACTTATAAATACAGAGGACTTTAGCAAAGCGCACGAGGAACTTAAGACTGTGAATGCTGGAGGAAGAGGCGCTGACAGATATAACCTTTTAGGCTTTACGGCACGAAAATCAGGAGATCTTGTGGGTGCATCAAAATATTATGCAAAGGCATTAGAACTAAATGCAAAACACATTGGGGCATTGCAGTATCAGGGTGAGTTATTCATCACGCTAGGCGAAATTGAAAATGCAAAGAAAAATTTAGTAAAAATAGAAAAAATTTGTTGGCTTTTCTCCTGCAATGAGCAGAAGCTGTTAAAAACAGCGATAGAAGAAGCAGTGGGTAGCTGACGTGTTTAAAGGGATGGTATTATGATGAACAAGACAAACATCCAGTCAATCGGCGTTAGCCTCCTACGAATTCATTTTGGAATTATTCTTTTAGCCCACGGCTGGTTGAAAGTGTATGTTTTTTCGATTGCTGGAACGGTAGGTTATTTTTCTAGCATCGGTTTGCCATCCATCGTTGCGTACTTAGTAATTTTTGGTGAATTAGTTGGTGGATTAGCTCTAATTTTAGGCATACAGACAAGACTAGCCGCTACCCTAGCGGTTCCCATCGTGTTTGGCGCCGCAGTAATGAATAGCGGCAATGGGTGGTTGCATTCTGCCAGTGGTGGCGGTTGGGAATATGCAGCGTCTTTAACCGTGATAGCTATTTCCCTAGCATTTACGGGTTCAGGGCAGAACCTCAGCCTAAACATGAACCCATTGAATAGGTTTATGCCTTCAGTAATCCAAGACTAAACGCATTTCTGAGGTCGAGCACCAAAACAGCAGCCCGTAAATAGTAATGGCAGGCCTACACACGCCAAATAACCATTAAGACAACAAACCTTGTCAAAGGTCAGGCTTGATCCAAGCGCAAATTGGGACTTGGTTCTAAGTCCGTAACAATACCTTTATCAATATAATCCCAGGCCGCCATTGCTATCATACCGGCATTGTCCGTAGACCATTTTATTGGTGGCAAGCATAATGTGACGCCCGTCTCATCACAAATGCCCTTCATGCGCGCGCGCATCTGCGGGCTTGCGGCAACTCCTCCCACCACCGCCAGTGTTTTGGGTTTTTTATCCGAAATTGCATTCAAAACTTTGCTCGATAGAACGTCGACACAAGCCTCCACGAAAGAAGCTGCTACGTCATTTACATCCCAATCTTTGTGGGTCTCAACATGCCTTGAAACACTTGATTTTAAACCAGAGAATGAAAATTCATAACCTGATTTTATCATTGGTCTTGGAAACTTGATCTTAGGCTCTCCAGTTGCAGCCAAGCGATCAATGGCGGGTCCACCGGGCATGCCAAGTCCTAAAGTGCGGGCGACTTTATCATAGCACTCACCCACTGAGTCATCCCTCGTGGTTCCCATTAATTCGTATGTCTCTTTATTTGTCATATGAGCTAGCAAGGTATGGCCGCCTGATATCAATAGAACAATTGCCGGATAATCCAGACGCTTTACCTCTAGATCAACGCTACAGATATGACCCCGTAAGTGATTAACTCCATAAACTGGAACACTCCATGCCATACCCAACGCCTGTGCTGTCGATAGGCCTACTAAGAGAGATCCCATAAGCCCTGGACCACGCGTCACGCCAATCCCTGCAAGTTCTAATGGCGTTACTTTTGCCTTCGCCATGACACTTTCAATTATGGGTAATATGGCCTCTAAATGCGCCCGGCTGGCAAGCTCAGGATAGACACCACCAAATTCTGAGTGGATGGCATATTGTGAAACAGTCTCAATCGCCTCAACATTACCCCTCCTATCAACTAGCGCAATTGAAGTATCATCACATGAAGTTTCGATTCCTAGCATAAAGTTACCCACTTTGCACCTCGACCCATTTTGATAACTCAGCAA
This sequence comes from uncultured Planktomarina sp., assembly GCA_905182325.1. GTDB lineage: Bacteria > Pseudomonadota > Alphaproteobacteria > Rhodobacterales > Rhodobacteraceae > Planktomarina. The sequence goes on along the minus strand of CAJJBD010000018.1, from coordinate 102 downwards.
TAGGTATGGCACCTACACGGTCAACGGTAACCACAGTTGTAGAACAGTTAACCAACGTTGATGGTGCGTTAGTAAGGGCCTTACCACTCACTACCAAATCCG
>CAJJBD010000017.1 GCA_905182325.1 uncultured Planktomarina sp. | reverse complement strand
CTACAAATTGATGCGCCACCGCAGCTTGGTATGGAGGATTTGTTTGACCTGATCCCAGCTGATCTCACTACGCCTTATGATATTCGTGAGGTGATATTGAGAATTGTAGATGGTGGTAGGTTTGACGAATTTAAAGCGCGGTTTGGTACCACATTGGTTACTGGATTTTCTCATATTGAGGGTATGCCAGTGGGGATTGTGGCTAACAATGGGGTATTATTTTCTGAAGCAGCCCAAAAAGGCGCACATTTTATTGAGCTCTGTAGTCAGCGTAAAACACCGCTAATTTTTCTACAAAACATAACTGGCTTTATGGTTGGCCAGAAATACGAAAATGAAGGAATTGCCCGCCACGGAGCCAAGATGGTTACAGCAGTGGCCTGTACGTCAGTACCTAAAATCACCATTATTGTCGGTGGGAGCTATGGGGCGGGGAACTACGGCATGGCTGGCCGCGCGTTCCAACCAAGATTCTTGTGGACTTGGCCAACTTCGCGTACTGCTGTTATGGGTGGGTCACAGGCTGCTGGCGTTTTGGCGACAATTAAAAGGGACGCTATGGATCGCGCGGGCAAAAGCTGGACCGCCGATCAAGAAGCAGAGTTTAAACAGCCCACATTAGATATGTTTGAAACTCAATCTGACCCTCTCTACGCCAGTGCGCGCTTGTGGGATGATGGCATAATCGATCCTCGTGATAGCCGAAAAATACTTACACTATCACTGCGGGCTGCGCTGAACGCTCCCATCGGAGAAACAAAATTTGGTGTCTTTAGGATGTAATCATGAACAACACGCGAGAGACAATAATTACGCAATCTGACAGCTTTGGTCGTCAGTGGATTTACGTGACTGAGGCAGAAGTGCGCAGCCATAAAAAAGGTCATTTTGGAATTGTGATCTGGATGATTTGTCTCTGGTTTGCTTGCATAGGTGGTTTGGAGATTGTTTTAGGAAGCTCCTCCTCCCTGCCGCGTTTAGTTTATGGTGTTCTTGTATTTATGACGGGAGCTGGGTTGGTTGTGCGCCATAGGCTGGCCTATTTATTAGCGTTGTTCATACCAATAATTTTTCTTATTAGATTTTTTAGTGAAGCTACAGGCTATGGAACGGTCATGGTCAGCCCGGCGCAATACTATGACCTCTTAAACGCGTTGGTTACCGTGGGTGTATGCTTTTATATGTTTGAAGGTGACCGTCCTAATTTTATATTTCGTAGGCGTTACCGAAGCTATCGTGCTGAGAGTCAAATTGGATGATCCAAAAACTTCTTATTGCAAATAGGGGTGAGATTGCGTGCCGTATTGCGCGCACTGCATCTGGGATGGGCATTAAAACGCTGGCTATTGCTTCGACAGTGGACAGACAGGCTATGCATGTATTGGCCTGTGACGATGTGGTGCAATTGGGGGGCAATTCCCCGCTGGAAAGCTATTTGTGCGGTGCGGATATCATCGACGCTGGTCAAGCACACAACGTGGATGCAATCCACCCGGGTTACGGTTTTTTGTCTGAGGACCCAGATTTTGCACAGGCGGTACTCGATGCAGGTTTAATTTGGGTGGGCCCATCACCTTCAGCCATTCGATCTATGGGATTAAAAGATACCGCCAAGCTATTAATGCAAAAAGCAAAAGTTCCCGTAGTTCCAGGATACCATAAAGTAGATCAATCCCTCGCCGTGCTGCAACAGGCGGCCCAAGATATTGGGTATCCAGTTTTGATAAAAGCAGTGGCTGGTGGTGGTGGTAAGGGCATGCGATTAGTGGAGATGGCTTGCGATTTTGAGGCGCATTTGACCTCCGCCCAATCGGAAGCAGACAGCGCTTTTGGAAATGACCGGGTTTTAATTGAGAAGTTCATTGCTAAGCCTCGCCATATTGAGATTCAAGTCTTTGGCGATGGCCAGAAGTCGGTTCAACTATTTGAGCGGGATTGCTCTCTACAGAGGCGCTACCAAAAGGTCGTGGAGGAAGCGCCAGCACCGCATATGCCTGAAGTAGTTCGTGATGCTATGGGCCGCGCCGCGGTGCGCGCAGCTGAGGCGATTGGCTATAGTGGTGCAGGCACTGTAGAATTTATTCTGGATTGCAATGGACCTCTGACTACCAATAGTTTTTACTTTATGGAGATGAACACGCGATTGCAGGTTGAACATCCCGTAACTGAGGAAATTTTAGGATTAGATTTAGTGGCCTGGCAGTTGCTTGTCGCTGCGGGTGAGGGCCTACCAAAAACCCAGTCTGAAATTGTAATGCATGGTCACTCTATTGAAGTGCGCCTTTATGCCGAAGATCCGAAGCTAGAATTTTTGCCCTCTATAGGTACCATTCACCACATAGCATTTGGCCCTGGTTTACGCGTAGAGACTGGAATTAAAACTGGTGATGTGATTAGCCGATTTTACGATCCAATGATCGCAAAGCTAATTGCTACTGGGCCAAATCGTGCAGCCGCCTTGCAAACTCTGTTGCGCGGACTGAAGATGACACAAATAGCTGGGGTGAAGACCAATCGTGATTTTCTGATCGCACTCTTGCAACATCCTGAATTTGTTGCAGGCCAATTTGATACTGGGCTAGTTGGTCGTGACCAGCAAAGCTTGACAGAAGTGACTGCTCCAATCTCGGTAGATTGGGCCTTAGCCGCAATGGTGTCCATGGAACTTTCTGACCTGCCGCAGGCTGTTGGAATGCATGGCTTCAGTAACTTCAATTCAATTCGGCAACAGATCACATTGCTGTGTCAAGATCAGACAAAACAAATTCAAGTTACTCTTAATGGTGCTGACGCTTCGGTGGAGGTGGATGGTTCTGCAGTGTCTTTGCATCGTGGCCTGACGGGATGGTTTATTGAAGGGTTAGAACAGGTTTCTGCAATATACGCTGCTCGTAAAGTCTATTTATTTGCAGCACAAACGCTTGTTTTTGATTGCCCTGATCTACTGGCTCGCACTACTTTTATCAAAAGTGATGGCGCGATTGTTACGCCAATGCCAGGCCTGATTAAACAGGTGTTTGTTAAAGTGGGCCAAGAAGTGATGGCTGGAGATCCCATTGTGGTGCTTGAGGCGATGAAGATGCAACATACACTGCGGTCCTCTGAGACTGGACAGATACAGCAGTTGATGGCAACTGAGAACGCGCAGGTCGATGCTGGGCAGTTAATGGCCGTAGTCATCCCTCTAGTAGAGGATGACTGATGTCTAAAATAGTTGAACTTTTTGAAGTTGGTCCACGTGATGGCCTGCAAAATGAACCAGTTTTTATCGCTACGGCTGATAAAGTTTCTCTCACGGAAGGTTTGGCGCGTGTGGGGCTTCCACGAATTGAATGCGCCAGTTTTGTAAGCCCAAAATGGGTGCCGCAAATGGCTGACGCAGCGGAGGTTGTGACTGGTATTACGTCGGATTTGGCCCAGCTTTACGCCCTAGCGCCAAATGTCCGTGGTTTGAAAGATGCTTTGCAGACGCCAGTCCAAGGTATCTGTGTATTTATTGCGTCTACTGAGGGATTTAACCGGGCCAATACTAATACTTCCTTGGTGGGAGCCGTCGAGCGGGTGCATGGGCTTATTTCAGAGTTTAAGCGCACTGCTTTGGTAAACGTTAGGCTCCGTGGCTATATATCCTGCGTGACAAACTGCCCCTATGATGGCGACGTCGATCCGTCCGAGGTGGCGCGCTTGGCGGAAGTATTGTACGGTTATGGATGTGATGAGGTATCATTGGGAGATACCACAGGTGTCGCCCGGCCCGAACAGGTAGCCAGAATGTTGGATTCGGTGGTGCAATCGGTACCAGTGCAGGCTTTAGCAGGCCATTTTCACGATACTGGTGGCCGAGCACTACTAAATATTGATGTTTCCCTTGAGTATGGCTTGCGGGTCTTTGACACATCGATAGCGGGACTAGGTGGTTGCCCATACGCACCGGGAGCGAAAGGTAATGTTGATACAGAGAAGGTTTATGATCACCTAAAGGCTAGTGGATATAGCATTCTTGGGAACCCAGATAGGTCTGCTCTTGGCGATGTTTCGCAATTAGCGCGAAAAATAGTAGGAAAATAAAAAATGTTATTTCAAACTTTAGAAACTGAGCACGATGGGCGGGGAGTTTGCACTGTTTGGCTGAACAGGCCGCAAAAACATAATGCCATGTCCAAGCTGATGATAGGTGAGTTGAGTGACCTGGCAGATGAGTTGCGTCAGAGCGATATTAGGGTGGTTATTTTGGGAGCTAGGGGAAAAACCTTTTGTTCGGGGGGTGACTTAGACTGGATGCGCCAACAAATGGATGCGAATAAAATTGATAGGGCAGTTGGTGCTCAAAATTTAGCAAGGATGTTGCATGCCTGGAATACTTTACCACAACCAGTAATTGGCCGAATCCATGCTAATGCTTTCGGTGGAGGAGTTGGGCTTGCCACAATTTGTGATGTTGCTGTTGGTGTTGAGGGTGCATTAATGGGCTTTCCAGAGACAAAACTTGGACTAATCCCAGCTACAATTGGTCCTTATGTAGTAGCGCGGATGGGTGGTGCAAAAGCCCGCCGCGTATTTATGTCGTCGCGTAGCTTTGACACAAATGAGGCAGTGCTGCTGGGACTTTTAGCGTCTGTGGTTCCGGTAGAACAGCTTGATGAGGCTATTGAAGCTGAAGTCGAACCTTATTTGCACTGCGCGCCGGGGGCTGTTGCTTCGGCAAAAGAACTAATTCATGGCCTAGGTTTGAAAATTGACTCAGATATTATTAAAGCTACTGTTTCCGCATTGGTAAGTCGTTGGGAGAGTGCAGAGGCGAAGGAGGGAATTGAGGCCTTTTTTAAGAAAACTCATCCACCTTGGAACCTCGCTGTTAAGCATGTCAAAAAAACTTTTTAATCAAATTATTTATTGTATATTTGGGACGTTGACCCTATTGAATGCAAGGGGTACATCGCGGGTTAAGAATGTATGTTTGTTTGGTGATTAAGGAGTATACGTGGAGGACATTGCACGAGATTACTTACCTATTCTGATGTTGCTAGCAGTCGCTGTAGGATTGGGTGTCATATTGTTGTTAGCAGCGGCAGTGGTCGCTGTTCAAAATCCGGATCCGGAGAAGGTATCCGCTTATGAATGCGGTTTTAACGCTTTTGATGACGCACGAATGAAATTTGATGTTCGTTTTTATCTTGTGGCTATTCTTTTTATAATTTTTGATCTTGAAATAGCTTTTTTGTTTCCTTGGGCCGTTGCCTTTAAAGATATTAGTATGTTGGCATTTTGGTCGATGATGGTGTTTTTGGGTGTATTAACTATTGGGTTTGCCTATGAGTGGAAAAAGGGAGCCTTGGAATGGGAGTGACGGAAGCGGTTACTGAAGTTGGGTCCAATCTTGAAGCCTTGAGTGGTGATTTGAACGGCGAACTTCAAGATAAGGGTTTTTTGGTGACTTCTACGGAGGATGTAATCAATTGGGCCCGTACTGGTAGTCTCCACTGGATGACCTTTGGACTGGCCTGCTGTGCTGTGGAGATGATGCATACCTCGACGCCACGTTATGATTTGGAGCGGTTTGGCACTGCGCCGCGTGCGAGCCCTCGACAATCTGATTTAATGATTGTCGCTGGTACTTTGACCAATAAAATGGCCCCTGCATTGCGCAAAGTCTACGATCAAATGCCAGAACCAAGATATGTAATTTCAATGGGTTCCTGTGCTAATGGCGGCGGCTATTACCATTACAGTTACTCAGTGGTTCGTGGATGTGATCGGATTGTTCCTGTTGACATCTATGTTCCGGGTTGTCCGCCAACGGCTGAGGCTCTTCTTTATGGTATTTTGCAGCTACAACGTAAAATTCGTAGAACTGGGACAATTGTGAGGTAGTTTCGGTAATGGTTGCACTTGAACCTATATATAATGCAGAAAACTTTAATAACGCAGTATTTGTTAAATAAAAAATGCCTTACCAATTCACACTTAACCAAAACAAAAAGGTATAAAATGACTGAGGTGCTTCAAGAACTGGGAGAGATGATTGCCAGTCGTCGGCCAGATTGTGTGCTTGAATACAATGTAATTTTCGGCGAGTTAAATATCGAAGTTGCCCCCTCACATATGTTGGCTTTTATTGAGTTTTTAAAAATAGATAATAGCTGTAAATTTTCAACTTTAGTGGATATTACCGCGGTTGATTACCCTGGCCGGGAACGACGTTTTGATATCGTCTATCATCTGCTAAGCATGTACCAAAATCATAGAGTACGCTTGCGGATGTCTGTGCGAGAAGAAGATATGATTGTTTCGATTGTCGATGTTCACCCTTCTGCTAATTGGTTTGAACGGGAGATATACGATATGTTTGGAATATTGTTTTCAGGTCACCCAGATTTACGGCGCTTACTAACGGATTATGGTTTTAGAGGTCATCCGTTACGTAAAGACTTTCCAACGAGTGGATATACTGAATTACGTTATGATGAAGTTGAAAAGCGAGTTGTTTACGAGCCAGTGTCGCTAGTGCAGGAATATCGGCAATTTGACTTTATGTCGCCATGGGAGGGTGCTAAATACGTGTTGCCGGATGATGAGAAACTTAATGCGAAATAATGCTGAAAATATAAAATATAGAATCCAAACTAATGCTTTGGTGTTAATTGAGGTAACTAAATTTAAATATTTCAGATGTTTGAACTGTTACAAAAACCTAAAAAGCGACACATTTAAAAACATTTTACTAAACTTCCATAAAAACAAAAACACACTAAATATTCAAAACTGCAATAGCTTAGGGGGTGTATAATGGATGGGTCCAATTTTAGCGACGCCTTAACAGGTGAACAAAAAATTCGTAATTTTAACATAAATTTTGGACCGCAGCATCCAGCGGCTCACGGAGTTTTACGTCTTGTGCTGGAGCTGGATGGTGAAATTGTTGAGCGGTGTGACCCTCATATTGGTTTGCTACATCGTGGTACCGAAAAACTTATGGAAAGCAGAACATATCTGCAAAATTTACCTTATTTTGATCGCCTTGATTATGTAGCGCCAATGAACCAGGAGCACGCATGGTGCTTGGCTATTGAAAGGTTAACGGAGACTGTAATACCCCATCGAGCCAGCCTAATTCGTGTTTTATATTCTGAGATTGGTCGTATTCTTAGTCACCTATTGAATGTAACTACACAAGCGATGGATGTTGGGGCAATGACACCATTAACTTGGGGGTTTGAGGAACGTGAAAAGCTAATGGTTTTTTATGAGCGCGCTTGTGGCGCGAGACTTCACGCAGCCTATTTTAGGCCTGGAGGAGTACACCAAGACCTACCTAATAAGTTGCTGGATGATATTGAGGCATGGACAGATACGTTTCCTTTGGTGC
>CAJJBD010000016.1 GCA_905182325.1 uncultured Planktomarina sp. | reverse complement strand
AAAACCTTTGACGTCGGCGTACAAACTGGCATTAATGATGATTACGTTGTTCCTTATAAACTTAAAAACTCGGAGTTAGGTGTCCAACTTACAAAAATTTTGGAACAGTTTAATAAACATCAGCAAGATCTGAGTGTAACGGCAAAGACCGCAAATAATTATGTTGATAGTACGCAAGAAACCATAGTCGCGCTCACAGAAGATATATCCGTTATTGAGAATGCCGACATGGCGGCGCTTCTAACTAAACTTCAGCAATTATTAACCTCAAAAGAGGCGGCACAAGCAACATTTACCCGTGTCACTAGTCAAAACCTTTTTGATTTTTTAGGTTAATAATAAAAGTTCTGATATTTGAGTTTCGAAAGTAGCGTGGCATGCTTATTGCAAAATACTCTTCGACCTAGATGAGGATTTTCAAATGTTTTCTGTAATTAAAACTGGCATGGAGACGGCACTTCACGAGTTGAAAGTGATTTCAAACAATATTGCGAATGCAAATTCAACAGCTTATAAAAAAAGCTCAGTTTCTTTTTCTGAATTATTTAATGGAAGAACTGCCGATGCGGTAGAAACTTCGCTAGTAGGAAAAGGTTCTAATGTTGAAGAAACGCGTCGCAGTGATGGACAGGGCTCGCTTTTAGCAAAGGGTGGTGCCCTTGATCTTGCACTAGTCGGAAACGGTTATTTTGTAAGTAAGGGAATTAATGATCCAAGCTTTAGCGCAACCCGGAATGGTGCCATTTCACTTGATGCCGATGGATTTTTAAAAACGTCTAGTGGAGCATTCCTAATGGGCGCTGCGGCGGTTGACGATAAGTTTGTAGATACACCCGTGGCAAACGTTGATGTATTCCAATCGATCAGGATTCCCTTTGATGCTTACGACTCGCCGCTTTCAAATTTATCTGTAGAAGAGAATGGTAACATCGTGGCATCGTTTGGTAATGAACAAGTCGCCCTAGCAACAATAGGTCTTGTCTCTTTTAGCAATCCTAATGGATTAAAGCAAAGGGGTGATGGAACCTTTGGAGTAACAGAAAAATCTGGCGCAATAGCGGTAGGAAACCCTGGATCACTTGGTTTTGCCAGTATAAAATCTGGGCATATTGAGGGTTCAAACGTTGATGTGACTGAAGAAATGACAAATATGATTAAAGCGCAGCAGCAATTTAACGGTGCAGCCCGTATGATGCAGGCTAATTCAGACATGATTGAAAAATTAACTAGATAATAATTGTTATGTTGTGAAAATGTTTTATTAAGTGTCTATCTCTAACATATTTTACTGAACTAAAAATCAAATTGGTTTTCAGGAGGGTTTAAACTTGGCTAAATGTGGTAGCTGCTCCATAAAGATGGGTTATTCTGAAAGCCAAGCGGCTCAGAATTACAATGGTCTGTGTATAACGTGCTACGTTAAGGAGCGGGTTGAAAACAAAATAATGACTGGCAAAGATCCGGTCATACCATCCACTCAGAAATCTATTGAGACTGTTTTTAACAAATTTCAAGATATTTTGGTTACCACAGAAGTCAGCACAAATCTCAATATCAAAAGCCGTATTGGAATAATTTCAGCTGAGTTTTGTTTTACAAATCAAAAGTTTTCATTTTTTGCTAAATTGGTGAACATTATTCTCAGGCGGAAGCCAAAGAAGCAAGACGCATTAAGTCAATCACTGGAACTCGCTATCTTAGACCTTAAGTCCAAAGCTATTCAGCAAGATGCAAACTGTATTGTTGGGCTCACCATTGACTTAGTTCCCCTAGGAATGCGTAGAAACGACGATATCTTAGTATCGGTAATTGGTACTGCAGTTAAAATAAAATGATTAGTTACATTTCGTAATATGTGATTATTTTGAGTAGTAAATAATTCTAAAAATAACTAAAACTAGGTGTCTGTTATTCGGATTTAATTTAGAAGATTTCTCAATTTGTTTCGTCGTTCCGCTCAAGTTGTAACTGTTCGATCATATCTTCTGCTCGTCTTTTTGACATGCCAAACCGTTTTCTTAAAGATTCTAACGCATCCTTTTCATTCTGATCAAGAACGCCATCAAGCAAAGCTTGACGTACCTGATCCTCAAAAATAATTTTTCGCCTCTCCATCTGCGAGTTAAACGAAGAAGCCACGATACCAGTGATTAAGGCCACCACAACAACTCCAAAGACTGCGGACATCATCGCAATGAACTGTCCTACTGCGGTTATCGGGGTAATGTCCCCGTAGCCAACCGTCGTGAGTGTAATTAGAGCCCAATACATTGAGCCTGGTATGGATTTGAAACCAGTCGGATGAACCTTGTGCTCGGCAAAATAAATAAGAGAGGAAGAAACTATCAAGACCACAATAAATAAATAGCTTGCAGCATAAAAGGATTTACGTTCTTCAAAAATAGCTTCAAAAAGATCTTTAAATGCTGAATTATAATATGAAAGTTTTAAAATCCTAAGTAATCGTAGCGTACGCAGTATACGTAAGTCTAGGTATGGAAATATTGATTGCAAATAAAATGGTATTATTGAAACTAAATCTACGAGCCCATTAAAGCTAAATACATACCCCATTCGGTGTTTAAAATTATTTGCAACTGACTGGTTGGTAGTATCTTGGCTTGGTGCCGACCATAAACGACCAAAATACTCTACTGTAAAAATAATTACGCTCACGATTTCTAGATATCGAAATACTTGGTGGTAGCTGTCATATAGAGAGTGCACGGACTCTAAGGTCACCGAAACCACGTTAATTATCACCAACGCTGTAAAAAATAGATCTGAGTTTCTGCTCGTTTTATCGCCGTAAACAGCAGGTTCTAGGATCTCATACAATCGTTTTTGAAAACGATAATAGTTTCCTGACATTAAAAATCTTTCTAAAATAGTATAGAGGTTAATATACCGACAAACGTACCAAGTTTTCAAGTTTGGATTTTAATCCGCACAAAAATTTGATTTCAAAAGTGTCGCATAGAGCAACTAGGTGGGTTTTAATTTCTATTCTGATTTTAACGTGTTTAGAAATTTTAACTTGCCAAGCCTCGCTAACTCGGCGATTATAGGTCAGGATAACAGCTAAGAGTTCATTATTGTGAATTGCACTCTTGGCATAACTTTAGAGGCTATCATGAAGAAAATTTCAGCATTACTATTGCTCAGCGCCATTGCTCTTTCGGGTTGTAGCGCAATAGGTACAACATCTGGTGTTGTTACATCTGACCCAGTTTCAGCTGGTAAACTATAAAAACAGTACAAAACTATAGTTTTAAAAGCTATCTGGTGTTAAATCATTCAGGTAGCTTTTTTTATTGTTGGGTGACTTTTAATATATTTACACTTAAAGTTTTAAACTGTTAACAACTTTCTAGCTATGGCGTTGAGTATATAATCTTCATATGAATATTTAATTTAAACTTCAAAAGGCGGTGAGATTTGGTTTTTAATCGCTAATAAATTTGAGGGTTAAAAAAACTCCTGTATTTAAAATGTAATATGCGGGATACAGACACTACCAATCCGAATTAAAGGCCAGGCTTATGAAACAGATACCTAAAAAAACTACTGACGAAACTCTTGTGCAAGAGTTTCTAAAGAATGGTGGAAAGATAAGTGTGGGTAAAACGAAGCCGCTGCCAAGTGAGCTTGGTTTGAGTAACAACGCTTGGAACAATAAATTGACCAGAGAAGAAAAGCTGGCACGCGACAAGAAATAATTAGCAAAAAAATTATCTTAATTGGCAGTTATTTTTCTAGATCTTTGATTTTATTTTATAATTATAAGTTTGTGAAATTCTCTTTCTAGTCCTCAAAAAACCATTTTTATTCGTTTAGTCAGTAAACAATTCTTTAAAAAAATCATCTAAAAATTATTTTGACTTCTTGATTAAAATTGTTATCAGCTTCAAAAAAGAGTTTGGTGAATTCTAATGTCTGATAAAAATTATGAGCGGCGTCACCTCGAGACTTTGGATCGAGATTTGGGACGTCTCTCTGGCTTGAAGCACCCAACAACCTATTTAGCACACCCGCTGATCAGCATTGGCATTTCTTTTGTATTTATTGTTCTTGCTGGTTCTATTGCTATGTTTTTTTTTGAGAATACAGCAAATGTATTAATAGTTGGGGTTGCAGCAGGTTTAGGTGCCTATATGGCCCTAAATATTGGCGCAAATGACGTAGCTAACAACATGGGACCGGCTGTAGGGGCCAACGCCCTTACAATGGGTGGTGCAATTGCGATTGCCGCCATATTTGAGAGCGCTGGCGCCTTGCTCGCGGGTGGTGATGTTGTCTCTACCGTTGCCAAAGGCATAATTGCTCCCGAAAATATGCAAACAGCTTCTATTTTTATTTTCGCCATGCTTGCTGCTCTCCTGTCTGCAGCTTTATGGGTTAACCTTGCAACTTGGGTAGGTGCTCCAGTTTCAACCACACACTCAGTTGTTGGCGGGGTGATGGGTGCTGGCATTGCGGCAGCGGGCTTTGCAGCTGTAAACTGGCCTACGATGTATAAAATTGCGGCAAGCTGGGTGATTTCACCTGTGTTAGGTGGGCTCATTGCAGCTTTGTTTTTGTGGTTTATTAAGTCTCGTATTGTCTACCAGTCAGATAAAATCTTAGCAGCCAGGAAGTGGGTGCCATTTTTAGTAGGGATAATGGGTGGTGCGTTTGCAGTCTATCTTGCTTTAAAAGGTATAAAAAAAATCATCAAAATAGAATTTTCAACAGCTCTTATGATTGGTTTAGCCATTGGTATTTTAATTTGGATTATCATGATTCCTATAATTAAAAAACAATCGGAAGGATTGGAAAACCGCAATAAGTCTCTTAAAAAATTGTTTGGCATTCCGTTGGTTGTTTCAGCCGCTTTGTTAAGTTTCGCACATGGTGCGAATGATGTAGCGAATGCAGTGGGGCCTCTGGCCGCAATTGTACAAGCATCGGCCTCAGGAACCTTTGCTGCCGCTGTATCGATCCCACTTTGGGTGATGGCAATCGGTGCGCTTGGTATATCTTTTGGCCTTTTTCTTTTTGGGCCTAAACTTATTCGAATGGTTGGTGGCCAGATCACTAAGTTGAACCCAATGCGCGCTTACTGCGTCGCGCTATCGGCGGCGATTACGGTAATTATGGCAAGTTGGTTGGGATTACCCGTCAGTTCGACACATATCGCGGTAGGTGGTGTTTTTGGGGTTGGTTTTTTTAGGGAATGGGATGCCCAACGGAGAATGCGAGTGGCCCGCATGAAGGTCCCAGATAAGATAAATGTCCGCACAGAAGAGCGTACAAGGCGAAAGTTAGTACGTCGCAGTCACTTTTTAACAATCCTTGCGGCATGGGTCATAACAGTGCCCGCGGCAGCGGCTCTATCGTCGGTAATTTTTCTCTCCATCAATCATTTTTTCAACGGTTCTATTTAAATAGGTTATTTTAAGCCAAAATGGTGTGGCCTTGATTGGGTTTGTGTAAAGACCTAAGTTAAATGCCAAAGCCGCCGCTTAGATCGCTTGTCTTAGGGTTGAGTGTTCATCCCAAATGTAAAAGGAATGATTATGGATTGTTTATTTGTGCACATTAGGTGCAAGCCGGGCACCACTTACGATGTTGCTGCAAAGATCGCACTTCGCGAAATTCATTCTGAACTTTACTCAATAAGTGGCGACTATGACTTACTGATGAAGCTCTACGTGCCCAAAGGCGAAGATATTGGGCTATTTATGAACGCTAACGTTCTGAGTATTGATGGGATAGAACGCACCCATACTACTCAGACTTTTAAGGCATTTTAAAATAACTTTATTTTTTGACTTTAATTAGGTTTATCAAATTGTTTTGATTTCTGGTGTCCTTTGCCGCTCCCCAAAAATACATAGACTGAATATGAACCTGGAAGTTGGTTAACAAGAGAACCAGTTAGTGAAAGTATGCCTAATTTTGGAACTTATCTGACATTTTTAATTTTTTTCAAAACAATTCTGGGTTTCAATTTTTGGCCGTGGCACGGAATAACTTCTGATTTATTGCGATTAAATTTATGCCTATTTAGCTAAACTACTGTTGTTCAAATCTCTTTTTTTGCATGAATAATAAGTAACTTGCCTAATTCTTGGTGTTAATTCTGTGATATTTGCAACACTTTTAGGTTCACTAAAACCAAAAATAGTTCATATATAATAACAATATACCGCATTTTGATAGCTTATCTACATTTTGTGATATATGTATAAAATACAACTAAAAGCTTGACGGATAGAAAAATTGGACAGATTATTTGCATACTGAAGTCTAATAACGAACTACAGCATCAAAATGAGGAAATAACTTATGCTAGCAAATGCAAAAAAAATGGTCGGTAGCCTGACCGAAGTTGTAATCGCCCTTTTGGCTCTAGCCATTGTCGCTTCACTTTTAGTAGGCCCTGGTAACATGGCCTTCCTTGGCGATGTCGTTGGTAATATTACAAATCTCGTATCAAAACTAGGTGGCGCAGGTCTTGCAGGCTTGATATCACTGGGTGTGGTATTGGCGCTTTTCCAACAAAAGTAAGTTTCTAAAAATTTTTCCTCCAGCAAGGTAGTAAATTAATATGACTAAGATGGACAAAATGTTGGCACAGATAAGGTCTTTGCTCCTCAGGGGCGCTGAAGGTCTGGGTCTCATACTTGTTATCCTAGTCTTAACTTACTTATTGTTGGGGGAAGACTCTGGGGATTATATAATTAGCGTTGTTACAAACGTCTCCCTATTCGTCTCCGCAGTTACGCCTCAAGCAATTGTTGGAGTGGCAATTGTGGTTGGAATACTAGCTTATTTACGAAGTAAGTAATATTAATTTTGTGCCGAAAGAGCCAGGCGTATATGTAACCTTTTAAAACCTTCCTGTTTCAATAATGGTAAGATGATTATTTTCTAGTTAAGAAAATTGGCAGTATCTTTATAATGCTCAATTAATCACTAAGATTTAATTTTTAATTTAAAAAAGTTACGAGTATTGGCGTATGGCGTACTCCTATTAAAAATAGCCCAGTCAAATCCTTGATAGTTTATTTATTGACATTTTTTGTCTAAATTTGAAGAATTTTTACTAATTGTGAAATTTTTAAAGCTTTGGTTGAACAGGGAAAGGGCTACTGAAACCCCAAATTAATGAATTATAAGTCACTAAACCCAGTCATAATCTATTTTTTTAGCAAAATATTACATACCTAGTAAGTGCAAAGTATGCATAATTTGCATAATAGAATCGAAGCAATCTAGATCGGTAGCAATGTCTGAATTAATAAACTTTCAAACAAATCCTGCCATGTATCGCCATTGGCGTGTTGAATACGAGGGACCCATCGCGCGTCTTATAATGGACGTTGATGAATCGGCAGGCCTTTTTGAAGGTTACGAACTGAAACTGAATTCGTATGATCTGGGTGTCGATATTGAATTGGCTGATGCCGTACAGCGGATGCGGTTTGAGCATCCAGAAATAAAAGTTGTTGTGATGCAATCGGGTAAAGATCGTGTTTTTTGTGCTGGAGCAAACATTCGGATGCTGGGTGGCGCGGACCATGCTCACAAGGTTAATTTCTGTAAATTCACCAATGAGACGCGAAATACCTTTGAAGCTGCTGAGTTAGATAGTGGTCAGAAATATATAGCAGCAATCAAGGGTGCATGTGCTGGCGGTGGTTATGAGTTAGCGCTGGCATGTAACCATATTATGCTAACTGATGACAGCGCGTCTTCAGTGGCTCTCCCGGAGGTACCCCTCCTCGCTGTGCTGCCTGGGACTGGTGGGTTAACGCGGATTACGGACAAACGAAAGCTGCGTCGGGATAGGGCCGATGTCTTCTGTTCTACTGAAGAGGGAATTAAAGGAAAACGGGCTCAAGAATGGGGCTTGGTGGATGAGGTTATTGCCAATTCAACATTTGACGAAACAGTCACGAATAGAGCCCTTGAATTTGCTGGTTCATCAAAAAAGTTAGATGTTAGTCAAGGAATTACCCTTGGCTCACTAACTAAATCAATAGCTGACGACGGATCGTTAAGCTATTCGACCCTTCAAGTCAGTTTGAACCAGGCTGCGCGAACTGCCACTTTAACGGTAAACGGGCCGGATGAACCTGCACCATTAAATATGACGGACTTTCAGGAACAGGGTGATCAGGCATATCTTCTGCGCATGGCCCGTGAGCTGGATGATGCAATTCTACACTTGAGATTAAATGAAACAAAGGTGGGTTTGTGGTTGTTCCGCACCCAAGGTGATCCAAAGCTTTTAGCTGCCCATGAAAACCTACTAGTGCAAAATCATGATAATTGGCTGGCAAACGAAGTTCGCCAATACCTAAAACGAATTTTAAAACGAATTGACGTAACCTCTCGCTCAATGATTGCCTTAATCGAGCACGGCAGTTGCTTTAACGGGGTTCTCTCAGAGCTACTGTTTGCTGTGGATAGAAGTTACATGATGGAAGATGAATTTGAGGATGATCGCCGCCCTATGGCAACGATTACTTTGACTGATGATAACTTTGGAACATACCGAATGGCTAATGGACTTAGCCGAATTGAGACCCGATTTTGGGGCGCGCCCAACTTAGTTGAGGAGGCTAAAAAAATAATCGATACTCCTTTAGAAGCTACCGTGGCTGATGAAATGGGTTTAGTAACAGTAATTTTAGACGACATAGATTGGGAAGATGAAATTCGCATCTTCACCGAAGAACGTGCCAGTTTTAGCCCTGATGCTATGACTGGAATGGAAGCTAATCTTCGTTTTGTCGGACCAGAAACTATGGAAACACGAATTTTTGGAAGGTTAACTGCTTGGCAAAACTGGATATTTATTAGACCAAACGCCGTTGGTGCTGATGGCGCTTTAAAGCGCTATGGCTCTGGCAAACGCGGCGATTACAACATGGACCGCGTTTAGCGGGTAGGAGATCAAATTATGACAATTTTAGATGTAAATTATGACAGTTTAATACCAAATAATGTGGGACTTTCACAGGACCGGAAGGTCTTAAAGGCCTTAGAAAAATGGCATCCAGGCTACATCAGTTGGTGGAACGATTTGATCCCTAAAGAGTTTCAGGAAAGCATGGTGTATTTACGCACTGCAGTAAGTGTTGACCCAAAGGGTTGGACTAAATTTGATTATGTGAAAATGCCGGAATATCGCTGGGGTATCCTGTTGGCTCCACAAAAAGAAGAGCGCACAATTCCCTGCGGAGAACACTTTGGTGAACCTGCGTGGCAGGAGGTTCCTGGCGAGTACCGGAACATGTTAAAGCGAATGATTGTAATTCAAGGTGATACGGAACCTGGTTCAGTTGAACAACAACGCTTTTTAGGCCTTACTGCTCCCTCACTTTACGACATGAGAAACCTGTTTCAGGTGAATGTGGAGGAAGGTAGGCACCTTTGGGCCATGGTATACCTATTACAAAAGTATTTTGGGAAAGATGGCCGTGAGGAGGCAGACGACATGCTGGTGCGGTCGTCAGGGAGCGAAGAGGCCCCCAGAATGCTTGGTGCTTTTAATGAAGAAACGCCAGACTGGCTTTCATTCTTTATGTTTACCTATTTCACTGACCGTGACGGAAAAATGCAGTTGGAAAGCTTAGCTCAGTCTGGTTTTGATCCGTTGAGTCGGACGTGTCGGTTCATGATTACTGAAGAAGCTCATCATATGTTCGTTGGCGAAACTGGTGTTGGACGTACTATTCAGGCCACAATTGAGGCGATGAACGCGCATGGAATTACTGACCCATATGATATCAACAAGGTGCGTGACTTGGGTGTAATTGACCTGCCAACTATCCAAAAAAAGTTAAATTTACACTATTCTCTCTCTCTTGATTTATTTGGACAAGAGGTATCAACCAACGCAGCTAATGCCTTTAACTCTGGTATAAAAGGTAGATTCATGGAGCAGCGGATAGACGATGACCATCGTTTGGCCAGTGACACCTATATCGTGCGAACTATCAAAGACAGTAAAGTCGTAGCTGAAGAAGTTCCTGCACTCACGGCAATCAATATGCGGCTCCGAGATGATTACGTGCGTGATGCATCTGGTGGCGTAGGGCGGTGGAACCGCATGATTGCCAAGGCGGGTGTGGAATTTGAAATGCGACTTCCTGATGAAGCCTTCCATCGTCAGATTGGAGTTTTTTCAGAAGTTAACGCTGATACTGAAGGTAACCTCATAAGCTTAGAGTCATGGGAACAGCAGAAAAAAAATTGGCTGCCAACAAAGGGTGATGGTGATTATATACAATCCCTTATGAAACCCTGCGTGAAACCTGGTGAATATGCCAGTTGGATTGCACCTCCCAGAATGGGAATTGATAACAAGCCTGGTGATTTTGAATATGTAAAACTGCACATGGCTTAATTGTAGGGCGGACCTAGGGTGTGAATAAACTACTAAAACAACACGTTATTTGTCCAGAGGTTTGTATCCGCTGCTACACATGCGAGATGACATGTCCTATCGGAGCGATAGAACATGACGACAATAATGTCGTCGTCAATGCGGATATCTGTAATTTTTGTATGGAGTGTATTCCAGTTTGTCCTACAGGCTCTATTGATGAGTGGAGAGTGGTACAGGAGCCCTATTCTCTGGAAGCACAATACGAGTGGATGGAGTTGCCCGAGCAGGAAAAGTTTGCTGATAGCGCGGAGGCTGAAGATAAAAATCTCGTTGATCCAGTAATAGAGGCGCTTTTATTGGAAGCACAAATTGGGGCTGGCGGGAAAGTAACGCCACCAAAATCTGCTTCTAAGCCTGTTATTGCTTTGTACGGTATGGAAACCCCAGCTCAGGTTGTGGTGCAGGGTAATTATTGCCTAACTGATGACCCAGATCATGATGTGCGCCACATTATATTTAATGTGGGTGATACGCCTATTCCGGTTCTTGAGGGCCAAACAATAGGCGTGGTTCCGCCAGGTACAGACCCTAACGGAAAACCGCATAATGCTAGGCTTTACTCTGTTTCAAATCCACGAGACGGAGAACGGCCTGGTTATAATAACATTTCGTTGACAGTAAAACGTGATGAAAAGGGGGTTTGCAGCAATTATCTCTGTGACCTCAATCAGGGTGACGTAGTAAATATTATTGGCCCATTTGGGTCTACCTTCTTGATGCCGGATGATCCAGCGGCACATTTGTTGATGATTTGCACAGGCACTGGTTCAGCACCTATGAGGGCTTTCACTATGCGTCGTCAGCGCGCGGTAGTGGGTGCGTCTGGTGGAATGACATTATTTTTTGGCGCACGAAGCGCCGGGTCATTGCCTTATTTTGGTCCCTTGGCCAAAGTACCACAAAGTTTATTGAACCAGCATTTGGTGTACAGCCGTGACGAAACACAACCCAAACAATATGTGCAAGATCGATTGCTTGATAATATTGAGGCTGTTGCAAATCTTTTGATTAATCCAGCTACATACATATATATCTGTGGCCTCCGCGATATGGAGGCTGGGGTTGAAATTGCTATGACTAAGATTGCGTCTGAATCTGGTAAAAATTGGAAAGACTTACGTGATCAAATGCGGACGGATGGCCGGTATCACGTGGAAACTTATTGATGCTGGGTACTTTAGGCTATTCACCCCAGAAACAAATGGATGATCAGGCTGATGTATTGAAACATTTGGCTATTAATTTGCGTCAGAAGCGAAAGGAAAAGAAAATAAGCCGGCGAGTGTTAGCAGAGGCAGCTGGTGTCTCCCAGAGGTACTTGGCGCAAATTGAAGTTGGAAAAGGTAATGTTTCTATTGGTATTTTGCAAAGAGTTGCTCATGCATTGGATAGTAGTCTGCTGAAACTTCTTAGCACGACTGAACCAGCAGATAAGTTTTCAGAAATATTTTCTGCGGCCCCGATGGAAACTCAAAATGCAGTTTTACAGCTGCTATCTATCCCAGATAAAAAAAAACGTATTGCACTATTAGGCCTGCGCGGTGCTGGAAAATCTACTTTGGGCAAACAGGCTGCCGAAATTTTAGATATTCCGTTTATCGAATTGAACAACGTAGTAGAACGTCTGGCTGCTATGCCAGTAGGTGAAATCATTGCTATGTATGGGCCTGATGGTTACCGTAAACTGGAAGCTGATGCGCTAACTGAGGTTTTGGCTCAGCATGACAGATGCATACTTGCTGTTGCAGGTGGAATTGTTACCAACCGTGAAATCTATAATCGATTAATTAATGGATTTCACACAATTTGGGTTCAGGCTTCGGCAGAGGACCACATGGCAAGGGTACGCGCGCAGGGTGACTTACGTCCAATGAAGGGGCACGGGCAAGCTATGGACCGGTTGCGTGATATCTTAAAAGCTCGAAAATTAGATTATGGACGGGCCGACGTACGATTAAATACCAGCAATGCGCGTGAACCCATTGTTCTAAGATCACTTCTTGAAATTATTAGGCAGATAAGTGCGGGGGAACATAACGTAACCTAATTTTGAGATAAGTGACTGATTTAGGGATAAGAGCATTGATTTGGCGCAGATATTATTTCTAATTTATTCATTCTGCCGTTCTAAATTTTTATAATACTTCCCTACTTTTTGATCTAATAGCTAAGTTGGGAAAGGTTTTAATGGGAAAGATGAAATTATATGTAATTTTAATTCACAGCTCTAAATTTCTGGGATAGAGGGTAGCAGATAAATAGTGGGACTTTATAATGTTAAAACAAAGTAATAACCCCTGCATTCTATGTTGCGCCATAACAGGTTCCGTCCCACAAAAATCTGACAACCCGGCAGTACCCATCAGTATTACCGAACAAATAGAAAGTAGCCATGCAGCTGTAGAGGCTGGCGCTTCCATTATCCACGCTCACGTCCGAAACTCTGACGGAACCACTAGTAGCGACCCTGAAAAGTTTTCTCGCCTGCAAGAAGAGTTAAGACGCCACTGTCCTGACGTCATTATTCAATTTTCAACTGGTGGACGGTCTGGATCGGGGCGTGAACGAGGTGGGATGCTGTCGCTGTGTCCCGACATGGCTTCGTTGTCTGTGGGATCTAATAATTTCCCGACAAGGGTCTACGAAAATTCACCAGATCTTGTCGCTTGGTTGGCAAGTGAGATGCAAACTTATGGTATAGTACCAGAGATTGAGGCTTTCGATCTGTCGCACATTTTCCAAGCAATAAGAATGCATGATGAGGGACAGCTATTTGGACAACTATATGTACAATTTGTCATGGGTGTCAAAAATGCCATGCCGGCTGATCGCTCTGTCTTTGATTTCTATGTTTTACTAATGCGTACTTGGGCACCTAATGCTGCCTGGTGTGCTGCTGGGATAGGGGCAAATCAGATAGTAGTTAATGAGTGGGCCATCGCAGCTGGTGGCCATACGAGAGCTGGTCTGGAGGATAATGTAAGGCTGGACCGCGACACCCTGGCTCCATCTAATGCAGCGTTAATCACCCTCGCGGCGGACCTCTGTGAAAAATATGAGCGACCTGTAGCACGGCCCTCCGAAGCACGAAAAATATTAGGCCTGCCGGCAGCAAAGACCTGATAGTTTAATATTTTGGGTTATAAAGTTAGGGAGCAATGATGGGACTTGCTGCCAATGAGCTTTTGCGCGGTTCGCTGCCAACAAAGTTTGTACCATGTTCAAACCAACTTTTTGGCGCCGCGGCCCCCCAAAGTGTCTGTCGTTGTGGATCCTTTAGATCCCACTTAATCGGTTCGTGGTCAGGGTCTAAGGTTTGATAATCAGAGCAATATATCTCAATTCTGTGGCCATCTAGATCAAGAATGTACAGAAAAAATGCGTTAGAAATACCATGACGGCCAGGGCCACGCTCTATGTTGCTAACGTAGCCAGTACTAGCCATTAAATCTAACAGATCAATTATGTTAAGTGGGGTTGGAACCCAAAATGCAATATGATGCATCCGCGGGCCTGTTCCATTTGTGAAAGCCATGTCATGGACGCCGCCCTTTCGGTGCATCCAAGCTGCCCATAATTTTCCAGTTGCTTCATCCTCGGTATATTCAGTTACACGAAACCCAAAATTATTATAAAAATCAACAGAGGCATCTACGTTGGGTGAAAAGCAATTAAAGTGGTCTATCCTCAAAGGTTTTACTCCTCGGTACAATGCATACTGCTGATGTATAGATGGTAGCCGATCCATTTTATGATAAAACTCGAGAGGAATTCCAATATTGTCAGATGTAAGTAGAGTGCGGCCTTGATAGGGCCTTTCAATCCACTTAGTGGGCCGGCCTTTGGAACTGAAATGTATTTTGGCTTTATCTAAATCTTCTTCATCAAAAGTTTTGAAACCCATCACTTCGACTGTTCCTGGTAGGTCTGATAGCTGCAATATAACACTGTGATGCCCGCGCTCTTCCATCGCACGAAGGTAAATATGTTTTTGGGTTTCGTCGGTAACCTGCATGCCTAGGATTTCGGTGTAGAATTTCTTTGATTTGGCAAGATCGGCTACGTTCAAGCAGGCATGGCTGAGCCTCACTGTATTAAAGCTTGGGTAAAGGTTAGGTGGCGGAACGGGCATCTTGGTCTCCTTTAAACTCTGGCACTCATACGCCTAGGCGTGAAATTTTGTGGTTGCCTAAAGCGAAGCCAATATGCTTTTGCTCCATATAAAATTCAAAACTCCAATCCCCGCCATCGCGCCCAATGCCGCTAGCCTTTATGCCCCCAAACGGGGTTGGCAGATGTCGGACATTTTCACTATTAACCCATATCATTCCCGCCTCCAATTTATCTGTAAAGCGAAGTGCCCTGGTTAAATCGTTTGTCCATAAATAACCAGTCAATCCATATGGAGAGTCGTTTGCTATTTGGAGAGCCTCGTCTTCGCTTGAAAACGCGATTGATGTTAATACTGGGCCAAAAATTTCCTCGCGAGCGATACGCATGGAGTTATGAGCGCCAGTGAACAATGTAGGGCGGACAAAATAGCCAGTTTCACCAATTTTGTCGCCACCAGCGGCAATATTTGCCCCATCTTCTTTTGCGATATTAAAATAGGATGTTACTTTTTTATAATGCTCTTCGTTAATTAAGGGACCAATCTCAGTGGAAGGATCTAGTGGATGCCCCACTTTAATGTTGTTAATTCGTACAATAAGTTTGGCTTCAAATTCTTCACGAATACTTTCATGTATTAAAAGCCGTGATGAAGAGGTACAACGTTCACCATTAATTGAATAAATCATGAAGATCACAGCATCCAGTGCGCGCTCAAGATCCGCATCTTCGAATACAATCACTGGATTTTTCCCACCAAGTTCAAAATGTGTGCGCTTTAACGTGTCAGCCCCCTGCTTTGTGATCATCGACCCAGTACGGCTTTCGCCAACAAATGCGATAGCTTTTATGTCTGGATGCTCTGTTAAAGCTCTTCCAGCATCTTCGCCAAACCCGTTAACAGTATTTAAAACACCAGGTGGAAGGCCAGCTTCTTCAGCAATTTCAACCAACAAACGTGCAGTAAGTGGGGACGCCTCAGCAGGCTTGTGGACCACGGTGCAACCTGCAGCCAGTGCTGGCGCAATTTTCCAAGTTGATAGCATAAATGGGGTGTTCCATGGCGTGATTATACCTACGGGCCCGATTGGCACTCTTGTAGTAATGTTCATTAGTGTTGGAGATTTTAAATGTTTTCCATCCCGCGCTGCGGAAATCTGATCAGCAAAGTATCTAAAATTCTCAGCACCGCGCAAAGCGGCCTTTGACATAAACCGCCAAGCTTGGCCTGTATCCCAGCACTCACAAAGCGCTATTTCTTCAGCACGCGCTTCAATACCCTCCGCAATACGGATCAAAATGGCCTTTCGCTCTTTTGAAGGCATATCTCGCCAGGCAGGAAAAGCAGATTTTGCGGCTTGCGCTGCCTTATCTATGTCTTTGGCATTTCCACGCGCGACACTGCATATTTCTGACTTGTCTACTGGAGATATTGATTTGAAAGTTCCGGCACTACCTTTTACGTCTTGTCCCGCAATACGATGCTGGATACCATCCAAGGCATAACGTCCTAGATACCTTTGTAGTTTTTTCAAATTTTGTTCGAGAGGGGACATACTAGGTTTCTCTTTCTAACACGGTCACTGATTTTAATAATTAAATTTTGATGATTAAATATTTGCTTATCATGTTAAGTAATAATAACTTTCATTTAATAGTCAATATTCTTTAATAAAATATAAAGTAATTGGTAATTAGAATTATGATCAAAATAAAAACCAGAGCCTTCTAATGGGATTGCCTACTACCAGGCGGTCGTTGCCAATTGCATTGATACGGTCGCGTGAGAAAGTGATGGGGCCCATACGAGATATGTTGAAAGCTTCTGGTATTACTGAGCAGCAATGGCGTGTTTTACGAGTTTTGTCTGAAACAGGACCACAAGATCTGACCCAGATTTCTAATAAAGCTAGTTTGTTGTTGCCAAGCCTATCTCGCATTATCCGAAAGCTGCTTGATGGTGGTTTAGTCGTTAGCAGCATCAATAGTCGAGATCGTCGCCGCCAGACCGTAGTTATTACGCCAGAGGGTCAAAAAATAATTGATGACAACCTACCACAAGCGACCAAAATAGCTGAGGAACTTCAGCACCACCTTGGGACTGAACGCTATGAACAGTTGCTCGATTTACTTGCCGCCCTAGAAAATTAACTATTCAAAGAATTTGGTGATGTTAACCATTTATCCAAGACCCCAACATTTGCGTCTTTAGATTGTTTCTTAATCTTTTTTCGTAGGGTCAAAAACAAACATTTGAATTTTTCAAAATAACCCATAGCATCTTCTTAAATAGATTATAATTGTAAGGGGGTGTCAGGAAATGTTTAAAGATCCACTATTGCAGCCCTTTCAGCTGAAACATTTGACCCTCAAAAATAGGATTATGACTACCAGCCATGAACCAGCTTACCCTGAGGATGGGATGCCAAAAGAAAGATATCGCGCATACCATGAGGAGCGAGCTAAAGGTGGTATAGCACTAGCAATGACGGCTGGCTCTTCGGCAGTTTCAAAAGATAGCCCGCCAGTTTTTAATAATATCTTAGCATATAAAGACGAAGTTGTGCCTTGGATTAGAAATCTGACTGACAGTTGCCATGAACACGGTTGTGCGATGATGATCCAGTTGACGCATTTGGGACGGCGGACGTCCTGGAATAAAGGAGATTGGTTACCATCCGTTTCTCCCACTAAACACCGCGAACCGGCTCATCGGTCCTTTCCAAAGCTTATTGAGGATTGGGATATAGATCGCATTATTAGTGATTTTGCTGATGCGGCTGAACGAATGCAGGCAGGTGGTATGGATGGTATTGAATTGCAAGTATATGGACATTTACTAGATCAATTTTGGTCGCCCCTTACCAATGAACTTACTGGACCCTATGGCGCTGATACACTAGAAAATAGATTACGTTTCCCGCTTGATGTTTTATCGGCAATTCGAAAACGTGTTGGCCACAAATTTATCGTTGGATTTCGTTATACTGCAGATGAAATGCAAAGTGGTGGGATCACGCCCGAAGAAGGTATCGTGATTTCACAAAGGTTAGAAGAAACGGGGCAGATAGACTTCCTTAATGTAGTTCGTGGTAGGATCCACACAGATCCAGCAATGACTGAGATTATTCCAGTACAAGGCATGCCAACGGGCCAGCAAATTGATTTTGCGGGAAAAGTTAAACAGGCAACAAATCTGCCGATTTTTCATGCTTCCAGAATTCCAGACGTTGCCACCGCGCGTCATGCAATTTCGGCTGGTTTGTTAGATATGGTTGGCATGACGCGGGCACACATCGCTGACCCACATATCGTACAAAAGATCCTAGAAAAACGTGAGGCAGATATTCGTCCCTGTGTTGGTGCTACTTACTGCCTGGATAGGATATATAACGCAGGTGAGGCGCTATGCATTCATAATGCTGCCACGGGGCGCGAGCTATTTATGCCGCATATCGTAAATATAGCTGATAAAAGTCGAAAAGTTGTAGTAATTGGTGCAGGCCCTGGAGGGCTTGAGGCGGCCCGCGTTGCGTCGGAGCGAGGCCACGATGTGACAGTGTTAGAGGCTGCTGATCAACCTGGAGGCCAAATTCGCCTAACGGCTCAATCATCACGCCGAAGGGAAATGATATCAATTGTAGATTGGCGAATGCAGCAATGTGAGAAAAGAGGTGTCAGCTTTCAATTCAATACCTACGCCGAGATGCCTGATGTTGTGGCGTTAGAACCGCAAGTAGTAGTGGTGGCAACGGGTGGTATTCCAAATATGGAGCTGTTTGAAACGAAGGGAGACCTTGAAAATGTGTCATCGGCCTGGGATTTGATTTCTGGAGCCGTGA
The DNA here is from genome assembly GCA_905182325.1 of uncultured Planktomarina sp. Lineage (GTDB taxonomy): Bacteria > Pseudomonadota > Alphaproteobacteria > Rhodobacterales > Rhodobacteraceae > Planktomarina. The sequence continues at coordinate 29,411 of CAJJBD010000016.1, read as the reverse complement.
AGCCAGCTGAGCATATTTTGATTTACGATGAAAGTGGAGATCATCCTGGACTGCAAGCCGCCGAAATAGCAGCTAACGCTGGATGTAAAGTTGAAATCATGACTCCTGACCGAACTATCTCACCTGAGATAATGGCCATGAACCTTGTGCCTTACATGAGGGCCTTGCAGAGTAAGGATGTCACTTTCACAGTAGCCCGACGACTGCTGAACTTGGTCCAAAATGGGAATAAGCTTAAAGCTGAAATTGGTACAGATTATAGTGGTTTAAAAACATTTTCAGAATATGACCAAGTAGTTCTAAATTATGGAACGTTACCAGTTGATGAACTTTACTTTCAGCTTAAGCCCTTTTCTCAAAATGAAGGGGCGGTGGACTACGAGGCCTTAATCCTAGGCAAAAGTCAGAAGTTACATAAAAATAATGATGGAAAGTTCCAACTTTTTAGGATTGGTGATGCAGTTTCTGCGCGAAATACACACGCAGCTATTTACGATGCGTTACGCTTCATGAAAGATATTTAATTAATAAAAAAATACCTCACAGTCGTATTTAGAGGTCAGCCCGAATTTATCTAGGGTGTAGAGTTCTGTTCAATTTTTAATTAGATACTATGATTGTTTGAATTTAGAGTGAGTAGATGGCGTAAAGTTACCTTTTGACAATAAACTTACCAATGGTTAGTTTTTTAGTATCTATTTACTGGGTACGCCTGGATTGTCACTTGAGGGTACTCAGTTTGTGCGTCTTAGGATATTCCGAAGTAGGCACGTATTGATTTATTTGGGGTTTTTGTAAATTGACAAAAAACATAGATGTATCGAGTGAGGACCCTGATGGAATTTTAACTCCACATGATTGGTCTTTCCCAATACCTATATCGTATGGTCCCGGCCGATTGGTGGAGGTTAGTGATCACTGTATTAGGTTAAAAATCCACAATCCGTTAATAGTTACAGATCGTGGTAGCCATAAATTACCATTTATAGGGCAGCTCCAGAGTGACCTTGCAAGTGGAGGATTAAAGGTTGGTTTGTTCTACGATATTTCGCCTAATCCAAAGGACACTGAAATAGGCGTAGGGCGGGCGCAGTTTATTTCTGGTGGTCATGACGCTATTATTGCGATTGGTGGTGGAAGTGCAATGGATGGTGGTAAGTCCATTTGTTTGACTGCAAATAATGATATCGATCTCTGGGCATTTGAATATGAACAACAAGTTCCCGAAATCAACTCAACCCAGGAATTTCCCAAATTAATTACAATACCCACTACGGCTGGAACTGGTGCTGAAACAGAAAGTACCGCGATGGTGACTGATGTGGCTAAGGGCATGAAGTTTTGTGTCTGGCATCCAGATTTAAAACCCTCACTTGCATTGCTTGATCCAGAGTTGACGATAGGCCTACCCGCAAACCTGACAGCATGGACAGGTGCTGATGCGATGACACACGCAATTGAAGCTTATTTAGTGCCAGGATTTAACCCTCTTTGTGATGGATTAGCGCTCGAGGGTTTGGCTTTAGTTTCAAAGTGGTTGCAAACTGCTGTAAATGAGCCCCAAAATATAAAAGCAAGGGGAGGGATGTTGGTTGGTTCTTGCCTTGCAGGCATAGCGTTTACGAAGGGTCTCGGATTGGTTCATGCGATATCTCATATGGTTGGAGCAGAGTTTGACACTCAGCATGGTTTGACAAATGCGGTAGTTCTACCAGTTGTCTTGCGTTTCAATCTGCCTGGACAAGAATTCAAAGTTCAGCGCATGGCGCAGGCTATGGGATTGGAAGATACATCTACGCAGCGCTTCATTAGGCACATAGAGGGCGTATTAGATGGTATTAATATACCAAACTCTTTGAGTGATCTGGATATCCCAATGGCAAGAGCGCAGCGCTTAGCCGAAAAAGCAATACTTGATAGCGCAGCCCAAACTAATCCACGGGCCGCTACAGTTCCTGAAATTCGTACTTTAATCGAGGAAGCCATATTAAAAGCTCGTTAGGGCTAAGGAGAATAAAATGGAAAATCTAAATAAATTTTATATTGATGGACGTTGGGTAGCGCCAAATTCATCTCAGAGCATGTCAGTTCTTAACCCAGCTACTGAAATGCAAATAGGGACCATTACTCTTGGAAATGAAACGGATGTAAACGCTGCCGTAGCGGCCGCCACAAGGGCTTTTTCGCATTATTCGCAAAGCTCAAGGGCTGAACGGTTAAAGTTGCTAAAAAGACTGATGACTGGCACTCAAGACCGATTTGAGGATTTGGCCCAAGCGATGAGCTCAGAGATGGGCGCCCCAATTTCTATGGCACGTGATGCTCATGCCGATGCCGCAGTGGGCCATTTGCAGGGTTTTATTGATGCATTAGAAAAATTAGAAGAGCGAGATGTTTTAGCTAATGGAGATGTACAGGTATATGAGCCGATTGGCGTATGTGGTTTAATCACACCTTGGAATTGGCCAATGAACCAGATTGCATTGAAGGTAATTCCAGCCTTGGCTACTGGCTGTACATGCGTCTTAAAACCCTCTGAGCATACCCCAATTTCAGCAATGATCTACGCTGAAATCATCCATGACGCTGGTTATCCAGCTGGCGTATTTAATCTTGTACAAGGCGATGGCCTAACTGTTGGATCGGCTCTCTCCCGACATCCTGATATTCAAATGATGTCTTTTACTGGCTCAACGAGAGCTGGGACAGCCGTAACTCGAGATGCTGCCGAGACGGTCAAGAGGGTAACGCTGGAGTTGGGAGGCAAGTCACCTAACATAATATTTGCTGATTGTGATTTAAACGAACGAGTTACTGCGTCAGTTGATGAATGTATGTATAATACTGGCCAATCCTGCGACGCACCAACCCGGCTTTTAGTTGAGCGCTCCTGTTTGGGTGAGGTCCTCGAAATTGCAAAGCGCGCTGGGGATGCGATCGAGATCGGTAACCCGTTAGAAGAAGGCTCGCATATCGGGCCTTTATTTGATCGCATCCAATTTGATCGTGTTCAAAATATGATTTCTGTTGGAATTGACGAAGGCGCTACCATCTTATGTGGTGGATTGGGTAAGCCGGAGGGCGTATCGAAGGGATGGTTTGTGAGGCCAACAATATTCACAGATGTTTCAAATAACATGCGGATTGCACGTGAAGAAATTTTTGGTCCTGTGTTGGTAGTAATTCCTTTTGAAACTGAAGCCGAAGCTATCGAAATTGCAAACGATACACCATATGGATTAGCGGCATACCTCCAAACCGGTGACCCACAAAGGGCTGAGCGCGTGGCTGGTCGTTTGCGCGCTGGTGCGGTGCACGTCAACGGTGGTGCCTTTAACTATGGTTCTCCATTTGGAGGTTATAAGCAGTCCGGAAACGGTCGTGAGGGGGGTATGATGGGACTGGAAGATTATCTTGAGACGAAAACCCTGCATGGTTTAGGTTAACACTTAATATTTTTACTTCCTAAAATTGGGAGTAATGGAAGTCCGTAACGTTATGTCAAAATTATCTTGTTAAGTAGTTTCTTTAATATGTCTAATTGTTTTAGATTGTCTCTAATGCTGCGGAAATAAGTTTTTAAAGTTTCGATAAAAGGGTAAAAAATATGAGTGTATGCTGTGGACCAGGATATTCTAGCCCTGCTGAGGCGATACAAGCTCCGCGTGAAAAACTTCTTTACACGATTGCAATTTATACTGGTACGGGCATCCAAAAGCCTGACTATCTTGCGACGGTTGATGTGGACCCCTCCAGCCCAACATTTTCCAAAGTTATTCATCGGCTGGAGATGCCAGGTATTGGTGATGAGCTTCATCATATGGGGTGGAATGCCTGTTCATCATGCCATGACGATTCAAGCATGGCACGGAAATACTTATTATTGCCGGGTGTTCGGTCAAATAATATCCATATTGTGGATACAGCTACTGATCCGCGTGCACCACGTATTCACAAAGTGGTTAAGGGCTCGGATATAAAGGCTAAAACAAATCTTTCCGGACCACATACCGTTCATTGCTTAGGCTCGGAGATTATCATTTCCATGTTGGGTGATGCAAAGGGTGAGGCACCTGGGGGTTATCTAGAATTAAACAAAGATTTTGAAATCATGGGCCGTTGGGAAAACTCGATGGGCAATATTAAGTTTGGGTATGATTTCTGGTATCAGCCACGCCATAATGTGATGGTTTCTTCGGAGTGGGCAGCTCCCAATACCTTCATGCCAGGGTTTGATTTGGAAGAGGTCGGGCATCTGAAATATGGTCGTGAGATACACTTTTGGGATTTTGAAAAAAAAGAGCCAATTGAGACAATGTACTTAGGAGAAGATGGACTGCTACCGCTTGAGGTAAAATTTCATCATAACCCTGATAGTACCCATGGCTTTTGTGGAGCGGCTTTGAGTTCAAATGTAATCCATTGGTGGAAGGACGACGGAGGTAAGTGGCAGTGGGAAAAAATCATTGATGTAGCTAATGAGCCGCATCCTGAGTGGCCAATACCTGTACCGGGTGTCATGTCTGCAATACTTGTGTCGATGGATGATAAGTATCTTTATTTAAACAATTGGCTTCATGGTGATATGCGCCAATATGATATCTCTGATCCACATAACCCGGTTCTTACTGGGCAAATTTGGATGGGAGGCTTGTTAGGTAAAGCACCCGAAGTAAATGGTGTCAAAATGGCGGGTGGTCCGCAGATGTTTCAACTTAGTCTCGACGGCAAGCGTTTGTATGTAACGACCTCGTTGTTCTCAACCTGGGATAATCAGTTTTATCCTGAAATTCGTGATCAGGGCGGCGTTATGGTGATGATTGATTGTGATCCTGAGAATGGTGGAATGAAGCTGAATTCAGACTTTATTGTTAATTTCGGAAAAGAACCCAATGGCCCGTCCCGCTGTCATGAAGCACGATATCCTGGTGGTGATTGTACTAGTGACATTTGGTTGTAATGAATTACGAAGTCACAATTTCTAACCGTGATAACGCCACTTATTGGGTGAGTAATCGTCGTCCATTGCTTGATAGCCTCATAGATCAAGGGGTCGATTTGCCTTATGGCTGTAAGTACGGGGGGTGCATCACGTGTGCTGCAAAGCTCACCACTGGCAATGTAGATCAACGTCGACAAGTGGCTTTGAACAATCGCCAGATTAATGAAGGTTATGTAATTCTGTGTGTGGCGCGTGCTAAATCGGATATCACGCTTGAGATAGGTGTGGAGAGCCATGGGTCGCTCTATCGCAACCCTTTCATTGATCCGTTGCAGCCGCATGAACTCAAAGCAGATATAGCCACAGTAAAGGACATCTGACATGGACCATTCTCAAGCCTATACAGAGGCATATCTGCAAAGTATTCTGAATTCTGTAAAAACCATTGCTATGGTGGGTGCAAGTCCAGATAAAACCAAGTTTAGTTATGGAGTTTTACGCGTTCTAAACGAAACTGGTTATGACATGGTTCCAGTCAATCCCCGACCTGGACTAAAAGAAATCCGGGGAATGAAAGTTTATCCAACGCTTAAATCAATCGACCGGCCTGTTGATATGGTGGAGGTATTTAGGCGGCCAGAAGATTTTATGGGCATAACACGAGAAGCTATATCGATTGGGGCTAAGGTTTTGTGGGGGCAAATTGGTGTGATTGACCATGATGCCGCTAAGCTTGCTGAAGATGCGGGACTGCTAGTGGTGATGGATCGCTGTCCAAAAATTGAGTTATTTCGTCCATTTTGGAAACCTAAGCTGCACCTTGGTATCTAGTGTAGGTTGTGTTGGCGTAATCACCCAGCCTATTGAAAATTTTAGATAAATAAATTCACGCAAGCTTATTAAAAAAATATAAGCATTAAAAAGCTGGCTGGGTCGGCAGGACTCGAACCTGCACTCTACTGTACCAAAAACAGGTGCATTACCATTATGCTACGACCCATCAGCGAGGCATGAAATACGCTGGAAGCTCCTGTCTTTCAAGCCCTGAAATTTAAAAACTTAATGGCCTTATGTCTATTTTATGACGTGGGATCTATTACACTGAGATGCGAACTTAATTCTTGAAATTTCTAACTAATTAATTGGTTGATGATACTATATTAAAAATTTTATTAGCCCTAAAATATTCAGGTAGCCTGGCAGTAATGATTGAAATAACTACTAATTTTAAAAATAAGATGAAATTAGTGAAATTCCAAGAAGAATTGCAACCCACACTACCATTGAGCCAACTCCGCGCATGCGTGACACGCCAGTTTCGGGGCCAAGTAATTTATACAGACCTTTAATAGTTAATTGGATAAAATCGTTAATAACACTATCAAAATATGTAAAAAACTTAACTGTCGCCACGTGGATTATATTATAAAATGTTGGTACTAATCGTCGGTAGATCCAGTCTACGTCGAGGTTTACGGCACGAATCTCAGGGGGGTGGATCCCGCTGCGCATGAGAAAAATGAAGGCCAGCAACGCAAAACAAAGAAGCTGCAGTTGGCCGATGACGTGGCCCATAGTGTAGGGTTGGTACACTACCTCATAGGGAAGAAGCGCGTAGAGTGGATCTGGATAAACACCAATAATAATGCAAAGTAATGCGGTAAGTCCCATTGCCATTTGCATGTGGATTGGCGCCTCTTTTGGTCGTAGACCACTGTCATGGCCGAAGAACGTAAAATACGGTATTTTGATCCCTGAATGTGATAAAACACCAGCAGAGGCGAATACTAGTATGGCCCATATGACTGGATAGTGCTGATTTGCAGTTGCATCCATAATTAAAGATTTGGTTACAAAGCCAGAAAAAAACGGAAAAGCAGAAATTGATGCTGCTCCAATCAAACAAAACATTGCGGTCCGGGGCATGGTACGGCAAAGACCTCCAAGTTCAGACGCTTTGGAGGTACCTGTTCGTAGCATTACGGCGCCAACGCTCATAAATAGTAATGCTTTGTAAAGAATGTGGGCAAAAGCGTGTGACGCTGTCCCATTGATAGCCATTTCGGTACCTACGCCGATACCGACTACCATAAAGCCTAATTGATTGTTAAGGCTGTAAGCCAATACTCTACGTAAATCGTTTTCAATCTCCGCAAAAAAAATTGGAAATAAAGTCATTACTGCACCGATATATATCAATAGTTCTGTGCCAGCAAAGCCACGCGCAAGTGCATATACTGCCAACTTTGTAGTGAATGCAGAGAGAATTACTGTCCCAGTAATTGTTGCGGCTGGATAACTATCTTGAAGCCAATTATGCAGTAGTGGAAATGCACACTTTATGCCAAAAGACAGAAAAATGAGCCATGTACCTAATGAGCCAAGAGTCATACGTTCAAAAGTAATAGATCCAGTGTCCCTATATAATAACGCAGTCCCCGCCAGCAAAATGACGCCTGAGGTGATTTGAATAATTAAGTACCGCATACCCGTGTGATAGGAACCTTCAGTTTTACGAGCCCAAATTAAAAAGACTGAGGCGAGAGCAGTGCCCTCCCAATAGAAAAATAAGGTAATCAGGTCTCCTGCAAAAACTGCCCCTATGGCGGCGCCAGCATATAGTAAAGCGGCTACCTGTTGGATCAAGTCGCGTACATGCCATGCGTAAAGGTTTCCTAGAAATGCTGCTAAACAGAAGATTAGGCCAAAAATCCGAGATAATTTATCGACCCGCATCATATCCAGTGTCTGACCTACAAATTCGACCTGTGAGAAAATGCCAACCGGCAGGTTCCAAATGTGCCATGCGGCAAGTACCGGAGTTGCAAGCAGGATTGTACTGCGGATGTGGCCCCTTGGTAAAAAGCCCAAGATTAATGCTGATGCGATAAAGATGAAAGCTGTGGGCAAAATGCTGATCATCACTTGGAACCCTGCTCTAATTGGTCATTGGGATAGTCTTCTCCATCAATGGCTTTATCCCCATAATAATTTTCAGGGCGTTTGATGAGGGTTCTTAAAACTTTTGCTACTAATATGAGGGCAGTGAACATAAAAAATCCGTAAATACCATAAAATCCAGGGATCTCTTCAATATGAAAATGCCCATGCTTATCATAGGTAAAATCTGCCAGAAATAGTGCCAAACAAAGTGCAACTAATGCTAAACATATTTTGTTTGAGTTTTCAGTTTTAGTAAACCAAGAAAGAAACCGTCCCAGTAGGGGAAGTGTGCTTTTATCTTCAGTTTTGTTAGGGTCCATCCGCGACCTCCTTAAGGTGCAGCTATGATGGGCATCAGGAAGGCCTGAATATGCCCAGCGTAGAAAAATAGAACTATACAACCGAAAGCTGTAAATGCCGGTGGGCCCCAAACTAAAGTTGGACTTTCGGAAAACTTTGTTGGGTCTGCTTGATTGGGTGTCTTTAAAAAGAAACCCTTCCCAGCTACTGGAAGAAGATAAGCAACATTTAAAAGTGAGCTTATTAGTAAGACCCCGATCATTACTAGTTGACCGGCATCTGCGGCACCCATGATAAGCAGCCACTTACTCCATGATCCGCCCAATGGCGGCAATCCAATAATGGAAAGAGAGCCAATTAGAAATGCTATAAAGGTTATTGGCATTGCACGACCTAGGCCGCTCATCTGGCTTATATTAGTTTTGTGAGTGGCAACGTATATCGACCCAGCACACATGAAAAGTGTGATCTTACCCATTGCATGCATCACCACATGGAGGCTTCCACCCAGCACCCCCATTGACGTAGCAAGGGCAACGCCCAACGTTATGTAGGAGAGTTGGCTGATTGTTGAATATGCAAGCCGGGCTTTAAGATTATCCTTGGTTAAAGCTATTACTGACGAGGCAATGATTGAAAAGGCAGCAAGCCACATTAGCCAAACAGAGGCTTCCGTCGTTGCAAGAAAATCAATTCCAAAAATATAAATACCCACTTTTAGCATTGTAAATACGCCAGCTTTAACAACTGCAACTGCGTGTAATAGTGCGCTGACTGGGGTAGGGGCTACCATTGCGGCTGGCAGCCAGCGATGAAATGGCATAAGTGCTGCTTTTCCTATTCCAAATGCATAAAGTGCAAGCAGAATTGCAACTGCAGGGCCTGCAATTAGGCCCTCTAAAATTCCACCTTTAGTAAAGTCTAGTGTTCCCGCTATTGAAAAAGTCCAAATTACAGCAACTAATTGTAAGCCGATCGAGGTACCTATGAGGATACTGAGATAAGTACGTGCGCCTTTGACTGCAGCCAGTGTACCTTTATGAGCCACCAATGGATACGTAGAAAGTGTTAATACTTCATAAAATAGAAATAGGGTGAACATGTTCGCTGCAAATGCAATTCCCATGACAGAGAAAATTGCAAAAGAAAAACATGCAAAGAAACGTGCATGGTCGTCTTCATTATTTCCACGCATGTAACCAATGCCGTAGATATGTGTTACGATCCAAAGTCCTGACGCCAGTATGGCAAACATCAAACCCAATGGCTCCACGTTAAATGCCAACTCAAGCCCTGGTATTACCTCAAGAAGGACAAAGGTTTCAGTAGTTGTATTACCTACTGTTGTGAGAATGTTCAGCACGACAAAGAAAGTCGCTATAGCTGCAAAAAGAGTTAACCCATCACGAAGGTTGGGATTATTTCGAAACAACAAGTTGGTCACAACTGCACTGGCTGGGAGCAGCATTGATAGTGTTATCGCTAGGGATGTTTCCATAACTTTGTCCGTCCTAATGCATCATGCCAGATGATCCGGCTAGTAAAGCCTGAGCGGCAGCTTTTGCAGCTCCCAGGGTTATGTCCGTCTCAAAGCCAAAGTAGATACAGGCCAGTGCCACTATCCATAGTGGTAGCAGCATCGACAGTGGAGCTTCTCGTATGGGTTGTTCACTATTTGGTGCTGAAAGATAGAGTGTCTCGACAAGTCGCCAGACATAGATGACTGCGAGTAACGAAGAAGCTACAATCAACATAGAAATTGGCCAATAACCTTGTTCTAATGCTGCTTGTACCAGAAGCCATTTGCTTAAAAAACCAGCAGTCCCAGGTACGCCAATTAATGACACTCCACCAATGACGACTGCGGCACTAGTCCATGGCATTGTCTTTCCAAGGCCCTGGAGGTCTATATAAAATGTGCTTTTTGATCGGAGTGCATAAGCTCCAACACCCATAAATAACGCTGCTTTAGTAATGCCATGATTGAAAAGATGAAGGATAGTAGCCATCAACCCAGTCTCGGAAAGTAATGCAATGCCTAACAGCATGTAACCAATTTGGGCTATGCTTGAATACGCTAGCATACGCTTTAAATCGCGTTGGAAGATTGCTGTAGCAGATGCCGCAAACATAGCTAGCAAAGCAAATGGATAAAAGATTATCTCAAGAGTGGAAGTTTCAGCAAGAAATGCTGGTTGAAAAACACTAAATATGAAGCGCAGTAAAACATAGACTGCAACCTTAGTTGCAGTCGCAGCAAGAAAGGTAGTTACGGCAGAAGGTGCGTAAGTGTATGCATTGGGTAGCCAAAAGTGGAGTGGAAAAATAGCCACTTTGAGCCCCATACCTACAAGAATAAATGCAAAGCCAGCACGGACAGTGCGGCTGTCGTATTGACCTGCAAGTCTATCGGCTAGGTCAGCCATGTTTAATGTGCCCGTCGCCATGTATAGAAAGCCAAGGCCTATCACAAAAAACGTTGCGCCGATGGTACCCATAATTAGATAATTAAATGAAGCTGTCAGGGCCCGCTTGTCACGATAGGAACCCTGAGCAATTAACACGTAAGTTGAAAGTGAAGATATTTCTAAAAATACAAAAACGTTAAACGCGTCTGCTGTGATTGTAACGCCGAGAAGGCCCGTCATGCAAAGTAAGAAAAGTGAGTAGAATAGGGTTTGCGTTCGCTGGGGCATCTCTGCGCCCACACTGTACCTGGCGTATGGCAGTACCAAAGTTGCTATCCCAGTAACTAGGAAAAGTACAAAAGCGTTTGCTGCATCAACTCGATATTCGATGCCAAGTGGTGGCGCCCAACCCCCAATTTGATAAGAAATTACGCCGCCTCCAATTACCTTGGAAAGAAGCAAGCAAGCAATTAAAAAAGATGTGGCGCTTGCAATAAATGCCAGAGGCCATGCTAATTCACGCCGTCCAATAAACACAATTAGTGGGGCTGTAATGAATGGAATTAGTACCTGTAAAATAGGCAAGTGATCAGCCAGTGTCATTGCGACGTGGTGGGTAGTCTGTGTAGCCATTAGAAGGCTTCATCTTTGCCAACTGTAGGCAAATGTTCCGTACGAAAGATGGTATCTTCTAAGATGGTTATTTGTTCTTCTTCAATACTGTGATATTCTTCCCTGATCCTAATTATAAGAGCAAGGCCTAGGGATGTTGTAGCGATGCCGACAACTATGGCTGTGAGAATAAGTACATGAGGAAGTGGGTTTGAATAGGCGATGCTAGGATCATATATTCCGTCCAGAGGAAAGATTGGTGCAGTACCACCTGATACTTTTCCCATCGATATATAGAACATAAAAACGGAAGTTTGAAAAATATTCAGGCCCACTATTTTTTTGACTAGATTGCCTTTAGTAATTACAATGTAAAGTCCAGTCATCATTAATATAATGAATAACCAATAGTTTATATGGCCTAAGATAAACTCAGTGGTAAAAATATTCATATCTACCAGTCCTCGTCACTTAGAACTGGGGTGCGGGCCGCGAAGGCATAATATACTGCAACCATTACACCTGTTACCGTGATGCCAACTCCTAATTCTACAATTAAAATCCCTAAATGTTGTCCATGAGAGGGGTGGTTAGGATCTATCGCAGTGTAGTCTAAATATGCGTAGCCCATTAAGATGCTGTAAATACCAGTTCCGCCATAGAGCAGAACACCAAAGGCAACTAATTTATGTACAAGCCAAGGTGGAAACACTTTTTGAGCCTTATCTAGGCTGAATACAATTCCATATAAAATAAAACCAACTGCCATTATCACGCCAGCCTGAAAGCCCCCACCTGGAGAATAGTCACCGTGAAACTGAACATAAAGAGCAAACAAAAATATTGTTCCTACAAGTAGTTTGGTGATCACTCGTAAAATTAAATGGTGGCGCATCAGGTCGTATCCCTTTTGTCACTGGGATCTTCGTCGGCGTTGTCGTCCATGCGGCGGCGGCGCAAGCCACTAATTAACATTAAGACGCCTATACCGGCGGCAAAAACAACTGCAGTTTCGCCTAATGTATCGTAGCCTCTGTAGCTCGCCAGAATTGCTGTTACGGCATTTGGGACGTGAATATCATCTGGAATTCGTTTCAAGTAATCGGGCCCAACATGTGTCTGTACTGGTGTGTCTGGAGAACCAAATTTTGGCATGTCTAATGTGCCATAAACCATTACTGCTCCTGTTAGAATTACTGCAACAAGAGGGAGTAAATTTGATCTTTGGCTCTGCTTTTCTGTTCTCGACGTCAGAGCAATTGTACCCAACATTAAAACTGTTGAAATGCCTGCACCGACAGCGGCCTCAGTAAACGCAACGTCAACTGCGTCCCAAGTAATAAATAATAGAGCAGATAGCAGGCTGAACACCCCGGAGAGAGCTACAATGGCAAATAAACTCCGAGTTTTTACAACAGATAAAGCGGTGACGATTAACATGCTGAAAAGTGATATATTTATAAAAGTTTCGATTGTGCACCTATTATTTTGGGAAGTGTTGTTAAACTTTTTTTATTTGGCTTTCGTTGGTGGTTTTGAATTCACTTTATTTTGAATGTGGTTTTTTATCTTTGGTGGACGTAGCCCGGATACAAGAGCTGCATTAGCTACTGCATGGGTCGAAGTTGGGCCTGTTATAAACAAGAACAGGCCAATAACTAAAAGTTTGAAGGTGATCAAAGTCAGGCCCGAGTAAACACCCATACCGATCAGTAATAAAATGACACCAGCTGAATCTGTAATTGACGCCGCATGCAGACGAGACCAAAAGTCTGGAAACCGATAGGTGCCAAAGGCTCCAACAACTACAAAAAAAGATCCAGAAATTATTAAAACTAAGCAAGAAATATCAAAAAATAAATCCATTATTTTTGATCCTCATTTTCTGGCTCTAATGGGGTCCACATCGCATCCCCAATTGCCCGATATCGAAAAAACTTTAGTATAGCGATTGTACCAACAAAGTTTATTAAGGCATATAGAAGCGCAATATCTAGGAAGTCGGGACGTCCATTCAAAAAACCCATAACGCCAATCAATAAAACTGTGTGAGTACCAAAGGAATTTACGGCTAGAACACGATCGTACAAAGTAGGTCCTTTGATCAAACGGACTAAAACAAGGCACATTGCTATAAATATTGCTACTGCTGCGATTGAGAACATTAGTGATCCAACCTACTCTCAATTGCAGTCACGCGTCTATCCATATCTCTAAGTGACTCAGTGTCTTCTAGATTATAGGATAAGGCATGTACTAGAAAATCTCCGGATTCTGTTTCTATCGTAAGTGTGCCTGGAGTTAATGTAATAGAATTAGCAAAAATTACTTGTCCCAAGTCACTTTTTTGTGTGTACGGGACCTCAAATAAGTTTTGCTTTAATGGCATAGTTCGTGACAGAATTATTTTCGTCACGTTCCAGTTAGATTTTGCAATCTCTTTCAGCAGCCAAAATATATACAAAATAAATTTTATTGGTTTTATAAAAATGCGGACATGGTCTCCATCAATCTGGTCCATTCGACGAACAATAATCATAACTAACCCAACGGAAACCAACCCAAAGCCAATAAGCATGGGCTTGTAGATCCCCGACAGCATCAACCAAAGCGCCATCATAAAAACAGAGGTTAGGATAGTCTTCAATATCGTTCCTTTTTATACAAACTCAGAGTGGCAAGGATGGAGCTCTGGTTAATCCTTGGAGTTTATATAATAAAATTTATCGCTGTGTACACTGCTGATCATTAATGTTTTTTAATAATCAATTCTTTTTTAATTTAACTTAATAAGCATTAATTTATCAGATCAATTTTTTATGGAAACTTATTTTATCTTTATGTTGCTGCGAGTGCCCAATGATAATAAAGCGTTGGATTAATACAACCATTTTTTTGGTGCTTTGTTACAACCTACTGCTCTGAATCAAATTTTATTACATGGAAATTTATAATGACTGCGCTAGAGCGTGCTATTGTAATGTTGGAAAATAACTCAGATGATCCTGTGCGGTTTGCTGCCGTGCTACAGCGATTAGCAGATTCAGAACTATTTTTAGCCTTAGACGTTGATATAAATGGTCCAGATTTAAATCCAAAAGTAGTTTATTTGAAAGAACAAGAGTATGTTGCCGTTTATGATACTGAACTGCGCCTTGAAGAAGCGATTGGTGGAGGTGTAGAGTATTTAGCTTTGTCGGGCCGCGTTTTAATTCAAATGGTTGCTGACAAAAATACGGGCATAGCGCTCAATCCTGGAACGGCAGCTATAGGTTATATTTTTGAGCCTGAGACCCTTCATTGGTTGGTTATGTCCTTAGAAGAAAGGCCTGAGGAAATGGCACCAAAAATTACAGAAGTCAGCTCCCCAGCAAAAATTTCTCCAAAGGCACTAGACGCTTTGTCATCTAAGCTGACATCGGCGCAGGGTTTTGCAGATTATGCCTGTTTGGTTGAAGCAACAGATATATTAGATAATAAAAACCCAATGTTGTGTTTTGTTGGTTCAGTTCCTAACTCGGAGCCTAATTTAGCTAAACTTGTGAATGAGTATTTACAATTTTCTGATCATAGTGGAGTCCCTTGGGATGTAACTTATTTGGATCCAGCTCATGGGTTGGTTGAAAAAATATTGAATGTCGGGCTTCGTTTTGATTTACCAAAGCCTGAGCCGGCAGTTAAATTAATTGCTCCTGGCTCGGTGAAGGGAAAACCACCAATACTACATTAACGTTAATAGCCAGCTGCTCGATCTACCAGATGTAGAAAAGGCAAACCATTTTCGCCGCGTGTAATGTTTTCAACTATGAGTTCAGCGGCTGTGTTTGGCCGAGTACCGGAAGCAATGTGAGGTGTGACAGTAACATTAGGCATTAGCCAGTAGGGATGATTGTGTGGTAGGGGTTCGGTACGAAATACATCAAGACAAGCGGCTGATAAGTGGCCCAATGTAAGAGCAGAGATTAAAGCATCATCGTCTATTAGAGATCCCCGGCCTGGATTTATTAAAACCGAACCTGCAGGTAAATGGCTTAGGGTCTCTGTATTTATTATATTTTGTGTGTCTGGTGTATCTGGGAGAAGTAGAATTAGAATCTGAGCTGAGCTAAGCACTGTTTTGAGCTTTGAATTTCCATGATATGTTTTTACATTTGGTATTTTTTTGGGTGATTTTGACCATCCCGTAACTTTAAAACCAAGTTGTGCCAAGGATTTGGCGCAAGCTGTTCCGAGGGCGCCAATACCTAAGATGGTGATTGAACGTTCTTGGGCCAGTGGTGGATGATTATTGCTCCAAAGTTTGTCAGGGTTTACAATATGTTGATCCATACCAAGATGATATCGAAGCGTATGGCCAACGACCCACTCGGTCATACCTTGCTGCAGTCCAGTATCTACCATCCGACAAAGTGGTTGGGTTAATGTTTCATTGCCTACAATTTTTTCGACGCCTGCCCAAAGGTTTAAAACAGCCTTACAGCGAGTGTATGGTGTTAAATCGTTAACAATACTATTTGGGGCATAAATTATATAATCTACAATTTCTGGAGACATTTTGATGCTTAAAGATGCGGAGATATTTTTCTTTTTGAAAAAATGAAGAAGATATTTTTCATAGATCAGAAATTGATTTGGCTGAGCTGCAAAGAGAATATTAATCATTTTTACTTGCTCTGTGGCCGGTGAACATGTGCACTTTGCATTAATCCAAAACCGAGTAGTAAAATAAGCATTGCAGAACCTCCGTAGCTAACCAAGGGCAGTGGGACCCCAACCACTGGAGCAAGCCCCATCACCATAGCCATGTTTATTGCAAAAAACAAAAAGAATGTTGTGCCAATTCCAAGAGTTAAAAGTGATGCGAACCGATCCTTATTCGCCAAGCCTGACAAAGTACAAAGAACTAATACTGCGAGGTATAGTGATAAAAGAGTTATTGATCCAACAAAACCAAACTCTTCCGATATTGTGGTAAAAATGAAATCTGTATGTTTTTCTGGTAGGAAATTTAAACGGGATTGTGTTCCCTGCATGAAACCTCTTCCCGTCCAGCCGCCAGAACCCAAGGCTATTTTTGCTTGAGTAATGTGATAGCCTGTGCCTAAGGGATCTCTGCTTGGATCAAGAAATGTGTCCACTCTGGTGTATTGATAATCCTTTAACAATTGCCAGGTGGTGCCTCGACTATGAAAAACAGCTATGGCCAAACCAATCCCTGAACTTACCACTGTAATAAAATATGCCCAATGCACCCCAGCCAGAAATATCATTGCTCCACCGCCAACAACCAATAGTAAAGCTGTCCCCAGATCTGGTTGGCGCAAGACTAAGAATGCTGGAAAGGCTATCAAAACTATAGGGATAGCAACCCAAATAGGCGACGAAGTTTTTTTCTGAGGTAGCCAATCGTAGTATGCTGCTAAAACTAAAACTAATGTGATTTTCATTATTTCAGAAGGTTGGAAACGAAAAAAACCAAAATCCAGCCAGCGTTGCGCTCCCATGCCTTTTACGCCCACAAACTCCACAGAAACTAATAAGGCGACTGTAAAAATGTAACTAATAAACGACATATTTCGCCAAAACCAAATAGGCACCATTGCTAAAACAAAAAGTCCAACCATTCCAATAAAAAATCTCTGCATTTGGGGCTGTGCCCAACGTTCGAGGATACCCCCAGATACCGAGTATAGCATTGCAAAACCAATGCCTGAAATAACAATAAGTAAAAATATAATTGGCCAATTTAAAGCTAAAATCTTTTTAAAACCGCTTGGAACAGTCCTAAGGTTGTATTCCAAATAACTCATACCTTAGTACGCTCCATCACTGTTGGGCTTGTCCAATCTATTAACTTTGGTGCTAAATTCTTTTGTTCAAGCTGAATTTTCTCTCGGAGCTTTTCTGGGTAATGCTGTGGATCTGGCATCTTTCCAGTAAGTGCAAAAAGAGTAATATCACGCCCAATAGGCGCTGCAACTGAACTTCCACCACCGCCATGTTCAACTACAACGGCAACTGCTATTTTTGGATTGTTGGCAGGAGCGTAATTGACGAACAACGCATGGTCCCTCTGTTTCCAAGGTAGATCCTCGTTACTTATCACACCTTGCTCCCGCTCTGCCGCTGTGATGCGTCGGACCTGGGAAGTTCCAGTTTTTCCCGACATTCGAAGGTGATTTGCTTCAATTCGGCGTGAATAGGCTGTTCCATCTTTTCTATTAGTAACGCCAAACATGGCCCTCTGGACTAAAGCTAAATGATCAGGGTTGATATCTAATTTTTTAACCGCCTCTTGGGGCATAGTAACATTATTAATATTTTGAATTAATCTAGGCTGAATAATTTGGCCGGTTCCAAGCCGCGCTGCCATAACCGCGAGCTGTAAGGGTGATGCCAAGACGTAGCCTTGTCCAATTGAAGCATTTACGGTATCGCCCAAGAGCCAATTTTTGTCGAATGATTTCTTTTTCCATTCGCGCGTCGGTGCAACACCTCGGCTAACTGCGCTCAAAGGCAAATCATAATGAATGCCTAGTCCAAATCGTTTGGCCATATTAGATATTTTGTTAATACCAACCTTTTGGCCTATTGAATAAAAGAAAACATCACAGCTTTGGATGATGCTATCCTCCAAATTCATCGATCCGTGTGCCTTCCAGCAGTGAAATTTATTGTCGAAGACTTCAAGATGACCTGGGCAAAAGATCTCATCATCTGGCTTCAACACCCCAGCTTCAAGTGCGGCAAGGGCGGTAATCATTTTAAATGTAGAGGCAGGAGCGTATGTGCCCTGCACTGCTTTTGCTCGCAGTGGTCCGTATATATCGTCACGTAGCCCATTGTATTTTTTTGATGAAATTCCACGCACAAAAAGGTTTGGATCAAAGCTAGGACTGGACCCGACTGCCAATAAATCACCGTTGGCACAATCTATAACAACGGCGCTTGCAGAAAGATTATCAAGGCGTGCCAATGCGTAATTTTGGATTTTACTGTCGATCGTGAGCTGAATTGGTACACCGGAATTACCCTCTACGCGCTTAAGCTCTCGAATTATACGCCCAACAGAATTTACTTCTACCCGTTGGAGCCCTGCTGACCCGCGTAACTTGGGCTCCATTTGTGCTTCAACGCCAGTTTTTCCCACTTGAAAACGGGGAATTTGTAGTAGTGGGTCTGGGTTTTTTATTTGCTTTAAGTAATAGTCACTTACCGGACCCACATAACCGACTACATGCGCTAGATTTTCTTTTTGGGCATAGATACGGGTTAGGCCAACGTCTGTAAAAACACCTGGGAGTGCTGGTGCATTGGCGGCTACTCTAGTAAAATTGGCCCAACTCAAGTTTTCCGTAATGGTTACTGGCACAAAAGAGCTTACACGGGAAAGTTCTTTACGCGCCTTAGCAAGATCTTTTGGGCGAATATAAATTAAATTTTGTAACTTTGTGAATGTACTCTCAATATCGCCTGCGTCTTCACGTATTAAACCTAACCGATAATTTGGTAAATTTTCTGCTACTGGCCTGCCGTTGCGGTCAAAAATTAAACCTCGCGAAGGTGGTAGTAATCGAACATTAATACGGTTCTCCTCAGCCAACAGACGGTATTTTTCCGCTTCAGATACTTGTAAAAACCGCATGCGCGCGCCGAGTGCTGTTATGATGCCGAGTTGTAGTGCTCCGATCAGCAATGCGCGTCGTGATAATTGCTTTGTCGAATTTAAAATATTTTTTGAAGTACTTTTCATTCAGCGACCCGATCCGCCTGCTTCTGCGAATTGTAAACACCTCGAGCCTTCAGCATAGGTCTGAATAACCACGCACAAATTGGATAGAACAAGACCGCTGTTAATGCTTGAATTGATGTAAGCTTAAAATCGTAGGGGGTAAGAAACGCAAGCCTCATTGAGACATTTTGTAAGGTGTAACAAAAAATGATGACTACTGATACTGTTGCCCATTCATAAATAAAAACCACTTCTTTAAATCTAATCGATCGCATTCGTAAAAACATACCGCCAAAAAGAACTATAAGGGTCCACAGCCCGGGTGGTCGCTGTAATATAAAATCCGCAAATAAAAGTGCTATTGTTAAAAGTATTGGCCCTATTATATCTGGCCGTTGCATTACCCAAGAAAATGTCATGACCAATAAAATATCTGGGATGAAAATATGGTTAAATCCAGTTTGAATGGGTAATGTTTGTAACATTACCAAAAAGGTTGTGATCACTAAAAAGCAGCATCTTAGCCGCAATAAACGGTTTGGAAGATCATTCATCTTTTGGAGGGCCCGGTCTAATGGTGGGAAGCCCCACTAAGCTACCTGTTGTTGTAATTTTTTCTCTGGCCTGATGTCTGATTATTCGGAGAAATTCTAATCTTTGTATATCTGCTGCAGGCATTACCCGAAGTTTTCCAAATTGGGACTTTATTACTTGTCCAACTAAAATCCCAGGTGGAAAGACGCCACCGTCGCCAGAAGTTATTACCCTGTCTCCTGGGCGAACAGTTTCAGGATATTCTAGAAACTGAATAGTAGGATGGCTAGTGTTGTCGCCCACAATTATGGCCCTTTGACCCCCTGAATCAATAGTCACTGCTATCCTGCTAGATGTGTCCCCAAGCAAAACTACACGGGATGTTTTGTTAGCAACTCCAGAAATACGTCCAACTAAACCGAGACCGTCCATGGCGGCCCATCCATCCATGATTCCGTCACGTGTGCCAATATTTAGAAGAACAGTTTTTCTAAAGGGCCCACCACTGTCAGCTAAAACAACTCCTGTAATTCTTGTAAATTTGGGGTCTAGTCGAACCTTATTCAGATCTAAAAGTTTTGCATTCTCTTGTTCGCGTTGAAGCGCTGCTTCTTTCCATGCCTTCATTTGTTGCAATTCACGGCGTAAATTTTGATTTTGTTGATAAATTTTCTCATAACTTTTGGCTGATAGAAGTAAGTCAAAAGCTTTAGCCAATGGAAGGCCCACCCAAGAAAAGCTTGGAACAACTTTATCAATTATATTCATTCGCACTTGCTCAACCCGAGGGCTATCAATACGCCAAAATAAAAATATTCCTAAAAGGAAAGCAACCAATACTCCCATTATCAGCCTATATGCGACCGTCGAGTATCCATCTGTATTTTTCCTGTGCCGTGACATAAGCTTACCTGGTGGTTTGAACGTATGAGCGTTTAGCTGTCGTAATCGATCACATGTGCCAATTGGGCCTCGTATTCGAGTGCTTTTCCTGTACCTATCGCAACACAGTTAAGACTTTCATCTGCTACTGACACGGCCAACCCGGTTTTCTCACGTAATTCTAAGTCCAAATCACCCAACAAAGCGCCTCCCCCAGTGAGCATTACGCCACGATCTACTATATCAGCTGCCAAATCTGGTGGAGTAACTTCAAGAGCTGTCATAACCCCATCGCAAATTTGTTGAACAGTTTCTGCAAGCGCCTCAGCAACTTGGGCTTGACTAATTTCTGTCTCTTTTGGCACACCATTCAATAAATCGCGTCCACGTATTGTCATTACTGCACCCCTACCTTTGTCTGGCATGCGAGCTGTCCCTATGGTTTTTTTTATTCGTTCTGAGGTAGCTTCGCCAACCAAAAGATTATGCTGACGGCGTAAGTAGTTAATGATTGCCTCATCCATGCGGTCACCCCCCATGCGCACCGACTGGGCATAAACAATATCAGCAAGTGATAGCACAGCGACCTCGGTAGTTCCGCCACCTATATCTACCACCATAGAGCCTGTTGGGTCAGTAATGGGCATGCCAGCACCTATTGCTGCGGCAATTGGTTCCGCTATCAGACCGGCGCGACGGGCTCCGGCTGACAGTACTGATTGTCTAATAGCCCGCTTTTCAACCGGAGTAGCACCGTGTGGCACACATACAATAATTTTTGGTTTGGAAAACGTGGTACGTTTATGAACTTTGCGAATAAAATATTTAATCATTTCTTCTGCAACGTCAAAGTCTGCTATTACACCATCTCGCATGGGCCGGATTGCTTGAATGGAGCCGGGAGTTCGGCCAAGCATGAGCTTGGCATCCTCACCGAACGCTAACGCTTTTTTCTGCCCGTCCTTGACCTGATAGGCCACCACGGAGGGCTCATTTAAAATTACACCCTTGCCTTTGACGTAGACCAACGTGTTAGCTGTCCCCAAGTCTATCGCCATGTCTGAGGAAAATAGACCACTTAATCCAAACATTTGCGCCACCTTTTTTTAATTTTGCTTGCGATTCTGATAGTTAAACTAATTTTCTTATAAACACCCCAAGACCTGTTTCCAAGGGCGCATACCTAGCTTTTTGTGCTTTAACGCATTAGGATGAGTCGCTGCGCGAAGATTAGCCTGCGTCTTTATACGAAACTGACTTAAAATCTTCATTTGGTGCTGATTTCTCTCGCCTAATGATTAGTCTGTTAAGCGCATTAATATATGCTTTTGCTGAAGCCACGACGGTATCTGTATCAGCAGACTGTCCTGTTGCAATTTTTCCGTCCTCTTCCATCCTAACGGTAACTGTCGCCTGAGCGTCTGTTCCTTCGGTTACCGCATGCACCTGATATAATTGCAACTTTGCGGTATGTGGGAATAATTCTTTTACTGCATTAAAAGTTGCGTCTACTGGGCCGTCACCAGTGGCTGTGACAAAATGGCTCTCATTGTCAATTTTTAACTCTAAATTTGCCTGTTGTGGTCCCTCTGTCCCACAAACAACATGCAAAGATTTAAGACCTAGTTTGTATGATTGATTGTCGCCAGCATCCTCACCAACTAATGCAATTAGGTCATCGTCAAAAACTTCCTTTTTAATATCAGCGAGACTCTTAAACCGAATAAAAACGTCATTGAGTTGATTATCTGCTAACACTATACCTAGATCTTTGAGTTTAGAACGCAAAGCGGCTCGGCCAGAATGTTTACCCATGACCAGATTAGTTTCTGATAGCCCTACATCCTCAGGTCGCATTATCTCAAATGTTTTTGCATTTTTTAACATGCCGTCCTGATGAATCCCACTTTCATGCGCGAAGGCATTTTTTCCAACTATGGCTTTGTTAAACTGAACAGAAAACCCTGAAACTGTTGCTACACGCCGACTGATTGCCATTATCTTAGTACTATCAACACGAGTTTGGTAAGGGAAAATGTCGTTTCGGACCTTTAACGCCATCACAACTTCTTCCAATGCGGTGTTCCCAGCTCGCTCCCCTAAACCATTGATTGTACATTCTATTTGACGTGCTCCAGCACTAACGGCTGCAAGCGAATTAGCTGTGGCCATTCCGAGATCATTATGACAATGGGTCGCGAAAATAACTTCGTTAGAGCGTGGAATATCTAAAATTAGTTGTGCTATTAGATCGGCACTTTCTTTTGGCGCAGTATAGCCCACGGTATCTGGAATGTTGATTGTTGTGGCGCCAGCGTTGATAGCTATTTCAATTGTTCGGCAGAGATAATCATATTCAGTACGTGTAGCATCCATTGGTGACCATTGAACATTGTCACATAAATTTCGTGCGTGCGTTACTGTGGTATGGATACGCTCAGCCATTTCATCTTTGGTTAAATTTGGGATGGCCCGGTGAAGTGGAGAGGTTCCAATGAATGTATGAATTCGTGGCTGAGATGCGTGTTGGATAGCTTCGGCACAGCGATCAATATCTTTTAAATTAGCACGAGCTAGTCCACAGATTACTGAATTTCTGCTACGTTTTGAAATTTCACTTACAGCATTGAAATCACCCTCGGAAGCGATTGGAAAACCTGCCTCGATAATGTCAACGCCCATATCATCTAGCATTTCAGCTATTTCAAGTTTTTCTGCGTGGGTCATCGTTGCGCCAGGGCTTTGTTCGCCGTCGCGCAATGTTGTATCAAAAATAACTACACTATCTTGTGTCATAGGAACGCTCTTTTATTTTTAAATTTTAATAGTGGGGGTGCTGGGCTAAATTGAGCGTCTCGCACCTAAAAGCACGCTCAGCGCAAGCTGAGATCTAGAAGTAAATTTTGATAAACAAATTTTTCCATAAATTAAATATACCTGTAGTTTTATAAATTGGAAGAGAAAAATGGAGGTTAAGATCTATCCTTATTAATAAAATTTACGATTATTTAAAAATAATTTAGAATTTATTGGCCTTCGTTTTCTTGTGGTCTATGTAACCAATATGAAACGTGTTTTGATAATTGGGAATTCTGGCGGTATTGGAGCGTCACTGGAGAGCGAGTATTCATTTCGTAAATGGAACTGCTTGGGTGTATCGCGAAGCCTTCATGGGCTGGATTTTAATGAACCTGAAACAATACAAAAAACGTTGAGTTCAATAGAAGGTATATTCGAAACAGTCATTATAGCTACTGGTGCTTTGACATTTAATGGATATGGCCCAGAGAAAACTATTCGGTCACTTACTTCTCAAGGGATGGCTGAGCAAATGCAAATAAATGCTATTGGCCCGGCGCTTGTACTTAGCAACATTGCTCGTTTGATACCGAAAGATTGTCCGGCTCGTATAGCCGTACTTTCGGCGAGGGTCGGTTCGATAGGAGATAATCGGCTTGGGGGCTGGATTTCTTACAGGGCCTCTAAGGCGGCGTTAAATCAAGTTGTTCATACAGCATCGATTGAATTTGCTCGGAGCCATCCACAATTGGCGTGTTTCTCTCTGCACCCAGGTACGGTCGATACGCCGCTAACTAAACAATTTGCTGCTGGGCACCCTTCATCTTCTGCCTCTGAAACGGCGCCTATTTTATTTAATGTGATTGAAAACTGCGGCGCTGAGGATTCAGGCAATTTTTTTGATCAAAATGGCCTACCAGTTCCGTGGTAATTACTCACAAACTGCTAAAAAACTTTTTTCAATCCTGAACTATTGCGGGCTAATCAGCTTCCAGGGTTCCATCAGTCCAAATTCCACCTGTAGCAACCCCCGTGGCATATATCATTGAGCCTTGGCCCTGACGCCGACCTGCAAAAAAGTTGCCGTCGTAAACATCTCCATTTGCATACTTTGCGATGCCTGATCCATGCATTTCACCGGATAGCCATTGTCCCCTATACTCAAAGCCATCCTGCATTTGCATTATGCCTTTGCCTGAACGTTGGCCTGCCTCAAACTCGCCTTCATAGGTTGTGCCATCTCGATATGCTACTTTTCCTACGCCGTGACGTTCTCCATTTTCCCAAAATCCTTCATATCTGTAGCTGTCACTGAAAATCATCAGACCAAAACCATGTATTTTGCCATTTTTAAAGTTACCGTCATAGATCATACCATTTGGGTATGTTGAGATACCCTTGCCGTCTACTACCCCAGCTTTCCATTTGCCTTTGTAGGTTGCGCCATTAGCATAAGTAATTTCACCGTTTCCATCTGCCAAGTTGGAAATAAACTCCCCCTTATAAACAGAGCCATCGGGGTAGGTCTCGGTGCCCAAACCCTCTATTTCCCCTTCGAACCAATCACCTACAAAATGGTAGCTATCAACACCGATTAATTCTCCGTAACCTTGACGAAAACCATTGCTAAATTGTCCTTTATAGACATCGCCGTTAGAATATGTGGCTTCGCCGGCGCCCTCTTGTACTCCGTCTGTAATATTGCCGTAATAAACATCGCCGTTTGGTTGTGTGATAGTACCTTTGCCATTGAATTCACCATTGTTCCATTCACCTAATAGAATTAATCCATCTGGTGTGGTTAATGATCCCTTGCCGGCACGTTTATCGTCAACCAACCAACCACTGTAAATTGCTCCATCTGCATAAGTTATTGTTCCCAAGCCTTCTTTACTACCATTGTCCCACGCACCTTCATATCTGTAGCCACTTTCTGAAATTAAAATCCCTTGCCCGTGATACTTATTGGCAATGAAGTTACCTTCGTAGCGAGTTCCATCTGGGTATTCTGCAATACCCTGGCCTTCAATTTGAGCTTTAACCCAAACACCGCTATATTTCCCACCATCCGCGTAGTTAATTGTACCAATTCCATTCGGTTTTCCGTTTGCAAAGGTACCTTTGTAAGTGGAACCATTAGAAAACTTTGCAATACCTTCACCCACCGCCTGCCCATTTTCCCATTCCCCTGCGTATTCATATCCAGATGGCAAGCTATATGTCCCATATCCGTGTTGCCGCCCATTCTTGAAGGTGCCTTTGTATAAACCACCATTCTCATACTGTTTAGTTTGCACACTCGCAGACTGGCCAAAAGCTGCTCCAGAAAAGGCAACTAACGTGGTTACAAAAACTAACGCTGAGATCCTAATAAGCATCAAAAACTTTCCCCTAAAACTATGGCCCAAAATACGTTTTGGACTATATCGTATATCATTGATACTAATAAGCCTAATCGAGTAGAGCAACGCCTTTCAGCACTCGAGTGACTGATTGTCCTTTTCCATTGGTAGTTGTCTGTTAGATGAGGGGCATATTTGCAGAATTGAGCGAACTGATGACAAAAAAATTCCAACTGACAATGGCACAACTAAATGCGACGGTTGGGGATATTTCAGGAAACTGTGATAAAGTTTTTAGTGCTTGGGATGAGGCAAAAGAGGCCAAGTCTGATATGCTGATGTTACCTGAGATGTTTGTTACAGGCTACCAATTGCAAGATCTGGTTGTGAAACCTTCCTTTGTTCAAGACGTAACATTTCATATTAATCTTCTTGCTGAAAAATGTGGGGATGGTCCGGTAATTGGCATAGGTGCTCCATTTCAGGACGTTACAGGGCTTTATAATGCTTTTTATGTTTTAGCCTTTGGCGCAGTTCAGAACATTATCAAGAAACATATATTGCCGAATGAAGGAGTTTTTGATGAGGTGCGTCTCTATCAAAAATCTAACATTTCAGGGCCGTATAAGGTTGGACCATTGCGAATTGGTACACCTATCTGTGAGGACGCCTGGCACGCAGACGTGCCGGAGGCTCTTTTTGAATCTGGTGCTGAGGTTTTATTTGTTCCGAATGGCTCACCCTATGCCCGTAACAAAATGGACGCTCGTATAACTCAGATGGTGGCTAGAGTTGTAGAAACCCGATTGCCACTCGTTTATTTAAATATGGTTGGAGGTCAAGATGATCAAGTATTTGATGGAGGCTCATTTGTATTGAACCGGGGTGGTGAGTTGGCTGTATCGCTTCCACAGTTTGAAGAATCCATAGCGCATGTCAAATTTGAAAAGAAGGGTGATGACTGGCATGCGTTAACAGGACAGCTTGCAATATCCAAAACTTCGCTGGAGCAAGATTATGCTGCCATGGTTTTATCATTGCGTGATTATGTTCAAAAAACAGGATTTTCTTCAGTAATTATAGGGCTTTCTGGTGGAATTGATTCTTCAATCGTTACCGCTATTGCAACGGATGCCCTAGGCCCACAAAACGTTCACTGTGTGATGTTGCCATCGGAATATACGAGCCAAAACTCACTTGATGACGCTGCGGCTGTGGCTGATGTCCTTGGAGTAACTCTTAGAACAGTACCGATAGAGATACCAAGGTCATCGATAAATGAAGTATTGGGAGAAGATTTTTTTACTAAGAACCCAGGCCTGGCGGAAGAGAACATCCAATCGCGCTTACGCGGTTTGTTATTAATGGCTCTATCAAACAAGTATGGGCATATGTTGCTAACGACTGGTAATAAATCTGAAGTAGCGGTTGGTTATTCAACTATTTATGGCGACATGTCTGGAGGATTTAATCCAATTAAAGATCTCTACAAGACCCGTGTTTTTGAAATATGCAAGTGGCGCAACGAACACCATTGCCATTGGATGATGGGCCCAATGGGTGTGGTGATTGATCCACGTATAATAGAAAAGCCGCCCAGTGCTGAGCTACGTGATAATCAAAGAGATGACGATACATTGCCACCTTACCACATTCTGGATGGTATTCTGACAATGTTGGTAGATCAGGATGCGGGTGTTTCAGACTGTGTAGCAGCTGGTTACGATTGCAATATTGTAAAAAAAGTTGAAAACTTGTTGTATGTCAGTGAGTATAAGCGCTTTCAAGCGGCTCCAGGGACCCGTCTCTCAGAGCGCGCATTTTGGTTAGATAGAAGATATCCGATTTCCAACCATTGGCGCGATAAGTCTTGAACATGTGTGTTAGAGAGAATTATCGAATATTTGGCAAAATTTGAAATTGTGCCATTGGTCAAGTAATTTCCTATACGCCCAATAATCTGGACAACGCCGAAACTCTCTGCGTAAAGAAAGTGCAACAGGAGACATTTATGACTACTACTCGTTTTGCACCCTCACCTACTGGCCACTTACATGTCGGAAACCTAAGGACCGCGCTTTTTAATTATTTAATAGCACGGCGCGAGAGTGGAAAGTTCATTCTCCGGATAGATGATACAGATCCACAACGCTCCAAGCCTGAATATGTTGACTCAATCAAGAGAGATATGGAGTGGCTTGGACTTTACTGGGACAAGATTGAGTATCAATCTAGCAGATTAGAACGTTATGCAGAAATCGCAAAAAAGCTGTGTGAGATTGGTAAGTTTTACGAATGCTTTGAGTCTTCGATAGAATTAGATCTTAAACGAAAAAAACAATTAAATATGGGCAAACCACCCGTTTACGATCGTTCAGCCCTTGCTCTATCTGAAACTGAAAGAGGTGTTCTGCGTAAAAAAACGGATGGTCATTGGCGTTTTAAGTTGGACCAATCGAGGGTTGATTGGACTGATCAAATTCTTGGAAATTTGTCTATTGATGCAGCGTCTGTGAGTGATCCAGTTCTTATTCGTGGAGATGGGCAAGTTCTTTATACCTTAGCTTCAATCTGTGATGATACCGACATGGGTGTTACTCACGTAGTTCGCGGTTCAGATCATGTGACGAATACCGCTACCCAAATTCAAATTATCCAGTCTATTGGGGGAAATGTACCACAATTTGCGCATCACTCTTTACTAACTGGTCCCAAGGGAGATGGGCTTTCTAAGCGATTGGGTTCACTAGCGTTGCGTGATATGCGCGAGGCTGGAGTGCAGCCGATGGCACTTCTCAGTCACTTGGCTAAGTTGGGGTCGTCAGACCCAGTGGAACTAAGAGGTTCCATGGCCGAGATTATGTCTGAGTTTGATTTAGAAAAATTTGGAGCGGCACCAACAAAATTTGATAAAGCGGATTTAATACCATTAACGGCTAAATACCTACAAGGATTGAGCGTTTCTGACGTGGCTACGGATATTTCTAATATAGGTGTACCTACTGAAAAGGCTGAAGGCTTTTGGAATGTTGTTCGTATGAATATTTCAAGTTTGAACGATTTGCAGATGTGGTGGGATTTAATGGAACAAGGTACTGATCCACAGATTGAGGAACAAGATCGTGAGTTTGTATTAGAAGCTATCGCGATGCTTCCAGTACAACCTTTTAGTTCTGATACTTGGAGCATCTGGACGAAACTCGTCCAAGAAGCAACTGGCCGCAAAGGTAAGAACTTATTTATGCCGTTGAGAAGAGCGCTTACTGGTATGTCTCATGGACCAGATATGGGAGCCTTACTCCCGTACTTAAAAAATATAAAAGATAGAATATAAATTTCAAGAGTTTTTTTATAAAACTCTATGTAAAAAGGGCCAATTCAATGTACGTCAATAATCGTACCCAAAATTGGCCCTTTTGTATTATTTTAAGTGGCTTTTAAATCAGTTGCAGATTCACGGCCATTATTACCGGTTTCCACTTCAAAAGTAACTTTCTGATTTTCGTTCAGACCGTCCAGACCTGCGTTTTGTACAGCTGTAATATGTACAAAAACATCTGCACCACCATTATCGGGCGCTATAAATCCATAGCCTTTGTCTGCATTAAACCATTTTACGGTGCCATTAGCCATCTATTTACTCCAAATTACTATATTATTTTATGTAGCTTTAAGATCAGTTGCAGCGTCACGGCCATTGCGTCCCGTTTCCACTTCAAAAGAAATCTTTTGATTTTCGTTTAGACCATCAAGACCTGCGTTTTGTACTGCTGTAACATGTACAAACACGTCTTCGCCACCATTGTCGGGTGCGATAAATCCAAAACCTTTGTCTGCATTAAACCATTTTACGGTGCCAGTAGCCATCCGTTTACTCCATCTTAATATACTGCCCACGGAATTGCGGCAGGTCGGCG
>CAJJBD010000015.1 GCA_905182325.1 uncultured Planktomarina sp. | reverse complement strand
CGCTGGGATTACGTTCAATTTTTTGCCGAAGACGATAAATATGGGTCTCCAGGGTATGTGTTGTGACCTTATTGTTATACCCCCAAACTTCATGCAACAGAGTATCGCGCTGCACCACTTTGTCGCTATTAAGATAGAGAAACTGTAAAATATCAGTTTCCTTTTCTGTAAGCCGAATGTCTTCGTTATTCTTAGTTCTCAGCAGTTTTCTAATAGGGTGAAATGTATAGGGCCCAAGAATGAAAGTTCTATCGTTTGACTGCTCATATTTGCGCAACTGAATATTCATTCGAGCCAAAAGAATTGGAAACTTGAAGGGTTTTAATATGTAATCACTGGCTCTGGCATCTTGGCCAAATACTGTGTTAGACGTTTTATCCTTTTCTGTAAGTATTAAAATTGGACACTTTACATCTTGGCCGTAGATCAAGCGACATATCTCAAGGCTGTCTTTGTTGAGGGGGTGCAAGTCAATGATAACCAAATCATAAGCCTCAACCCTTAATTTTTTCAACGTTTCAGTGTTGTCGCCACTGGAAAAAACTTCAAACTGATTTGTACTGTTTAATTGCTCACAAAGCGCTTCGCGCAGATCTACGTCGCTTTCTATTAGAAGGATCTTCTTTAATTGGGCCATTGCAAACTTCGCTTTTTTGACGCCCATAATCTTTGCGCTGTTGTTAGCTGTTTAGCAAGATTTAGAATAAAAAATTTACAATTTTGCGTGTTAGTGTAGGAAATGTTTCTATTTTAAGAATAAAAGCATTAACGGGGTGTTATGAGTTTATCGCCGTCTCCAACTGAGCTCCGCGCGCGGGCCTTGACTGATCTTCGTATGGGTTTGCCTGTCGTAATTAATTTACCTGTTCCAATGGTTATTTGTGCAGCGGAAACCATAACTGAGGACAGGCTTGTGTCTTTGCGGTCTCTGGGTGAAGTTCAGGCAGTCGTCTCAAAATGGCGGGCTAAAACCCTCAAAATCAATGTATACGACGGAGACTTCGCACGATTAATAGTACCCATTACTGCAGATGCCGGGTGGTGTCAGGCAGTGGCTGATCCAATTATGGATATGGTTTACCCAATGAAGGGGCCCTTCCAAGTTGTGCGTGACGGTGAAATAAGCGCCCACGGCTTGGCTATAGAGCTTTTAAAGGCGGCACAGCTATTACCGATGGCGATCACTGTACAAACCAACCAAGAATTAAGTAATCTCACACGATTGCCCGCAGAGATCGCCTTAAACACAGAATTTAAGCACATCGTTTCAGCGCCACTTCCTCTGGAGATCTCGAAAGCTGGAAGGCTACATGTGTACCGCCCCCAAGGTGGTGGTGATGAGCACTACGCAGTTGAGATAGGAGCTCCCGATCGATCTACGCCAGTTCTAACGCGCCTGCATTCGGCTTGCTTTACGGGTGATGTTTTGGGCTCACTCAAGTGTGATTGCGGCTCGCAGCTAAATGGCGCCCTTGAGCAAATGGCCCATGAGGGTGCTGGAGTTTTATTATACTTAAACCAAGAGGGCCGCGGCATTGGCTTAGCAAATAAAATGCGCGCCTATAAACTTCAGGATCAAGGTTTTGATACGGTTCAGGCCAAT
>CAJJBD010000014.1 GCA_905182325.1 uncultured Planktomarina sp. | reverse complement strand
TTCGACCATAGTCCGTTTTAGGTTTTCCCTTCCCTGTTATCACCAAAACCAAACGCCGTTGGAGTTGCGCAGATCCTAAAATAAAATTGCGCAACTCTGGGTGGGCCTCTGACATTGTCATGCCATGCAAATCAATCACTGCTTCAGGTTTTATTTTTCCCCGAATTAGCTTTCCAAATGACTTTGTATCCATTTTGTGATGCTGTTTTTGTGGAGTTATGGCGATCTTGGCCTGCGCTGGTAACACAGAAGTTTGACCAACCTTAAA
Source organism: uncultured Planktomarina sp. (assembly GCA_905182325.1). Classification (GTDB taxonomy): domain Bacteria; phylum Pseudomonadota; class Alphaproteobacteria; order Rhodobacterales; family Rhodobacteraceae; genus Planktomarina. The sequence continues at coordinate 139,479 of CAJJBD010000014.1, read as the reverse complement.
ACCTTTTATTACAAAGCTTTTTTCTAAAAATTCTTTGTTTTTAACTTCACTATTGCCCAGCGGTTTCTGATCTACCGACAGCGCAGCTTGAATTGGAATGGCTGTATCAGCCACCGTCCTCCAAAGCTCCCACTCTTCTGGTCGAAGTTTTCTAACCATAAAATAATTCTGCCAAAATAATTTTTGTCGTTAGCTGATCAACACCAATCAACAAATTTCTTGTCACTCACCAGTTGCAACAAGCTGCCAGTTTGGGTCTGACGCATCCATAGCGCGGGCAAATGTCCAAACGTCACGTTGCCGCTTCTCTTCTGTTTCACTACCTTCTACTATTTTACCGTCGCGGTCGCGAACGACTGAGATAAGCTTACAAACAAAACGCACATCAATCTCAGCAAGACCATTACCAGCATCAAAAGTAGCGCTCATTAGCCCTATTTCTAAAACTCCTCGAAACTCTGCCTCAATGACTAGTCCCTGCGATTCTCTTTCTTTTACTACTGATTCAAAGGCTCCATAGACCTCATCACTTAGAAAAGACTTAACGCTTGAAAGATCAGCATTTTCGAATGCCATCAAAATCATTTCATATGCGCCCTTAGATCCTTGTAAGAACTCAGTAACAGAAAAAGACGGCTCTGCTGACTTCATCGCCAGCAATGCCCTACCAACATCACTATCTTCCTCGGCGTGATCTGCAACATCTGGATCAGATCCGCCGTCGATGACTTCAAACTTTTGGCGCTTAGCTTCTGGCGAAACACTTTTGTTGCGTGGCGCTTCATGGCCATCTCGTGTGCCAAGTACACCTCGAAGCTTTAAAATTAGGTAAACGGCGATACCAGCCAAAGCTAAAAGTTGGATTAGTTGCATATTCATTTTAATCCTTTACCCCACGTGGAATAGAAATTTGTCATGTTTACCCTTATGTAGGTCAGCAGGTGGCTCGAGTCCACTAGCCTAAACACGAAATGGAGACACAAAATGCGGTTGTTGCTGGCCTTTATTGCAGTGCCCTTAATTGAAATTGGGTTGTTTATCCAAGTTGGTGACTACATCGGCCTTTGGCCAACTTTACTAATTGTACTTCTTACAGCTGTTATTGGCACCTCATTGGTACGAAATCAGGGTATCCAGGCTTTAGTAAAATTGCAGAGTGCGTTTGTGAGTATGAGAGATCCCACAGAACCGTTAGCGCATGGGGCGATGATTTTATTTGCTGGAGCACTTTTGCTTACACCTGGCTTTTTTACAGATACCGTCGGAATATTACTTCTCTTCCCACAGTTTCGTTCCTTTGCGATGCGTCGAATACGATCCAAAATTAAAGTTTCCAACTTTAATTTTAAACCTAAGGAAAAATATCAGTCTGATGATGTTATTGATGGCAGTTTTGACGAAATTCCACCAAAAGAAGGTCCTTCAGGGTGGACGAAGGATTGAGGGCCCCATATCTTTCTGATACTGGCCTTGGCATAAACCTACAGGAGCAAGAATAATGGCAAAAAAGCCCATAGAAGAAGCCGCAAATGAAGAAGAAGTCGCGGCAAAAAAGCCATTAAAAACGCAAGTCCTTGCACAGTACATCAGAGACATGTCGTTTGAAAATATTTTAGCTCAAAAGGGCATCAGCGGTGAGGTACAGCCAAACATTTCAGTTCAGGTTAATATCGACGCAAAAAAAAGACCCGTAGAACATCAGTACGAAGTCATTATTAAATCAAATATTTCATCTAAAACAAAAGAAAAAGATGAGCCAATGTTTCTGCTCGAGCTAGAGTATGCTGGAATTTTCCATATCGAGAACATACCAGAAGACCAGCTTCACCCCTATCTCATGATAGAATGTCCACGAATGATATTTCCCTTTTTAAGACGCATTGTGAGTGATATTACCCGCGATGGTGGTTTTCCTTCACTAAACCTAGAAACTATCGATTTTCTAGCTCTATACAGAAATGAAATTCAGCGGCGCGTTGATGAGAATGCAAAAGCAAAGGCTAATTAGGCTATCTTGTTCCAAACTGCGTCTGCGCCTAAGTTTTCTATCAATATATCATGAGCTGCTTTTTCTTCATCAGTTAGGCGTCCAGGTAAGCTGTTAGGCCGGAGCGATGGTCGCCAATCACTTTCACTTGACCCGTCTAAAGAACGTTTTTCTAATGCGGTCGATAAAACTAAATCTGGTTGACGACCCCCAACTAGTTCTAAATAGACTTCTGCTAGGATTTCTGAGTCCAGAAGTGCACCATGAAGTGTTCTAGAGGAATTATCTATGCTAAAACGACGACACAATGCGTCTAGTGAAGCAGGAGATCCAGGAAACTTTCGCCGGGCTATCGCTAAAGTATCCAAGGCTTGGCTGAGGGGCAGTAGGTCAAAATTAATCCAACCAAGTTCAGCATTGAGAAACTTCATATCAAATGACGCATTGTGAATAACAAGTTTAGCGTCACCAATAAAATCAATAAAATCTTGAGCAATTAGCTTAAAAACAGGTTTATCTGACAAAAATTGTTCACTTAACCCATGTACGGAGAAAGCTCCTTTAGGCATATTTCTTTGCGGATTAATATATTGATGATATGTTTTTCCAGTTGGTAAATGATTAAACAGCTCTATCGCACCAATCTCAACGATACGGTCTCCGTCATTTGGCTCAAAACCCGTTGTCTCAGTATCTAGTACAATTTCACGCATTTATTATTCTTTTCTCAATATCGCTTACTACGTCTTTAACACATATTTCAGCACTCTCCATACTTGTGGTATCAATTACATAATCAGAACGAGCGCATTTATCTGTTGCCGGCAGTTGTCTGGAAGTAATGATTTCCAGATGTTGTTTCGTCATACCTGGGCGAGCCAGCACCCTGCTTTCCTGCAGCTTTTGGCTTGTCAAGACACAAGCCACGGCATCAAAATCGGTTTGACTGCTTAATTCAAATAATAATGGTATATCGAACACTAAAATACGTGAGGTGTTTGTCGCAATAAAACTATCTCTGTCTTGTTTTACTAATGGATGAATAATATCTTCTAATTCAGATAATAGTTTAGGCTTTTCTGATAGTATTTCTTTTAATTTTTTTCGATCTACGGAGCCACCAGAGATAGCTTCTGGAAATAATTTACTTATTTGTGGCACCGCTAACCCACCAACACTATAAGCTTTGTGAACTATTGAATCCGCATCCCAAATTGCACACCCTCTTTTAGCAAATAAAGTGGCGGTAGTAGATTTACCCATACCGATAGAGCCAGTTAATCCTAAAAGAAATGTCATCTGGTTACCAATTCTGTTATTTCATTATCCACCTTTGGTAAAATACCAAACCAACCATTAAAACCTGGCACACCTTGGTGTATCAACATGCCAACACCAGTAACAATATCACATCCCATTTCCTCAGCTTGTACCAACAAAGGTGTTTTTATTGGTGCGTAAACTAAGTCTGTAACCAGGGCTTTTTTTGCCAAAGAAGATAAATTTATATTAAGTGGTGGTTTGTCAGCCATTCCTAAAGAAGTGGTATTAATAAGAAGAGAAATATTGGGGAGACAGGTGTCTTTTTTGTCCCAGTCAATAACCTCTATTTTTGGTGAAAAATAATCAGCCAGTTTTTGGGATGTAGCCATTGTTCGATTGCTCAGGTATATTTTGGGTACCCCAGCCTCTAAAAGAGACACCAATATGGCGCGCGCTGCACCACCCGCCCCCAACACCATAGCGGACCCAGCACTCGGCAACCAATTTGCATTATTCGCCTTAAGGTTAGCCATAAATCCGTAGCCATCTGTGTTATCAGCTTTAATAGCGCCATTAATATCTACAAACAGCGTGTTGGCTGCGCCAATTTTTTTTGCTTGTTCCGTATGGCTATCGGCCAAAGTTAAAGCTTCTTCCTTATGTGGTAGCGTAACATTGAAGCCAGATATGCCAACATCAGCAAGTACTTTAACTGTCTGTGAAAATTTTTCTTTAGGAACATCAATAGCTATATAGTCACCAGCGATTTTATTTTTCTTCAGCCAATGGCGATGCATTATAGGAGATTTGCTATGAGATATGGGACTGCCTAAAACGGCAACTATTTTTGGTGTTTTTCCAATAATTGAGCGGTCATGCTGCTTTAGGAATTGCAAAACTTGGGTTATAGAAATGCCCATTATATCGAACCAGTTACCCTTAACTGTTGAAAATAAATGTGGTGTATTCTCAAAACAGTAGCCACCCGAGCTGTGTTGTACTTGATGCCAAAACGTTTCTGAATAATTTTTTATTTCAGATCGAGTCATTGAATACATCTTGAGATGGCTCTCTGCTGTATATCGCCACATAGGCTTAGTATCTTTATAAATTACGTTAGCTGTGATGAGTTTATGGGTTTTACCAGCCATTAGCATTAGGTTGTCACACAATGCGTCATTGGAAACTGGCTTCCCAAACACTTCCCCATCAAAAGATAATATTTGGTCACAACCCAAGACCCAGCTAATCGGGTGCTTTGTGGAAATCTTCCTGGCTTTAAATTCAGCTAAAACATTAGGAATATCGTAATGTGGTGTATCTTCCATCAGAAGAGACTTTATAATGTTTTTTTCATCTATGTTCGGCGATACGCTCTTAAAGGGAGGCATTGCGCTTTGTAATATATCACACCGTGTTTTTGATTTAGAGGCGAGAATGAAATCCATGTGGGATAATCCTGAGGATAAATTTAATTGTTATAGGTTTTGATATTGTGGATTTAATATTGATTTATAGCAACCACGGCAAAACCTGACTTTCCCACTAAAAACAACTGTTATCTATCCACTGTTAATATGTATTATTTTTAGTTGTTGATAAAAAGAATACATATTAATATTCATTATTTATACAAGCTTTATTCATTATTAAGTTTTTAACTTGCTGTTTTTAAACTTAAATTTTTTTTTTGTCCAAATGTATTTTTTTATCAACATGTTGATGGCGTTGTTGAGAACTTTATAATCCACAGAAAACAGTATCTCTACATTCTACTACTACACTTATATACTATATATTTATTATAATAGGTTTTAAACTACGCAACATGTTCGAATATTTCATTTCATTTTACTCATGGTTTTTAGCAGGCCACGTTATTTCAGTGATAGCTTGGATGGCCGGAATTTTTTATCTACCACGTTTATTTGTTTACCATAGCGAAGAGGTTGTTCAAAATTCTAGCACTGATAAATTATTTATAAAAATGGAAGGGCGGTTGCTGAAAGTAATAATGGTACCAGCGATGATAAGCTCTTGGTTATTTGGAATTTCTCTAGCTGTTATTTCAGGTGTCGTAGATTGGAGCCTATTTTGGCCGTGGCTAAAGTTTCTGAGCGTCTTACTTCTCACTGTTTTTCATTTTTGGTTAAGTAAAAAACAAATGGCGTTTGAAAAAGGTGAGAACAAATTATCAGGGAAAACCTACAGAATAATGAATGAGGTACCAACGTTACTTTTAGTTATTATTATTATTATGGTTGTTATACGCCCTTTTTAGACTTTCTGATATTTGTTTGACTCGTTTAGTTTATTTGAGTAATCGATGAGAGCGCCCATTCGGGATCGCTATTTTCTTTAAAGATATAACATTCCAAATCTGTAGACTGGGAAAAACTGATGACCACTGATCGCGTAAATTTGGCTGATCTAAAAGCCAAAACCCCTAAAGACTTATTAGCTATGGCTAAAGAGCTTGAAATTGAAAATGCCTCTACAATGCGCAAGGGCGATATGATGTTTTCAATTTTAAAAGAAAGGGCTGAAGACGGGGCGGAGATTTCTGGGGAAGGCGTTTTAGAGGTCTTGCAAGATGGGTTTGGTTTTCTTCGATCACCAGAAGCTAATTATCTACCAGGACCAGATGATATCTATGTTTCGCCAGACATGCTTCGGGAGTTTTCACTGCGAACCGGCGATACAATTGAAGGGGTAATAAAAGCACCAGCAGAGGCTGAGCGTTACTTTTGTATGACAAAAGTTGAAAAAATTAATTTTGAAGACCCAGAACGCGCAAGGCATAAAGTGGCGTTTGACAATTTAACACCACTCTATCCTGATGAGCGGTTCGACATGGAAGTGGATGATCCAACCGTTAAAGACCGATCTGCACGAATTATAGATTTGGTTTCCCCTATTGGTAAGGGCCAGAGGTCGCTTATTGTTGCACCTCCTCGCACAGGTAAAACAGTACTACTGCAGAATATTGCTCATTCTATTGAGAGAAACCACCCAGACTGCTATTTAATAGTTTTACTAATTGATGAGCGCCCAGAAGAAGTCACAGACATGCAGCGATCCGTTAAAGGTGAAGTTGTCAGCTCCACTTTTGATGAGCCAGCGACCCGCCATGTTGCAGTGTCAGAAATGGTAATTGAGAAAGCAAAAAGGTTAGTAGAACATAAAAGAGATGTAGTAATTCTTTTAGACTCAATTACCAGATTGGGTCGAGCTTTTAATACCGTGGTTCCGTCGTCAGGCAAGGTGTTAACAGGGGGCGTAGATGCAAATGCATTGCAGCGACCCAAGAGGTTCTTTGGTGCGGCTAGAAACATCGAGGAAGGTGGCTCTTTAACTATAATAGCCACCGCACTTATTGATACTGGAAGTCGTATGGACGAAGTAATTTTTGAAGAATTTAAGGGTACAGGTAACTCAGAAATTGTCTTAGACCGTAAAGTAGCCGATAAGCGTGTATTCCCAGCTATGGATATTCTAAAATCAGGGACACGAAAGGAAGAACTCTTAGTTAACAAGGTAGACCTACAAAAAACATATGTTTTGCGGAGGATCTTGAACCCAATGGGTACCACTGACGCAATAGAGTTTCTGTTATCTAAACTAAAGCAAACCAAAACTAACTCAGAATTTTTTGATTCTATGAATACATAGAGTATGTAATGGATGCGATATTTGCTCAGGCTACGGCTTCCGGACGGGCTGGCGTGTCGATTATTCGCCTGTCAGGCCCGCAATCTCATGATATCGCATCGAAATTTTGTAATATTCCGGTAATAGGTAAAGCTGTTTTAAGATCTGTTAGAGATCGTGGGGGCAAGCTTATAGATCGAGGTTTGGTACTTTGTTTTGATCAGGGCGCGAGCTTTACTGGTGAGAAAACTGTTGAATTTCATCTGCACGGCGGTCTCGCAACTGTCTCTAAACTCCTAAGTGAGCTTTCTGAGTGTCACGGTTGTAGATTGGCTCGCCCAGGTGAATTCACAAGGCGGGCTTTAGACAACGGCAATTTAGATTTAAATCAAGTCGAAGCATTGTCCGATTTAATAGACGCGGAGACTGAGGCTCAGCGTAAGCAAGCGATAATGGTTCTTGATGGGCACTTTTCAGAGTTGGGTAAAGTCTGGAAGAAAAACCTATTGCGTGCTGTGGCTCTGTTAGAGGCTAGTATAGACTTCTCTGATGATGAAATACCTACTGACTTGCACTTAGAGGTTAGGAGTATTGTAGAAGGCGCTGAGAGCTCCATAGCCTCGGTTCTGGATCGATCTGTAATTGCTTCTAAAATACGGCAAGGCTTTACAGTCGCCATTGTGGGGGCTCCAAATGTTGGAAAATCAACTCTTTTAAACTCTATAGCAGGTAAAGATGTGGCAATCACTTCTGCTACAGCGGGGACTACACGGGATGTGATAGAGGTTCGTATAAATTTAAACGGATTGGCTGTTACATTTATGGACACAGCTGGCATTAGAGATACTGATGATGACATTGAAAAACTGGGTATATCAATGTCTTATAAGAGATCTGAAGTTGCTGATATTAAAGTATTCCTTGTTAATGATGATCAGGATGAACTGGTGGCTACCAAGGGTAAAAGTGATTTAATAGTTTTGAATAAAGCAGATATTAGAGAAGTACCTGGTCTTGCTGTATCTGGAAAAACTGGCGAAGGTGTCTCTAACCTATTGAATTTAATTAGTAATAAATTGTTAAAAGAAACACCTACAGATGTTGTGGCTATACGAGAACGCCAGGTTGCAGGATTAGCGGCAGCTAATACTTTTTTAGCAAAGGCTAAAGAACTATTACATCAGGAGCCATTGCCTTACGAACTAGCAAGCCAAGAGTTATATTTTGCATGTACACAGTTAGATTTTGTTTTTGGAAGAATTGATATAGAAAGCGTTCTAGACGAAATTTTTTCTAGCTTTTGTCTAGGTAAGTAGGGAGTGTGTTTCACGTGAAACATTTTGATGTTGTCGTTGTGGGTGGTGGCCATGCTGGGTGTGAGGCTATACATGCCGCCTGCCGCTATGGCTTAAGTGCTGCATTAGTAACACTAGATGTCTCAAAAACTGGGGCAATGTCTTGTAATCCAGCTATTGGTGGCTTGGGCAAGGGTCACTTAGTTCGGGAAATAGATGCACTCGATGGCATAATGGGTAAAGCTGCTGACGTGTCAGGCATTCAGTTTCGACTTTTAAACCGCAGTAAGGGACCGGCTGTGCAGGGCCCACGCACTCAATCAGACCGAAAGTTATATCTGCAAGCAATTCAACAAATTTTAGCTCAGGAGAAATTTACACAAGTTGAAGGAGAGGTATCAGAGCTCTTGTCAAAAGAGGGGCGAGTTGATGGGGTAATGCTTTCTGACGGCTCAAAGTTGTACTCTCGCACCGTTATTTTGACCGCGGGTACTTTTATGCGTGGGATAATACATATTGGTGATAAACGGGTATCTTCAGGCCGAATGGGTGAAAACGCTGCTGATAAACTATCGCAACAGATGGAGGTTCTAGGCGCGAAGTTTGGCCGGTTAAAGACTGGCACACCACCGAGGTTGAACGGAGATACCATTAATTGGAAAATATTAGAAACGCAGCCTGCTGATGATGAGCCTGTCATGCTATCCTTCCTGTCTAATTCACCCAGTGTGCGGCAGGTAACTTGTGGGATAACACACACCAATAAAAATACGCATGAAATCATCCAAGAAAACTTAAATAAATCGGCAATGTATGGTGGCCACATTGAAGGTGTTGGCCCAAGGTATTGCCCGTCTATTGAAGACAAGATTATCCGTTTTCCAGATAAAGAAAGCCATCAAATATTTTTAGAGCCAGAGGGCTTATCAACTAATAACATATATCCAAACGGAATTTCTACATCTCTTCCGGAAGAGTACCAAAAACAATATGTTAGGTCCATACTTGGTCTTGAAAACGTTGAAATTTTGCAGCCAGGATATGCTATTGAATATGACTTTATGAATCCAAAAGGGCTATCCGAAGATTTAGAAACAGAGTTACTTGATGGGTTGTTCTTAGCAGGGCAAATAAACGGGACGACTGGCTACGAGGAAGCAGCCGCGCAGGGCCTTGTGGCAGCGATAGGTGTTGCGAAGAAAATCCAAGGTGTAACTGGCGTGCAGTTTGATCGCAGCTCTAGTTACATAGGGGTAATGATTGACGATTTAACAACACGTGGTGCTTCGGAGCCTTATCGAATGTTTACATCAAGAGCGGAGTTTAGGCTTAAGTTGCGGGCAGATAACGCTGATCAGCGACTCACAGAGCAGGGCTGGGCGTCTGGTTGTGTATCAGCGCTTCGATATAAGGCGTTTTCAAAAAAAATGGAAAGTCTATCCAATTGCAAACGTGTTTTATCTGAAATGTCTGTGTCACCAAACCAGGCTAGGAAGGTCGGAATAGGGCTAGGCTTGGATGGTCGTCGTAGAAATGGACATGAATTATTGGCGATACCAGGGGTTTCCATTAAACACCTTTCTGATTTAGAGCCGTTGTTTTCTGAGGCGCCTATTGCCACAAAAGGGCAGGCCGCTCGTGAGGCGGTCTATGTTACCTACATTCAACGTCAGGACCGTGATATCGAGGCCTTATCAAAGGATTTAGGCGTCGAAATACCCCCGTCTTTCAATTATAGCCTAGTGTCTGGTCTATCCACTGAGATGATTAGTAAACTTTCGACAGCTCGGCCGCGGTCTTTGGGCGCTGCTAAAAATATAGAAGGTATAACACCAGCAGCATTAACTGCAGTCTTGTTGCGCCTGAAAAGCGTGCAGCTAAAACAACCCGTATGAAAACAAGTTCATTAAAATGTTTTCCAGATGTTTCACGTGAAACAATTAATAAATTGGAAGAATACGTAGCCCTAGTGGTTAAATGGAATCCTAAAATCAACCTAATTTCTAAAGGTGATTTGGAAGATATTTGGGATCGTCATATTGAGGATTCAGCGCAAATTGTATCTTTGCCCGAGATTGGCCCTTCGTGGGTTGATTTAGGTAGTGGTGGTGGCTTTCCTGGAATTGTGGTGGCCATTTTGCTTAGATCAATATCTCCTTCAACAAAGGTGGTGTTGGTGGAAAGTGATGGTCGAAAAGCTACGTTTCTTCGGCAAGTAGCACTGAAGTTGGATTTAAACTGTGATGTTTTAAATAAAAGAATAGAAGTAATTTCCATAGAGGAAAATACTATCCTTTCAGCACGCGCGCTTGCCAGGCTGCCTAAACTATTAGATATTATTGAACCGCTTACCCACAAAGATACAGTCTGCCTTTTTATGAAGGGTAAAAACTTTTCCAAGGAGCTTAAATTAGCTCAAGATACGTGGTCATTTGACTGTGATGTGGTAGAAAGCCGGACAAACGCTGAAGCTGCGGTGCTGGTGATTAGGAATATCTGTCGTGCAAAAAAATAAGCCAAAAATTATAGCCTTTGCAAATCAGAAGGGTGGGGTTGGTAAAACAACTACTACTCTTAATTTAGCAGCCGCATTTGCTGAAAAAGGCCGTAAAGTATTGATATTAGACCTAGATCCACAAGGAAACGCATCTACAGGCTTGGGTTCTTTAGCTGATAATCGTGAGTTCACAACGTACGATGTGCTTAGTGGGGGTACCGTTGAGGACCAATATATAATTAAAACGGAGACGCCAAACCTTTACCTTGTACCTTCGACGGTAGATTTGAGCTCTGCAGATATTGAGTTTGCTGCTACAAAAGACAGAAGCAAGCTACTGTCTTTGGCTTTAGAAAATTCAAATCTAAATTTTTATGACTATATTTTCTTTGATTGCCCTCCATCTTTAAGCGTTCTCACGGTTAATGCTCTTATAGCGGCTAATTCTTTGGTGATACCTTTACAAAGTGAATTCTATGCGTTGGAAGGGCTTTCGCAGCTCCTCTTATCTGTTCGAGAAATTCGTAGCTCAGGGAACCCAGACCTTAGAATTGATGGAATTGTCCTTACGATGTTCGATTCTCGCAACGGTTTATCTTTGCAGGTGGAGGATGATGCGCGTAAAAACTTAGGTGAGCTTGTTTTTAAGACGGTGATACCACGAAATGTACGTGTCAGTGAGGCCCCATCCTTCTCAATGCCGGTTTTAAGCTATGATACTAAATCTAAAGGAGCTGAAGCTTATCGCGCTTTAGCTAAAGAGTTACTTTTACGACCTAAATAAAGGGAAGTTGAAAATGTCAAACCCAGGTAAACGTCAACGAGGTCTTGGCCGGGGGCTGTCCGCACTCATGGCTGACATAGAGCCAACTACGAAAAAAACTTCAGAGTTGGAAGATCCTATAAGTAATGAACTATTAGTACCCATTGAAAAAATTCATCCTAATCCTAGCCAGCCACGTAGGTATTTTGATAAAGGTGATCTAGGTGATCTCGCCGCTTCCATAAGTGCCAAAGGGATTATCCAACCACTCGTTGTTCGGTCGCATCCTGATAAGCCAGGTGATTTTGAAATAGTTGCTGGTGAACGTAGGTGGCGGGCCTCGCAGATAGCGAAAATTCACAATATACCAGTGGTAGTTAGAAATTTTTCAAATGAAGATGTTCTTGAGATAGCCATAATTGAAAACATCCAAAGAGCTGATTTAAACCCTATAGAAGAGGCTGCTGGATACCGTCAATTGATGGAAAAATTTGGTCATACCCAAGATCAAATGGCCCAGGCTCTTGGAAAGTCACGGCCCCACATCGCCAACTACCTCAGGCTACTTGCATTACCCCATGATGTGCAAGACCTTGTAATAAAAAGAAAATTAACAAGTGGACATGCTAGGGCTTTAATCACCTCTAGTGACCCTTCAGCGATCGCTCAGGTTATACTGGCTCGTGGTTTATCTGTAAGGCAGACGGAAAGCCTAGTGAAGAATCCTGTTAGTAAAAAGATTCCATATGAGGCAGGCACAATTAAGGATGCAGATACCAAAGCTCTAGAAGGTGACCTTTCTGCAGCACTTAAGATGTTAGTAACTATATCTCATAAGCCCAACAAAAGTTCTGGTGAAATTACAATCCAGTATAAAAATTTAGAACAGCTTGATGATCTGTGTCGATATTTAACCAAAAGTTAGAACATTAGTTTTTGTATTATTTGATTTAGTAGAGCTCGGCCAGAAGTGGTAGCTTTTAAAAAACCATCTGACATATCCAGAAGCCCTAGTTCGGTTAGATCTGTTGGTATATACATGCATTTCTCAGCTATAGTTTCTACCCTTGATTGGGAAATACCGTCTTTAAGGCGTAAACCCATCAGGATGAGCTCATTTGCGTGATCATTTTTTGAAAGAACTTCTCGGTTATTCTCTCCGCTTGATTTAAATTTAACTCCATCTAACCACGCTCCAGGAGAGAGAATAGTATTTGTTGCAAGTCTCTGATTATTAACAGTTAATCTTCCATGAGCACCAGGACCAATACCAACATAATCGCCACCCATCCAGTATATTAGGTTATGCTTGGACTCCATGCCTTCAGAAGAAAAATTAGATACTTCATAAGAGTTAAGGCCTGCTGTGGCGCAAGTCTCATTTGTAAACTCAAACATATCAGCTGATAGATCTTCGTTAGGCAATCCAGCAAGCTTTCCAGCGTTGGACCGATATCCAAATGCTGTGCCCGGTTCAATAGTAAGTTGGTAGAGTGATAGGTGGCCACTGTTAAGAGATATCGCCATTTCCAATTCGGCTGCCCAAGATGACAAAGATTGGTCTTGCCGACCATAAATCAGATCAAAACTGACGCGGTCAAAGTGGTGGTGCGCAACTTCTAAAGCAGCCATTGCTTCATCTACTGAGTGTAGTCTGCCAAGTTTTTTTAGGTCAAGATTATTAAGAGCCTGAATACCAATTGATATTCTATTCACACCTGCTGCTTGAAAATCGGAAAATTGTTTTGCTTCGACCGATGAGGGATTAGCTTCTAAGGTAATTTCAATATCATTTGCGGGTGTCCAATGCTCATACGCCCTCAATATTAATTTTTCTACAAGAGATGGTGGCATCAGACTTGGTGTTCCCCCACCAAAAAATATCGAATTAAGTAATCTGCCCTTAGTCAGCTGGGCGTTACGATCTAATTCTGAAATAAGGGCGTTTTCCCAAATTTGAGTATCTACATTTGAATTCACGTAGGAATTAAAATCACAATAGGGGCACTTAGCTTCACAAAACGGCCAGTGAATATAGAGCCCAAATCCCCCATTACGCCAATCCTCAATCAAGACAACCAGCCACGAGTTTAGTAAACGCATCTGCACGATGGGTTAGAGGGCCTTTTTCTTCAGGAAGCATTTCAGCAAAAGTCTTTTTGTATCCGTCGGGCTGAAATACTGGATCAAAACCAAAGCCATGTTTGCCTCTCATGGGCCAAATTACTTGGCCTGGTACGACACCTGCAAATATTTCGTCGTGCCCATCAGGCCAAGCAAGGCAGAGCGTGCAATTAAACTGTGCAAGTCTTGGTTTTGGTGCATCACATTCTTCTAACTTGTCCCACACTCTTTTCATTGCAAGATTAAAATTTCGCCCACCCAACGTTTCGGCCCAATCGGCTGTATAGACGCCAGGCGCTCCATTTAGTGCATCAACAGAAATTCCACTATCATCTGACAAAGCGGGCAAGCCTGAAGCTCGTGATGCATAATGAGCTTTTATTCTAGCATTTCCTGAAAAGGTAGATTCTGTTTCAGCTGGCTCATCTATACTTAACTCACCCGCACTTACGCACATAACTCCAAATGGTAAAAGAAGAAGCTGTATTTCGCCCAATTTACCCTGATTATGACTCGCCAAAACAATTTTTGTTTCAGTTAGTTTTCGCATCAAGTGGTTGCAGCTTTTTGTGCAATTATTAATTCAGCAACACCTGTTTCAGCTAAATCCATTAGTTCGTCCATTTGGGTACGTGAAAACGTTGATCCCTCTGCCGACATCTGTATTTCAACTAACTTTCCAGATCCAAGCATTACAAAGTTACCGTCTACACCTGCTTCGCTATCCTCAGGATAGTCTAAATCTAAAATAGGTTGTCCCGCGTAAATACCACAGCTAACAGCAGCAACAGGGTCTAAGAGAGGATCACTTTGAATATCTCCAGCTTTCATTAATTTCTGAACTGCCAATTTTAAAGCAACCCACCCACCGGTAATTGCAGCACACCGGGTACCACCATCAGCCTGTATTACGTCACAATCAACACTAATTTGTCTTTCACCTAAAGCCACCCGGTCTACACCAGCTCGCAAACTACGGCCAATTAGTCTTTGGATTTCCTGAGTACGGCCAGATTGGCCGTTCTTTGCTTCCCGTCGCATTCTAGTGTGCGTAGCGCGTGGGAGCATACCATACTCCGCAGTAACCCAACCTAATCCCGAATTTCTTAAAAAAGCTGGGACACGCTCCTCAAGGCTTGCTGTACAAAGTACGTGAGTATCACCGCATTTAATTAAACAAGATCCTTCTGCGTGACGTGTGACACCAGTCTCGATGGTTATGGGCCGCATCTGATTTAATTTACGTCCTGATGGTCTCATGACTTGTTCTCCTTGTGTTGATGGGCGAATATGCGATGCACACCCCAAATGGCAAGGGCTAGGTTTATGGATTCGTCTACAGAACTTTTTTCTGAAATGGACACTCGCAGTCGTGAAGTGTTTCAAAGGATAGTTGAAAGCTACCTTTCTTCTGGTGAACCAATGGGAAGCCGGACGTTAACACAGCAAATGAACGAACAGGTAAGTGCGACGACGGTCCGAAATGTAATGCAAGACCTAGAGTTTTTGGGCTTACTTGATAGCCCACATGCGTCGGCTGGCCGTATACCTACAGAGCTTGGATTGCGTATGTTTGTTGATGGAATCATGGAGGTGGGTGACCCGGATGAAGCAGACCAGCGAAAAATTGCAGCTACTATGGGTGATGATGATAATGTCAGTAACATGCTTGACCGAATTTCGAGCGCGCTTTCTGGATTAACCCAAGGCGCTTCGTTGGTTCTGTCTCCAAAAAAATCATCTCCTATAAAACATATAGAGTTTGTATCATTAGCTACAGACCGCTCCCTAGCAGTTTTGGTGTTTGCTAATGGAGAGGTAGAAAATAGGGTATTTAGACCACCTATAGGGCAGACCCCAAGCCAAATGCGGGAAGCAGTAAACTTTTTAAACGCTGTTGGCCAAGGCAAAACACTAAAGGAATTACAATCAATAATAGTTGGAGAAATCCAAAAACATCGAACTGAGCTTGATGTATTGACGGCAACGCTTGTTGAATCTGGTATCGCAGTAATGCAAGACGCGGGCGGAGACAACGAGCGGTTAATTGTGCGTGGACGCTCTAACTTGTTGGAAAACTCAGGAACTGCTGATGATTTAAATCGAGTTCGCGTTCTATTTGATGATCTAGAACGCAAGCGAGATATTGCGGAATTCCTAGAATTAACTGAAGGTGGGGAGGGCGTTCGCATTTTTATTGGCTCTGAGAACAAACTTTTTTCACTTTCGGGTTCCTCTTTGGTAGTTTCTCCCTATATGGACAGTGACCGAAAGGTTGTAGGTGCTATCGGCGTAATTGGGCCCACTAGGCTTAACTATGGCAGAATTGTACCAATTGTTAATTACACGGCCCAGATGGTTGGGCGTGTTTTATCTGATCGAGGTTAAGTCGAGATGGCTAAAGAAAATGAAGATGAGTTTCTCCAGGACATTAGTCTTGCAGAAGAGGAAATGTTTGGTGAAGAAGAGCATACTGAGGAAGAGCTTGAGCTCGACTCGTTGAAAGCTGAACGCGATGAGTTAAAAGACAAATGGATGCGAGCTTTGGCGGACGCTGAAAACTCTCGAAAGCGGAGTGAAAAAGATCGACGAGAGGCAGAAAACTACGGAGGCTCTAAAATAGCCCGTGATCTCCTCCCTGTTTACGATAACCTTAAGCGTGGTCTTGATGTGGTAACAGATGACCAGAGAGAGTTAGCATCAGCTTTGATAGAGGGTGTTGAATTAACTATGCGTGAAATTGTAAATGTCTTCAAAAAGCATGGAATTGAACCAATTGTGCCAGAAGTGGGTGACAAGTTTAATCCTCAAGACCATGAGGCAATGTTTGAGGCATCAGTTCCTGGAACAAAATCTGGTGATATTATTCAAGTAATGGCGGAGGGATTCATGTTACATGATCGATTGTTGAGACCAGCACAGGTGGGCGTTTCATCAACACCTTTGTGAGCTTGAATTTTACCACAAGAAATAAATTGGAAGAACGGAAACTTAAATTGTGCTTTTTTATTACATTTTGGATTTAAGTTCGTAGATTAGATCTAAAGCTTCTTTTGGGCTCAAGCTGTCAGGTTGAATTTTTGCTACCGCCTCCTCCAAAAGAGAGGATTTAGAGGGAGCAGGGGTGTGAACCGCTGAAAACAATGGAAGGTCATCGATTAAAGCCTTTTGTTTACCAGTGCCCTCTCGTTCTCCTTTTTCGAGAGCCTCAAGAACCACCTTAGCTCTTTCTAAAACCAATGGTGGTAGGCCAGCGAGTTTTGCTACTTGCACACCATAAGAGCGGTCTGCTGCACCCTTTTTCACCTCATGTAAAAACACAACTTCACCTTCCCATTCTCGAACTGTTACGGTCGCGTTTTCAACTTTTTCAAGCTTTGATGAAAGCTGAGTAAGTTCGTGGTAGTGCGTTGCGAATAGAGCTCTGCATTGATTGACGTCGTGTAGGTATTCAAGGGTAGCCCATGCTATTGATAGCCCATCGTATGTGGAAGTACCTCGCCCAATTTCATCTAAAATCACTAGTGCTCTATCATCGGCTTGGTTAAGTATTGCTGCCGTTTCCACCATTTCCACCATGAATGTGGAACGTCCTCGTGCAAGATCGTCAGATGCGCCCACTCGGCTGAAAATTTGTGAAACAATTCCAATTTCTGCTTTTGTGGCTGGAACGTACGATCCAGCCTGTGCAAGTAAGGCAATCAAAGCATTTTGACGAAGGAAGGTCGATTTCCCTGACATATTCGGGCCAGTAAGAAGCCAAATAGATTCGTCATTGCTGTTTAATGTACAATTATTTGCTACAAAGATCGAAGACGATTGATCTTTTAGCGCGCTTTCGACGACTGGATGGCGGCCTTGTTCGATTATAAAGTCCCTCCCGCTGTTCATGCTTGGCCTTACCCATCCCTCGCTTACTGCGAGTTCAGATAATGCAGAAGCAACATCAATTTCAGCTATAGCTGAGGCGAGGATTTGAAGTTTTGGTGCACTGGATAGAACTGTCTTTTCTAATTGAAAAAAGATCTCTTGTTCCAAGCTGATGGTTTTTCCTGCAGCGTTTAATATTTTTGTTTCCAACTCACCTAGCTCTACAGTTGTAAACCTAACTGCATTAGCTGTCGTTTGCCGGTGAATGAATGTATCACAAAGAGGGGCTGCAAGCATTCGCTGTGCATGCGCCGCCGTAGTTTCAATGAAATAACCCAACACGTTATTATGTTTTATTTTTAACGAAGAAATTTCAGTTAAAATGGAGTAATCTGCTTGAAATTTTGCAATAATGGATCTTGCTTCATCTCGCAAGGTTCTGACTTCATCAAGATCGTCTGAATACCCTGTATCAATAAAGCCGCCGTCTCGTATTAAAATTGGTGGATTAGATATTAATGCGTTGGTCAAGTCTTTGCAGAGTAAATCATGGCCGACGAGGTCTGGGTTTATACTATTAAGAAGACCTGGTAGCGGTCTTTTAGACAATAGTTGGCTGACTTTACCTGCCTGCATGACACCGCTGGCTATAGCTACAAGGTCACGTGGCCCGCCTCGCCCAAGGGCTAGACGACTTAGTCCGCGCTCAATATCGGGCAATTGTTTTAAAGCAATGCGTATTTTTAAACGCGCGTCACTGTTTTCACAAAAAAACTGTACAGCTTCCGCCCTGTCAGAGATTAGGCCAATGCGCTGGGAAGGGGTTGTGATTCTGTGATATAAAAGTCGTGCACCTGCTCCGGTTATGGAACGGTCTACAGCAAACAGCAAAGAGCCCTTTTGACTACCGCTAAGTGTTTCCGTTAGTTCAAGGTTTCGGCGTGTTGCAGCATCTATTGATACAAAGTCACCCTGTGTTTCACTGTTGGGCAAATGGAGGAGAGGTGTCTGTCCTTTTTGTGTAGTATTTAAATATTTAATTAACACACCAAGGGCTATTGTATCTGCACGGCTTAGTTTTTTGAAAATATTAATTTTGTCTTCACCGTAGGCCGCTATTAGATCTTTTAAACTGGTTTCACTGTCAAAAGCAGGTAGAGGAAGCTTTGTTGATGCAGCGCCTGACTCAAAGATGATTTCATGGATGCTGGAATCTGCATCTTCAGAAACTAAAACTTCTGCTGGTACCAGCCGAGCGAGTTCGGGCCCTAGCTGAGTAGTTAGGCATGATCTGTAGCGAACGTCACCTGTTGAAATATCAACCCAAGCAAGGCAGCTTTCGTGCCGGACACTAGAAAATGCCGCCAAGAAATTGCTTTTTCTGGGGTTTAGTAGACTATCTTCGGTAATCGTCCCAGGTGTGACTAAGCGAACAACGCCGCGCTTTACGACAGACTTTGAACCCCGCTTTTTGGCTTCTTTGGGATCTTCCAGCTGCTCGCAAACAGCAACTCGGTGTCCTTTTCGAATTAACCTAAGAAGGTAACCTTCGGAGGCGTGGACTGGAACGCCACACATTGGGATGTCTTCGCCTAAGTGTTTCCCTCGTTTTGTGAGAGTTATATCTAGTGCCTCTGCTGCAACCACGGCATCGTCAAAAAACAACTCGTAGAAATCGCCCATTCTGTAAAAGAGTAATGCCAGTGGATACTCTTTTTTTATCTCAGAAAACTGTGCCATCATAGGCGTGACAGAATACTCAGGTTTTTCCAAAACAACACCTCCACAATGGAACGACTTTAAGCAAAGACAACAGCAAAAGGAAGCGGTTGTCGTTGCTTTATTGGGTGGGTACAATGATATATCAATTGGGAGCGTCATAATGGCTAATACTAAAGTAACAGACGCAGACGCGCTGGCGTTTCACATGGAGCCAACACCGGGTAAATTTGAAATTACTGCAACCGTTCCTATGACAACGCAAAGAGATTTATCTCTGGCCTACTCACCGGGCGTGGCCGTGCCATGTTTAAAGATTTCAGAAAACCCAGAGTTGGCTTATGATTACACAAACAAAGGAAATTTAGTTGCCGTAATCTCAAACGGAACAGCCGTATTAGGACTTGGTAACCTTGGAGCGTTGGGCAGTAAGCCAGTGATGGAAGGTAAAGCCGTTTTATTTAAGCGCTTTGCTGATGTTAATTCAATTGACATAGAGCTTGATACTGAGGATCCAGATGAATTTATTAAAGCAGTAACGTTGATGGGACCCACCTTTGGTGGAATTAACCTTGAGGATATTAAGGCTCCAGAGTGCTTCATCATCGAACAAGCTTTGAAAGAAGTAATGGATATACCAGTATTCCATGATGATCAGCATGGAACAGCTGTAATTTGTGCTGCGGGCCTAATAAATGCGCTTTATTTGTCTGGTAAGAAAATTCAAGATGTTAAAATTGTTTTGAATGGCGCTGGTGCTGCAGGGATTGCATGCATTGAGTTACTTAAATCAATGGGTGCTAAAAATAATAACTGTGTGGTTTGTGATACGAAGGGTGTCATATATCAGGGCCGTACCGAAGGTATGAATCAATGGAAATCAGCACATGCAATTTCTACTGAATTACGAACTCTGAGTGAAGCAATGGTTGGTGCAGACGTCTTTTTAGGAGTTTCTGTAAAGGGCGCTGTAACCCAAGACATGGTTAAAAAAATGGCAGAAAACCCAGTCATTTTTGCAATGGCAAACCCCGACCCTGAAATCACGCCAGAAGAAGCTCACGAGGTACGTGATGATGCAATCGTAGCGACTGGTCGCTCTGATTACCCAAATCAGGTAAATAATGTTTTAGGATTTCCCTACCTGTTTCGTGGTGCGTTAGATATTCATGCGCGAGCTATCAACGACGAAATGAAAATTGCCTGTGCTCGGGCCCTGGCTGAATTAGCTCGTGAAGATGTACCCGACGAAGTCGCTTTAGCGTATGGAAAAAAATTAAGCTTTGGGCGTGATTATATTATCCCAACACCGTTTGACCCGAGGCTAATTTACCGCATTCCGCCGGCAGTTGCGCAGGCGGGGATGACTACGGGGGCAGCCCGTCGACCAATCATTGATATGGATGGGTACCAGCTTTCATTAAAAACCCGCATGGATCCAACTGCGAGTATTTTAAGAGGCATAAACGCGCGTGCACGGTCTGCTCAGGCACGCATGATATTTTCTGAAGGCCATGATGAACGTGTTTTGCGTGCTGCAGTTATGTATCAACGCGAAGGGTTTGGAAAATCCATTGTTGTTGGTCGTGAAAGTGTAGTTAAGGCAAAACTAGAGGAAGCGGGGCTTGGTGATGCTATAGGTGAGATAGAGATTGCTAATGCGGCAACCACTCCTCACCTAGACACATATAAAGAATACTTGTATAATCGTCTTAAGCGTAAGGGTTTTGATCAAACAGACGTGCTGCGGCTCGCTGGTAGAGACAGGCATGTTTTTGGTTCTCTGATGCTAGCCCATGACCATGGTGATGGTTTAGTAACAGGCGTTACTAGAAAATCAGCCCATGTATTAGATTTAATTAATCATGTTTATGATGTTGGCCCTCACGATGGAGCAGTTGGAGTAACAGCAGTTTTGTCTAAAGGCAAAATTGTCTTGATAGCAGATACACTAGTGCACGAGTGGCCAAACGAGCATGATTTGGCTGATATTGCAGAACGTGGTGCAGGCGTAGCTCGTGCTCTCGGGCTTGAACCACGGGTTGCCTTTGTTAGCTTCTCAACTTTTGGTTATCCCATTTCTGAGCGGGCAGAAAAAATGCGAATAGCACCAGAAGTTTTGGAGCAAAGGGGCGTTGATTTTGAGTTTGAAGGAGAAATGGCAGTAGATGTAGCTCTTAATATTGAAGAGATGAAAAAGTACCCATTCAGCCGACTTTCAGGACCAGCGAATGTACTTGTTGTTCCTGCAAGACATTCGGCCTCTATCTCAGTAAAGCTTCTGCAGGAAATGGGTGGCGCAACAGTTATTGGACCAATTCTCACTGGCATTGATAAGCCAATTCAAATTTGTTCAACAGTTTCGTCTGTGAGTGATATTCTCAATATGGCAGTTATAGCAGCCTGTAACATCAGATAATGATTTATAATATTGGATCCATTAACGCTGATTTTTTTTATCATGTAAGCCACATCCCAATGCCGGGAGAAACATTGGTAGCAAGCAAGGTGGAGCGAGGATTGGGTGGCAAGGGCGCCAACCAATCTGTTGCTATGATAAATGCTGGATCTGAAGTTTGTCACTTAGGCGCAGTAGGCGAAGACGGTTCATGGTTAATTGACCAACTCAGAGCTTTGGGTGTTGATACCACTAATGTAATTAAACTCTTAGGCGCCTCCGGCCATGCGATAATAACAATGGAGAAAGATGGGGAGAATGCAATCACAACTTTTGGTGGTGCAAATCATCTTATTTCTACTGATCAAGTTAATTCCTGGCTTGCGCCTATTTCTTCGTCAGATTGGCTAGTTTTGCAAAACGAGACTTCGCAACAAAGTAACGCTGCAAACTTAGCAAGTTTACGGGGTGCTCATGTGGTTTATTCTGCCGCTCCGTTCGATGCAGAGGTGGTGGCTGAAATACTTCCTTTTGTAGATATACTTTGTGTAAATGAAATTGAGGCTGCTGAATTAACAAGCCATTTTAAAGTAAAAAACTTAAAAGAGATTGGTGTAAGCGCTATATTAACCACACTTGGATCAAGGGGTGCTACATATCAAGACTTCAAAACAGGGCTTGAGATTAGGGTCGAGGGTATTACGGTAAGCTCCGTAGACACTACAGGTGCTGGTGACACATTTTGTGGTTACTTTGTAGCTTTGTTATCTCAGGGAAAAGACCCCCTTGAAGCGTTGACTTTTGCCAATAAAGCTGCGGCATTAAAGGTAACAAAACTAGGGACAGCTAACGCCATTCCTAATTTAGCAGAGGTTTTAGAATTTAATGCTAGGTGAAAATTTTCTATAACATGTTAATTATTAAGCTGGGTTGATGTTGTCCAATTGATCTAATTAAAACTAGTCTTAAAATTAAAAGCTAAATTGAAATGGAGAAGTTATGAGAATAGCGATGTGGTCTGGACCCAGAAATTTGTCCACAGCATTGATGTATGCTTTTGGAAACCGGAACGATACAATAATTTCTGACGAACCCTACTACGGCGCATATTTGTACCATTCTGGTGTCAAACACCCTATGAACCAAATCATTATTGATAGTCAGCCAAAAGACCCAGATATAATAAGTTCCCGACTGACGGGAACAGTACCTGAACCTTATAGGGTTTGGTACCAAAAGCTACTTACGCATCAGATGTTACCAAGTTTTTCACTAGATTGGATTGCCCAGCAACAAAACGTTTTTTTGATTCGTAGTCCTGCTAAGGTTATTGCTAGCTACGACATAAAACGGCAAAATCCATCACTAGATGATTTAGGCTTTGTACAGCAAAAAAAAATTTTTGATCATTGCCTGTTACTCGGTCAGAAACCTATTGTTATTGATAGTGAAGATATTTTAGCAAACCCAGAGACTTCACTTTCTGGATTATGTGAAGCGCTTGGCATAGACTTTGACCTGGCTATGCTAAGTTGGATTGCGGGTCCCAGAGCTGAAGACGGGGTATGGGCATCGCATTGGTATGATGCCGTCCACAAATCTACTGGGTTTGCTGAGCCATCAAAATCGATACCAAACTTGGGTACAGAATTTTTCGATATTTTAACTACTGCCAATAAATTATACGAGCAGTTTAAAGCCATTAAGTTGAAGACTTAAAATTTAAGAATGTAATGAAAAAAAGGTTTTATTAAACAGATTTAATTTTATCTAAACCCAAACTTAGACCACACGTTTTTTTCTCGCTGCTAATAGCTTTAGCCGCAGTGCGTTTAGTTGTATAAATCCCGCTGCATCCTTTTGATCATAAGCCCCAGCGTCATCCTCAAAAGTAACGTGAGCCTCTGAGTACAAGCTGTAATCTGACCATCGGCCAACAGTTTTTACAGAACCCTTGTAGAGCTTTAACCGAACAGTTCCCGTAACGTGTTTCTGAGACTTATCAATCAGTGCCTGCAACATATCGCGTTCAGGGCTAAACCAAAATCCATTATAAATAAGTTCGGCGTATTTAGGCATTAACTCATCCTTGAGGTGCGCTGCGCCTCGGTCTAATGTTATTGACTCAATTCCACGATGAGCCTCAAGCAATAATGTGCCACCTGGAGTCTCATATATCCCACGTGACTTCATGCCTACAAATCGCCCCTCAACTAAATCAAGCCTACCAACTCCATGTTTACCCCCTAGCTCGTTGAGTTCAGTTAGAATTTCGGCGGGTGACATGATCTGGCCATTAATTGATTGTGCGTCTCCTGACTTGAATCCAATTTCAACATATTCGGGTTTGTCTGGTGCGAGTTCAGGTTTTACAGTTCTCTGATAAACGTAATCAGGTGCTTCAATGGAGGGGTCTTCCAGTACTTTACCCTCTGAGGATGTGTGTAGTAGATTTGCATCCACGCTAAAAGGTGCCTCACCACGTTTGTCTTTGGCTATCGAGATTTGATGCTTTTCGGCAAATTCTATAAGTGAAGAACGACTGGAGAGGTCCCAGTCACGCCAAGGCGCAATTACTTTTATATCAGGGTTTAGGGCGTAAGCAGCTAACTCAAACCGGACTTGGTCGTTGCCTTTTCCCGTTGCCCCGTGGGCTATTGCGTTTGCTCCTTCAAGTTCTGCAATTTCAACTAGCCGTTTTGATATTAATGGTCGTGCAATAGATGTACCTAAAAGATATAGACCCTCGTACAAAGCATTTGCCCTGAACATTGGGAATACAAAATCACGAACAAATTCTTCACGCAGATCTTCCACGTAAATTGCTGATGCGCCCATTTTTTCTGCTTTAACTCGAGCAGGCTCCAGCTCTTCACCCTGGCCGAGATCGGCAGTAAACGTAACAACATCGCAATTATACTCAATTTGTAACCACTTTAAAATTATTGATGTATCCAACCCACCCGAATAGGCCAAAACTATTTTCTTAGGCGAAGACATTCGAAATCCAATCTAAATTTATTGAAGTGTATCCACGGTGCAGGTACATTTTTTTTGTTCAAGCGGCAAGTTTTTCATTACTGTTGTTAAATTCAAATTCTTAATAAATCACTGTCTAATAGTGATCCTAGCACATGATGCTCGTCATTCCTTCAAAGCTATAACTTGCGCATTTTAGCAGTTTGGGTCACTAGTCAAATCAATGACAGACTTTAGTAACCAGACGGCTCTTGCTACCCAACGTATGCGAGAACTTTTTTCTGCAACACCACTGCAGCGTAACGATCATTTGTCGGCATTATATGATGCTGACATTTGGCTAAAGCGGGAAGATTTATCTCCTGTGCGGTCTTACAAGTTGCGCGGTGCCTACAATGCGATGAGTAAGCAAACTGATAAACAAATTTTTGTTTGTGCTAGTGCGGGAAATCATGCCCAAGGCGTTGCTTTTGTATGTCGCCATATGAAGAAAAACGGTGTTATATTTATGCCGGTTACTACACCGCAGCAAAAGATAAATAAAACTAAGTTGTTTGGTGGAGAATGGGTTGAGGTGCGTCTAGTGGGGGACTACTTTGATGATACTTTGAGTGCTAGCCAGGAACACTGTGATCAGGTTGGTGGTCACTTCTTGTCGCCCTTTGACGATTTAGATGTAATTGAGGGGCAGGCAACTGTTACCCATGAAATGTTAGAACAGCTTGGTTGTGCTCCGGATGTTTTTGTAGTTCCAGTAGGTGGTGGTGGCCTTTCCTCTTCTGCTTGCCGTCTTCTTTCAGAACGCGCACCGGAGACCGAAATATATTTTGTTGAACCTTCTGGTGGGAAAAGCCTAGCCGCTGCATTGAAGGCAGGTCAGCCCACTAAGATTAAAAGTGTGGACACTTTTGTGGATGGCGCTGCTGTTGCGAAAATTGGTAAACATACATTCAAGTTTCTTAAGGGTGTTAAAGAGGATCACGTCCTAGCGATTCCGGAAGATCGGATTTGTACAACAATACTGGAAATGCTGAATGTTGAGGGCATTGTTTTGGAGCCAGCTGGGGCATTAGCCTTGGACGCGTTAAAAGACATACAAACTAAAATTAAAGGTAAAAAAGTTGTTTGTGTTTCATCTGGTGGTAATTTTGATTTTGAGAGATTGCCGGAAGTAAAGGAGCGGGCCCAGCGGTTTTCAGGTGTTAAAAAGTATTTCATCTTGCGGATGCCACAAAGGCCAGGAGCTTTAAAAGAGTTTTTGAGTCTATTGGGTTCAGATGATGATATTTCACGTTTTGAGTATTTGAAAAAATCAGCACGTAATTTTGGTACAGTTCTTTTGGGTATTGAGACATCTTCACCAGAAAACTTTAGCATTTTATCTGAAAGGTTAGAAAAAGCCGGAATGTCAATTCGGGACATAACTGATGATGAGACAATGGTAGATTTGATTATCTAAGCAGAGTTCTAAAAGAATTTTTATTCTATTAAGGTTTTTGATTTAAAAGAATAATGACACGGCATAGCGGTCACCAGAAACAGCTAGTAGGCTTAACGCTTCTTCAACATTAAGCACAATAGGAAAGTGGTTTTCCTCAATGGGTGCTGAGCGCCGCATTACAGGTTGGGCCGTATAGACAGTACATATTTTTTCTGCCCATAGATCGTATTCTGGCATAAACACAAATCTCTTAAATCTGAAAAACACCCGGGGGCGCATTATGCGCCATCCTGTCTCCTCTAAAACTTCACGATGCAATGCTTGAATTGGCTGTTCTCCAGGATCAACGCCACCCCCTGGTAGTTGGTACTCATTGTGTATTCCCGCTTGAAATGTTGTCAAAATACCATCAGCTAGGGGCAAGATTGCATAGACGCCTGGTCGGTGAGTGTATTTTTTTGCTGGGTTAGGGGTGGCGCCAAATCGTTGCAATTTAGTCTCCATGCGTTGGTGTTCGTCTAGACGCGCTTATATGTAAAAGCTATGGCAAGGCCAACCTTTGGAAAGAATTGATGATAAAATCATTAAATACAAACTCGGATGATAAGGTTTTACCCTTCCAATTAGATGTTTCTGACATAAGAGGGAGGATGGCGCGCTTAGATGGCGTCTTGGATGAAGTATTATCACAACATGATTATCCACCAATGATTGAGGGCCTTGTGGCAGAAATGGTTCTGTTAACTGCTTTAATTGGCCAAACTATGAAATTAAGATGGAAGCTTTCGCTTCAAGTAAGAGGTAATGGTCCAGTTCGCCTTATAGCAACAGACTACTATGGCCCGACTGATGACGGCCAACCAGCCAAAATTCGAGCTTATGCCAGCTTTGATTCTGATAAAGTCGACCCAAATGCAAAGGGATTTTTTCAAATTGGGAAAGGCCACTTTGCCATCCTGATTGATCAGGGACAGGATACAACTCCATACCAGGGGATAACTCCGATTTCTGGGGGTTCACTTTCCGCCTGCGCTGAGACTTATTTTGCACAATCAGAGCAACTTCCAACGCGGTTTTCTCTAGCGTTTGGTCTTTCGAAAGAATCTGACGGTAGTAGTGGCCGGAGGGCAGGTGGGATTATGCTTCAGCACATGCCAACAGCCAGTGATCGTGTAGCAATTGAAGAGGGGACGTCTATTGATGGCTTGCTGAGGGCGGGTGACATCTTAGACGGAGATGAGAATGAGAACTGGAAGCGTGTAAATTTATTGCTTGATACGGTGGACGCGCTTGAACTTGTTGGACCATTGTTGGATCCCAGCCGTCTGATACAACTCGTTTTTCACGAAGAAAACCCCCGTATTTTTGAAACACAACAGATCAAGTTTGGCTGTACATGTTCTCAGGATCGCGTGAGACAGAGCCTGTCTATTTATTCAGCAAAAGATATAAGGCACATGACCACAGATGATAATAAGGTAACGGCTGATTGTCAGTTTTGCGGTTCACATTATTCTTTTGAGCCAAGTACATTGGGGTTTGAGGCAAATTTAACTGATGAAAATGAACCAGGAAAAAAATGACGTTTTGAGGGCAATAGCTCAACCAGCTGTTTCCACTTCAGACTTTGATCTCAATTCTAATAGTAATAATAGTGTTGGTGAGTTGACGGAAGCTGGTGTTTTGGTTGCTTTAGTAGAGCGGCCTGACGGTGTAAATCTCATATTAACTAAACGTGCAGCACATCTTTCAAACCACCCAGGTCAAATTTCTTTTCCGGGAGGTAAGTGTGAGGCTGATGATGCTGATATCGTGTTTACGGCACTGAGAGAGGCGAAAGAAGAAATTGGCCTGAACCCTGAGATTGTTAATGTACTTGGGTCTTTACCAACACATGATACGATAACTGGATTTAAGATTACCCCGACGGTCGGATGGATTGAAACAGGCTGGTATGGAGTGGCCGACCCAAGTGAGGTTTCTGAAATCTTTGAGGTACCTTTAGTCCATATTATGACGCCCAAAAACTTTCATATACAAACACGAGTTTGGAAAGGTATTAATCGCTCGTATCATTGCGTGCCTTATGGTCCCTACTATATTTGGGGAGCTACAGCTTATATTTTGCGTGGTCTTGCAAGGCAAATGGGTCAAGTATGAAGATTGAGACAGAAACTTTAGACAAAGAAACTTTAGCGCCAATATTCAAAGCATTTAACTTGGCTGGCTTTCGGTTGTTTTATGTAGGTGGATGCGTAAGAAATGCTATTCTAAATTGCGGACCAACTGATGTTGATTTGGCAACTGATGCAACGCCGTCACAAATGCGTAAGGTTGCTGAGGCCATGCGTGTTAGAGTAATTCCAACAGGTGAGGCATATGGTACACTTACGTTTCAACTGAACCATCGTAATTATGAGATCACTACCTTTCGAAAAGATATAAAAACTGATGGCAGGCGAGCATTGGTCGAGTTTGGAACTACTCTTGAGGAAGATGCTGTTCGTCGTGACTTCACAGTAAATGCTTTATATCTGGATTCAGAGGGAGTTCTCATTGATCCACTTGGTGGCATTGAAGATGTAAAGGCTCGTCGCGTTAGATTTGTTGGAGATGCCAATGGTCGTATAAGAGAAGACTACCTGCGCATTTTAAGGTTTTTTAGATTTTATGCCTGGTACGGCAATCCAAAAAAAGGGATTGATCTTGAGGGCTTAGCTGCTTGCACAGATCTTCAATCTGGTCTTTCTAATATTTCTAAAGAGCGCATAGGGTTGGAAATTTTTAAATTACTATTTGCGCCAAGCCCAGCATCAGCGCTGCTGCTTATGGAATCTGCTGGTATTTTGACGCGTGTTTTGCCTGGGGCTAACGCGAGTGCTTTAGCTTTTCTGGAGAAACTTGAGCGCGGATTAACTCCAAATGTCTTGCGGCGATTGGCGCTAATTGGTGGTGACCGACCTCAGGAAAATCTTCGTCTGTCAAATGCTACAGCAAAACAATTACAAAAATTAAGGAACCTTTCTCAAGACTCAAAATTGCCACAGGAGCATGGCTTTGTATTAGGTGCGGACAGTGGCAGGGATTCATGGTTGGTCCGATGTGCTTTACTTGGGGTGACGCCAACAGATCACGAGCAGAAAGCCATCATAAATTCAGCATCAGAAATAATGCCAGTTAAGGCAGCCGACCTCGTGGATTGGTTTGAGGGTCAAGAGCTAGGGTTTGCACTTAGAAAAGTACAGGGTATTTGGATTTCTTCTAATATGAGGTTAAAAAAGCCAGAGTTGATTGCGCAAATTCTTAAAGAAAAAAAGCAATAAATTTTTCTTGGCATTACTGGGCACACGTGTAATTTGCATGTCTATGTTTAGGTTTTTTGAAAAACTAGTTGATCCTTATCAACCCTATACCGTAAGTAATACGCCACCGCGACTGCTCTGGCCCTTTCTGCAGGATTACCTTGCACCGTTTAAAAAGATCTTTTGGTTTTTAGGATGTTTTTCAGCGTTAGTGGCGGCTATTGAGATTGTACTGATTTGGTACTTAGGTCGGTTGATAACTATGCTGTCAGACACCACGCCTACAGAGTTTTGGAGCTCACATAAGGTAGAGTTGATAGCGGTAGCTGGCTTTATTTTAACACTTAGGCCAATTATCCAAGCGATTAATACATTACTACAGAATAACGCTATGTTGCCAAATGTAGGAACACTGGTTCGCTACCGAGCTCATAGGCATGTATTGGGGCAATCAGTCAGTTGGTTTGATAATGATTTCGCTGGTCGCATTGCTAACCGGATCATGCAAACCCCACCTGCTATGGGTGAAGTTGTGTTTCAAGCTTTTGACGCGATAACATTTTCTATTGCATATTTGATAGGTGCAATCTTTTTATTGGCTGAGGCGGACTCAAGGCTGGCGATTCCTCTGCTCATTTGGGCTGGACTTTATGGCGGTTTGGTTTTTTGGACTGTGCGACGGGTAGGACCGGCATCGGAAGCTTTTTCTGATGCTCGCAGTGCTGTTACGGGGCGAGTGGTTGATAGCTATACAAATATCCATTCTGTGAAAATGTTTTCTCAAGACAATCAGGAACTTAATTATGGCCTAGAGGCAATCGAGAAGGCCCGTACCACATTTCAATACGAAATGCGGTTATATACGCTAATGGATATTGGGCTAGTAGCTCTTAATGGTTTATTGGTGGTCAGTGTTGTGGGGTTGGGAATTTACCTGTGGATTATTGGAAGCGCTAGCGTTGGTGTGGTGGCGGCAGGCGCGGCTCTTACCACCCGCATGAATGGAATGTCAGGCTGGATTATGTGGGCACTTACTACTGTGTTTCGGCAACTCGGTGTAATCCGTGAGGGCATGGAAACTATCTCATCTCCAATTGACTTGGTAGATTTGCCAGATGCAAAGCCTTTGCAGATAGAGGCTGCACACATTTCAATATCAAACCTGACCCATAGGTATGGGCGTAATTTTGGTGGGCTTGAAGATGTCTCACTTGAAATTAAACCTGGACAGAGCGTTGGGCTAGTTGGGGCCAGTGGAGCTGGTAAATCTACACTAATAAAGCTGTTGTTGCGTTTCTACGATATTGAAAAGGGCATAATTCAGTTTGATGGTCAAAATATTTCACATGTCACTCAAGATAGCCTGCGCTCTCAAATTGGAGTTGTTCAGCAAGATAGTTCTCTTTTGCATCGGTCAGTACGTGAGAATATTCTATATGGCCGTCCTGGCTCATCAGAAGAGGAAATGATCGAAGCTGCAAAAAAAGCAGAGGCGCATGATTTCATCCTTACTTTGGAAGACCCTGAGGGCCGCGTAGGATATGACGCTCAAGTTGGTGAAAGGGGCGTAAAGCTTTCTGGTGGGCAACGCCAGAGGGTAGCACTTGCGAGAGTGATTTTGAAGGATGCCCCAATCTTGGTGTTAGATGAGGCAACATCGGCACTCGACAGCGCTGTGGAGGCTGACATTCTTGAAACACTATACGGCGTAATGGCAGGAAAGACAGTGATAGCTATTGCACATCGGCTTTCCACAATTGCACGGATGGACCATATTGTGGTTCTGGACGAAGGACGAATTGTTGAAGAGGGAACGCATGACAGCCTTTTGAAAGAGGATGGGGCCTACGCAACTTTTTGGCGTCACCAATCTGGCGGCTTCTTAGCAACAAAAAAAACTAATGGAGTTTAAGATAGAGCGTTTGGGTCACCTAGGTGATGGCCTGGCAACAGGCCCAGTTTTTGCGGCCCGCACTCTGCCTGGCGAAACAGTTTCTGGGGATTTGATTGGCAATCGGTTAGAAAACATTCGCATCGTTGAGCCTTCTGAACAACGCATCTCTTCAGATTGCAGCGCGTTCAAGCGTTGCGGTGGCTGTGCAATGCATCATGCGCATCCAGATTTTGTCGCCAATTGGAAGCAAGGTGTGCTGATCCATGCATTAGGTGCACACGGCATAAAGGCTCAAATCCAGGCTATTCAAACGTCACCCCAAAACAGTCGCAGGCGTGCAAAGCTTAGTGGAAAGCGCACAAAAAAAGGTGCAACAGTTGGTTTCTTTGGTAAGGCAAGTGAAATTGTTCAGACGATTGAACCATGCAAGGTGTTGGTACCTGCAATTATGGCTATTATTCCTTCGCTTGAGAAGTTTACTGCGCAGTTTGGTTCACGCAAGGGGCTGCTTGGGTTTTGGGTGCTGTCAACAAGCACTGGTATTGACGTTTCTGTTGATGGAATGGAGCATCAGTCACAGTCAGATCTGGGGCCATTTGCTGAGTGGGCACGATTAAACGGTATCGCAAGACTTTCAGTTGGCAATCAGATTATCTGTGAGCACCAAGCCCCGTGGCTGACATTTGGGCAGGTTAAGGTTTCACCACCACCGCGTGGCTTTACTCAGGCAACTCTACAGGGAGAGAGTGCGTTACAAGGAGCCGTTGCGCGTGCCCTCAACGGAGTTGATGCGATAATAGATCTTTTCTCGGGCATGGGTACATTGGGACTTCCGCTAGTAGAGGTTTCCACTCTACATTGCGTTGAGAACGACGAGGACCTTTTAGATGCACTTGCACATGGTGTCCGTCATACGCAAGGAATTAAAAAAGTAACTACTGAAAAACGGGATTTATTTCAAAACCCAATAAATCACACGGACTTAGTAAATTACAATGGGGCAATAATTGATCCTCCACGTGCTGGTGCTGAGCAACAGGTTCGGCAAATAGCCCAAAGTCAATTAAGTGATATCGCTATGGTTTCTTGCAATCCAGTGTCTTTCGCGCGAGACGCCAATTTGTTGGTTGAGGGCGGTTATTCATTAAAATGGATGGAAGTTGTTGATCAATTTCGGTGGTCGTCGCACATTGAGGTAGTTGCCCACTTCAGCAAGAATTAAACTTTATCGCTTTAGAACAATTAATCAAAGTTAGAATTAAAACTAATAGGCGAGTTGCTTTTACATATGGCTGCGGTAGATAGGCGCCAAAGTTATTTTAAGTGAGGGCTCATGCGGGCAGTCAAAGCTTTATTAGTAGCCAGCGTTATTTTGACGCTGGCAGCCTGTTCAAGTTTTAGATTGAGTTCACCGCCAAAAGTCACAAATATTCAAGTATATAAATCAGAACGGATACTGTTATTACTCAACAACAACATGGTTGTAAAAAAATATAAGTTTAAGCTTGGCTTTGCTCCTGTAGGAAAAAAACAATTTGAGGGCGATGGCAAAACACCTGAAGGTAATTATTATATTGATCGGAAAAACCCTAATAGTAAATATTATTTGTCGGTTGGTATTTCATACCCAAACGCATTGGATAAGGCGAATGCGAATGGGAGAAGCCCTGGGGGAGATATTTTTATCCACGGAACACCAAGGCGTTTTTGGTTCACGAAAAAAGACTGGACCTGGGGATGCATTGCGGTGAGAAATCGTGAAATTAAAGAAATCTATTCAATGGTCGAAATAGGAACAAAGATAACAATTTTTCCTTAGTTCGAATTTGGGAGGCCTGTAACTAAGGTCCACCAAATTTTTCCATTTTGCTCTTGATGCCAGCCAAACCCAACTTCCTCTATTTCTTTGGTAAGAATAATACCACGTGTAGGTGGATTTGCCATCCAGGCCGCTAGTGTTTCCAGCTCAGATTCAAATGTTTCTGATATATTTTCTCCTAGCATTATTCCAGTATAGCCAACACGTTTAATGCGCTCCAGTGGGGATGATCCATCAGATCCAAAGTGCCATGCCCGGCTCTGAACTGCCATGTCACGGGAGTGAGTAGCAGCAGCGGCATTAAGTTCAGCATTTAATTTAACAGAACTGAGCCCAGCGGCAGCCCTGATGCTGTTTATACCGTCGAGCATGTTGAATTGTATTTTTCCGGCATCATAACTGTTTATGTAATAAATACGCCGCATCGGTTGACCATCTGGCCCTATATTGCCAGTTAACTCGCAACCAGTTAATATTATGAAAAAAAAAGCCAAAAGCCCGCGAAAAACCATATTTACTTCCCAATTTGATTAATTGTTCTTAACGCGAATAGGTGTTCAATCAAACCTAATATTAGGGAAATTTATAAAATAATAATTCTTTCGTTTGAATGGGGGATGTTTATTAGTTAACAAGTGACAAAAGTTTGGAGTATGAGGGTTATGGGCATAAAAAAATTAGAGTTTCCTCGGCGAACCTTCCTATCTGGAACGGCTTCGTTAATAGGCTCGTTTGCGGCGGCTCAGGAAGCTGTACTCACAAACTCTGTTGAAATTGAACCAGTTATTACAAAAAAAACTAGGCGCAATATTAGTAGCTTCAGAGTACTCGACTGGCGGCCTTATTTTAAAAACTTAAAAAACGGGGCAATACTTTCAGACATTAGTTCACGCGCCCTTCATTTTTGGTCTGAAGATGAAACAATTTATAGGCTCTACCCAACATCGGTTCCTATTTCCGACGATCTCACGAGAAAAGGTCGAACGAAAGTGGTAAAAAAAGTCGAGGGCCCATCTTGGGCGCCTACCCCCGAAATGCGCATACGCAATCCAGAATGGCCTGAGTTTATTGGACCAGGCCCAGAAAACCCGCTGGGCTCCCATGCCCTCTACCTGTCTTGGACTTATTATAGAATACACGGTACCCACGACACACGTAAAATAGGGCGACGGTCTTCCAATGGCTGTATTGGGCTTTATAACGAACAAATTTTTGAATTATTTGAACTTTCTAGTGTTGGGACTCAGGTTCTTCTTATTTGACAGGACTTGCCATTTTTGATACTAAACTCAAAATTAAATGTTTCAAAATATTAGCTTACGTAAAGTTGTAGGTGGCACTTTAATCGCAATTATTTTTTAGTTATTATATTTAAGGATGATAAAAAATGAAAAATTTAGGAATTGTAGGTCTCTGCTTTATATTGTCATCAGGTGCGATTGCTGGAGACACGAACGAGGTGGTTATGGACGCAGAAGTCGTAGCAGAAAAAATCGAATCGACCGCGGTAGCGTCTGATGGCTTTGTTTTGCCACTATTTCTGTTATTGCTCTTAATTATTGCGGGCGCCGCTTAGAAAATAACAATTATTTGTTAATCTATGCTAAGCCACTTAATTTGTAATTTTGGTCAAGTCATTATTCCCAAATATTTTTCTATACCCACCCGTGTAGGTTCTCACTAATTATACTGGTTAAAACGTCGATGTGTTTTTCGCTATCGTTTAAACAGGGGATGTAGGTGAAGTGTTCCCCGCCTGCTTCCACAAAGCTATCCTTAATTTCTTCGTTAATTTCTTCGAGGGTTTCAATGCAATCTGCTGAAAATGCGGGTGCGCATACGGCTATATTTTTTTGCCCAACCCTTGCCATACGCGCCACCTCTACCACAGTGTAGGGTTGTAGCCATTGCTCTGGACCAAATTTTGATTGGAAGGTGGTTACAATTTGGGTTTTGTCCCAGCCTAAACGTTCTCTTATAAGGCGAGTAGTTTTCTGGCACTGGCAATGATAGGGGTCGCCCTGCATTAAATAGCGTTTTGGCACCCCGTGATATGAGCATAAAAGAACTTCTGGCCTTACTTTGGCTTTTGAGTAGGCTGTTTCTATAGAACTGGCTAGAGCATCAATATAATCAGCTCGATCAAAATAGGGTGTAACGGTGCGGGCTACTGGTTGCCAAGTTTGCTTCATTAGACTTCGGAAAAACTCATCATTCGCGGTTGCAGACGTTGGTCCAGCGTAATGTGGGTACAACGGAAAAAACAAGATTTTTTGACATCCCGCGTCTACCATCTCCTGAACAACAGATGCTGTTGATGGACTGCCATAGCGCATGCAGAACTTAACCATCACGCTTGGACCGAAGCGGTTTTTAATGGCTGCCTGAACGGCTCTCGTTTGGCTTTTTGTAATAGTCATGAGGGGGCTTTCTCCTGCCTCATTGTTCCAAATAGATTTATAAGCTGCGCCAGATGAAAATGGTCTTTTTGTTAGGATAATTAACTGAAGCAGTGGTTGCCAAAGCCATGGACTGTAATCAATAACTCTACGGTCTGATAGAAATTCGCCAAGATAGCGCCGCATAGACCAATAGTCATATCCATCTGGTGTTCCCAAATTTGACAATAAGACCCCTACCTTTGGTTTCAATAGAGGGGGATGGTCCGCTGGAACGGCCTTTGGGACTAAATTTTTTAATGGCTCATTCACATTCAATACCTCAATCTATCTAGCTCAGTTAACTTGAAAGGCCTATCTGTCAATCATTCAATTTAGGTTTGGAGGCCTGAAGTGCCTGTTGCAAAGTTTGGGTTACTGACCCTGGTTTCAATGGCTTGGGTTGGGTAGCGTCAGGAGCCCACCCGGACAAAAAGACTAACCCAAATGTACAGTTCACCTTTCCATTTACATCTGAATATTCTGATTTGAGATTTTTTTGTGCACATTCCAGCAATGATCGACTGCTAAATCTTTTTGTGCGGGCACACATGATATTAGTTTCTCCCATGTCGCGTAGATCTCTCATTATGTGAAACAAACTATTGTATTTTGTTGGAATATCTAAAGCATCGGCCACTGGGAGAGCGAGACCAGCCCGCTGTAAAACCCCCCCAAGATCACGGATTTGAGCCATGGGTGCTACTCTTGGCGAAATCCCCCCATATAACTGGATCTCAGCTGACGACAGCGCAGTGCGTAACTCTATTAAGTTCTGACCCCCAAAGCATGCTGCTATAAATAAGCCGTCAGGACGTAAAGCCTGAGCGCATTGCACTACTTGACCCACTGGATCATTGGCATGATGGAGCCCAAGCGCGTGTATTACTAGGTCAAAGCTATGCGATTCAAATCCTAATACTTCATCGTCAGAAACAATAGTGGAGGTGGCAAAGACTTGATCCCAGACTTTGGGAAACCCAGTTACAATCGCTATCGACTTAAATTCTCGATTTACACTGTCCACTCGCTCTAAGATTTCGTCACGTACTAAGTTCTGCAGGAACATACCTGTCTTTAAGGCGCGAGCCCGTTTGGCTGATTGAGCCTTGGTATCAAATAAGTGTCGTACGTTCATTGTTCTGGGGTAAAAGTGTGATCAGTGTTTTGCAACACCTCCGGTAGCTTCTTTTTGGCAAATTTTTTTTGCCTGAAATCAATTTATCGTCAAATTTCAAGCAAAAGGATGGGTGTGTGGATGAATATTTTATAATATTTGCTAGATATTCAAACCACCCTTAAATACTATCTGAAAAACCCTAAATTATAATTAGCATCTTAGCTCTAGCTGGAGCTTAGAAAGATGTTTAAACATGAACTTATAACAGTGGAGCTTAATTGAATGTTGACTGTCGAATTATATACATCACCTTTTTGCGGGTATTGCGTTGCAGCAAAACGGCTGCTGTCAAAAAAAGGCATTAGTTTTTTGGAAGTAGACCTTTCGTTAGAGCCAAGCCGTCGGTCCGAAATGCTATCAAGAGCTCATGGCAAACATACAGTGCCACAAATTTTTATAAATAACCAACATGTTGGTGGATGTGATGAGCTTTATGAATTAGACCAATCTGGTGAACTTGTGATAATGCTTACAAAGTGAAAGTCGCTATTGCCCAAATAACATCCACAAATCAGCCGGACGAAAACCTGAAAGCTATTCTCGACCTAATGGAGCAATCTGTGGACCAAGACATTTTGTTTTTACCAGAAATGACAAATTGTATTTCTTCTGACCAAGCTCACCTAAATAAAGTGATAGGCCAATATGAGGGAAATTTTTTTATTAATAAAATTTCTGAAAGAGCGCGTGCTCTGAAAATTTGGGTAGCGCTGGGCTCAGTTGCAGTTAAGGTCAATGATGCAGATGAACGTTATGTAAACAGATCTATCTTGATGAATTCGAACGGTTATGTGGTTGCATGGTATGATAAAATTCATATGTTTGATGTAACACTTTCGGATACCGAAAGTTATCAGGAGTCAAAAGTCTATGATCATGGCGACCAGGCAGTTTTAGTCGAGACTCCATGGGCTAATATTGGTCTTACAATATGTTATGACTTACGTTTTGCGGCCCTTTACAGAACTTTAGCCAAGTCAGGCGCGCAGGTTTTGACCGCCCCCGCGGCTTTTACCTGTTTTACAGGAGAGGCACACTGGCACACACTTCTTAAAGCTAGGGCAATAGAAACGGGTTGTTTTTTAATAGCGTCTGCTCAAACTGGTGACCACCCGGGTTCAAATCGTAAAACATATGGCCATAGTTTAATTGTTAACCCATGGGGGGAAGTGATCTTGGATGGTGGCGAGTTACCGGGACTTTTTTTTGCCGACCTTGATTTAAACGAAGTAAAAAGAGCTCGTGATCGGATACCCTCACTGAACAATGATCCTAAATTTAAATTAAAGCACCAAAAAAGCCATGAATAACAATATCGAAACACTCTCCATAAGCCTATTTTCAGAGATATTGGCTCTGGATCAACTTCTACGAAGCAAGATTGCGAAGGGCTTACCAAAAGGTATGGAATTATCACATTTTTCTTTACTTAACCACTTAGCCCATATTGGGACTGAACGGACACCTGCTGATTTGGCAAAATCATTTAATTTAACGCGAGGGGCCATAAGCAATACATTGGCAAAATTGGAGTGGGCCGGATATGTTCATATTCGCCCTGATTGGGATGACGCCCGGCGGAAGCAAGTTGTTATTAGTCCATCAGGTCGCACAGCGCGTGATTATGCTTTTGCTCAAATTGGGCCAATTTTGGCAGATGCCACTGAAGCATCTGGTACGGAAGATTTAAAAAACATTTTGCCAGCTCTTAGGAGGCTTCGTACAAATTTAGCGAAAAAGATTTAAAGGGGCTTCTTGCTGGTCGTTACGTAGTTAACGTCAAGGTTTTCAACTGAAACTGACCAGCTCCATTCTAATTTTTTAAAAACGAACCCTTTTCGATCTAACGGTTCAAAGCCAGCGTGAGATAGTAGTTTAAAAAGTTCATCAGGCGTTATGAATTTTTTCCAATCATGGGTACCTTTGGGCAGCCATTGCATAATCCACTCTGCCCCAATAATTGCGTACGCAAAGCTTTTCAGGTTACGATTTAATGTTGAGCAAATGTGAAGTCCACCGGGACGCAACAACTGGTGACAGGCAGAGAGATAAGCAAGAGGGTGTGGAACATGCTCGATAACCTCCATATTTAAAATAATATCAAAAACTTCTCCCTCTTTTTCGAGATCCTCTGCGGTCGTGTGGCGGTAATCAATTTCCAAGCTTTGTTTTTGAGCGTGTATTTGAGCTACTGGAATGTTATTTTTAGCGGCATCGGCACCAACAACATCAGCACCCAGGCGAGCCATGGGTTCACACAATAACCCCCCCCCGCATCCAATATCTAAAATACGTAAACCCTTGAATGGCAGCCTTTCTTTGAGATTTTTATTAAACTCAGTTGCAATTTGCTGAGTTATATAGTCAAGCCGGCATGGGTTCAGCATATGTAGGGGTTTGAACTTACCTTCAAGATCCCACCACTCTAGTGCCATCGCTTCGAACTTTGCCACTTCGGCAGGGTCCACTGTTGTAAGCTTTTCTTGCATTCTGGTCTCCACCCGGATTTAACTTTTTAAGGACTGTCTCATATAGTCAAAACAAAATATAGGATAACTATGGATAAAGCTGCAGGTCAAAAACGCACAGTACAATTTCTTTATCCACCTATTGAGCCGTTCGATCAGCGTGTTTTATCTGTTGGCAATGGTCATCAAGTTTATGTTGAGCAATGTGGCAGGGTGGATGGAGTTCCCGTAATTGTTTTGCATGGGGGTCCTGGTGGTGGCTGTAGTCCCTCCATGCGACGATATTTTGACCCTAGCTACTATCGAATTATTCTTTTTGATCAACGCGGTTGCGGTCGTTCGCGCCCAAATGCTGAGGTTGAGCATAATTCGACATGGCACTTAGTCGCAGATATCGAGCGCATCCGGGAAACCTTAGAAATAGAAAGTTGGATACTTTTTGGTGGAAGTTGGGGCTCAACTTTAGCTTTAATCTATGCTCAGAAATATCCGTTGATGGTTCAACATCTAATCTTAAGAGGTATTTTTTTAGGTGGTCAGGCAGAACTTGATTGGATGTATGGTGGTGGTGCGGGTAAATTTTGGCCTGACGCTTGGGCTCGCTTTCGTAACATTATTCCAGAGGATGAACGATATGATTTGATTGAGGCATATGCCTCGCGTCTTTTTTCTGGTGATTTGGCTGTAGAAACGCGGTTTGGAAGAGCCTGGGCGGGTTGGGAAAACGCTTTAGCTTCAATAGAATCAAACGGGACTCCTTATGAGGCACCATCACAGTATGCTCGAGCATTTTCGCGTTTAGAAAACCATTATTTTGTAAACAAACTTTTTTTGAAAACAGGCCAAGGAATTTTAGAAAACATGTCACGGTTGAAAGATACAGCAGGCCATATTGTCCAAGGGCGGTATGATATGATTTGTCCACCAAATACGGCGTGGAGTTT
Source organism: uncultured Planktomarina sp. (assembly GCA_905182325.1). Lineage (GTDB taxonomy): Bacteria > Pseudomonadota > Alphaproteobacteria > Rhodobacterales > Rhodobacteraceae > Planktomarina. Next base: position 99,447 of record CAJJBD010000014.1, on the reverse strand, counting down.
AGCACAAGTTTGGCCAAAATCACACCTTCAAATTGTAGGCCACGCGGGGCATGCACTCTCTGATGCGCCAATTAGTGCTGAGTTAGTGAAGATTACGGATCAATTGCGGGTATAGAGCGCTGATGAGGATAAGTATGTTAAATCAGAGTTGATACTTTCAAGTTTAATTGATTTGGGACTCTAAAAGAACTTAATAATTTACGACTTAAGTTTGCATAAAGTGGTCGAGTGCTAAATTACAAAACCCTGCTGATAACTAAAATGTAAGGGTATTTATAAAATTACCAGTTTGAGAACAATTCTGCATCTGGGATTGCTACTTGATGCCAAACACTGTAGGCGACAAATAATAACGGTCTTTTGGCTTCCAAACCCAAAAATCCACCGGAAAACTTAACGGGCCGTGCGCCCGTTTTTTTGTGTCTTAAGGTTACGTATGACAGACTTAATAGCAAAAGCTGCGATGGATAAACGATTATTTGATCTACTCAGCCCTATGATTGAGGAGCTTGGTTACGAAATAGTGCGTTTGAGATTGATGACAGGAAATACGCCAATACTACAAATTATGGCCCAAAAACCTGATGGTACTATGGAAGTTGATTGTTGTGCCGAAATAAGCACCGCTGTGTCGGCGCTTATGGATGTTGAAGACCCTATTATAGAAGCCTACACCTTAGAGGTTTCTAGCCCCGGCATTGACCGTCCACTTACGCGACTAAAAGATTTTGACCAGTGGGCTGGACATACTGCTAAGATTGAAACTGAACAATTGATTGATGGCCGCCGTAGATTTAAGGGCTTGCTTGCTGGAGTTGAGGGCGATGAGTTATTAATCACCATCGAAGAAGGTATGATCGGTTTGAAATTTGACTGGTTGGCTGATGCTAAGCTGCTTTTGACGGACGAGTTAATTCGTTCAGTTTTAAGAAGCCGAAAAGATGCTGGCCAAATTGACGAAACCCAATACGACGAGGTACAAACCATCGTTGAAGGAGAGGACTACTGATGGCCATTACATCTGCAAACCAGCTTGAGCTATTGCAAACGGCGGAAGCCGTTGCGCGTGAAAAAATGATAGACCCTAATTTAGTAATAGAGGCTATGGAGGAATCTTTAGCCAGGGCTGCTAAATCTCGTTATGGCGTAGAAATGGATATCCAAGTATCTATTGACCGTAAAACAGGGCGTGCAACATTTACACGGGTCCGGACGGTCGTAACAGAAGAATTGCTTGAAAACTATCAGGCTGAGTTCACTGTCGAGCAAGCTAAGCAATATATGGATAATCCGGAAGTCGGTCAACAATTGGTCGAGGAGGTTCCTCCAGTTGAAATGGGTAGAATTGCTGCACAGGCCGCAAAACAAGTAATTCTACAAAAAGTACGTGAGGCTGAGCGAGATAGTCAATATGAAGAGTTTAAAGATCGCGCCGGGACCATAATTAATGGACTTGTGAAGCGTGAGGAGTATGGCAACGTAATAGTGGATATTGGCCGGGGTGAGGCTGTATTGCGCCGTAATGAGAAAATTGGCCGCGAAAGCTACCGCCCAAACGACCGAATTCGGGTTTACATCAAGGATGTCCGTCGTGAGCAACGTGGCCCACAAATTTTCTTATCGCGCACTGCGCCAGAATTTATGGCAGAGCTTTTCAAGATGGAAGTACCAGAAATATACGATGGAATAATTGAAATAAAGGCTGTTGCGCGCGATCCTGGATCACGAGCAAAGATAGCAGTTATTTCATATGATAGCTCTATTGATCCTGTTGGCGCCTGTGTGGGTATGCGCGGTAGCCGGGTGCAAGCTGTTGTTAATGAACTTCAGGGAGAGAAAATTGACATCATACCATGGAATGAAGATCAGCCAACTTTTCTGGTAAATGCCCTGCAACCAGCAGAAGTGACCAAGGTAGTTTTGGATGAAGAGGCTGGAAAAATTGAAGTTGTGGTGCCCGATGAACAACTTAGTTTAGCTATCGGCCGCCGAGGCCAAAACGTTAGGTTAGCAAGTCAATTAACTAGTCTTGATATTGATATTATGACGGAGGAAGAGGAATCTAAGCGTCGTCAAGCAGAGTTCGAAGTCCGTACCAAGCTATTTATGGATAATCTAGACCTTGATGAGTTTTTTGCTCAACTCTTGGTATCAGAAGGGTTCACTAATCTTGAAGAAGTCGCCTACGTTGAAGTGGGAGAGCTTTTAGTCATTGACGGTGTTGATGAAGCAACCGCAGGTGAGTTACAGGCGCGGGCCCGCGATGTAATTGAGGCTGAAAATAAACGAGCAATGGATAGGGCTCGTGAATTAGGTGTGGAAGATAGTCTAGTCAACTTTGAGGGGCTTACCCCACAGATGATCGAAGCATTAGCTGATGATAACGTAAAAACACTTGAAGATTTGGCTACTTGTGCTGACTGGGAGTTGGCTGGTGGCTGGACGACGGTAGACGGAGAGCGTGTTAAAGATGATGGCGTTTTAGAAAAGTTTGATGTTGATTTGGCGGAGGCTCAAAATATTGTGATGACAGCACGTATTATGCTAGGTTGGGTGGACCCTGATGATCTTTTGGACGACAAAGAGGCAGTTTCTGAAGAGGAAGTTGTTCCGGAAACTTAAATGAGCCGCGGTAGTGTAAATAAATTTAAAGACCAGGCTGAACGAAAATGCTTGGTCAGTCAAATATCCAGTCCCAAAGAGGGTTTAATTCGATTCGTAACTAGTCCTGATGGAATTGTTGTTCCAGATATTTTGGAAAAACTGCCGGGTAGGGGTTATTATATTACAGCGGATAGAAAAGTATTAGAGGAAGCAGTCAAACTTAACGTCTTCAATCGGGGTGCTAAAGCGCAGGTTTCCATTCCAGCTGATTTAATTAATGAAATTGATCGTCAGTTGGCGCGGCGAGTAGTTGATCTGGTATCAATTGCCCGGAAGGCTGGTAAAGCGGTGACTGGCTTTGAAAAGGTTAAGAGTTGGCTTGCTGAAGGCCGAGCTAAAATCTTGCTACAGGCTAGTGATGGATCTGAGCGTGGTAAAGGTAAGTTGTGGACCCCAGAAGGGGGTAGATTTTTTGGTTGTTTGACTTCGCAGGAATTGGGTTTGGCATTTGGGCGTGGGCATGCAATACACAGCGCACTCTCGTCTGGCGGTCTCAGTGAACGTGTAGTACATGAGGCCGCAAGACTTCGCGGTTTACGAGAAGCCAACTAGATGGCAAAGGGCAAGCTGCCCTCTGAAAGGACGATAGAGCTTTATGAGCGACGACGGTAAAAAGATATTGGGTGTTATGGGCGGACCACGTTCAGGAAATGTGAAACAAAGTTTCAGTCATGGGCGGACTAAAAACGTTGTGGTGGAAACCAAACGTAAGCGAGTTGTTGTACCTAAGCCTGGTGCGGCCAAACCGGTGGCGCCTGGTGCGGTTCGGGGCGGTGATCCCGCCAGACGTCCAGCAGGGATTTCTGATGCAGAAATGGATCGCCGTTTAAAAGCTGTTCAGACAGCAAAAGCACGAGAGACTGAAGATACTAAACGTCGCGAGGAAGAGGAGCTCTCAAGAGAAGTAGAGCGAAACCTTCGTCGAGAAGAAAATGAAGCTAAAGAACGTGAAAACCGTGATCGAGAGCAACGGGCGAAAGTAAAGGCCGATGCAGATGAGGCTAAAAAGGTAGAAGCTGAAGCAGCTGCAATGCGTGCGGCGGCTCCCCCACCCACCCCTGAAGAACGGGCCGCAAAATCCGGCGTTTTGAGGAGCAAAGCACCAGAACCAAAACGTGAAGAAACAGCACGGCCAAATAGAAATAAAAACCGTGAAGAAAACCGGCGATCTGGAAAACTTACAATAAATCAGGCAAGTGCTGGTGGTGATGGACGTCATCGCTCAATGGCATCAATGAAACGCAAGCAGGAGCGTGCGCGGCAAAAAGCTATGGGCGGAACGGTTGAGCGCGAAAAGGTTGTGCGTGATGTTCAGGTACCTGACGGAATTGTGGTACAGGAGCTTGCAAACCGTATGGCAGAGCGCGCTGCTGATGTGGTAAAGTCATTAATGCAAATGGGCCTGATGGTAACCCAAAACCAAACGATTGACCAAGATACAGCTGAACTCATAGTTGAGGAGTTTGGTCATAAAATAGTACGTGTTTCCGATGCCGACGTTGAAGATGTTATTCATCAGGTTGAGGATAGTTCAGAAGACTTGCAACCACGTGCTCCAATAATCACTGTTATGGGCCACGTTGATCATGGCAAGACTTCGATTTTAGACGCGATTAGAAATTCGCGAGTCGTATCTGGAGAAGCGGGTGGAATCACCCAGCATATTGGTGCTTATCAAGTCCAACAAGACGGTGAACTACTCACCTTCCTGGATACACCTGGGCATGCGGCCTTCACATCGATGCGGGCACGTGGCGCACAGGTTACTGATATTGTAATTCTAGTGGTTGCTGCTGACGATGCAGTAATGCCACAAACGATCGAAGCTATTAATCATGCTAAAGCAGCTCAAGTTCCAATTATAGTCGCAATTAATAAGATTGATCGGCCAGCAGCAGATGCTCAAAAAGTGCGTACTGATCTGCTGCAACATGAAGTAATTGTTGAAAAAATGTCTGGTGAGGTTCAGGATGTTGAGGTTTCAGCAACAACTGGTCAAGGCTTAGATAAACTTCTTGAGGCCATTGCTCTACAGTCTGAGCTTTTAGAACTTAAGGCAAACCCAGATCGATCTGCATCGGGTGCAGTGATTGAGGCTCAGTTAGACGTTGGCCGTGGCCCTGTTGCAACTGTTCTGGTTCAAAATGGAACACTGAGGCTTGGTGATATTTTTGTTGTAGGTGAGCAGTGGGGCAAGGTTCGAGCTCTGGTTGATGACAAGGGAACGCGTATAAAAGTTGCTGGACCCTCTACACCAGTCGAGGTCTTGGGCCTGAATGGGACCCCTGAGGCTGGCGACGTCCTCAATGTTGTTGACACAGAAGCTCAAGCACGTGAAATTGCAGAGTACCGTGCGAAGGCTGCTAAAGATAAACGCGCAGCCTTGGGTGCAGCTACAACTCTTGAACAATTAATGGAAAATGCGAAGGCTAATGAAGACGTAAGTGAATTGCCAATTTTGGTTAAAACTGATGTGCAGGGCTCCGCTGAAGCGATTATTCAGGCAATGGCTAAAATTGGTAACGACGAAGTTCGAGTTCGGGTTCTACACTCGGGCGTTGGTGCGATTACTGAGACAGATATTGGGTTGGCTGAGGCTTCGGGTGCTCCAGTATTTGGTTTTAACGTCAGGGCTAATACCTCTGCGCGAAATACTGCAAATCAAAAAGGTGTTGAAATTCGATATTACTCAGTAATTTATGATCTTGTAGACGATGTAAAGGCAGCTGCTTCTGGTTTGTTGAGTGCAGAAATCCGTGAGACGTTTATAGGGTACGCAAATATTAAAGAAGTATTTAAAGTGTCTGGTGTTGGTAAAATTGCCGGGTGTTTGGTCACTGAAGGTGTAGCTAGACGATCAGCAGGAGTTCGTTTATTGCGTGATGACATCGTAATTCACGAAGGTACATTGAAAACATTAAAACGTTTTAAAGACGAAGCATCTGAAGTGCAGTCAGGCCAAGAATGTGGTATGGCGTTTGAGAATTATGAAGATATTCGAGCAGATGATGTGATAGAAATATTTGAGCGTGAAGAGGTTGAACGGAACTTAGCTTAAATATCTCCACTTAAGTCTATGCCAAACTTAAAAAGCTATTTTAATCCGCTAGTCAAAACAAAAACTGGTATAATTTTAATCATAGCCAATCATAAAGAATAGGTACTAGCGGTATATCGGCGGCTGGCATTGGACATGATCTAAGATCCTGCTTTGCTACCCATTTCAGTGCTTGGTTTTCACGTGGCTCTGGTGTGCCCTTCCACTTTCGACACGCGAAAAGAGGCATAATCAAATGAAATGTCTCATAAGTGTGGCTTGCAAAGGTAAGTGGCGCTAGACAACTCTCCCAGGTATTAATTCCCAGCTCTTCTTCCATTTCTCTTAACAAAGCTATTTCAGGTGTTTCGTCTCTTTCTACTTTCCCGCCAGGAAACTCCCACAACCCTTCCATAGACTTGCCTTTAGGTCGCTGTGCTAAAAGTACACGCCCATCCCGATCAATTAATGCAACAGCGGAAACTAAAACAGTTTTCATGAGCGATAATCAGCATTTATTTTAATATAACCATTGGTAAGATCACAGGTCCACACGGTGCCAAGTGACTTACCCATTCCCAAATCTATACTAATTGATAGGCTGGTTTGTTTCATATATTTTGCAACAAAGGTTTCTTTGTAGTTTTTTGCTACACGGCCATTTTCTGCTACCAAATGTGATCCAAACCATATGGACAGACGATCACAATTAATTAATGCACCTGATTTACCAACTGCCATTACAATTCTTCCCCAGTTTGGATCTTCTCCAGCCATAGCTGTTTTTACTAATGGAGAGTTTGCAGTGGCCATAGCCACCCGATGTGCGTCTTTGTTAGACGCTGCTCCTGTAACGTTAACAGTGATAAACTTTGTTGCACCCTCTCCATCTCTTACCACTTGTTGGGCGAGATCTAGCATAACACTTTTCAATGATTGGGAAAACTTTGAACTTTTACTGACGTCTACGCCTGAGGTGCCTGTGGCCGCACAAATTAAAGAATCAGAAGTGGATGTATCGCTATCAACTGTTATGCAGTTAAAGGTTCTATTGGTTAGGTCTTGAAGTAGCTTTTGTAAGTCTATTTGCCCAATCTCAGCATCAGTAAAAATATAAACAAGCATGGTCGCCATATCTGGTGCGATCATGCCAGATCCCTTCGCAATTCCACTAATGCAAACCTTTTTGCCATCTATATCCAGAGTAGCTGAAGATCCTTTTGGAAATGTATCAGTTGTCATAATTGCACTTGCTGCGCTTTTAATTGATTGATCGCTCAGCGTATTTTTTAACTCGTCAATACAATCTGTAATTTTATGATCTGGTAATATTTCTCCAATTACACCCGTGGAGGAGGTAAATATTGCGCTTTTTGGCAAGTCTAACGTTGAGCCCAGAGCTTTACAGATCCGATCAACAGAGGCTTGACCATTGGAACCTGTAAAAGCGTTAGCATTTCCAGCGTTAACAAGAATTGCAGCACCCTGGTCTGTGCTAAGACCAATTTTGGATTGACAATCAAGCACTGAAGCTGATCGAGTAGTCGAACGGGTGAAAACACCAGAAACAGTTGTTCCTGGTGATAGCTTTGCTAGCATTACATCTTCGCGGTCGATATATTTTATACCAGTCTGTCCTGTGGCAAACTGCACTCCCTTTATAATTGGTAGTTCTGGAAAGAAGTCAGGAGCTAGAGATGATCTTTTCATTATTTTGCCTGTAAGTCTAAAGTTGATAATTTATTATAATCTATTGGAGTTTTGGGCATAATAACATTAGCATCAACCAGTCTTCCACGAAGATATGTATTAATTGCCACATTTTGTAGTTCTATCTCTAGATTACTACGAATGTCTTCGAAATTAGGACGTGGTGTCTCCCGGCGATCATCTAAGTGAATTAAATGATAGCCAAATTGCGTTTGAATAGGTTTGGAGTATGTTCCTACCTCCATAGCCAATACTGCGGTCTCAAATGGTGCAACCATTTGGCCTTTTTTAAACCAGCCTAAATCCCCACCATCCAGACTGGATGAGCCAGTCGAGTACTTTATTGCCATTTCACTAAAACCCGCACCATCTTCTAGCATTTTCAAAAGATCTTGGGCTTTTTCTATGGTATCAACTAAAATATGAGAAGCTTTATATTCCATATTTTCCATGATTTGAGTGTATCTTTGTAAGTAGGCAGCTTTCAAAATCTCGTCTGAAACTGCTTCTTCACGAATCTTGTCAATTATAATTGTTGATAAAATATTGCGCCGCTCGTTCTGCATTGTGATTGAAACCCACTCTGGGTCTTTCTTGAATGAGCTAGCTAGTATCTCTTGTTGGACTAACTGATCTACAATATTTGTAAATAATACTTCATTACTTAAACTTTGGTATTGATCTGGCAGCTGTCGTTTTATGTCTAGGATGTGTCCCAGCGTTATAGTTGTGCCATTAACGGTTGCTGCTATAGTGTTTAGGCTTGGCTCTTGTGCTTTAACTTGCGAGGAAAGCATGAATGTAAGGATTGCCCCAATCAAAAGTGAACTTGGTGGTAGCATATTTTCATCCTCTGGTGCACAGGTAATTTCCGATGCCGTTGACACTGTAATCTAGGCCCCATACATCGCTTTATTAGACTTGAGGGACCAGCTTCTCTTGAAATGACTACCGGCAATCCATATGCTTAGGTTTTGATACGGGCAAGTGGATCACCCATATAATTAAACAACCAAGCGGAGCAAACATGTTAGGCCTAGGAAAAATTGCTAAAAAAGTTTTTGGCACACCAAACGATCGCAAAATCAAAGTGACGCAGCCGCTGGTTGACCAAATTAATTTGCTCGAAACAGACTTTGAGAGCCTAAGTGACGCAGCTATAATTTTAAAAACAGAAGATTTAAAAAAACGAGCCAAAAGTGGCGAAGCATTAGATAACCTACTACCCGAAGCTTTTGCAAACTGCCGTGAGGCTGCTCGGCGCTCATTAGGTCTTCGTGCCTTTGATGTGCAACTGATGGGAGGTATATTTCTACACCAAGGAAATATAGCGGAAATGAAAACTGGTGAAGGCAAAACACTCGTCGCAACTTTTCCAGCCTATTTAAATGCACTAACGGGTAAAGGTGTACACATTGTAACGGTTAACGACTATCTCGCGCGCCGTGACGCAGAATGGATGTCAAAAGTATATGGTGCTTTAGGGTTAACTACAGGCGTTGTTTATCCCCAGCAGCAAGATGAAGAAAAGGCAGCAGCTTACGCATGTGATGTGACTTATGCTACGAATAATGAACTTGGTTTTGATTATCTTCGTGACAATATGAAGGCTGAACTAAATCAGATGCACCAACGTCACCACAATTTTGCGATAGTGGATGAGGTAGATTCTATTTTAATAGATGAAGCTCGAACACCTTTGATCATCTCTGGTCCAGCACAAGATCGCTCAGAGCTTTATCAAACTGTAGATAAGTTAATTCCTGAAATATTAGATGACCATTTTACACTGGATGAAAAAACCAGAAATGTGACATTTACAGATGATGGCAATGAATGGCTAGAAGTCATTTTGCTTGAAAAAAATATATTGCCTGAAGGGCAGTCACTTTATGACCCAGAAAGCACAACAATTGTGCACCACGTAAATCAAGGTCTTCGTGCCCACAAGCTTTTTACTCGTGACAAAGACTATATCGTCCAGGATGGTGAAGTTGTTTTGATCGACGAGTTTACGGGCAGAATGATGGCTGGTCGGAGACTATCTGATGGCTTGCACCAGGCAATTGAGGCAAAAGAGCTCTGCAAAATTCAACCTGAAAATGTTACCTTAGCTTCTGTCACATTCCAAAACTATTTTAGGCTATATGATAAATTAGCAGGGATGACTGGAACGGCTTTAACAGAAGCAGCTGAATTTGAGGAAATTTATAATTTGGGTGTTGTTGAGGTTCCAACCAACAGATTGATTGACCGCAGTGATGAAGATGATCAGGTTTATAGATCGACAGCTGAAAAATACGCTGCTGTGGTTGATGCAATTAAATTAGCACATGGAAAACAGCAGCCAGTATTAGTTGGCACAACTTCTATTGAAAAGTCTGAGTTTTTATCTGGTTTATTGAAAGAAGAGAAAGTGCCTCACAGTGTTCTTAACGCTCGCCAACATGAACAAGAGGCAAAAATCGTGGCTGATGCCGGCAAATTGGGTGGGGTAACAATCGCAACAAATATGGCTGGTCGTGGCACTGATATTAAATTGGGTGGTAATGTTGAGTTTTCTATTATGGAGGCTATCGCTGCGGATCCCGCTGCTAACCCAGATGATATTCGTGGTCGAATGGAGGAGCAACATATTGCAGATGAAAAAGCGGTCAAAGAGGCTGGAGGTCTTTATGTGTTGGCTACGGAGAGGCATGAGTCTCGTAGGATTGATAACCAGTTGCGTGGCCGGTCTGGTCGCCAGGGAGACCCTGGCCGTAGTTCTTTCTTTCTATCGCTCGACGATGATCTGATGCGTATTTTTGGGTCGGAGCGTCTTGAAAAAGTTTTAAACACACTTGGTATGAAGGATGGTGAAGCGATTATACACCCTTGGGTGAATAAATCTTTAGAGCGAGCTCAAGCTAAAGTAGAGGGCCGTAATTTTGATATTCGTAAACAGTTATTGAAGTTTGATGATGTAATGAACGAGCAACGAAAAGTCATTTTTGGCCAGCGCCGGGAAATTATGGAAGCTGAAGATCTAGCTGAAGTTACGCAAGATATGCGTCATCAGGTTATTGATGATTTGGTTGCGCAGTTTATGCCACCAAAAACGTACTCAGACCAATGGGATACTGATGGTTTGCAAGCCGCCCTTTTAGAAAACTTGGCACTTGAAGTTCCTGTATCTGATTGGGCCTCGATGGAGGGTGTAGATGATGTGATAATTCAAGATAAGTTAGAAAACGCAGTAGATACCCTGATGGCTAAAAAAGCAGTAGACTTTGGTCCAGAAAATATGCGTGCGATTGAAAAGCAAGTTTTATTGGAAACGATTGATAGCAAGTGGCGAGAACATCTGCTGACATTAGAGCATTTGCGTTCTGTTGTCGGATTCCGTGGTTATGCACAACGAGATCCGTTGAATGAATATAAGTCAGAAGCTTTTCAACTTTTTCAAGGGCTACTTGATGGGCTCCGGGAGCAGGTAAGTCAACGACTGGGGTATGCAAGAATGAGATCCTCAGAGGAACAAAAAACGCTGATGAATGAAATAACGCGACAGGTTAAGCTTCAGAAATCAAATCAAAATTCAGATTTGGAAGTTAATAGTTTTGATGAAAATGATCAAACTACATGGGGTGCACCAGGCCGTAATGACAGATGTCCGTGTGGATCCAATAAAAAATTTAAGCATTGCCATGGAAAAGTATAGAGTGCACTTAAATTTAGAAGAACTCCCAATCGTAAAACCTGTTAGATAGAATCCTCTTGGTACCGTGTTTTATATTAGGAAGGGCTTACCTCGTAATTAAGCTGCGCTACGGACTGCCTGAACTAAATTCTCGATCACCTGTGAGAGAAGAGTTTCATCTTCAGCCTCTACCATGACACGAATAAGTGGTTCGGTCCCGGATTCACGAATTAAGATTCTGCCCTTTCCAGCTAAAATGGTTTTTGATTCTTTAATAACTGCTTTGACTTTGGCGTTATCAAGGGGTGCATTACCAGCCACATATTTAATATTTTTTAGTGCCTGTGGGCATGGTGTGAAAACCTTAGCTAGTTCACTGGCTGGTTTGTTTGTTTCAACCAAAGTTGCCAAAAACTGAAGCCCAGCCAAAAGTCCATCACCGGTTGTGGCATAGTCTTTCATTACTATGTGACCAGATTGCTCTCCTCCAAGGTTGAAACCTCCTTCGCGCATCGCCTCTACTACATAGCGGTCACCAACATTTGTACGATGAAGACCAATTCCTTGTTGCCCTAACCAACGCTCTAGGCCCAAGTTTGACATTACTGTGGCCACCAAGGCCCCACCCTTTAATATCTTTTTTTCGGCCCACCGTTTTGCAATTAAGCCCATAATTTGATCGCCATCAGCGATCTGACCTTTTTCATCAACAATTATGACGCGGTCTGCGTCACCGTCCAAACAGATGCCTAAATCGGCATGATTTTCCAACACAGCTTTTACAGCAGCTTGGGGTGCTGTAGACCCTACATTTCGATTAATATTATAGCCGTCAGGTTCTATTCCAATGGGAATAACCTCAGCGCCTAACTCCCACAAAACCTCTGGTGCAGTTCGATAAGCAGCGCCATTCGCACAGTCGATCACAACCTTCAAGCCATCTAAACGTCTTCCTTTAGGGAAAGTGGATTTAGCTGCTTCCACATATCGCCCTGCTGCGCTTTCAACTCGGCTAGCGCGTCCAATGTTTTCAGCTAAACACAAATCAACACCTGTTTGAAAAAGAGCTTCAATCTCTATTTCTGCAGCATCTGAAAGTTTATATCCGTCTGGGCCAAAGAATTTTATCCCATTATCGTAATGGGGGTTGTGGCTTGCTGAAATCATTACTCCAACATCCGCACGCATTGAATGTGTTAGCATACCAACTGCCGGGGTAGGAATTGGGCCCAATAGCACCACATTCATTCCAGTAGACAAAAAGCCAGAGGTAAGGGCATTTTCAATCATGTATCCAGATCGGCGGGTGTCTTTTCCTATAACTACTTTATGGGACTTTTTTTTATCTTGGCGAAAATAACGTCCAGCGGCTGTAGCCAAACGTAAAGCAACTTCTGCTGTCATTGGGTATGTATTGGCAGTTCCTCGCATACCGTCGGTGCCAAATAGTTTTCGTTCCATAATTTGTCCTCTTTAATCTTGTTAGGCCAATTATTTTTTAAATTTTTATATCCTGTACAATCAAAATACCATGCACCAATTTTTTGATGAATCAGCCCAGAAAAGCACACATTTTTTAGAAAATATGTGGAACCAACCAGCCAATAAGAAGTCCAACGATAAGTGCAAACAAAACCCAACGCTTTCTTGACGGCGGATATTTTTCATTTAATTGTGGTGTGTTATAAGTTTTTATTAAAGCTGCCTCGGCAATTTGTGGTAGTTTTGGACCAAAGCGGGCTAAAACACGAACTGTGTTTAAAAGGTCTCTAGCTAATGCTTTAGGCCCAATACTTTGTTTTATGTAGTCCTGGACTATTGGACTAGCAACTTCCCAAATATTAATTTGTGGATGGAGACTACGTGCAACGCCTTCAACGACGACCATCGTTCTTTGAAGTAAAATTAATTCTGTGCGGGTCTCCATCCCAAACTGTTCTGTAACATTAAAGAGATATGTTAGAACGCGGCCCATACTGATCTGGGTGGCATCCATTCCAAATATAGGTTCCCCAACAGCGCGCAACGCTTGGGCAAACTCATCAACGTCTTTATCCGCAGGAACATAACCAGCTTCAAAATGAACCTCTGCCACTCGCTTGTAATCCCTACGAATAAATCCAAATAAAATTTCAGCATAAACGCGGCGGGTATATTCATCAATTCTACCCATGATGCCAAAGTCATATGCGATTATATCACCGTTTGAAGCAATCTTTAGGTTTCCTTGATGTAAATCTGCATGGAAAAACCCATCTCGTAAGGCATGTTGTAAAAACAATTGTAAGAGCCTCTCACTAATATTTTTACGAGAATGGCCAGCGGCATCTAAGGCTGAGTTGTCTCCAGCTGAAATACCTTCAACCCAATCTAAAGTCATAATGCTTTTTCCAGAAAGGCTCCAATTTACCTTTGGCAGTTGAAAGCCAGCATCATTCTCAGTATTTTTTCCAAACTCTCCGGCAGAACTGCTTTCCAGTCGAAGGTCTAGCTCGCCTAAAACCACACCTTCAAAATGCTGAATGACTTCGACGGGTCGTAGCCTTCTAGAGCTGGGCGCTAAAAGCTCAACCATTTTTGCAGCAAAATAGAACGCGTCTATATCTCTTCGGAATGCTTTTTCAATTCCTGGACGTAAAACCTTTACAGCAACATCTGATCCGTCACTTGCCAATTTTGCACGATGAACCTGAGCAATAGACGCGGCAGCAACTGGCTCACTAAATTCTTGAAACGTCTCATTTAACGGCTTATTTAGCTCAGCCTCAATCATTTTTTTAGCTTCTGCCATAGCAAATGGTGGCAGTTTGTCTTGGAGAATGCGCATTTGAGCAGCTAATTCATTCCCAACCACATCTGGCCTTGTTGACAGAATTTGCCCAAACTTTATGTAAGCTGGACCCAACGCTGTTAGTGCGCGGGGAGCGGCTGGCATCGATGAGTCGCCTTTATAACCCAACCATTGAAAGGGCCATCCTAATACCTTGGCAGCCACCCTTACGCCCAAGGGCGCCTTGTATGCATTTAATATTACATTCATAGCTCCAGTACGTTCCAGCGTGGCGCCGGTACGGATAAGTCGAAATATATTATGTGGTCCACGCATCTAAATTTTCCATCCTGAGTGGATTGCAGCAATTCCTAGTGATAGGTTTCGAAAGCTGGTGTTTTCAAAATTGGCTTTTTTCAACAAGTTCAAAAAGGTTTCTTGATCAGGAAATTTTCGAATCGATTCAACCAAATATTGATAACTTTCACGATCCCCAGTAATTATTTTTCCCATATTTGGAATAATGTTAAATGAATATAGATCATAGATTTTTTGAGCTAAGGGAATAGGGATTTTATTAAATTCTAAAACCATTAATCTGCCACCAGGTCGTAAAACACGATAAGCTTCAGTTAGTGCTTTGTAGGGATGTGTAACATTTCTGATGCCAAAGCTAATTGTATAAACGTCAAAAAAATTGTCAGGAAAAGGAAGTGCTAATGCATCACCCACAACCCAATCTATAGATTCTTTTATTTTACGGGATATAGGCCTAGCCTTCCCAGCGGCTAACATATCTTCTGTAAAGTCTAGTACTGTTGCGTGTCCCAATCCAGCCCTTGATAAAAACTTTAAACTAATGTCTCCAGTACCACCCGCCACGTCCAATAGGTTTTGACCTGGTTTTGGAGCAAGCCAATCCATCATGGCTTCTTTCCAAATTCGGTGTATGCCCAAGCTCATAACGTCGTTCATGAGGTCGTACTTGCTTGCCACAGAAGAAAAAACTTCTTGAACTTTGCCTGCTTTATCAACCTCTGGCACAGTCTGGAAGCCAAAATGTGTTGTTTTGCCTTTTTCGTTTTGCATGGGCCTTGCCCTTTAGTAATGTTACACTCCCTTATAAAGAGGACGACGGCTGATACAATGAGCTGTTCTATAAGGGAATGCCAATGCCTGAATTACCAGAGGTAGAGACTGTCCGTACGGGTTTAGAACCTGTTATGCAAAATAAGGTGATATTAAAAGCTGAAGTTAACAGGCCGGATTTAAGATGGCCCTTTCCACCTAATATGGCTCAACGGTTAACTGGTGCCTGTGTTGTCCGATTGCGGCGTAGAGCTAAATACATCTTGGTAGATCTTGATACTGATGAAACTTTGCTCATTCATCTAGGAATGTCTGGGCGAATGCTGATTTCTGACATGCAGGTTGGTGATTTTCAGCTCAAGAACTTTGTAAAAGAAAAACACGACCACGTTGTACTTTATATGGCAAACAATATACGAATTACATTCAATGATGCCCGGCGTTTTGGGATGATGGATCTAGTGCCAACACCGAGGGTAGATAAACATAAGTTGCTGGCATCTTTAGGTCTGGAACCTTTGGGTAATTCATTTAACGAGACATACCTTCAGTTAGCGCTGGTTGGAAAAAAATCATCAATAAAGAATGTTCTTCTTGATCAGAGAATCATTGCAGGCCTTGGAAACATTTATGTCTGCGAAGTACTTCACCACGCACATATTTCACCTAAACGTAGGTCTGGGAGTTTATCAAAAAAACGTGTGAACACAATTGTCCCAATTGTTCGTGAAGTCTTATCAAATGCCATTTTAGCCGGAGGGTCGAGCTTAAAAGACTATCGTCAAGTAGATGGTGAATTAGGTTATTTCCAACATAGTTTTGGTGTGTATGGGCGTGAGTCGTTGCCCTGTTATACTGATAATTGCGATGGGATTATTAAACGCATTCAGCAGTCTGGCCGTTCTACTTTCTATTGTCCAACCTGCCAAACATAGCTTGAACTAGAGTGTGAACGTGTTACGCGGTACTCCTGATACAAAAACCAGGTACTAAAAAATGGCTTATGAAACGATCATTGTCAAAACCTCTGACCATGTATGTGTGATTACTTTAAACCGACCATCGGCACTAAATGCTCTAAATAGCCAGCTGGTTGAGGAATTAGGTGATGCGGTAACCAATGCTGAAAATAACCATAAAGTTCGATGCATGATAATTACTGGATCTGAAAAAGCATTTGCAGCTGGTGCTGACATAACTGAGATGGCCAATAAGACTTTTGTTGAGGTAGTGGCACAAGACTTATTTGGAGCTAGCATGGCCCCTGTTCAAAATGCAAAAAAACCAATTATAGCTGCAGTTTCTGGTTACGCACTTGGTGGCGGATGTGAGCTAGCTATGATGTGTGATTTTATTATTTGTGCGGAAAGCGCGAAATTTGGCCAACCAGAAATAAATTTGGGTGTAATTGCCGGAATTGGTGGGACGCAAAGGCTCACACGCTTTGTAGGAAAATCTAAAGCCATGGATATGCATTTGACCGGACGATTTATGGACGCGCAGGAAGCTGAACGTGTAGGATTAGTAAGTCGAATTGTTCCAGATAAAATGTTAATGGAAGTAGCTTTAGAGGTAGCTGTTAAAATTGCTGAGAAATCTCAAATTACAGCAAAAGCTGCCAAAGATGCAGTAAACAGATCATTCGAGACAACATTGTCTGAGGGTCTATTATTTGAACGACGTGTTTTTCATTCCTTGTTCGCAACTGATGATCAAAAAGAGGGTATGTCGGCATTTCTTGAAAAGCGTGATCCACAATTTCGAGATAAGTAATCTTTTTAATTAGGTTGCATTCTTGAAAAAATACTTTAGTTCAACATAAGAAAAATGCGCGCGTGGCCCGCTTTGGCTTTATTTGAATTGGTCTCGTTTTGTGGTCCTTTTTTATTTAGTGGATCACGAGATATAAAATAGGAATTTTCAAAATGGCAAATTCGCCTCAAGCAAAGAAACGCGCCCGTCAAATTGAACGGCGTACCGTGGTTAATAAAAACCGCAGATCTAGAATACGTTCTTTTTTGAAAAAAGTAGAAGAGGCTATCGCAACTAATGACAAAGAAGCCGCCTCTGCTGCTTTAATAGCAGCACAACCTGAAATTATGCGTGGTGTTACAAAAGGAATTTTTCATAAAAATACAGCATCAAGAAAAGTTTCTCGTTTAGCTTCAAGGGTAAAAGCAATTTCCTAAAAGATTGATAAAATAATTAAACTAAAAGGGCGCTGATTTAATTTAGCGCCCTTTTAGTTTTAAGAGACAGAAAAAAAAGAATTTTTTTTAAAACAACCTAGCCACATTTCCATGACTAAGAGATTCTTTTTAGGAAAAATACGAGTCAAGAATGAAGATCAGTTGCAGAGATAGTTCAGCCGTGGATAAATATGTTTAGCGAGTCGGATTTTGAACTCTGGGGAATAGTGGAGATCTAAGGTTATTGCTGCTGCACAGCGATACTATGATCTGTTAAAAACGTAGTTTGGCACCTAAAGATGGATGCTATCGCTATTTCGCCGGGGCTTTGATCCAGATGTAGCCATGAGTTGGATTATATTTCCTTTGTTGAGGTGCGGGTGCACGTCAGCATTAGATTTTGGCTAGACTTTATATTTGGGGAAAACTAGTAGCATGGCATTAGAAATTTGGAACATCGCCGCAGATAGTTTGCTTAAATCTTTGGGAAAAAATAACTTTAAATCGTGGATAGAACCATTACAATTTATTAGTGAGGGCGACGGCGTAGCAGAACTTTTGGTGCCAACTAGTTTTTTTGGAAATTACGTTCGTCAACATTTTGAAGACCAAATTTTATATCAATTGCAAAAGTCTGGTTGCAAGGTCTCGCGTTTGTTATTCACAGTAGGCGGTTCTGAGCCAGAACCTAAACAGGTCAAGGAGGTGGTCGTTGGTGGTGACTCCTCTAGGCAACGCGATATAGCGGGTGCAAAACTTGATTCCCGGTTTTTGTTTGATAATTTTGTTGTCGGCAAGCCCAATGAACTAGCCCACGCTGCTTCAAAACGTGTTGCTGAGGCTGGCCCAGCAACCTTTAACCCATTATTTTTATATGGTGGGGTTGGGTTGGGCAAAACTCACCTGATGCATGCGATAGCTTGGGAGTTACAGGCGAATCGTCCAGATATAAATGTGATGTATCTTTCTGCAGAGCAATTCATGTATCGTTTTGTGCAAGCCTTGCGTGAGCGGAAAATGATGGATTTTAAAGAGCTCTTCCGTTCAGTTGATGTGCTTATGGTTGATGACGTACAGTTTATTGCTGGGAAAGATAGTACGCAGGAAGAGTTTTTTCATACTTTTAACGCGTTAGTTGATCAGAACAAACAGATCATTATTTCTGCTGACCGCGCTCCTGGAGAAATCAAATACTTAGAAGATCGGATAGCGAGCCGCCTGCAGTGTGGCTTGGTTGTAGATCTTCACCCAACCACCTATGAGCTGCGGCTTGGTATCTTGGAGTCAAAGATTGAACTATATCAGTCTAGCTATCCTGGCATTAAAGTTCGCCAAGAGGTAGTAGAGTTTTTGGCTCATCGTATTTCTAGTAATGTGAGGGTTCTTGAGGGGGCGCTGACACGTTTATTTGCATTTGCATCTCTAGTAGGCCGTGAAATAACAGTAGAGATGACACAGGACTGTTTGTCTGATATTCTTCGAGCCTCAGATCGAAAAACTACTGTTGAAGAGATTCAGAGAAAAGTTAGTGACCATTATAATATTAGGCTATCTGATATGTTGGGTCCCAAGCGACTGCGGAGTTTTGCCCGTCCGAGGCAAATAGCCATGTATTTGTGCAAACAGCTCACAACCCGTTCACTTCCTGAGATTGGCCGTCGCTTTGGTGGCCGTGACCATACAACGGTTATGCATGGCGTGCGTCGGATTGAAGATCTCCGAAACCAAGATAGCCAAATATCTGATGATCTTGATATGCTAAGGCGTTCCTTGGAGGGATAAGTACTCCACAGTCCAAGGCTTTCACTAAAACACTGTTAGAAACACTTGTGTCCTGCGGAAAACCCGTTACGGTTTTCATCCATGGTACGAGGTGGAGATTGATAATGAAACTATCTATTGAACGTGCAATCCTTTTAAAAGCTGTGTCTCAAGCACAGTCTGTTGTCGAACGGCGGAATACGATACCAATCTTAGCTAATGTTTTAATTGAGGCTAAGGGTGATAATGTGTCCTTTCGTGCTACGGATCTTGATATTGAAATCTTAGACCGAGTAAGTGGTGTGGTTGAACGTCCTGGAACAAGTACTGTTTCTGCCGTTATGTTGCATGAGATTGTTCGCAAACTCCCGGATGGGGCCCTCATAACTTTGGCTGATGATGGTGCATCTGGCCGCTTAACTGTTGCGGCAGGTCGGTCAAACTTCTCATTAGCTACCCTTCCCAAAGAAGACTTCCCCGAGATGACGACATCTGAATATACTGCAGATTTCAAAGTCTCCGCTATGACGCTTCGTCGACTTTTTGATAAATCAAAATTTGCAATCTCAACAGAGGAAACTCGTTACTACTTGAATGGTGTGTATTTGCATGTAGCAGAGGGTGATGGAGGGGAAGTGCTGCGCTGCGTTGCTACTGATGGCCATCGACTTGCGCGTATTGATGCCGACTTACCAGAAAATGCTAAACTGATGCCTGGAATCATTGTCCCAAGGAAAACTGTGAACGAAGTGCGAAAGCTTTTAGACGATGATAATGCCCAAATTTCTGTTTCAGTTTCAGAAACCAAAGTGCGGTTTGCAACTCTGGATGTAACACTTACATCCAAGGTAATCGATGGTACTTTCCCAGACTACTCTCGGGTAATTCCATCAGGTAATACTCGCAAATTAGAGGTGGATGCTGCGGATTTTGCTAAAGCCGTGGATCGAGTCGCTACTGTTTCTTCTGAACGATCACGTGCAGTAAAGATGTCTTTAGACGAAGATCGGTTGATATTATCTGTTAATGCTCCAGACAGTGGCGCTGCCGAAGAAGAGCTTGCAGTGGCATATGCGGATGAAAAACTTGAAATAGGGTTTAACGCGAAATATCTGCTAGAAATTGCAAGTCAAGTAGACCGTGAAAATGCAGTATTTTTATTTAACTCTTCGGGTGATCCTACTCTGATGCGTGAAGGTAGTGATATGTCAGCTATTTATGTTGTCATGCCTATGAGAGTGTAGGAAAACCGAAAGCTGAGGGGCGCAGATGCCCAGCCTGGCCGTTGAAAAGTTAAACATTTCGTATTTTCGGTCACATCGCGCTATTCAGATTGCCTGTGATCCCAGACCCCTGGCCATTTACGGAGCAAATGGTGCAGGTAAAACTAACATTCTTGAAGCTGTCTCTTTGTTGTCGCCAGGCCGTGGTGTGCGGCGAGCAAGCGCTACAGATATGGTCCAAAAACCTGAAAATTTAGGCTGGAAGATTAAGGCTGTGGTTCGGCTTCATGATCGCAAATATGAAATAGAAACCTGGTCAGAAAATGGAAATTCTAGACAGGTGCGTATTGACAATAAAAATGTTACGCAGGTTAAGTTGGGCAAAATTGTCCGAATACTGTGGTTGATACCAGCAATGGATCGCCTTTGGACTGAGGCCGCAGATGGCCGACGCAGGTTTTTGGACCGCATGACACTTTCTTTTGATGCAGATCATGCTGAAAATGTCTTAATCTATGAAAAGGCTATGCGAGAACGAAATCGCTTGCTGAAAGATCAAGTCAGAGATGAGCACTGGTATAGAGCGATTGAAAGTCAAATGGCTAAAGCTGCCATCAAAATTAGAATTTCAAGGAAGGAAGCGTTAAAGTTAGTTGATGCAGCTCAGGAGTGTTCTGAAACGATATTTCCTTCGGCTCACCTTGAGCTCGTAAATGCAGAAGATGTAGAAATGCCAACCAACAGCCAAGACTTGGCGGAATTATTTTCCCAATACCGCAAGCGTGACATTATAGTGGGGCGAACACTATTAGGACCACACCGTGATGATCTTTATGGCGTTTTTTCAGATAAAAATATACCCGCAAAAGACAGTTCAACTGGAGAACAAAAAGCGCTTTTAATATCGTTGATTTTGGCAAATTGTCGCGCGTTAAAAGAGAAAACTGGCACGACACCCTTACTACTCTTGGATGAGGTAGCTGCGCATTTGGATTCTAATAGGCGTGAGGCGCTGTATGATGAAATTTGTGCGTTGGGAGCCCAAGCCTGGTTGACTGGAACAGGTCCAGAGCTTTTTCAAGAGTTGGGGGGTCGTGCGCAACACCTGTTGGCTATGGATGGAGATGGGAAATCCAGTATAGCTTTTAAATGACCATGACCATGACCGTTTCTGTACTGGACTTGAGTTTTTATGCGCTGGCAGTGCTTATTTTGTTTCTTACCCCAGGACCAGTCTGGATTGCACTTCTGGCCCGAGCAATGTCTGGTGGCTTTCAAGCGGCTTGGCCGTTAGCCTTGGGCGTATCGTTTGGTGATGCCGTGTGGCCAATACTGGCTATTTTAGGTGTAAGTTGGTTGGTTAATGAAATTGACGGAATTATGGCCCTCCTTCGTTTTTCTGCCACGCTGATATTTCTGATAATGGGAGCTTTATTGATTTTTAAAGCAGAGCGTTCTTTTGGTGAAAATAGTCAGCTTACACGCCCAGGTATCGGAGCAGGCTTTGCTGCGGGTGTTTTTGTAATTTTAGGTAATCCAAAAGCCATTCTTTTTTATATGGGTGTGTTGCCAAGTTTTTTTGATTTAGATGACATTACTTTTTTAGATATTGTAGCGATAGTTGTGGTTTCTGTAGTTACGCCGTTATTTGGCAATCTAACTCTGGCTGTTTTTGTAAATAAAATCCGTTCTGTTTTAAATTCTTCTAAGGCAGTGGTTAGAATTAATAAGGTGTCGGGCCTGTCACTTATATTGGTTGGGTTGGCGATACCTTTTGTTTGATTGATTTAAAATTGGAGACTTTGTTTGGGGGTCTGCAAAAATAAGAATGAAAAAGGCTGCTTCGGTATGTGACGGTGAAGGGTGTAACCTTCAGGCCAGTTTTAAATAGTGTTGGCTACAACTTAAAAATTAGCAGCGACAGGCACCTGTCTGTTGGAGTTGAGATTTTATAATTAAAGCCCGAAAAAAAGATTCATTTAGTTGCTACGGCATCTAAAATCTGTTTTGTTTAACCTAAATTAAAGAGTAATAATCAACCACTAACTGTTGTGTCATTCGCGTGACAAAGGTTACAAAATACGCTATCTGTTGTGTAATTTACAAAAGGTGAGCAGTATGACTGAGAAACCCTCGATTTCAGAAGACTATGAAGCTGATTCTATTAAGGTTCTCAGAGGCTTAGAGGCTGTTAGAAAGCGGCCCGGTATGTACATTGGTGACACTGATGACGGTTCTGGTTTGCATCATATGGTTTATGAGTGTGTGGACAACGGGATTGATGAGGCTTTGGCAGGCCATGCCGACCATGTAATGGTGAGAATTCATGCGGATAGCTCGGTGTCTGTCGAGGATAATGGTCGTGGGATCCCTGTTGGCATTCATGAGGAAGAAGGCGTTTCTGCTGCTGAAGTTATTATGACGCAACTACATGCGGGTGGTAAGTTTGACAGCAATTCATATAAAATTTCTGGCGGTCTTCATGGTGTTGGCGTTTCTGTGGTTAATGCGCTTTCTGTTTGGCTTGAGCTTCGTATTTGGCGTGGTGGTAAGGAACATCTTGCGCGTTTTGAGCATGGAGACACAGTAGACCACCTAACTGTTGTGCAGGATTGTGGGGATCGCACTGGAACAGAGGTACGTTTTCTTGCTTCAACTGGCACATTTTCAAATCTGGAATACCAGTTTGAAACGCTTGAGAAGCGTCTGCGGGAGCTCGCTTTTCTAAACTCAGGTGTCCGTATTATTTTAGAAGATTTGCGTCCGGCAGAAGTAAAACGAACAGAGCTTTATTACGATGGTGGTGTGAAAGAGTTTGTAAAATATTTAGATCGATCAAAGTCATCGATTATGGAAGACCCTATCTACGTCAAGGGTAGCCGAGATGATATTGGCGTTGAAGTTGCAATGTGGTGGAACGACTCATACCATGAAAATGTTTTGCCTTTTACAAACAATATTCCACAGCGAGATGGTGGCACCCACATGGCTGGGTTTCGTGGTGCACTTACTAGGACCATAAATAATTATGCTCAATCGAGTGGAATAGCAAAAAAAGAGAAGATAAGCTTCACTGGTGACGATGCTCGTGAGGGTCTTACCTGTGTACTATCAGTAAAGGTGCCTGATCCAAAATTTTCAAGTCAAACTAAAGATAAATTAGTTAGCTCAGAAGTTCGTCCTGCAGTTGAGGGACTGGTAGGAGAAAAATTATCTGAGTGGTTTGAAGAAAACCCTGCTCAGGCAAAAATCATTGTTGGAAAAATTATTGAAGCTGCTTTGGCGCGTGAAGCGGCGCGCAAGGCCCGCGACTTAACCCGCAGAAAAACTGCTATGGACGTAAATTTTTTAGCTGGGAAGCTTAAGGATTGTTCAGAAAAAGATCCTTCCAAAACAGAAGTTTTTTTGGTTGAGGGTGACAGTGCTGGCGGGTCGGCTCAGACTGGTCGAGATAGAATGACTCAGGCAGTCCTACCCCTTCGTGGAAAAATTCTTAATGTTGAGCGGGCCCGTTTTGATCGGATGCTCGGCAGTCAGGAAATTGGCAACCTTGTGATGGCTTTGGGAACGGGAATTGGCCGAGAAGAATTTAATATTGAAAAGTTACGCTATCATAAGATTGTAATCATGACTGATGCTGATGTGGATGGCGCACATATCCGTACCTTGTTGCTGACATTTTTCTTTCGCCAAATGCCATCATTAATTGAGGGGGGTTTTTTGTATATTGCCCAGCCACCCTTGTTTAAAGTTAGCAGGGGGCGATCAGAGGTTTATCTAAAAGATCAACCGGCTTTGGATGAATATCTTATAGAGCAGGGTATTGAGGGTGCTTTATTGCGATTGACTAATGGAGAAGAAATTATTGGCGCAGATTTGATGAGGGTCATTGAGGAGGCGCGCCAATTGAAACGCATTGTGGACGCGTTTCCAACTCACTACCCCCGTCATATACTTGAACAAGCGGCAATTGCTGGCGCTTTTATGCCAGGAGCAGTCGATCGCGATCTGCAAGGAATGGCTGATGCAGTTGCTCGACGTCTTGATTTAATTGCATTAGAATATGAGCGTGGTTGGCAAGGGCGTCCTACCCAAGACCGAGGTATGAGGCTGGCTCGTATTTTGCGTGGTGTAGAGGAGGTTCGTAATCTTGATGGAGCCATGCTTCGATCTGGTGAGGCCCGACGCACTGGTACTTTGACAAAAAGTTTACAGGAAACATATGGCAGTGCTTGTACGTTAGTTCGCAAAGACCGCCTTCAGGTGGTAAATGGTCCACTAACCTTGTTGAGTGCTATTCTGGAAGAGGGTGAAAAAGGACTTTCGCTGCAGAGGTACAAAGGTTTGGGTGAAATGAATCCTGGTCAACTTTGGGAAACAACTCTTGATCCTGATGCACGAACTTTACTTCAGGTTAAGGTGGAAGACTTCGCCGAGGCCGATGATCTTTTTACAAAGCTAATGGGCGATGTGGTAGAACCACGGCGAGAGTTCATTCAAACGAATGCGTTGAGTGTAGAAAATCTAGACTTTTAGATTTGGTTGGGGCTTTACGCTTTAGTGGTGCTTTGGGGCCAATAAAACTGATGGCCTAAATTTGAGAAACCAACATAGTAATTGCAAGTCTTAAACAAAGTTCAGGCTAATCTAACAATTTGGTTTTTTCATCAATTTGACGTTGCCTTTCCCCAAACCTAGCTCGATCTTCTTTTGTATATTCATTTATGCATTGATGACATTGCGTACCTTGAACATATTCTGCTCTGTTCTTATCTTGCTGGTTTACAGGTCGCCGACAGGCGTAGCATTGATCATAATTGCCCTCTTTTAAGCCGTGACCAACTGAGACACGATTGTCAAAAACAAAACATTCCCCTTCCCAGGCACTGTCTTGTTTTGCAACTTGCTCCAAGTATTTTAAAATACCACCTTTTAAATGAAATACATCCTCAATACCCTCACCTAACAAGAAGTTACTAGATTTTTCACACCGAATTCCACCGGTGCAAAACATGGCAATTTTTTTATTTTTAAATTTATGTTTATTTTTGGCCCACCACTTTGGAAATTCACGAAAAGTTTTAGTATTTGGGTTGATTGCGCCCTTAAATGTTCCAATGCCCACCTCGTAATCATTACGTGTATCAATTACTGCAACATCTGGAGTATTGATAAGCTTATTCCAGTCGCATGGCTCAACGTACCGACCAGTTTTGACAGATGGATCTACATTTGGTTTTCCCATCGTGACGATCTCTTTTTTAATCCTCACCTTCATACGTTTGAAGGGTATATATTTTGAGGTACTCTCTTTGTGGGTAAAGTTTGAGCACCCAGGCAAATCAGATATATGGGCCCAAAGTCGCGTTACGCCCGCGCTTGGACCTGCTACCGTACCATTAATCCCCTCATGTGCGAGGAGAATTGTGCCTTTGATACCCTCGTGCTGACAAAGTGATAGGATTGGACCGCGTAGTGAGTTGGGCTCGTTGAGCCTAGTAAAATGATATAGTGCAGAAACTGTAAACATGTGCTGCCTCATAGTCTGATGTAGTGTATCTAACAAGATCAGTTCACATTGACCTTATGTTGTGTGATCTTTATTTATTGTTTCAAGTTTATCCAGGAGGCTCATATGCGTGCCTTAATTGTAATTGATGTACAGAATGATTTTTGTCCTGGTGGTGAATTGGCTGTGGCTGGTGGTGATGAAATTATTGAACCTATAAATTCTATCATGGAGTATTTTGACGCCATAATCCTGACTCAAGACTGGCATCCCCCTAGACACTCTTCCTTTGCCAGCAGCCACAATCTTGAAAAATTTTCAATCAAAGATATGGCTTATGGCAAACAGGTTCTTTGGCCTGATCATTGTGTTCAAGGAACTTCAGGAGCGATGTTCCACGAGAATCTTAACACCCTCAGGGCTGACTTGGTAATACGAAAGGGCATTCAACTAGAAATGGACAGCTATTCAGCATTTTTTGAGAATGACAAAAAAACTCCAACAGGTCTACATGGTTATTTGAATGCGCGGGGAATAACAGATCTAACCCTTGTCGGTCTTGCTACTGACTACTGTGTTGCTTACTCAGCATTGGATGCTGCACGGTTGAAATTTAATGTGAGTGTTGACACTGGCCTGTGCCGTGCCATCGATACAGATGGTTCACTTGCAAGTGCATTAACAGAAATGAAGCTAGCAAAAGTGGATTTAATCTAATGGTTGATATCGCTACCCGTGTTTGGAACCATAAATGGAAAATTGATCCAATAGTAAGGTCTTTAATAGACACAGATTTTTATAAGCTTCTGATGTGTCAGTCTGTATTTAGAAATAAACCAAATACCCAGGTGACTTTTAGCGTGATTAACCGCTCTCCTGAGATCCGTTTGGCTGACCTGATAGATGAAGGCGAACTACGCGAGCAGTTAGACCATATTAGGTCCCTCTCATTAGCCCGTGGAGAAAGTACCTGGATGCGAGGTAATACATTTTATGGTAAACGTCAGATGTTTACGCCTGAATTTATGGACTGGTTTGAAGCATTGCGCTTGCCTCCCTACCATCTGGAAAAACATGACGGTCAATTTAAACTTACCTTTGAGGGGAGTTGGCCTGAGGTCATGCTTTGGGAAATCCCAGCACTTTCGGTTTTAATGGAATTACGTGGACGCGCTGTACTTGGTGAAATGCGGCGCTTTGAGCTTCAAATTCTTTATGCTCGAGGGATGGCTAAACTCTGGGAAAAAATTGAGCAGTTAAGGAACATAGATAATCTTCGATTAGCTGACTTTGGGACCCGCCGCAGGCATTCTTTTCTTTGGCAAGATTGGGCAGTTCAGGCCATGACAGAGGGCTTAGGAAAAAAGTTTGTGGGTACTTCAAACTGCTTGATTGCAAAAAACCGTGATTTAGCTGCTATTGGTACAAATGCCCATGAACTACCAATGATCTACTCTGCACTGGCTGAATCAGATGAGGCATTACGCCAAGCCCCATACGATGTCATGTCAGATTGGCATGATGAGCATGAAGGTAACCTCCGAATTATTTTACCTGACACTTATGGGACACAAGGGTTTCTAGATAATGCACCAGCTTGGTTGGCTAAATGGACTGGAATACGGATTGACTCGGGTGACCCCATCAGTGGCACTGAGGCTGCGATTAAATGGTGGGAGAGCCGTGGAGAAGATCCGAGACAGAAGCTTGTAATTTTTTCTGATGGGCTCGATGTGGCAAAAATTTTGGAGCTTCAGGCTTTGTTTAATGGAAGGGTAAGAGTGTCTTTTGGTTGGGGCACCTTACTCACTAATGATTTTAAAGGTCTTGTGCATGATGACGCGTTGAAGCCTTTTTCCCTAGTTTGCAAAGTAGTGAACGCTGATGGGCGGCCCACTGTTAAACTTTCTGATAACCCCAATAAGGCTGTGGGGCCAATGGAAGAAGTGGAGCGTTATAAAAGGGTATTTGGCGTCAGCCAACAAATTTCGCAGGCCGTTGTCGTATAGAGTTCTCATTCTACTTAAGTTAGCCACTGATGAGCTAAATATAGTGCTCGTTCAGCGTAGACACGTTGTGCGGGATTTTTCTCTGTTTGGCGTTCTGAAACCCAACCGGCAGACGCTAGGCAACGTAATAATAAAAAAAACTTAATTTCTTCATGTGATGGAGCTTTCCTGAGGGATCCATAGCCGTCTTGAATTGCAATTATAAGATCATTTAAATATCGTAACGCATAGTGCTGTGACATTGGGACACCAAGATCATAGCCTCGATACCCAAAGCCTGCGTCATCAAAATCAATTAAAATCAGAGCATCATCATAAAAAAAAACGTTTTCTTGAAGCGCATCAGCGTGAATTAATCCAAAATCTGGCTCTTTAATGCCACTCAAGTATTCAAAGGCAGCATCTCTAGTATAGATAAGAAATTTCTTCTCACTGGATGAAAGGGCAGGATTTTCCCAAAACTTCCCCCAAAACGGGGATTTTCCTAGCAAGCCATTTAGGTCCCATGCGGGGCGCGTTAGGTCATCAGTCTTTATGTTATCAGTAGTGTTATGAAGTTGTGCCAAAAGGTGGCCAAGCCGATGATAGAGATCACAGTGCTCTGCTACACTACCAGAAAAAAATTCTCCTGCAGTCCCAATCTGTTTGCCATTAACCCAAGAAATGACTGTTGCGAAGCGTCCGTCAGGCAACGGGGATATCCACTCTCCATTGAGTTGAGAAATGGGTCTAGGACATGAAAAACCTGCATCAGCTAGCCGCGCTGTCCATTGTAGTTCTGAAAGAATAGCTCTTTGATTTTGATAACCAGCTCTGTGTATACGTAGCGCAGCTAGCGTCCCATCAATTTCAATCTGGTATACGGCATTTTCACGTTCAGCTATTAGTTTAGGATTGCCATTTGAGCCCCATAAAATTGCGATCTCGTTTATCATTTTTACGCCTAAAATTTTTTAAATGCTGCAGTTAATATATTTGTCGCCTCCCGCGCATTTTGTACACTGAACGGCATTGGGGGACGTAGCTTTAAAATATTGCGATTTCGTCCAGTACGGCCCATTAGCATGCCATTGTTGCGTGCATATTCGACAACATTTGCTGCTAATGCTTCATTTGCTACCCCATCAGTTTCTAATTCAAGCGCAATAAACAGACCTCGACCGCGGACATTTGCAATGCCATCATGCTTGATTGCCTGAAGTCTCTCTAGGAAATCGCATCCAACAAGTTTTGAATTTGTTATGAGGCCGTCCTGCTCTATAACATCCAAGGTTGCCGAGGCAGCCGCACAGCTGACTGGGTTACCACCAAATGTATTAAAGTAACTAAAGGCATTTCTGAATTCAGACATTACACTTGCCTTAGCTACTACAGCAGCAACAGGGTGTCCGTTTGCCATTGGCTTTCCCAGTGTAACTACATCTGGTGAAAGGCCCAGCCACTCATAACCCCACCAATTATCACCAGTACGACCAAACCCAGGCTGAACCTCGTCAGAGATTAGAATTCCACCAGCAGACCGGACAACTTTCGCAGCAGGCTTCATGAAGTCCGCAGGTAAATCTGGTAGACCTTCGTTTGCAAAGGTTGGACAAAACAATAAACCTGAAAATCCGTGCCCAGAAACTTCAAGGTCATCAATAGCATTTTGGATTTTATGCGCAAAGGCTTGCGCTTGGCCCTCAGTTGTACCACCAACTGGGCGAAGGGTGTCAGGCGCTGGAACATGTCGAATGTTAGCAGCGTAGCCACCAATGGGTGGTTTACGCGACGAAAGTTGGGAAACAGCCATTGTGTTGCCATGGTATGTATTATCAGTAGCAATTATCCCAGTCTTACCTGTAACTGCCTGTGCCATACGCAAGGCAATATCGTTTGCTTCAGACCCACTACAAACCATAATTAGTTGATCTAAATCTGTGTGAAATTTTGCAGTCAACCGCTCAGCGTATTCTATGACACCCTCATGCAAATATCGTGTATGGGTATTCAGTGTCGCAGCCTGAGCCGAAATTGCCGCTACAACATGTGGATGACAATGGCCAACATGCGGCACGTTATTGTAGCAGTCTAGATATTTTTGGCCGTTTATATCCCAAGCCCAAACGCCTTCACCTTTGGTTAAATGGACTGGATTTTCATAAAAAGTTGGTACATTTTGTCCTAAAACAGCTTGGCGCCGATCCATAAGGTTATTCGTCATCTTTTATCTTTCCTCGGAGAGACTTAACTGTCCCACGTTGTATTTTTGTTGCCAACCTGCGTTTTTGAGATCCAAATGTTGGACGCGTTGGGATCCGGCGTTTAGGTTTGATTGATGATTCTAGTATCAACGCTTTAAGTCGGTTACGTGCGATTTCACGGTTTCGAGCTTGAGAGCGTGTTTCTTCCACCCTTAATATTATTGCTCCTTCCAGGGTCCATCTCCGTCCAGCTAGTTTTCGAAGACGTGTCTTAACATAAGCGGATAAGTTTGGGCTCTGAGCTGCTTCAAATCGCAGTTCCACCGCTGTAGAAACTTTATTGACGTTTTGCCCCCCAGGCCCCTGTGCGCGGGTAAAGCTTTCGGTCAGCTCCCAATCTTGGATCGTTATTTCACTGTTAATCTGCAACATTTTTTCTCTCTGCCACAAACAAAAAGGGCCATCTACATTAGACAGCCCTTCGAAAGTTTTGCGGAGGCTGGGTCGTTTAGGACACCGGCGCCCAAATTTGGTGGTGTTTCACCAAGGGTTACCTTAGAGGATACCCCCCAAACCTGTTACGACACCATTCTCCAATACCTTTCTTGACACTGGATCACCTCCTTTCAGCTGTTTAAATATACCTCCACTTTGTCAGAGGTATCTGCAAAGTCAATGAATTTTTACTGGTCTACTCCCAAGATATTGTGCCAAAATTCGGAAAGGTACGAGTGCCACTAACGCAAGCGTTAGCTTTACCAACCAATCTGCTACCGCAAGTGAGGCCCAAAGTGGTAATTCTGGACCAGTGCCGATCAATGGAACTAGACCCTGAGCCCAGTCAGGTGTATTTTTAGCATCTAGCCAATTAAATGCAGTTGAGAATGAAATACTGAAAAATATTAACGTGTCTAATGCGCTTCCGACCAAAGTAGAGGTTAGTGGTGCACGCCACCACGCTCCAGCACGCAGTCGATCAAAGATTTGGACGTCCAGCATTTGGGCCACAAGAAACGCCGAACCTGAGCCCACAGCAACACGCAGTGTTACGGCAGGGAAGGTATAGCCATCACCCTGAAGTATGACCTGTGTGCCGATCAGTGAGCAGATTACGCCAACTAGAAACCCAGTTAAAACTATACGCCGAGCGGCGGATGCGCCGTAAACACGGTTCATAATGTCTGTAATTAAAAATGCTATCGGGTAAGTAAATGCACCCCAAGTTAGCCAATCCCCAAGAAGAAATTGGACTAAGATGTTTGATGCCACCACAATGATAGCCATGGCAAGGATGCCAGGAAGATATATACTTTTCATGTTTTAATTTCCGTTTTTTAGCCAAGGTCGCGGCGACTTGGTCAGGTTTGAGAAGCCGATCTACGAAAATGATCCCACTAATGCAATAGATATCCAAAAAATATGGTTCGAAGGTGTTTTTTAAATATAAACAAAAAGGCGATGATTTAAACATATTTGCTAAAGAAATGTTTTTTTGAATTGTCCCTTAGTTTTATTGCGATGATAAAACAGTTCCACACTCCTTTGGTAAGTTTGACAGCTTGAGAGGTGGTTTGGGTTTTTGTGGTACATAGTTAGGGTCTGGTGGTGGTGGATTTAATATTTTATTGACCCACCCTTGAGCTTCTTTACACCCATCACCAGATGGTGGGGGAGCTTGATTTACGCAGCCTACCTGCTCTATGGGGCACCTTAACCTTACATGAAAATGATAATGATGCCCGTACCAAGGTCGAATTTTTCGGAGCCAAGACCGGTCTCCAGTAGCAGATTTGCACATCGCTACTTTTGCTCCTGGAAATAAAAAAATTCGAGCGACACGGCGATCTGAAGCGGCGATCTTTAGGACGGTTTCGTGATCAGTCGTCCAGTTTTTATTAGTGTAGGCACCGCCCGCCCGCCGCATTGAAACAGACGAAATTGTTTCACGCTCTTTCTGGCTGAGTGTTTCTTTTCCTTTTGGCAAAAGCCAGATGTCTGCGTCCAATCCAATTTGATGACTTGCATGGCCTGAAAGCATTGGGCCACCACGGGGTTGTGAGATATCACCAACATAAATTCCGGACCAATTGGTCTCACTCGCAACTTTTGCTGATAGCTCTTTTAGATAACTAACTGTTAAGGGTTGGCCCCAGTTGCGGTTCCTTGAAAGTCTCATAGCCTGCCATGTTGGCCCAGTCTCTTGTAAGTTCGCACCACCAGCCAAGCAACCCTTTGCATACCCCCCAAAGGATTGTGATTGCTGCTGTGAACCCAACTCTTTAGCACCAAAAAGAGCCTTGGCCAAAATTTCTTTTGTTATAGAGCCTGGACGAAACTGTGGCCTAATAATTTCTGCTTGCACCTTCATAAGAGGTGGCCAGCCGGTGGCTATAAATAATAGCGTTAAGGCGCAGGAAATAGATAACTTTCTCAATTGGCCTGATCTCCGTCAGGATGTACCCAACGCAACAAAAACATCCCTAAGATAAAAAGTCCAATAACTGGAGAAAATCCTAAACGTGCATCATTTAGTAAATAAGTAAAAATACCAATTAGAAGTGGAGCTAAAAATGCTGTTGCCTTGCCAGCTAAGGCAAAAAGGCCAAAGGCCTCTGTTGGGCGAGCCTTATTTGTGTGGCGTACCATCATAGACCGACTGGCTGCATATATCCCTCCACCGGAGCCCCCAATTGCAGCTCCGCAGATGTAAAAAATAATATCTGGTAAGTTGGAACCCACAGGCAGCACTATTCCATAGAAACTAGTGCGCGACATACCAATTATACAAAATGATACAAAGATAAGCACCCACACATGAAAATATATTACTGGTTTTGGACCTAATTTGCGATCATATTTTCCAGAAACCCAGGTAACTAGGGCGGCTGAAATACCTCCAATAATTCCGAATATACCAAGCTGTGTTAAGTCCCAATCTAAAACTAATACTGCGTACACGCCTCCAAAAGCGTAAAGGCCGTTCAACGCATCCCGGTAAAACATCTGGGCGCCCATAAACGAAAATAAACTGGGGCGCTTTAACATTCCCAGCATGGATGCCTTGAGTTCACTCATGGATTTAGAAAACCCACCTTGCTGGTTTGGTTTCTTATCTTCTTTGACCCATATAAAATATGGAACCATAAATATAATAAACCATATGGAAATTAGTGGACCCACAGCACGTGTACCCTCACGGTTTTCTGGATCAAGTAGGCCAAAACCTGGCTCCAACCCGATGAAGGTTTTGCCACCATCGTCAAAGAAAAAGAACAACATTATAAATAGACTGAGAATACCTCCAGTATAGCCTAATGCTGCTCCATTCCCTGATATTTTTCCTACTTCCTTTCGTCCTCCAAGGCTTGGTAAAACTGAGTTTGTAAACACAAGTGCGAATTCTGCTGCGACAAATGCAATTGAAAAAATAATAAGAGAAGACCATATTGCTGATCCGTCTGGTACCATAAACCATAGCATCCACGCACAGATGACAAAGATAATTGAGGCGGCCCAAAGCCAGGGCATCCGTCTACCTGTACTGTCTGCATAGGCTCCGGCTAGAATGCCAAATACTGCGACAAACAATCCCGCGACGGCTTGCCCCCATGACCAAATTGTTTGAGCACTAGCGTCAGCAGTGGCTTCATCCATACCACTATTTAAAAAAGTATCGGATGCAACACTGGCAAAATATGGCCCAAAAATAAATGTTAGGCCCAATGTATAAAAGGGCTGAGTGGCCCAATCGAACATCATCCAGCCTTGCACTCGCTTTTTCAGTTTAATATTTTCATCAACGGCATCAGACATTTTATTTATACCCTAATTTTAGGGAGCTTGAGGGACTCAGGTTTTCAAAGCAAGTTTTTATTCTTGTGGCATTTGCATTGGGGGCCATGGGCGTAGGTCCTCGGCGTAGATCCAAGCAGCAACCCAGTCTGGGATTGATGGTAGTGATCCCTGTAAACCAAGTTCCTCTAGTACGTCACTCGTTGCTACTATCCCATCACCATCAGTCACCACAGTTCTGTAAAGAGCGTGGCCTGCACAAATGCCTTTCACCCACATACTTTGTTCTAAATACATAAATCGATGATCTGCACAGATTGCGGCGCTACGCATTTCAATCTTATCTAGCACCTTAATACGCTTGCGATACCGAACACTACTTCCAGCCACGGATAGTCCCCAACTACGACGCTTCAGAGCTGCAATGAGTCCTGACCGCTTTGCCATTGGAATGCGCCCCATGTCATACAAGGACAGCGCACGTCCATTGTTCAACTCCATCCAGACGTCTAAATCCCACGGGAGGCAATAATGTGAGCTAGTGTGAACATCACCTACCATTAGGCTGGTATCATTTCGGTGTAAAAAAAATTGCCACGCTAGGCGAACAAAGGGATACATATTTGGCCACTCCATTTTATGCAAAATTTGCTGCTTTGGCTTCTAACGTCAAGGCGTTCATTATATAATTGTCGCTCAAGTCTCTTGCCGTGGTCAGGCTAAACGCCTAGATGAATAATAACATATTAAATGAGGTTAAAATGGCCCCCATATTTGCAATACCTTACATGGTTTTGAATGTCGCATGGTTCTTCATTATCGCACATTTTATTATGAGTTGGCTGATCGCCTTTAATGTGTTGAACCTCCATCAGCAGATAGTTGGCCAAATTTGGCAGAGCTTAAATCGGCTTTCAGATCCAATTTATCGGCCTATACGGCAGTACTTGCCTAGCATGGGTGGACTTGATCTTGCGCCATTAGTGGCTTTGCTAATTATTGCTGCGTTGCAATACACACTGGTTTACTACGGCGCTTAACCCATTAAAAATGTTATTTCTCACACCGCCCTTTTGAGGGATGTATTTGGATTCAGTTCTTTCCGTCCTGGGCAGGAAGATATTGTTAAAGCCGTAACACAAGGGAAAAATGTTCTGGCAATCATGCCTACTGGTGGTGGTAAATCTCTTTGTTTTCAGTTGCCAGCATTGCTACGTGAAGGAGTCACAGTTGTTATTTCCCCACTAATTGCCTTAATGCGGGATCAAGTTAGGTCACTGCAAGCGGTTGGGGTAAATGCAGGAGCGCTCACATCTGGAAATACCCCAGAAGAAACAGATTTGGTGTGGGATTCTCTAGAGAGAGGTAACCTCAAGCTCCTTTACATTGCACCGGAACGTCTTGCCGCTGGCTCTGCCCTAGGAATGCTGCGTCGGATTGGCGTCAGCATGATTGCTGTGGATGAGGCGCACTGTGTTTCACAGTGGGGACATGATTTTAGACCAGACTATTTGAGGATTGGAGATTTACGCCAGTCTCTAGGCGTGCCTCTTGCTGCATTTACGGCTACCGCAGACGATGAAACACAGGCAGAGATTGTTGAAAAACTGTTTGGAGGGGTCGCTCCAGCCAGCTTTCTTCATGGCTTTGACCGACCCAACCTCCATTTGGCGTTTTCTGCAAAAGACCAACCACGGAAACAAATATTAAATTTTGCTCAGGCTCGTCAAGGACAACCTGGTATTGTTTATTGTGGCACACGGGCAAAAACTGAGACTTTGTCTCAAGCATTGCGTGATAATGGTCACCTGGCGTGTCACTATCATGGGGGTATGGATGCTGAAGATCGACGTATTGTAGAAACCCGATTTCAGCGTGAAGATGGTTTAATAGTTGTTGCCACAATTGCCTTTGGAATGGGAGTTGATAAGCCTGATATACGCTGGGTTGCCCACGCGGATCTTCCTAAATCAATTGAGGCATATTACCAAGAAATTGGAAGAAGTGGGCGCGATGGAGCCCCTGCGGAAACCTTGACGCTCTTTGGTGCCGATGATATCCGACTGCGTCGCTCACAGATTGATGAGGGGTTAGCCCCCACTGATAGAAAAATAGCAGATCATGCCCGATTGAATGCCCTTCTTGGTTTAGCCGAGGCCTTAACTTGTCGCCGAGCAACCCTACTTAAGTATTTTGGTGAAACTGTTGTGACCTGTAATAATTGTGATCTCTGTGATAATCCGCCTGAGTTATTTGATGGAACAGAACCGGTAAGAATGGCTCTATCAGCTATTTTACGTACGGGTGAGTGGTTTGGGATGGGTCACCTGATAGACATTTTGCGCGGTAATAAGACAGATAAGGTACGGCAACGGGCACATGATGAGTTGCCCACTTTTGGTGTCGGAAAAGATACTAGCAAGGCAGAGTGGCAGGCAATATTTCGACAGATGATGGGTTATGATTTGATTCGCCCTGACCCCGAGCGTCATGGTGGGCTGCGGTTTACTGAAAACGCGAGACCGCTACTTAGGGGTACGGCAGAAATACAGCTTCGCAAGGATAGCATAATAGCTGCTAATAATCGCCGCCCAACAGTTAAGTCTTTGGTGTCAGACGAAGACGCCCCACTTTTATCCGCGTTAAAAGCTAAAAGGCGTGCGCTATCAGAGCAACAAAAAATACCTGCATACATTGTCTTTAACGACAAAACGCTTATTGAGATGGCTGAAAAGCGCCCAAAAAGTTTAGATGAGATGGCCTCTGTGGGTGGGGTTGGAGCAAAAAAATTAGAACGTTATGGGCAAGCTTTTTTATCTGTAGTTACTGGTGAAGAACATAAGATACACCCTACCCGTCGCAAAATAGCGGGACTGCCAGAGGCTGAAGTTTTTGATCAGTTGTTAATTTCTCAGCGGATATTAGAGCGTGGTGATTCAAGAACTGAGAAACTTCTTTCGTGTTCTCGGACGACATTAAGAAATATAGCAAAGGTACGGCCCCAAAACCTTGATAAATTAGGGCAAATTCCTGGTATGAACGATGCCCGAACTGAGCGCTTTGGTAAGGCATTTATAGAAATCTTGCAGTCGCTGTGATGTACGCTAAATTGGACTTAATAGGGAGACTCGAAGATGTTAGTATGTATTTCACCAGCTAAAAAGCTAGACTGGACGACCGTTGCACGCGCCGACCTTACGCAACCTGATTTTGAGCAGGAGGCATTGGATCTTGTTGAAGTGGCTCGTAAACTGTCAGTTGAGGACTTGCAAAAACTTATGTCAATCAGTCCAAATTTAGCACGCCTCAATTGGGATCGTTTTCGTGATTATGCTGTTTCCCCAAAGGTTGATGCCCTTCGGCCGGCAGCATTGGCCTTTGCTGGTGATACGTACCAAGGCTTAGAAGCATCAAGTCTCAGCGATGATGATATGCGCTGGGCGCAAAATCACTTGCGAATACTTTCAGGACTTTATGGTGTTTTGCGACCGCTTGATGAAATTCAAGCTTACCGTCTGGAAATGGGCAGCCGGCTTAAAACAAGAAAAGGTGGATCACTTTATGCATATTGGGGCAATTCAATCTCAAACTCTCTTAATACACAGGCGGCGATCACCGGATCAAAGGTTTTGGTCAACTGTGCTAGCCAAGAATATTTTGGATCAGTTAATTTGAAGACGTTATCTCTGGAGGTGGTAACCCCACAGTTTTTAGAATTTAAAGATGGCAAGGAAAAGATGATCAGCTTTCATGCAAAGAAGGCCCGAGGTGCCATGGCGCGGTTTGTCGTACAAAACCGACTTTCAGATGTGGCGCAAGTCTTGGAATTTGATTTGGGTGGATATGTTTATCAACCTAGCCAATCTACCTCGGCAAAGCCAGTTTTCTTGCGGAATCATTTGGTATGACCAGGAAATATTTTGGCTGAGTGCTGTTCTAAATAAATTTTGAGCCAAGGCGTAAATTGTGCTGGTTCATTGCTAATTTTTTTATATAGATCTTTTAAACTTTCCCAGCGATAGTCCATTACCTCATCTGGGTTGGGGCGCACTAAAACATGGCCGGATCGGACAACAAAAATTTCGACTACCTCATGCTCGATCATGTTGTTTCCAACATCTGCAGAATATTCTACGGTATCCTTGTAGACTGGTGTTTGGCCAATTATTCCAAGCTCTTCGTTTAATCTTCGAATAGCACAACTCAGGCCTTTTTCGCCCCATTCTGGATGTGTACAGCAGGCATTGGCCCACAGGCCTGGAGTATGGTATTTGCTCAGAGCTCGACGTTGCAAAAGGGTCTTAGAACCCTGCATTACAAAAACTGATACAGCTTTGTGGCGCAATCCTTGAAGATGCGCTTGCATTTTCTCTACTGGCTGCAACTCACCATTTTTCCAGGTGGGAATTAATGTTTCCATCGGTTTATTCGCAGTTTCATGGAAAAGCTATAACTACAAAATAACTGAAGGAAAAGTAATGGCTCACACATGATTGGATTTTCTTCTTGTTGGAGTTCCCTTTATAAAATCCATTTAAAACGGCTAAAATGTCGCAGAACTTCTTCTTAAATTAAGAAAAAAACTGTAGAACTTTGTGTCATTTGGCTTATTTGTCTGGCATAAGATATAAAACACAATACAAAATGGGAAAATTTTAATGTCATTTGATAGTTTTTTTAAAAATCAAATTGAGCAATTGAAGTCAGAAGGCAACTATCGGTATTTTGCTGATCTAGAAAGACAGGTAGATAAATTTCCCCTCGCCACTAACCACTTTGAGGGTGGAAAGCGTGAAGTTAAAGTTTGGTGTTCCAATGACTATTTAGGTATGGGCCAGCATCCAAAAGTAATTGCTGCGATGCAAGAGGCTGTGGGTCGATGTGGGGCTGGTGCAGGTGGTACTCGAAATATTAGTGGCACTAACCATGACCACCTCCTGCTTGAGAGTGAGATTGCGGACCTCCATGGCAAGAAGTCGGCATTACTATTTACATCGGGTTATGTTTCCAACTGGACTACGCTATCCACGCTTGGTTCAAAAATTCCAGAGGTCGTTATACTGTCCGATGCAAATAATCACGCCTCGATGATAGAGGGAATTAGGCAATCAAGAGCTGATAAGGTAATTTGGAGACATAATGACGTCACAGATTTAGATCGTAAGTTGGCGGCCTGTGGTGATCGACCTAAGATTGTGGCTTTTGAGAGTGTATACTCCATGGACGGTGATATTGCGCCAATAGCTGAAATTTTAGATGTATGCGAAAAACATGGTGCCCTAACATATTTGGATGAGGTGCACGCAGTTGGAATGTATGGTCAGCGGGGCGGCGGTATAAGCGAAAGAGAGGGCTTGGCTCACCGAGTTGATATTATAGAGGGCACTCTGGGCAAGGCGGTTGGTTGTGTTGGTGGATATATCACAGGGTCTGAAGCAATTTGTGATTTTATTCGTTCTTTCGGTTCTGGATTTATTTTTACTACCGCGTTGCCACCATCAATAGCTGTGGCTGCTCGAACTTCGATTGCGCATCTTAAGGTGAGTGAAGCAGAACGCTTAGGTCAGCGTGCGCAGGTAGCGAGGCTTAGAGCGGGGCTAGATCGGGCCGGTATTCCACATATGAAAAATGACAGCCACATTGTACCTGTAATGATAAAAGATCCTGTCAAAACCAAGATGTTAGCAGACTACTTAATGGATCAATTTGGAATTTATGTGCAGCCGATAAACTACCCAACTGTTCCTAAAGGTACAGAGCGTCTGCGATTTACACCCTCTCCATTACACACAAATGCTGATGTTGATTACTTGATTTCTGCAATGTCAAATCTTTGGGGCCAATGTGCTCTTTCGCGGGCTGTTGCCTAGTGTTTTAGTCATTGCTTTTATTATTTAAGTGGGAAATTGCCTGATAGGCAAAACCTAATATGACAAAGTTTTAATAGAATGCTGTGATGAAACTTATTTCTAATGTGATTGTGGCCTTTTTCTTGTCTACGTTAGTTTTAGCGGATGATGTTAAGTTAAGTGGTGATTCAGCTTTGGGTGAGCTGGCATTTAAAAAACAATGTGTTGCTTGCCATATGATCATAAATAGTTCTGGTAAAAAGCTTGCAGGTCGCAATGGGCGAGCAGGCCCCAACTTGTACGGTGTGGTTGGGCAATTAGCGGGTGTGGTTGATGGATACAGATACGGAAAATCGATTGTAGCTGCGGGTACTAATAATGGTCTAGCTTGGGATGAGAAAAATTTTGTAGCCTATGTTCAAGACCCCAAAAGTTTTTTACGGTTGTTCTTGAGTGATAAAAAAGCCCGAGCAAAGATGACTTACAAAGTGCGCAAAGAAAAAGATGCGCGCAACATATATACTTATTTATTGAGGCTGTCTGAAAAAAAATAAGGTTAGCTTAAGGCGCCACCCTTTTTATTATTCAGATTCTTTTTTCTAAATCCGCTCGATTGCAACCGCGATACCTTGTCCACCCCCAATGCACATTGTGGCGAGGCCTCTCTTGCCAGCACAGCGCTCTAGCTCGGCCATGAGTTTAACCATGATGATTGTACCAGTAGCCCCAACTGGGTGGCCCAAAGCAATTGCGCCACCATTTGGATTGACCCGCTTGGGGTCGAACCCAAGTTCTTGGTTTACCGCGATTGCCTGTGCAGCAAAAGCTTCATTACTCTCGATCACATCGAAATCACTAACTGATAAACCAGTTTTGGATAGCAAGTTTTTAACAGCTGGTACGGGTCCAATTCCCATCACTGAGGGACGTACTCCAGCATGGCCATAGCCTAGAATGCGAAACTTTGGCTTGAGGCCAGCACGCTCTGCGGAGGTAGAGCTTGCCAAAACAATCGCAGCTGCCCCGTCATTTATGCCTGACGCATTTCCGGCGGTAACGGTCCCATCTTTTTGGAATACAGTCCGAAGTCCCGCTAAGATTTCAGGTGTTGTTTCTTTTGGGTATTCGTCGACGTCAAAATTTACAATATCGCGTTTTACTTTAATTTCTACTGGTGTGATTTGATCTAAGAAACGACCATCTGCAATGGCTATTGCGGCACGGCTTTGGCTTTCAAGTGCGAAGGCATCTTGATCAGCTCGCGTTACTGCATGTTCTTGTGCCACATTCTCGGCAGTGACCCCCATATGTCCGGTCCCGACGGGGCAATGTAGCGCACCTAGCATCATATCAAGTGTTTTAACGTCACCCATCTTTTGACCCCATCGTTGAGCCTGCATGATATAGGGTGAGCGGCTCATATTTTCAGAACCTCCGGCCAGGCCAAACTCCGCATCACCAAGCATTAGTGACTGTGCTACTGACACTATTGCCTGTAATCCAGAGCCGCAAAGGCGATTTACATTCATTGCTGGGGTGCTCTCCGAAATACCTGACTGCAGGGCGGCAACCCTCGATAGGTACATGTCGCGGGGCTCAGTGTTAATCACATGCCCAAACGCTACATGGCCAATTTGTTTGCCGTCAACCTGCGCTCGATCTAAGGCCGCTTTAGCTACTAAGGCGCCGAGATCAATAGGTGATATTCCGGCCAAGCTGCCGCCAAATGTACCAATAGCTGTGCGCGCACCACCAAGAATTACGATATCTGTCATAGCTTCCTCCATTTTTTCACTTTACGCCGCACTGCAGCAGAGGAAAAGTCAAACCTAACGATACTAGAATTGTAATTTAGAACAAAACATGAACAACCTGTACTTTAGAATCACTAATACAGAAAATTTTTATGTCTAAACCTGATGTTATTTATCCATTAAAATTAAATTCTTCTTGGGCGGAACTACAAGCTTGTTCAAACTTTACTTTTCTAAAAGGTGGCTCTCATCCTGAGGAGTATATGGACCGTGCAGCGTTCCTTGGCCTATCAGCAGTTGCGATTGCCGATGAAAACTCTGTTGCAGGGATTGTAAGAGCACATGCACGAGCACGTGAAATTAAACGTCTGGTAGAAGAGCGGCAATTATTTGATAGCGTCACAGGCTTAGTTGGCCCACCAGCTCCACTCCAGTTCAAGCGCAGTACCTCCGCTGAGATTTATAATATGCCGCGTCTGATTCCCGCTGCTAAGATTGTTCTGTGTGACGGGTTTACGGCTACACTATTACCAAAAGGGCGAGAGGGATGGAGGCAATTGTGTCGCTTAATTTCATGTGGGCGGTTGCGGGCAAAAAAAGGTATGTGTCATATTGAATTTGAAGATTTAGTTGAGTTTGGGGGCAATCAAATTGTTTTGGTGCATCCCCCAAACACTTTGAAAAATAGTAATGTTAAAGCGCTATGGTTATCACAAGTTTGCAAATTATCTCACTGCTTCCCCCAAGATGTAATGCTTCTTTTAGCACCTAAATACGACGGCCAAGATACAATACATTTTGGGGAGTTGATGGAAGTTTCTATAGAATTATCACTGCCGTTAGTGGCTTCTGCAGCACCTGTTATGCATCATGGGTCACGCCGTCGACTCACAGATGTGTTAACAGCAATTCGCTTGGGGGTACGGATAGATGCATTAGGACGAGCAGCACAGGTAAACTCTGAGCAACGACTGCGCTCCGCGACTGAGGCTGTCACTTTATTTAAGGCTTACCCTTGTGCCCTGGCTCAGACAGAACTTGTTTTGGAGCGCCTACAATTTTCCCTGGACACACTTCGCTATGAATACCCATCAGAATTAAATGAAGATGAAACCCCTACAGATCGGTTACGGCGTTTGGTTAGCAATGGGTTGGCCTGGCGCTATCCAGTTGGGGCACCAGAAAGGGCCAAGCAACTTATAGAGCATGAGCTTTTACTAATAAGAAAATTAGAATATGAGCCTTATTTTTTAACTGTTCATGACATTGTAGCCTTTGCACGCTCTCGTGGAATTTTATGCCAAGGTCGGGGATCAGCCGCAAATTCGGTTGTGTGCTATTGCCTAGGCATAACCTCTGTAAGCCCAGAGGTGGGTACGATGGTTTTTGAGAGATTTGTTTCTGAGGCCCGCAATGAACCCCCTGATATTGATGTGGATTTTGAACATGAGCGTCGCGAAGAGGTGATCCAGCATATCTATGAGCGTTATGGGCGCCATCGAGCGGGACTATGCGCCACAGTGGTGCATTATCGTGGT
Organism: uncultured Planktomarina sp.; assembly: GCA_905182325.1. GTDB lineage: Bacteria > Pseudomonadota > Alphaproteobacteria > Rhodobacterales > Rhodobacteraceae > Planktomarina. The sequence continues at coordinate 56,691 of CAJJBD010000014.1, read as the reverse complement.
AAGAGAGCCATCCGTGAAGTTGGCCGTGCTATGGGATTGTCCGAAGATACAATAAGTGCCCTGTCATCTCAGCTATGGGGCTCCTTTCCAAGCAAAGGGCTGCAGGCTAGCCGAATGTCTGAGGTTGGCTTGGATTTTAAGGATCCTCACTTACAGAAAACAATGTCACTAATCTACGAGGTAATTGGCTTCCCACGACATCTCTCACAGCATGTGGGTGGGTTTATTATAACTGATGGTCGATTAGATGAATTGGTACCTATTGAAAATGCGACTATGGAAGGCCGCACAGTGATCTGTTGGGATAAGGATGATATTGATAGCTTAGGTATTTTAAAAGTTGATGTTTTGGCCCTTGGAATGCTGACCTGTATTCGTAAGGCCTTTGATTTGATTAAAATGCATCACAGTGTAGACTATACTCTTGCTACGCTGCCACCTGAAGACCCAGCCGTTTATGATATGCTTTGTCGCGCTGACAGTTTAGGAGTTTTTCAGGTAGAAAGCAGGGCACAGATGAATTTTTTGCCTCGCATGCGCCCCCGCACCTTTTATGATCTGGTGATTGAGGTAGCCATTATTCGCCCTGGCCCTATTCAGGGTGACATGGTGCACCCCTATATTCGCCGCCGCAATGGTGAGGAGGCAGTCAGCTTTCCTTCTGATGAGCTAGGTGCAGTACTTGGAAAAACCCTGGGAGTACCCCTGTTTCAAGAGCAGGCCATGCAAATTGCTATCGTTGGGGCTGGGTTCACCCCAGATCAGGCAGATCGCCTACGCCGTTCTTTGGCTACTTTTAAAAAACATGGGACCGTCAGTGAATTTAAGTCATCGTTTATGTGTGGTATGCGCCGCAATGGTTATGACGAGGATTTTTCTGCGCGATGCTTTTCACAGATAGAGGGTTTTGCGTCTTATGGATTTCCTGAAAGCCATGCCGCGAGTTTTGCCTTGTTAGTCTATGCCTCTAGCTGGCTAAAGAACTATCATGCGGGGATATTTAGTTGTGCTTTACTTAACTCTCAACCAATGGGTTTTTACGCTCCAGCTCAGATTGTACGTGATGCGCGGGAACACGGTGTAGAGGTATATCCTATCTGCGTAAATGCAAGCTTTTGGGATAATGTGATGGAACCAGACGGAACTGGCGGATTAGCCATACGTCTAGGCTTCCGTCAAATTAAAGGTATGTCAGAAGATGAAATCTCATGGCTCACATCGGCCCGGGGAAACGGCTATACTAGTGTGGAGTCTGTTTGGAAGAAGGCGGGCTTGAGTTCAAAAATAATACAGGTTTTGGCTGAAGCCGATGCATTTCATAGCCTGAGCTTAACTCGGCGCCAAGGCCTCTGGGCCGCCAAGGCAATTGCTGCTGATCAACCCCTGCCGCTCTTTTCACAAGATCTGGAAGGGGAAGTTGTTTTGGAAAAAAAGGCTCACTTACCTCAGATGACTGAGGGTGAAGAAGTGGTGGAAGATTATGTATCTATGCAACTCACTTTGAGGGCGCACCCAGTGGCGCTTATTCGGCACCGGTTGACTCCGGGGATGGGCAAAGCGTCATTTCCAATTATTAGGGTGGAAAAGAATAGACTATTAAGTTCATTATGACAGCCTGATGGGCTAAATATAGGATTTTAGTGTCAGTCGAATAAATTTAAACCAGCTGGTTTAAAGTCTATAAAGTGGCTCTGGCGCCTAGTGTGATTGTAATTTTTTTAATAATGAAATGCCGGCAAACCCATCCACTGGTAAGTCATAAGTCACTTGAAAGGCTTCAATGGCTATTTCCGTATTTGGTCCAATAAACCCATCTGCACCAATTGTATCAAAGCCTAACTTTGTTAGTTGAGATTGTAAAAATTTTATTTCAGAAGGGCTCAATCCATGAGTGTCACCGTCAGGTGGAAACCTTAAAGGAGGAGCTCCTTGTAGTCTATCTGCCAAGTGCCCCACAGCAATGGCATACGCTGGTGCATTATTGTAACTCAGCAAAGCTTTAAAATTTTCTGAGACAAGAAACCCTAATGATGAAGCTCCACCGGGTAAGATCAACTGAGCAATATAATTAGCCTGTTTAAACTCTGTGGACAGGATGCCAGGGCTCTCCCAATTGCTTATCTGCTGTGGTTGATGTTTGCGCAAAAAAAGTAAATCAGCATCTTTGGATAAATATGCTACCTGCCCCCATGGGGTGGTTGGTTTCCAGCCATGGCAAATTAAGAAATGAGCTGCTGATGCTAAGGCGTCTGTTGGATCGTCTGTCCAGATGTCTGGTTCGCCACTGCTAGCTGATACTGCAAAATCTATATAAGACTTTGGCATAAACTGAGTATGACCCATAGCACCAGCCCAACTTCCAAGAATTTGATTAGGTAATTTGAAACCTCGACTAATAATCTCAAAGGTAGCTAAAAGCTGTTCCTCAAACATTGGTTGCCGCCGACCCTGAGCTGCTAATGTAGACAGTGCTGAGAGTACTGGCACGTCTCCACAGATGCTGCCGTAATTTGTCTCTAGCCCCCAAATAGCCACCAAAATGTGACGATCTACTTTATACTTGGACTCAATTTTATCAAAAACTTTTTTTTGCTTTAATAAGGCAGCTTGGCCCTGTGCAATTCGCAATTCACTGACTGCCACTTCTACATATTGTTGGAGAGTTTTGTGGGTCTCAGGCTGTGCCATATCGGCTTGTGATGAGTTTAAATTAAATTTCAAAAATGGAGAAATCTGTTCCACAAATTCAGACGAAATTCCGCCAATGACCGCACGTCTTAAAAAATCAGATTTCCAGTGTTCAAACGTCATTTCCGCTTTCGAATAACCTTTCTAGATTTCCCCTTTTGGGAACCTTTTTTATAACCTGCATACCTATTTCTGCGTTTTCCTTGATTTGTTTGCAACTTTGAATCTTCTAATTCTATTAACTCCAAGAGAATACCACCTGTGTTTGGTGTAGCCTCAGAGAGGCGTACAAGAGCACGTAGTCCTAAACTAATTAAAGTACCAGTTTCGGTGCCCTGCAGGGTTTGGGTTTCAGGATCATGCTCAAAATATTCACGACCTAATGAGCGTATAGGAACTAAGCCGTCGGCCCCCGTTTCATCAAGTTTAACAAAAATACCAAAGCGAGCTATGCCTGAAATACGGCCAGAAAATTCGTTTCCGACCCGCTCTGCCATGAAGCTGGCTAGGTAACGATCTGTTGTGTCTCGCTCCGCCACCATTGAGCGTCGTTCAGTGTCGCTAATCTGTTTAGCGGTTTCATCTAGTGTTTCATGGTCTTGTGGTGAAAGCCCATCTTTACCCCACCCGTGTGCTGAAACCAAACCTCTATGAACTAAAAGATCTGCATAACGCCTTATTGGGGATGTGAAATGTGCATAGTTCTGAAGAGCCAAACCAAAGTGTGACATATTTTGTGGGCTATAGTAAGCTTGTGTCATAGAGCGTAATGTTGAAATATTAATTAATTCTGCTTCATCTTTTCCGTCTGCTGATTTTAACAACTGATTAAGGTGCCTGGTCTTCAACACTTGACCTTTGGCCATAACCAATCCAACTGATTTAGCAGTTTCGCGCAGTGACTCAAGTTTTTCTGGGCTGGGTTCCTCATGAACCCGAAACAAAAGTGGTTGCTGCTTTTCAATTAAGGTTTCTGCTGCCGCGACATTAGCTAAAACCATACATTCTTCGATCAACCGATGGGCATCTAGTCGTTCACTGAAATTGATGGATACAACTTTTCCAGCATCTGATAATTTTATTTTACGCTCGGGCAAATCCAACTCAAGTGGCTGGCGGATATTACGTGCGATTTTTAAAGAATCATAGGCCGCAAATAGGGGCTTCAGAACACTTTCTACCAGGGGGGCAGCCCGCTCTGATGGATTACCTTCTATGGCAGCTTGCGCCTCCTCATAAGATAAAGATGCAGGTGAACGCATCATTCCGCGAACAAACCGATGCGAAATTTTTTCGCCGTTGCTGGACAGTTTCATCTCAACTGCAATACAGGGTCGAGTGACCCCTTCATGCAGGGAACATAAATCGCCTGATAAACGATCAGGCAACATTGGCACAACGCGATCAGGGAAATAGGTTGAATTACCTCGATGTCGCGCTTCAGAATCTAAGGCTGACCCAGGAACGACATAATAGGCAACATCAGCAATCGCCACCCATAGTAAAAATCCATTAGGGTTTGTGGGATCATCGTCCCTTAATGCGCAGCATGCATCATCGTGATCTCGTGCATCAGCGGGATCAATTGTAATTAGTGGAAGGTTAGTTAAGTCAGTTCTAGTTTTGTCACTTATTTCTTTAGCTGCATCTGCCTGCTCCATCACCTTTTCTGGAAAAGAATCTGGAATACCGTGTTGGTGAATAGCAATGAGGGAAACAGCTCTTGGTGCTGATGGGTCTCCCAAGCGCGCGATAACTCGGGCGCGGGGAAGACCTAGTCGACCTTTTGGGCCTGACTGCTCGGCTTCCACTAACTCGCCATCTTTCGCTTTGTTGATTGAGTCAGGAGCAACAATCCACTCTTTGCCTGCACCTTTATCGATGGCCACAATCCGTCCACCTGCAGCATCAGTACGAAAAATGCCAAGTACTCTTTTGGGGTCGACACCAATTGCGCGGATTAATTGAGCAGTGTATTTATAACCCTTTTCATTCTCTACAGGGGTCAAACGGGCCAAAATTTGGTCACCCTGACCCAATGCGGGTTCACTAGAGCGAAACTGCATTAAGACTTTTGGCAAAGTTCCAGTACCTCCCCATTCTAGCGGAATAGCAAACATATCGCCTTGGTCATCTGGTCCCAACATTTGTAAGGCTGAAACTGGAGGTAGCGTATCCGGGTCACTAAATTTCTGCCGCCGTCTTGAAATATGGCCTGCATCTGCTAATTCACGCAGTATTTTTTTTAGATCAATACGCGCATCTCCTTTTATACTAAAGGCCTTAGCGATGTCCCGTTTAGAGGACTTTTCTGGGTGAGTGCGGATCCATTTTAGAATATCCGCCTGAGTTGGAACTTTAGCCATAAAATCCGATAGCATGCAGTTGCAGCATTCTAAACCCTTGGATTTCTGTTAATAATGTTTATATGGGTTTAGTGATTTAAAATGAAATGGCTGTTATGATTAAATACTTCTTAATGACATTCCTAATTATGTGTGGCCCTGTTTCGGCGGAGAGTTATAGACTTGATAATTTGATGGTAGAGAATGCCTTTGCTTATCCAACTAATGGGAAAAGTGGGGCTGGGTATTTGAGCTTAATTAATGAAGGCCCTGAGGACGTTTTAATTGGTGTCACAGGGAATTTCCCACGTGTCATGGTTCATGAGTCTGTGATTAAAGATGGCCTAACTACCATGCAACATCGGATGGCAGTCAAAGTTCCGGCTAGAGGTCAGCTTGAATTTGAGCCAGGAAGCCATCATGTAATGTTCATGGGTCTTGCCGAGCATTGGCGTGTTGGCGATGAAATAGAGGTTACACTAAAGTTTAAAATTGCAGGGCATCTTGATATCAAGTTTTTGGTAATTCCACGCCCATAGGTTCCGGCCTATTAACCAATTTTGCCCTGATTTTTACCCACTTGACCGCGATGCAACAGCAAGTGGTCAAGTATTACACACGCCATCATAGCCTCACCAACTGGGACCGCTCTAATTCCAACACAAGGATCATGCCGTCCTTTAGTAATAATTTTAGAATTTTTACCCGTCTTGGTAATCGTCTTGCGGGTAGTAAGAATAGATGAGGTTGGCTTGACTGCAAACCTTACAACTAAATCTTGACCTGTACTGATACCACCCAAGATGCCACCTGCGTGATTAGAGCTATATTCAGGTCCATTGGCACTCATTGAGATTTCATCGGCATTCCCCTCACCTGTGAGCTCGGCGACTGCCATCCCGTCCCCAATTTCAACGCCCTTAACTGCGTTAATACTCATCATTGCTGCTGCTAAATCAGTATCAAGCTTTCCATAAATTGGCGCTCCGATTCCCGCTGGAACGCCCTGAGCAATTATCTCAATTACCGCCCCAACTGAGCTACCTGACTTTCTCAAATTGTCTAAATACTCTGACCAATCTTCTGCTGCACGAGCATCTGGTGTCCAAAATGGGTTCTTATTGATCTCATCAAAATTCATATCTTGGCGATTAATTTTATTAGGACCCATTTGACACATAAACCCTGTTATTTGGACAGATGGGGCCAAAACCCGTATAACTTCACGTGCCAAACCACCAGCAGCAACTCTTGCAGCGGTTTCTCGAGCTGAGCTTCGGCCCCCCCCACGATAATCACGGATCCCATACTTCTGCCAATATGTAATGTCTGCATGACCAGGACGAAATTTATCAACAATATCACCATAATCTTTTGAACGCTGATCGGTATTTTTTATCATCAGCTGAACTGGTGTGCCTGTGGTTTTACCTTCAAAAATACCAGATAAAATTTCCACTTCATCTAATTCCCGCCGCTGAGTGGTATATTTATTCTGCCCTGGTTTGCGTTTATCCAACCAATGTTGGAGTTTTGCTGCCGTTATTTCAATGCCTGGAGGACATCCATCAATAGTGGCACCTAAAGCAGTTCCGTGGCTCTCACCCCACGTGGTAACACGAAACAAACGTCCAAACGTATTTAAGCTCATCTAATGGCTCCTTTGTAGTTAGGAATATCGTTGCTGGAGCATTGGAGCAAGAGCTAGACTTTTGTCTTCAAAAATACTTTTGAATTTAGAAAAAAAACAACAAATATTTTTAATATAATCTGTGTCAAAAACGTTCATAAATTTTTCTTAGGACTGGTAACTTCCCTCACTTAAAATAAAAACTGTGGGGATTGCATTTCTCCTTAGAAGGGCATAATCGGAAGAAACCTCGGGGAGCCAAGACTGGCTGAGATGCATTAGCGTACCCGTAGAACCTGAACCGGCTAGAACCGGCGGAGGGAAGGTTTGGGTTCTCCAATCTCTGACCCCGTGCGGCAACATGGAGATTTATATGAGAAACCTTTCCCTAATTGCAGGACTTTTTTTGGCAAGCGCGGCAGTGGCTGATACCCCTGTACTGACAGTATACACCTATGACAGCTTCGTCTCTGATTGGGGCCCAGGTCCAGCTGTTGAAGCTGCTTTTGAAGCCCAATGTGCGTGTGACCTTCAGATGGTTGGCGCGGGTGATGGAGCCGCGCTACTGTCGCGGGTAAAACTTGAGGGTTCTAGGTCTGAGGCTGATATCGTACTTGGAATCGATACAAACTTAATGGCCGCCGCTATGGATACTGGGCTCTTTGAACCAGTCTCAATTGTGGCAGATTATGCCGTTCCTGGTGGATGGGACGACAAATTTTTTACTCCTTTTGACTGGGGATACTTTGCTTTTGTACAAAATGTTGGTGCAGAGACAGTAACAAACTTTAGGGAACTTGCCGCTAGTGATTTGAAAATAGTGATTCAAGACCCTCGTTCGTCAACGCCTGGCTTGGGCTTATTGATGTGGGTGAAAGCTGCTTATGGAGCGGATGCTCAAGAAATATGGAATGATTTAGATGATAATATCGTAACTGTAACGGCAGGTTGGTCTGAAGCTTATGGCATGTTTTTAGAGGGTGAAGCAGATATGGTTTTATCTTATACAACATCCCCTGCATACCATATTATTGCTGAGCAGGATGATTCAAAAACATTCGCAGTTTTTGATGAAGGTCACTACATGCAAGTTGAAGTTGCTGGAAAACTAAGTTCAACAGATCAGCCAATGCTGGCCGACCAATTTTTAAAATTTATGGTATCTAATGTGTTTCAGGAAATAATTCCAACCACAAATTGGATGTTCCCAGCAGTGACCCCGATGACTGGATTGCCTGAGGGTTTTCCAAAAGCACTTTCTACAAAAAAATCTCTGATATTTAGTCCCTCTGACGCTGCCGCTTTACGTAAGGATGCACTATTGGAGTGGCAGACAGCGTTATCGCAATAACTTTACGATTGATACTTAGTGGGGCAGTAATTTTTGCCCTACTAATATTTTCTTTTGGAACGGCCGCCGCTGTTGCCTCTAAAGGTGATGGGTTTGGCACATTGGTGCTGGCTGATTTCTCTGCTATTCGGTTTACAATTTGGCAAGCACTTGTTTCTGCAATTTTGAGTGTTTGTTTAGCCATCCCAGTTTCTCGAGCGCTCTGGCGCCAAAGCTTTTTTGGACGCAGAGCTCTAATTACCCTTTTGGGGGCCCCTTTTATTCTTCCAGTACTGGTTGGTGTTTTAGGTTTATTAGCTGTTTTTGGTCGCTCTGGTTGGATCAGTGAGTTACTTTTATTTTTTGGATTGGGTAGGATTTCTATATATGGCGCGTTTGGTGTTATCTTAGCGCATGTATTTTTTAATTTACCTTTAGCGACACGTTTGCTCCTACAAGGTTGGAGCGCGGTACCTGGAGAGAGGTTCCGCGTAGCCGATAGCCTTGGCTCTAATTCATGGGCTAAATTCCTCCTGATTGAATGGCCAATGCTTAGGGGCGCCATTCCAGGTGCGTTCGTTTTGATTTTTCTGTTATGTCTGACCAGCTTTACTGTAGCTTTAGCGGTAGGTGGAGGACCCAAAGGTACAACTATTGAACTTGCAATATATCAAGCGTTTCGGTTTGATTTTGATTTGGGAAAGGCCGCTAGCTTAGCTACTGTCCAGTTTGGTATTTGCGTAACTGTGGCCTTTTTAGCGTGTGTTGTGCCATTGCCTAAATTGGGGGGTATTGGGCTTGACCGTTTGGTACTGCAATTTGACGCTTGGAAACATCGTAAACTAGACCTAATTTGGATTTCTGGTGCTGCAGTTTTTTTGATATTACCGCTTGCTGCAATTCTTTTTCGTGGTTTAGGAAATATTTTGACCCTGCCGGGACAGGTTCTAACGGCAAGCATAACTTCTCTTTTGATAGCATTGATTTCGACAGCGGTTTGTATTTGTCTTGCTCTAGTACTATCTTTATCTCTTGCCTACAGCAGGCTTAACACTCAAAAAATAGCTGAAGGTATTAGTATTTTAGGTCTTTCTACCAGCCCGCTAGTTGTGGGTACGGGGCTATTTTTAATGATTTTTCCATTCGTCCACCCGGCAAGCCTAGCTATACCAGTAACAGCCTTTGTGAATGCAATGATGGCTATGCCTTTTGTGTTGCGCGTTCTGATGCCGGCGGTGCGTGAAATCTATAATGATTATCTTCATTTGCGCTTGAGCCTAAACATGGGGCGGGGTGTTTGGTTGATGCGCATTGTTTTTCCACGATTGCGCCGACCAATTGGTTTTTCGGTGGGTTTAGTGGCTGCGCTCTCAATGGGAGACTTTGGAGTTATTGCGTTATTTTCAGATCCTGAATTACAAACTTTGCCTCTTATGCTTTATCGATTAATGGGAGCATATCGAATGGATCAGGCTGCAGCTGTGGCAGTAGTCCTAGTTGCGCAGAGCCTCTTTCTATTTTGGATTTTTGACCAAGGAGGACGAAGACATTCTATATCTTAAAAACGTATGTTTTACACAGGAAAAATTTTCTTTAACTGCTGATTTCAGTGTTTCTAAAGGAGGAAGAGTTGCAATTATTGGACCGTCTGGTGAAGGAAAATCGACACTACTTCTTGGAATTTCTGGATTTTTGCAGCCAACTGCAGGTGAGGTGCTCTGGGACGGTAAACCCATGTCCAACCATCCTGGACAGCGACCATTGAGCATTCTTTTTCAAGAACATAATTTATTCCCACATTTAAGTGCTGCCGACAACGTAGCTCTGGGCTTAAATCCGAACATGTGGCTCTCCAAAGAGCAGGTTTTACTTGTTGATAAAGCGCTTGATCAAGTGGGTTTAAGTGAAAAAGCTGAGGCATACCCAAGAGATCTTTCAGGTGGACAGCGAGGCCGGGTTGGCTTGGCTCGAATTCTATTGCGCAAGCGTCCACTGATTTTGCTGGATGAACCTTTTTCGGCCCTAGGCCCAGCACTAAAGGATGAAATGCTAGAAGTTTTAGATAAAATACTAAAATTGACTGGTGCTACTGCTCTTATGGTTACCCATGATACTAATGATGCAATCAAGTTTGCCGATGAAGCTATCTTAGTAGCTGACGGTCACGCCCATAAGCCCCAAGAAATCAAAAGTTTGTTTTCCAACCCACCCCTGGCATTACAGAAGTATATAGGTACACGTCGATAGGTCGCGCATGTCTTGGCTTTGACCAGGGTTCCAGAAAGGGATTGTAATTAATTATATTTCCCTGTTCTTGATTGGCCTCCAGAGAGCTTTGTTTGCCAGAAATAACAATATAGTCAGCAACCCTAAAATTAAAACACCAACTGTGCCAGCACGTTTTCGGTCGTTTAGTTTTGGTTCTGCGGTCCACATTAGGAACGCTGATATATCTTCTGAAAGATGTTCTAGATCATTTTTATAGCCATCTGCAAATTCCACAATTTCATCTTCTAGCGGTGGTGCCATTGAAATCCAGCCGCCAGGGTAGGCTGTATTTTCATATAAAGTTGAGCCTGAGGCAGTTTTCTCTTTACCAGTGTAGCCAGTAAGTAATGATAGGATATATTCTGGACCACCCATTCCCTTAAGCAGCTGATTTATTCCTGTACTCATTGGTCCATGAAATCCAGCCCGGGCTTTAGCCATAAGTGATAGATCTGGGGCGTTTGAATTACCACCTTTTGGAAAGTGATCTGCTGGAAGTGCATCGCGATAATCGCCTTCACCATAGTTTAATGATTGATCCCACACCTCAACAAATTGTGCTGCATATCCTCTTACCTCAGCTTTGCTAAGATGGGGCCCACCTTCATCACCAAGCGTTCGAATAGGGACGAATTTCATACCGTGGCAGGATGAGCATACTTCCGTATACACTTTAAGCCCACGCCGCAATTGTTCTTGATCATAGGAGCCAAAAGGACCCTCAAATGAAAAGTTGTGATCATGGACATGACCTTGACTGCCGGCAGCGTAAACTCCACCAGAACCAGCTACCAAAGTCAGGATGATGCCTAAAGCAAAATTCTTGAGCAAAATTTAACTCCTTTTCACTCTGCTGGGGCAGCAAGATCTGCCGCCTCTGGTTTAACGTGGTGAGCGTTGAAGTCATCTTCGATCGTTGCAGGTGGTGTTAATGGTTTTTCAATTACACCCAGCAAGGGCAAAATAACCAGAAAGTATGCAAACCAATAGGTTGCACCAATTAAAGAGAATGAAGCATAAGGCTCTTGTGCTGGCCGAGCACCCAACCACATCAGAAATATGAAATCTGCTACTAAGATGCCAAACCACCACTTGAACATCGGCCGATACCGACCAGACCGTACTGATGACGTATCAAGCCATGGTGCCAGAGCCATAACAGCGATCGCCCCAAACATTGCTAAAACTCCAAAGAACTTTGCATCAACAATACCACCGGTAATAAAGCTCGCAAACTGCACAACCCAGACTTCTGAGGTAAATGCGCGTAAGATTGCGTAAAAGGGTAGATAATACCATTCTGGAACGATATGCGCTGGTGTCGCTAACGGGTTTGCTTCGATATAGTTATCTGGGTGGCCTAGGTAATTTGGCATAAAGCCTACGATAGCCATAAAAACAGTTAATATTAGAGCTAGAGCAAAGAGGTCTTTAACTACAAAATATGGCCAGAAGGGCAGGGTATCTTTTGCTGCCTCGGCTTTTGATCCTCGACGCACTTCCACGCCAGTGGGGTTATTATTTCCCGTAGTATGAAACGCCCAAATGTGCACGATAACTAAGCCTGCGATCAGAAATGGGAAAAGATAGTGAAGGCTAAAAAAACGATTCAAGGCCGGTTGGCCAACGGCAGCTGCGCCCAAAATCCATGACTGAAGCGTTTCACCTACAAATGGGATCGCGCCAAACAGACCAGTTATTACTGCTGTACCATGAAAAGACATTTGGCCCCACGGTAACACGTAGCCTAGGAATCCGGTCGCCATCATTAGAAGATAAATCAACATCCCAATGATCCAAGTAATTTCTCGCGGAGCTTTATAACTGCCGTAGTAAAGCCCACGAAACATGTGGGCATAAACAGCAATAAAAAATAGAGATGCACCATTCATGTGAAAGTAACGGATCATGTGGCCACCATTTACATCACGCATTATGTGCTCAATTGAAGCAAAAGCCATATCTACGTGTGGCGTATAATGCATCACTAAAACTATACCAGTAATTATTTGAAGAGTTAGACAGAACGTCAGCACTATACCCCAAATCCACATCCAGTTTAGATTTTTTGGAGTTGGAACCATAATTGTATCGTATAACAAGCCTACTATAGGTAGGCGTGAATCAATGGCCTTTTCTATTTTTGATTTTGGCTCATAATGATCGTGCGGAATTCCACCCATTATCCAGTCTCCTTACCAATAACTAGCTCAGTCTCTCCGTCGAATTGGGCGAATGGCACCAATAGATTTTGTGGTGCAGGACCTTTTCTTATTCGGCCTGCAGTATCATAATGTGATCCATGGCAAGGACAGAACCAGCCCCCAAAATCACCAGCTCCATCGCCTAGCGGTACACAGCCTAAATGGGTGCATACGCCAAGCATCACCAACCACTCACCGTCTTCGTCAAGCGACCGATTTTCGTCTGTAGCGGGCATATCTGGTTTGTTATTGTTACGATCATTTCCATCGATTAATTCATCTATTTTAACAGCACGAGCTATTTTTATCTCGCTTTCGGTACGGCGACGAATAAAAACTGGCTTTCCTTGCCAAAGAACTGTGATTTGAGTGCCGGGCTCAACATCAGCTACATCTACACGAATTGATGCTAGGGCCCGAACATCTGCTGAGGGGTTCATTTGGTTGACTAGCGGCCATACTGCTGAGCCAGCCGCGACTGCCCCCGCACCCGCAGTTGCATAGTAAATAAAATCTCTACGGGTGCCATCGTGTTCATCTTTATGCGCCACGAGGTTCCTCCAAGCTAATTTCAAAGTCTCAAACCCAACAGAAACGGGTATTTCTAATCGGTTCCTAGCCTAGGGATTGCGTGGCGTCCAGCGGACATTCCGGCGCAGTCTGTAAGACGTGAGTTTGCTGCATTTAAGTAACATTGATATGCTACTTCAGTAGGTTCATAACATTTATTAAATTTAACTAAAGCAAACCTATGTACAGACAAATAGCCTATTCATTATCGCCTATCAATTGAATACCAAAGTTCTACTAATTTAAAGTTAACAAATAACAAAATAGCAGCACTTTGGGGCCATTTGATCAAGAGTTTCTTGCTAGGTTTTGGAAAGTATATTTGGGCCTAATGCTTACCCCAGATTATAAAGACTAACCATCTACATGAGTATCAATCATACTGGTGCGACCCTCAAAGCTGTTAAACCATTCAGCTAAAGCATCATTACCCTTACGCCAATTGCGAGCGCCGTGGCGCAGATCAAGGTAGGCCAGCGCGCATGCCACACTGATTTGTCCCATATTTAATCGGCTATTGAGGTTAACCAGCCAACGACTTTGTAACGCTTTACAACCATTCGCAACTTTAACCCACTGCGCGTCTACCCAATCAGAACTAATTAAGTGCTCAGGCCGGGCCCTGATTTCATACGAAATGCTTACAGCGCTATCCATGATTGAATCTGCGGTTGCCTCTATTGTGAGGACATCCCAAAGGCCTTTCTCCGGATAGAGGCCTGCATTCACACGACTATCTAAATATCGAGTGATTACCCGACTATCATAAAGGTTTGTGCCGTCTGGTTTGATAAGTACTGGAATTCGTCCAGTTGGGTTGGCAGCCTGCACTTTTGGATCAGATTTGTAAGGGGAGGTAGCAATATGTACCTCTTTAACAGCCTTTAATTGATCTGTCTCACGCAGTAAAACCCTTACTTTGCGCGCAAATGGTGAGGCTGCAGCCATGAGCAATTCCATATTATTTCCTTTAAAGTTATTTTGTATTTGGAAGCATGTCTTTGGGATCTACTGCACTGCCGGTCCGCACTGATTCCAAAGCTGCTTCTGCTAAAGCTAGGGACATCAATCCGTCATGCCCGCCTGTTCTAGGTTGCGTGCCACTGGAGATACAATCGACAAAGTGCTCAATTTCTGCTGCATACGCTGCAATATAACGGTTCATGAAAAAATCAAGAAGGGGTGGCCGTGTATAACCATGTGTGGTTGCCACAGTGATACGTGACTGATGGTGATTTTCTGCTGATACACAACCTTCTGAACCATGAACTTCAATTCTCTGATCATAACCAAATGATGCACGGCGAGAATTTGTAATCGTACAATGTTTGCCACTAGCTGTGGTCAAAACTGCATTTGCACTATCAAAGTCATCATATTTGCCAAACTTAGGGTCAGTTAATACTGAGGCTGTCGCTTGCACGCTATTAACCTCTTCACCCAACATCCAGCGTGCCACATCAAAGTCATGGATCATCATATCCCGAAATATGCCACCAGAGCGCTTTATGTATTCATCTGGAGGCGCCGCTGGATCTCGACTGATTATTGTTACCATTTCAACTTCACCAATTTGGCCAGCATCAATTGAGGCTCTTAAGGCTTGGAAGTCAGGGTCGTACCGGCGGTTAAACCCAACCATTAATGTTGCATTTTCTTCCTGAACGATAGTGAGGCACGCCTTAACTCTGAAAATATCTAAATCTACGGGCTTTTCACAGAAAATTGCCTTGCCCGCCTGAGCGAAACTTTCGATTAGGTCAGCATGGGTATCAGTTGGTGTACAGATAATTACTCCATCAATATCGTCAGACAACAAAATTTGATCAATGGTCCGAATGTCGCAGCCGTATTGATCCTGAACTAATTGGGCATTTTTAGTGAACGTATCTGCTACTGCTATCAATTTTGCCATTGGCACGGATGCGACGGCACGGGCGTGTACTTGCCCTATTCTCCCGGCACCTAAAAGACCAATTCTTATCATTTGAAATCCTCTATATTTGGGTAGGAGAGTCTTAAAACCGTAACTCTCATTTTTTAATTCACAAAGTTTTTTGGCCCACTATTTGGAGTTGAGGTTTTAGTTCAATTTTAAAAATAGAATAAGCAATTAGAAAAACTTAGATTTACAAAAGTGCAGTCCTCAAATTTTTTACTACGAAATCTTGATTTTCATTGGTTAGGCCGTAGTAGAGAGGTATTGATATAGCCTCTTTGGCATAGGCTTCAGCGTTAGGAAATTGGCCTGGTTTGAACCCTCTACGCTGATAGAACGGCTGAAGGTGTACGGGCATATAATGAAGATTAACTCCAATATTTTGTGATTGCAAAAATTCGAAAATTGTCTTGTGTCGATCTACATCAACCCGAATTACATAGAGATGCCAACTGGATGCTGTATTAAGTGACTGAATTGGAGTTTTAAGTGGCATTTCTTGTAACATCTCATCATATCTTGCTGCAAGTTTTGCTCTGCGTTCTACTATCTTATTTAAGCGTGTCATCTGGGAGGTACCTAATGCCGCCTGTAGGTCTGTCATACGGTAGTTGAACCCGAGCGTGATTTGTTCATAATGCCAGGGCCCAACAGAATTACTTTCCATTAACTCTGGATCCCGCGTCACTCCGTGGCTGCGCGCAAGTGCCATGGATTGTGCCAGCTTTGCTGAATTAGTTGTTGCAACACCGCCCTCAGCAGTGGTGACAATTTTTACTGGATGAAACGAAAACACGGCTATGTCGCTGTAACGGCAATTACCCACTGGCGCATTATCGTAGGAAGCACCGATCCCATGGCTGGCATCCTCAATTATTCGGATCCCATACTCTTTTGCTATTTTCTGAATTGCTTTCATATCAGCGGATTGACCGCACAAGTGTACGGGAATGATAACTTTTGGGGGCTTACCTGTTTGCTCTAACTTTTTTCGAAGTGCTTTTGGACACATTGTATATCGAACTGGATCAATATCCACAAAATCAATATCAGCACCGCAATAGATAGCACAGTTGGCTGAGGCTACAAATGTTGTTGGAACTGTCCAAACCATATCCCCTGGTCCAACCCCTAAAGCTATGCACGCTATATGCAGGGCTGCTGTGGCTGAATGAGCAGCGACTGCGTGAGTAGCGTTTGTTTTATCCGCAATAGATTTTTCAAAAATTGGGACATTAGGCCCTTGGGTTAAATAATCTGAATTTAGAACAGAAACTACCGCATCAATATCAGCTTGTGATATATTTTGTTTCCCATAGGGCACGGCGTAAGGTAGGTGCTCTTGGCCTTTCCGGAGGTTGTCTTTCATGCATTTTCCATTCGAACAAGTAAGCCTTGTATAACAGCAGTGGCCCTTTTTTACCTTTTCTAATATTCATCACACATTGTCGAGATCGGTTAGGTTTTTCTACTGAAATAATTTTTTTTAAATGCGATATTATTTCTTTAAATGTGGAATTTTATCATATTGTAACAGCGCTCTGATACTCCTATATTCATTTTACAAAAAGTGGAGCTATTAGATCGCATTTGTTCCAACTTTTGCGGGGATCTAGCATTGTCTATTATGAAATTTGTCATTTCTTCTGGCGTAGAAAATGAATGGAAAATACCTGCTGAGGTCGCATCTTTTGCGATGAAGTCAACACCATAGGTCGACGGGCCCATTACAACAGGGCAACCTGTGGATAATGGTTCTACGATGTTGTGGCCTCCTCCGTTACTGAAGCTTGCACCCACGAAAACAACATCTGCCATACCTAAATAGATATCCATTTCTCCCATACTATCCCCAACAAAAACCTGAATTGGATTGGGGATACTATTATTACAATCACTACGCCTCATTGAAAGGAGGCCGGCCTTCTGTGCTTTTTGGCTGATTGCGGCAAATCTCTGTGGGCTGCGGGGAACCCATATAATTTTAATTGTAGGGACCTGTTTTGAAAGCTCGATGCAGCATTGTATCAAGATATTTTCTTCTACCTTGACGGAGGAGGCAATCATAAAGGTAAATTCTTTACCAGCCCAAGCTTCTCTCCAAGCCTGGCCTTTCGCAATAGATATAGGATTACGTGGGATGTCTAACCTTAGCTCACCAGTGACGGTTAGGTCTTTGTGGAGGACACCCGTGGCTTTATAACGGTCTACATAATCGTCAGCTCTAGTAAATATATGGTCAAACAACCGGTACATATGCAAACCGCTACGTTTCCAGGTATTTAACCGTGTCATGGATTTAGCTAATAAATTACCATTAACCAGATACATTGGAACGCCTAGTCTGTTAGCCTGAATCAACATAGCGGGCCAGATCTCTATTTCGAGAACGATGCCGCAAGCAGGCTTAGCACGGCGTAAAAACAATTTGACCATTAAAAAAAAATCTAAAGGGATATATCGATGTGTTACCTTAGGGTGCTCCCCAAAAAATTTCTGACCAGCCTTAAGTCCTGCAGGTGATAAGTGAGTTAGTAATATGTCGTGCCCATTATCAAGAAAAACTTGTACCAATGGGCGTGCGGCATTCATTTCGCCCAAGGACGCAGCGTAGACCCATATGGCGCCTTTTGGTCCAACTGGCCCAAAGCCGAAACGATCCGCCAGCCGTGTTAAATGTGAAGGTTCTTTTAAGCTGCGCCATGCTGCCAGAGATAATGCAGATATAATAAAAATTGGAAAAGTAAGCTGATAAAGCCAATAGATGATAACCGTAGTCAGTGGTAACCTATGGTATTTGCAATTATGCCTCATTCAGTCACCTTTTACCCAATTAATAGTAGAATCGGACTAAGTTTAATGCGTTACTGATCAGTATTTAAATTATTAATTAACTATATAATAAAACTGTAATATCGGATTTCGTTATTTTCTCTATCAAAAGTGAAACCCACAGATTCAAATGTCTTAATGCTTGCTAGATTCATAGACTTTATTTCTGCTTCAATAATTGAAATGGAACTGAAATTAGCTGTAAAATAATTGATAGCTTCTTTCAAACAAGGCATCGCCCACCCTTTGTTTCGTATCGAAGGGGAAAGGTTTATTGAAATAATTGCAATGTTTTTGTTTAAATCAAACCGAACTGCCGCAATTTTTTGGCTCGCTTCTTCAATATGGCAAATCAATAAGAATTGGCTTTGGCTTTTCAGAGTAGAATTGAACCAGTTTCTGTGCTCGTCCCAATCAACAATATTATCTATATGTGACATTTGCCTAGTAGTTTCGTCATTGCGCCACTCAAAAATTTCTTTGCTATCTGATAAATCAGCTACCCTAACGCTAAGCATTTTCTTAAACCCTTTCAGAAGCTCTGTAACGCATTGATGCCGTATTTACTCCAGAGCGTAAGAAATTTGAAGAATTTCTTTGTCTAGCCCTTCAAGTATTTTGATCAGTGATAGGTTCTTGGGAGGGACGTTAATTGAAAAAGTTGGGGCCCTGACAGATTTTAATTCAGGCAATGGCAAGTAATTTTTTTTCACATAATTAATTATCTCCAAAACAGCCTTTTCATAATTAATTCCGTCTAAGTTTATTCCGACAGTGTTTTCTTTTGAGATGTATAATGTGCCAACGGGCTTGCTTTGTTTTACTACTATGTACCATGCCCGATAGGGATTAGAATTAACAAATTTGACGTGATCCTCAAAAGCTGGGTCAATCTTATTGCTAATTCTGTGTTCCCGTCGCATTAGCAGGTCGTATAAAATATCCACTTGATCCTCAGTAGGTATTACCTTTGAAAATTCGACATTAATCATATCAATATTTTTCGCATATTTTGGATCTCTCTTTGGCAATACGAATTTTTAGAATTCAAGAAATGTCAGAATAAGTTATTGGATGACCTTTTAATATGGGGCGACACAGGGTTTTACCTAAAACTCCAAACACATCATTTGCGGGGATGCCTGCGTTTGGACGAATGAACCTCATATTATCCCGAGTAAGAATAGTACCCTTTGATAGGTTCTTTGATGCAAACGCAGACCGTCTTCCAATGGCTTTGTTAATTATTTCCGCTGGAACTGATTTTTTTTCAGAGTGGCCCCTCATTTCCATAATGTCATCTACACCGTCTGCAATCTGTTTCATCATTTCAGGTGTGGCTGAAAAGCGATGATCTGGGCCTACTCGAGTGGGATCATTGGTATAGTGCTTTTCGATAGCAACAGCCCCCATTGCAATCGCAGTCAGAGGAGCGACGGTACCAATTGTATGGTCAGAAAAACCTACTAAATTGTTAAAATGTGCGCCCATTGCAAGCATTGCATCCAAGTTAATGTTTTCCAATGGTGCGGGATACGATGAGCAGCAATGTAACAATATTATTGGTCCAGCTCCGTTTTTATCTAGCACTTCAATCGCATGGTCTATTTCGTCTAATGTAGCCATACCTGTTGATAGGATGATTGGCTTACCAGTTTGTGCAACACATTTTAATAGATCATCAAATGTCATCTCGAAACTAGCGATCTTGTAGATTGGACAATTTAAGCCTTCAATAAAATCTAAATCTCTTGGGTCATAAATTGAGGTAAATGGCATTAATCCACGATCACGGGCTTTTGCAAACAAAGGCGCGTGAAACTCCATTGGCATACAAGCATTTTCATAAAGGGAGTAGAGATTGTCCGTGCCCCAGACGGGATCTGTTTTCATGGATGGATGATCAGAGCGCATGGTCAAAGTATCAGCATTATAGGTTTGGAGCTTGAGGCAGTCCCAGCCCGCATCTGCTGCTACATCTACAAGAGCTAAAGCATGATCTAAGTCTTTATCATGGTTTGCACTGACCTCTGCTATTAACAAAGGCCGCTGGTCTAACCCAATTAAATGATTTTCTATATTTATAGTGGTGGATAATTTTGAAGGTAACAATTACTAAAACCTCAGGCTAACTAGTTTATGCTTTATTATGCTTTTTTAGAGATAGCATGCAAATATTTCTTAGTATGTATTTTACTTAGTGAGCCTACCCGACAAAAAAATGTTTGATTGAACTCAGGTTCTGGCTGCTTCAAATTGTGCCCAGACCTCTTCAAGCTTTTCAATGTTGAAGCCTGGTTCGCGTGCTGGAACTAAGACAATAGCTTCGCTATCAATAACTTTTTCAATTGCATTTTTAAGTAGAGAAACTACGCCAGTTGGAATAACTAGGGCGCCGTGACGATCAGCATGGATCAGATCCCCCTGGCATACCCTCATGTTCATGACTTCCACTGGATCGCCAATTTTGAGCACATGGACGAAACCATGGCTTGGCCCAACAGAGCCTGCGAGAACAGGAAAGCCCTCATCCATTACGTCAAGATCTCGCACCACACCGTTAGTAACGGCGCCGCGCATGCCGAGTCCTTTATGTACAGCAACATGAACTTCGCCCCACCAGCCTGCTATACAGTTGGGAAAGTCCACATCCTCGACAACAGCAACTGTTGGACCATTCCCACCAGCCATACTACGGAAGTAGTCCATGCGCCGGGCACGAATTACATCTGATGGTTCTTTAGGTGCTGCTAATCCTGAAATTTTGGCAGTTCGAGCAAACCCAACAATAGCTGGATCCCCTGGTCTTGAGTGCTGCATAGTGCCGCGTGTAAAGGAATTAAAGCCACGCTTGCCTTGTGCCACTTCGATAGCATTGCAGACTGTTGGCGTATCAACTTGCCGCAGTAACGCCAGTAACTCTTCGGAAATTATTGCTTCAGCCATTCTTTTAGCTTTCTATTTGTTAGTTCAGGTTGTTCTAAGGTAGGCAGGTGACCAGCCCTGGGAATTATTTCTAGACGAGATCCATTGATCAAGTCATGCATTAAAATATGCCGAGAAACTGGGCAGAGTTGATCGTTTTCGCCACAAAGTACTAATGATGGAACGTTTACTAATTGTAGCGTATTGCATTGGTCTGGACGATTTTGCAGGGCAGAGGATTGATCTTGGAAAACTTTTGGTCCCAAATCCTGAGCCATATCCATACATATTTTTAAAATATCATGGCTTTTGGAGGCATGGCACAGGTAATTGGGCTTAATTTCGTCACGCATAACTGACCTTAATGCACCAGCCATTACTCGGTTGATCTGGGATTTCCGCTGGGCTGCCTTTTCAGGGGGATCTGCTAGTGGGTTCGTGTCCATTAAGGCAAGTCTAGTGACCCGGTCAGGCTCTTGACGAATGATTTCCATCGCAACAATCCCACCCATGGATAGCCCAGCAAGAGCAAAACGTTCCGGGGCACGTTCAAGCACGCTCTTCGCCAAGCCTGCCATTGTTTTTTTTCCTTTTAATTCCATTACCATCAGTGATCGATTTGAAGAAAATAATTCTATTTGTGGATGAAAAAGGCGGGCATCGCACATCATTCCTGGCAGAAGAACAAGTGGCTCATCCATAAATAAAGTCCTGCCCAGTGCTAGTAATTTTTAATTTAGTTTTTACCATTTTAGGGCTCTGTTTGTAGCAGTATCTGCTTCCAGACTGCTATATCATCAAAAAGTGTAATTTCTCGTCGCAGACCTCTAGGGCCAAATTCGACATGACTTACGCCCATGATATGTATGTTGGCTCCTGTAGGTGCTCCATAACGTCCCCAGCCGTCATGGGACCCATTTAGTGACCAACGTATGGCGCTTCGGGGGCTAAGAAGTGGATCATCTTGGCCCATTTGGTGATCAATTTTGAATTCTGCAGAGGGTAATGCGCTTCGCAGCCCTAACCAAAAATTCTCTGCGCCAGACCACCCATGGACTTCTTGGCCTGCAGGAAGAGAAAGGTGACAAGCCCGATCATATTCCTTTGTTATGGTCTCAAAATTTGTGTTCATAATGTTCTGCATAACTGCCGCATGCTTGACGCCCCAATTATCGTGGTTACCATCACTCTTATAGGGACCAATGATGTCTGAGGTTGGGGTGAGTGGCGCTTTTCGATCGCCCGCAGCAATTGAATTTCGGGCACAATTCTCTGGAGATTGTCCAATCTGGAGGGCGATTGCTGCATTATCCCTAATCAACCACTCGTCCCATACGCAGTTTTCACGGCAAAATGTGTCTGCAATTGTTCTGAATGTTAGCTGTCGCCCGGTGGCAGGGCCAAACACACCGCCGCGGTGCGTGGCGGTTGACAAGATGCGGTGAGAGGAAAGAAATCCAGCATCTTCATCGCCACACCAAATCACATCTTCTCCAAGCAACTGGCGATCAGGAAACTCTGACAAAGTTGCCATCGTGTTAGCTTTGCCTGCTGCATTTCCGTGGCTTATCCCAGCGGGAGTTCTCACTAAAAGATTATCTGCGTAATGCCAGTCTAGCGCAGAAATATTACGCCCCTCCCAAATTTGGGCAGTGCACTTTAAAATATAATCTGGGAGATCAATATATTTATCGTCAAACCCCCTCATTATTGTTTACTCCGGAAGTACTTCGACAGCAAAAACTGATTTTAGCCAAACTCCATAAATGGTGGCGCATAAATATCATTTTATTTGAAACCTTCCTGAAGGTTGGCAAGTATATCCACACGCTGCTGTTTGAAAAAGTGCAGCATGTCAATAAAGACCCAGTTTTCCTTCAGCTTTTCACCCTCACGTCGGTAGATATCAATAACCCTAAATTCACAGAGTTTGTTACTTGGAGGGAGGCCCATAAATCCAGCTGATGGCTTTGCCACAAAGTTAGGCCAACCAAAAAACCCAGAATAATGCCCTTCAGCTATACGTGCAATATGACCCGTCCCAGAGCGCTCGGTAAAGGCTGCCCTAAATGGACCTGAATGCTGTTTTGCGTAGCGCTCAATAGTGTAAGTAGCACCTATTCCAGCAGGCCCCCACCAAGACATATCATTGTGCCAGGTGCGGGCCAACTCTTCTTCCAACGGCAACCCTGACTGCCAGGTACCTAAGTCACTGATCATTGCGTGCATCACATCCATTGTCTTTTGCCCCTCAGAGGCTGGAGCGTCTTTGAATAGCAAAGCGTCATGGGTCGTCGGACCAGGCTGCACCAGATGCATTGCCGTTGGGCTTTTAAATGGATCATAACCAGCTTGGATCATTAGGTGAGGAATATCAAAGTAGAATGCAGTCTCTGCAATCTTGCCATTTTCAATTTTGTGAAACTCTGCATAGCGCAGCATTACGAGTTTACCTGTTGGTTGAATTCCGAGCCAAGGATTATCAAACAGCCCCATTAGGTGGCCCATGGAGCATACCCAAACAGATTCCCTGTCATCTATAAAGTTTTTGCCCGCAAAGAAAACATCCATGCGCCGCTGTAAATGGCGAACGGAATTTCGAAAGGGTTTCCAGAAAATACTACTGACGGACTTAGCTTCCGTTTGGATGTTAAATGGATGAAAAGCTCGCCAAATGTAATCCTTTGCTGTGAACTTTAGTAAAACGTCTGTTATACCAACATCGTCTGCCGCATCTAAAGCCTGGTAATAATCTTTTACGATGCGTTTTTCACTTTGAAAGTCTAACATTTATGTTTTCTCGTTCTTAATTGAAGGTGATCAACCTGATTAATTTATAAATAGTAATTCATTTTGTTTTGACTGAAGGAAACTACTTGCCTAAATGTAGTGTTTTTGCAAGCGTATGCAAATTCGATTCTTTTCTTCTAAGGACCTTGGATGGCTGAAATTAAGCTTCAAAATTTGTCAAAACGGTGGGGCTCGTTTGTTGGCGTAGAACATTTCAACCTTACAGTTAAAGACGAAGAGTTTTTGGTGCTGTTAGGGCCTTCTGGATGTGGAAAAACGACCACAATGCGCATGATTGCTGGCCTTGAAGAGGTTACTGACGGCGATATTCTAATCGACGGTGTTCGGGTGAATGATCTAGACCCCAAAGATCGCAACGTGGCGATGGTATTCCAATCTTACGCACTTTATCCAAATATGAATGTTTATGAGAATATCCGATTTCCACTCAAAGTACGCAAAATTCCAGAATCAGAACATAATGAACGGGTCATGCGCGCGTCTGCTATGGTAGAGCTGGACGAATTCCTACACAGAAAGCCTGCCGAACTGTCTGGTGGTCAAAGACAACGCGTGGCGCTCGCCCGCGCAATTGTCCGTGAACCCAACGTATTTCTTATGGATGAGCCACTCTCCAATCTAGATGCGAAACTGCGCGTATCGACCCGAGCACAGATTAAAAACTTAAGCCACGAACTAAAAGTGACAACGATCTACGTCACCCATGACCAGATTGAGGCAATGACGCTCGCAGATCGTGTGGTGGTAATGAAGGGTGGAGTTATCCAACAGGTTGGCAGTCCAACTGAAATTTATGACCGGCCAGCAAATGCCTTTGTTGCTAGTTTTATTGGTGCGCCAGCCATGAATTTGGTTCAAGGGAGTTTGACTGACGGTCAATTCATTGGTGGTGACCTCAAGGTTGCTGGATTAAATTTCCCAAATCAGACTGCCCAAATTGGTTTTCGTGCTGAGGATGCAAGCATTGTAAAAAAAGGTGGAGATATTAATGCAGCCGTTTACACGATGGAGCTTTTGGGTGACGCCACAATGATTACAGTTCGGGTGAACGGCGAATTAGTGTCAGTAAAAGCACATAAAGATTACCGGGCAGAAATTGGTGACATGGTTCGCATTTCTGTACCTAAAGAAATTTGCCATTTGTTTGATGTTCAAACTGGTGCGCGGATTGGGGACTGATCCCCTTTAAGATTCCCCATGGTGGGGATTAACCAAGATACGGCAAAGTCTGTCGTATCTTACTACAACTGGGAGAAACACATGTTTCTAAATAAAATAACGATAGCTGGAGCCTTTATGGTTCTCGGAAGTACAGCAATGGCGGGATGCGGAATTTCTTCTGGTAACGTCAAAATTCTTTCAAATGACTTTCCTGCAATCCAATCTGTAACAGCTGGCGCAAGTGCCTGTGCTGGTGGTGGTGTAACTGTTGAGGCAAACCTCACTAAAGATCACAAAGACATTATGGTGGCAGCACTTACTGCAAATCCTGCTCAATATACCTCGGTTATTGCGAGTAACTCTACTTTGGTTACACTAATGAATGATGGATTAGTGCGTCCTTTGGATATGTTGGTTGCTAAGCATGGTGCCGGTCTAAAGCCAAGCCAACTGGTTACAGTAAATGGCAAAATTATGGCTATCGCCTTTATGGCTAATGCACAGCATTTGTTTTCACGTTCTGACATGTTGAAGAAAGCTGGCGTAAGCAGCATTCCCAAAACATATGAAGACGTTTTAGCAGCGGCTGAAGCAATCAAATCTGCTGGTTTAATGGATTACCCGGTAGCTTTAAATACTAAGGCTGGTTGGAACCTCGCAGAAGAGTTTGTCAACATGTATATGGGTACTGGTGCAGAATTCTTTAAGCCAGGTACAGCTGAAGTAGCAGTTAATAATGATCATGGAATTGCAACATTGAATATGCTCAAGTCTTTGGTTGCCTATTCAAATCCAGATTATTTGACATATGACTCTAATGCCACTCAGGCTGAGTGGGAGGCTGGAAATATAGCGTTGGCAACATTGTGGGGAAGTCGTGGTGGAGCCGTTTTGGATGATGAAGGTTCAACTGAAGCTGTGACATCCACAACCGTACTAACAGGTGCGCCAACATGGGGTAATAATGCACGTCCAGCATCAACACTCTGGTGGGATGGCATCTCTATTTCTACGAATATATCTGATGCAGATGCAGAGGCCACATTTGTTGCTATGATGAATGGAATATCCTCTGATGTTATTAAGGCAAATAATGATGACACAGTTTGGCTTGGAGATGGATATACACCAAGCGCTGCATCTGCGGGAGTTACGGCAACTGCAGCAGACGGTGCTGCACCATATCCGATGCTTCCGTTTATGGGCACATTGCACGGCGCACTTGGCGCTGAAATTTCAGACTTCCTACAAGGAAATGAAAGTGCCGAGCAGGCTTTAGCAGATGTTGAGGCAGCATATACTGCGGCAGCAACAGAAAAAGGTTTCCTCAAGTAAGGATCTCTAGGGGGAGGGGTGCGCCCCTCCCCTACTCTAAAAACTCATTAGGCGCTAAAAATGAAAAACCGTACATTTTTTTGGTTTATTCTACCGTCACTGGTGACGATGATACTTTTTATTGCACTACCTATTGGATCAGTATTTATTCAATCTCTGCACATCGAACATGTGGCGGTTCTAAAAGAGGTTAAAAACTGTGGCCCATTCGGTTGCAAACTTGAAGTTCAAATTGATGTTGAGGCTAGCGTCCAGATAAAAGAAGAACAGCCTTTGGGGAAATTCAACGGGTTTGGTACTTATAAAAATAGAAATCATCTTGCCACGAGCGAGTTGGCTCTAGCTTGGAGCGATAGTCCCAATTGGGGAAAATTTTTAAGTAAAACGTACAATTTGCCTTTTTACCGTGCCCTCGCATTTACTCTCACTTATACATTTGTAGTGACACCGCTGGTTTTGTTGCTTGGCTTCTGCATTGCGCTGGGCGTCAATAGTTTACCCAAGCAATTCAAAGGCCCTACCATTTTTGTGTCACTTCTTCCAATGATCGTAACACCATTGATTGGCTCTCTTATACTTTTTTGGATGATTGACGCTGAAGGAATTTTAGGTTCCATGTTGCAGTGGCTTTTTGAGGATCCAAACCTGTCTTTGAAGGCTTCACCTACGTTAACGTGGATAATGTTAATAATTTATGGAATCTGGCATTCGGCCCCATTCGCATTTATTGTATTTTACGCAGGTCTTCAAACGGTACCCACTGATACGATTGAGGCGGCCATGATTGATGGCGCATCTCGTTTGGAACGCACACGTTATGTTGTTTTACCTCATTTAGTCCCACTAATCGTTTTCATTTGTCTAATCCAATTGATGGATAACTTTCGAGTATTTGAGCCCATTGTTAGTTTTTCAGCGCAGGCTAGTGCAACCTCACTTTCGTGGATTATTTATAATGATCTCGCTGGGGGTGAGGGTACATTCTTTGGTTCTGCGGGCGCTACTTCAGTTTTAACTATTCTGGGTGTTGCTGTGTTGCTAATCCCAGTTTTGTTAAGGACCTGGCGAGACTTTAAAGGAAAGGTTGTTTAATGTCTGAAATTATTCACCGTCGTCCGTGGCCATTAAATACTGTAATTTGGTTCTTTGTACTGTGTTGGGTTTTTATTGCAGGTTTTCCATTTCTTTGGACTATGTGGGGCTCTTTTAAAGTCCAGGGCGACTTTTTTTCCAAGGCAGATTGGGCTTATGCTATTAGTGGTGTTCGCACTCAGGTTGAAACAGGTGGCGCCTTCACTGGTGACGGCTATTTTGGTGCCTGGATAACCAAATCATTTTGGGTCGCTGCACTAAATACAATGATAGTGGTGATTTCGGTTGTCGTTATATCACTTACCTTGGGTACTTTAGGTGGTTACGCACTCGCCCGCTCGGGTAAGAAATATGCTTTTTATCTATTGATGTTGGCATTAGTATTCCGTGCCATGCCGCATATTACACTGGTATCGGGTTATTTATTGCCTTTCTTCGAATGGAACCTTTGGGGACATTTACCTACTGCCATTATTGTGATGGTTGCAATTAATCAGCCCTTTACATTGTGGATGTTACATAGTTTTTTTCTCAATATACCTAAGGATCTTGATGAAAGTGCGATGGTAGATGGGTGTACCCGTTTTCAGGCATTTAGGCGTGTGATCGTGCCTGTAATGTGGCCAGGTGTCGTTACTACTGGTCTATTTTCTTTTTTGCTTGCCTACAACGACTTCACTGTTACAGCCACATTATTAAGCCAAGCAAATCAGACCATGGTTCCAAAAATTGCAAGCTTTTTAGGGACAACTCAGACTGAGGGAAATGTTATGTTTGCTGTAGCTGCAGTTGTCTCTGCAACAGCCCCACTATTCTTATTGGTTATGGTTTTTCAACGACAAATAGTGAGTGGCCTTACAACGGGAGCAGTAAAAGGATGAGTGGAGCAAGACCAGAACAAGCTGTGTTGAGTAAAAATACAGATATGTCAAAGACAGAGGAAACCCGGACCGTTATCGAAGGAATGGTTGATGGGCTGAACGATCACCGCATTGTTGATATTGGTGAATTTTTTTCTGAGGGGTTTCGCTGGATGGGGAATACTGGTTGCGGAGAAAAAGAAGGTGTGAGGGAGTTTCAAGATAATTGGCAGAAACCATTTCAGGCTGCGTTTTCTGATAAGGTGTGTGTGGACGAGGCGCGGCTCTATATGGGTGAATGGGCTGCAGCCTTTGGGCGGCAAGATGCGGTTCATAGTGGAACTTTTATGGGTGTCGAACCTACAGGAAAAAAAATTCAAATTCGCTACATGGATTTCTGGAAAGTTGAAAATGGAAAGATCGTAGACAATTGGGTTATGGTCGATTTCCCAAACGTTCTCGCACAATTGGGCGTCGATGTTTTTTCTGGTCATGGCTGGGAGGCCTATGACCGGAAGGAAAAAAATAGTACCTGAATCAAGGAAAATTAATGACTATAACTTATTTGAAAACTGGGAAGCCTGATGCCGAACGTGCATTGGATGACGCAAACACGAAGGCTTCTGTCGAAAGGACACTTGTAGATATTGAGGAGCGTGGTGATGCTGCTATCCGAGATTTTTCAGCTAAATTTGACAATTACACTCCAAGAAATTTTAGGCTTACTGACCAAGAGATAGAAGGCCTTTTGGCTGCACTTTCGGAGAGGGAATTGGCTGATATTAAGTTTGCACAGGAGCAGGTTCGAAACTTTGCCCAAGCACAACGTGATAGCATGTTGGATATCGAGATTGAAACATTGCCTGGCGTTATTTTGGGACATAAAAATATTCCAGTTCAATCTGTAGGTTGCTATGTACCAGGTGGAAAGTTCCCAATGGTTGCCTCAGCACATATGTCAGTGGCAACGGCGTCAGTGGCTGGCGTACCCCGTATTATTGCCTGTACCCCGCCATTTAATGGTCAACCTAACCCAGCAGTGATTGCGGCAATGCACCTTGGTGGTGCTCATGAAATCTATGTCTTGGGTGGCATTCAAGCTGTAGGGGCTATGGCTATTGGAACCGAAACAATTGAGCCTGTCCACATGCTGGTTGGTCCTGGAAATGCCTATGTAGCAGAGGCTAAACGCCAACTGTTTGGTCGTGTTGGTATTGATCTGTTTGCGGGGCCAACTGAAACAATGGTAATTGCAGACGACACAGTTGACGCGGAGCTATGTGCAACTGATCTTTTGGGACAGGCTGAGCATGGTTATAATTCTCCAGCTGTTCTGGTCACCAATTCTGAAAAATTGGCGAATGCTACTTTGGTAGAAATTGACCGCCTTTTACAAATTCTCCCAACGGCTGACACAGCAGGAAAGTCGTGGCTAGATTATGGTGAGGTGATCCTTTGTGATACGTATGATGAAATGTTAGAAATTGCTGATGAGATAGCGTCAGAGCATGTACAGGTAATGACTGATCGAGATGATTGGTTCTTGGAAAATATGACCTGTTATGGCGCATTGTTTCTCGGTGCGAGGACAAATGTTGCTAATGGTGATAAAGTTATTGGAACTAACCACACGCTGCCAACTAAAAAAGCTGGACGTTATACTGGCGGTCTTTGGGTCGGCAAGTTTCTTAAAACTCATAGCTATCAAAAGATCACAACCGATGAAGCGGCTGCAGAAATAGGGGCTTATGGATCTAGGCTATGCCTGCTTGAAGGTTTTGTCGGACATGCAGAGCAATGCAATCTACGTGTGCGGCGCTACGGTGGGGTGAACATTCCCTATGGAGGATCAGCACCTTATAAAGCGGCTACCGAATGATCAATATTTCGTCCCTTCGAAACCTAACATCACAGATGCATGCTGCGATGTACGATTGGTCAGAGGAGTCTGTTCGCGTAGCTCTCAATAAAGTCATGGCCAAAGACGCAGTGGTGCACATGTGTCACCCATTTGGAGATATCGCTGGAGCTGATTATTACGATAATGTTTTGGCTCCATTAAGAGATGCACTGCCAGACGTCGAAAGGCGGCAATGGATTGTGATGGCTGGATCTGATGACCATGGTCTGGACTGGATTGGAATTGCAGGTACGTATATTGGAACATTCATCAATCCATTTTTAGATATTCAGCCCACGGGCCATTTAGCACATATGAGGTTTCATGAGTATTACCGAGTTGAAAAAGAAAAGATTGTTGAAGTTCAGGCTATCTGGGACATCCCCGAACTTATGATGCAGGCGGGTGCTTGGCCAATGGCGCCAAGTCTTGGTCGTGAGGGACTGATCCCTGGGCCTGCAACATGTGATGGTTTACGAACTGGGAGTTAC
Organism: uncultured Planktomarina sp.; assembly: GCA_905182325.1. Classification (GTDB taxonomy): domain Bacteria; phylum Pseudomonadota; class Alphaproteobacteria; order Rhodobacterales; family Rhodobacteraceae; genus Planktomarina. Next base: position 26,310 of record CAJJBD010000014.1, on the reverse strand, counting down.
CAAGATACTTCTATAAAATCTAAACAGCTAATAATTGACATGTTGACTGCAATGACCCGCCATCCAAAAGAGCCACCAGACGCAATGGAAATGCCGCGCTATTGGCACCCAAAGATGAATTGGTATGGGCCTGCTGGAATTGGCACAGGTCGTGGTATTTCTGGCTTTCGAAACTGGCACCAAATTCCATTTCTAGCTGGAATGCCGGATAGGGGTGCTTATCGTGATGAACTGACTTATCACTTTTTTGCAGATGGGCCTTATGTAGCCGTGACTGGCTGGCCTAATATGAAACAAACATTGAGTGATGGTGGCTGGATGGGTATTGCGCCAAGCGGTCAGACCGTAACGATGCGCAGTCTCGACTTCTGGCGGATAGAGGGCGATCAAATTCGTGAAAATTGGGTTTTAGTTGATTTGCTAGACCTATACCAACAACTGGGAGTGGATGTTCTCAAGCGGATGTGTGAGTTCAACAAAGCGCGGCCCACTGGCCCTATTTTGATCGCAAATGAGGTGGTGGATTGACTCTACCGCAGACCCCATCTTTCCGACTAGATGGCAAGCGTGCATTGGTTACTGGTGCATCTTCTGGTATTGGATTGGGCTGCGCTGTGGCGCTCTCTGAGGCTGGTGCGGATGTGACACTTGCCGCGCGCTCTATTGACAGATTGGAGGACACAGCACGCCAATTAATGGAAGCTGGCTTCATGGCTAACGCAATAGAGATGGATGTGTCTAACATCGCAGCAACCCAAAACTCAGTGGCAGCCCTGTCGCCTTTTGATATTTTAGTAAATTCGGCTGGTACCGCGGCACACTCCTTAGCAATAGATACTACAGAGGAAGATTATGATGTCGTTGCGGACCTAAATATAAAAGGTGCCTATTTTCTAACCACAGCTGTCGCCAAGGGACTTGTGATGGCCGGAAAGCCCGGAAGTTTGATTAATGTATCTAGTCAAATGGCGCATGTAGGTGGGATTGAGAGGGCTGTTTATTGTGCTACAAAACATGCTGTTGAGGGTTTTACTAAGGCCATGGCGATTGAACTGGGCCCTCACAAAATTAGGGTCAATACAATCTGTCCAACTTTTGTACGCACTCCCCTAACTGAACCTACGTTTGCGAATCCGGATCGTGTGAAATGGCTTGAAGAAAAAATTAAACTAGGACGTGTTGGTGAAGTAACTGATATGATGGGTGCGGTTGTGTATTTGGCGTCAGATGCAAGTGGGCTTATGACGGGGACACACATGTTGATTGATGGTGGCTGGACTGCAGATTGATGGATAAAGTAACATCCCTTGAAGTAGCAAAACGTGCTGGGGTAAGCCAGTCTGCGGTAAGTCGTGTCTTTACGCCAGGAGCCTCTGCAAGCAATAAAACTGTTTTAAAAGTACGCGAAGCGGCCCAAGAGTTAGGCTACCGTCCAAATATTTTGGCGCGGTCCCTAATTACAGGGAAGAGCCGCATTATCGGCCTTATTGTCGCCTACCTTGATAACTATTTCTATCCGGTCGCCTTAGAAAAACTTTCAAATACCCTTCAAAAGGAAGGATACCACGTCCTTGTTTTTATGGCCTCTAATGACAATCAATCTACTGAGCAGGTCATTGAAGAACTACTCGACTATCAAGTTGATGGCATTATTATTGCTAGCGTTGGGATCTCTAACGATGTGACAGCGAGATGCGAGGCAATGGGAGTTCCTGTTGTTCTATTTAATCGTACACAAGACCAAAAATCACACAGTTCTGTTACCTCAGATAATATAGAAGGTGGCCATACTGCGGCACAGTTTTTATGTAAAGCGGGCCATAAACGAATCGCATACATTGGGGGTTGGGCGGGTGCCTCCACTCAGCGTGACCGAGAGGCTGGCTTTTGTTCTGGCCTAAAAAAATCAGGTCAGATACTGTTTGCACGCGCTTTAGGTGATTTCTCAACAGACATTGCCAAGGATGTTACCCGTGAAATGTTTGCAGCTTCGAGTAGGCCTGACGCAGTATTTGTAGCGACTGACCATATGGCTTTTGCCGTAATGGATGTCTTGAGATCAGAGCTTGGTTTAAGCATTCCGGCTGACGTAAGTGTTGTGGGTTACGATGATGTTCCGCCGTCATCTTGGGCGGGATATAATTTAACGACTTTGCGGCAAAGAGCAAATTTGATGGTGGAGAAAACCGTGCGACTTATGATTGATAAAATCCGTGATCCAGGTGTTGCCCCAATGCACCTAAAAATAAATAGTCCATTGATTGTTCGTGGGTCAGCTAAAATTCCAGAGGGGTGGAGCACATGAAGGGTTTTTCAGACCGGTTTGTTGATTTTCCTGATTATATTTTGGGAATCACAAAGGAGATCTGGGAGGGTCGCGGGTTAGGGACGCTGCATTCCTACTATTCTCAGGATATTATCGTACGTTCGCCAGGCTCTCTTGTGATTGGAAATGCGAACGTTATCGGTGCAACTATGGCAACCCTTGCTGAATTTCCAGACCGACGGCTTTTGGGAGAAGATGTTATATGGTCAGGCACGCCTGAGGAGGGAATGCTTTCATCCCACCGAATTTTGTCTACTGCAACTCATCTTGGGGATGGGGTATATGGAAAGGCGACGGGAAAATTCTTAAAATATAGAATTGTTGCGGATTGCCACGCAATAAATAATCAAATTAATGACGAATGGTTGATCCGGGACCAAGGTGCGATTGTGCGTCAAATGGGATGGGACCCTTATGAGTATGCAATTGAACAAATTGAAACTGAGGGCGGATCCAGTCGATGCGTTAAGCCGTTCCATCCTACGGATGACAAATTAGGGCCATATATCGGACGTGGCAACAACAACGCCTGGGGTGTGAAATACTCTGAAATATTAAACCGAATTATGGCAGCTGATCTCAGTGTCATCTCTACGGAATATGATAGAGCAGTCACTGGCTATTACCCAGGTGGGAAGGAGTTAATATCGACGGATGGTGTTGACGAATTTTGGATTGGACTAAGATCCTCCTTTCCCTCGGCAAATTTTGAAATTCATCATCAGATTGGACGCGAAGACCCACTTATGCCACCACGCGTCGCATTGCGTTGGAGCCTCACTGGGAAACACGATGGTTGGGGTGCGTTTGGCCAACCAACTGGTGCAGAAGTTCACGTTATGGGGATAAGCCATGCTGAATTTGGTCCTTGGGGACTGCGGCGCGAATATACTTTGTTTGATGAAACAGCAATTTGGAAGCAAATTGCACTGAAAAAGGGATAGGCACTATAATATGACACCAAGTGAAATGGAAAAATGTATTGTTCGCTATGGAGATTTGATCCCATGTCAAACAGCGTTCATTGACGCCCACACTCCTGGCAGTAATCAAAAAGAAAATTTTACGATCATTGGTGGTGGTGTGAGTGAGAGTGCTGACCAACATGTACATCTTAGGGACACTCCAGGATTTAATATTGGGGCTGCGGGTCAGCCACCAAAATGCCGAAACTCTTTGCATGTGCACACAACGGCTGAAGTATTTTTTGTTCTTAAAGGGCGGTGGCGTTTTTTTTGGGGACGTTGGGGTACAGCGGGTGAGGTAGCCCTAGAAGAAGGTGATATAATTAATATTCCAACTGGCATTTTTCGGGGGTTTGAAAATATTGGGTCTGACTACGGGATGATAATGGCCATTTTGGGTGGAGACGACGCCGGTGGTGGCGTGACCTGGGCTCCTCAGGTAATTGAGGATGCCGCTGAACATGGTTTAATTTTGGGTGAAAATGGTCGTCTTTATGATAGTAAGAATGGTGAGGTATTACCTGATGGCCTTAAGCCGATGCCAATTCTTTCTAGCGATGTTCTAACCCGCATACCTGAGCCCACTGCCAAAGAATTTGTACCGCTTTATGTTGCAAGATACCGTGATCTTATGTCGTTAGCTGCAAGTCAAACAGTTCAAGTTATTGGGGAAGGTGGAGTATTAAAAGATAAGCCAGGCTTCTCTGTTGATTTTATAACACGTAACTCTGGTTCTAGTGCTCAAGAAAAATTTGATGACTCTGTAGTTTTTATGCCCATGCGGGGGCATTGGAGGCTGTCTTGGGGTGACGAAAAAGTGACCCTGAATCCTGGTGATACCTGCCTGCTGCCAGCAGGTCTTTCGCATAACATTGAGCCGTCAATGAGTGGTGAAGCAAGCTTGTATCGAGTGTGTTCAAACGATGACCTAGCTGGCCCAACATGGATTTGAAATTAAAATCTAAAAAGGAAATTTAATGAAAAAAGTTCTCACCTCTCATGTTGGTAGCTTACCACGTAGTCAAGAAGTTGTTGATTTTATTTTTGCCCGTGAGAATGAGGCTGAATACGATCAAACTGCATTTGATGTAGTTATGTCGGATGCAGTTAACGAAACGGTTGCAAAACAGGTAAAATCTGGTGTGGATATAGTGAGTGATGGCGAGACTTCAAAAATATCTTACGCCACTTATGTTAAGGACCGCTATAATGGATTTTCCGGTGATAGTCCTCGGAATGCACCAGCAGATCTTAAAATGTTTCCCGGTTTTTTGGAACGACTAGCTGATGATGGAGGTACACCCCAATACGCCCGCCCGATGTGCACAAGTAACATTTCCTCAAAGGGTCAGGGAGAGTTGGAAAAAGATATATCAAACCTTAAGGTTGCAATGAAAAAAAACAGTATTGAGCGGGGTTTTATGAATGCAGCCTCCCCAGGTGTAATTTCCTTATTTTTGCAAAACTCACATTATAAAAACAGAGAGACGTATTTGGCGGCTTTGGCGGATGTGATGCGCGAGGAATATGAAACGATTGTTGCTGCTGGCCTTGACTTGCAATTGGACTGCCCTGATCTTGCCTTGTCACGACATATGCTTTTCGACGACCTGAGTGATGATGAGTTTGTGAAAGTAGCCGCCTCCAATGTAGAGGCGCTGAATCATGCTTTACAAAATATACCTGAAGAAAAAGTTAGGATTCATATTTGTTGGGGTAATTATGAGGGGCCTCATTGCTGTGATATAGGTATGGATAAGGTTTTTTCAACTTTAATGTCAGCCAAGGCTAAATATCTATTATTTGAAACCTCGAACCCTCGGCACGCACATGAGTGGACAGTATTTCGTGATAGAAAATTAGAAATTCCAGAAAATAAGGTTCTCGTACCTGGCGTGGTAGATACGACTACTAATTTTGTAGAACACCCAGAACTCGTCGCCCAGCGTATTGACCGATTTGTTGAAATAGTTGGCCTAGACCGTGTGGTTGCAGGTTCTGATTGCGGTTTTGGAACTTTTGCGGGTTACGGTGCCGTTGACCCAGACATCGCATACGCAAAATTAAAAAGCCTCTCTGAGGGTGCCGAAATAGCCTCTCACCGAATTTGAGAGTTAAGTAGCTATTTTTTTAGACTGGGTTTAAAGACAATATCCCAGGAGCTGGACGGTAAGACTTTTTAGGAAATTCGTTCTAAGTGTAATTATTTTATTGAAGCACTTAGGGCGCGGACCTCTGGAGATACTGCTATTTTGTTTTCTGACAAAAAGCTCTCGTGGTTTTGTGGAATTTTATTCAGATCGTAGCGGTAATTCACCATAACACCACTAGATTGTTTCAATCCATTGCTTGAGTTGTCCGCATCAGAATGGACTGCGTGTAACATTGCACCATTTCCAAGATGGAATCGGGCTACTGGATCATAAGGCCTGCCATCAGTGCCTTTTGCATTCAGCAAATAATAGGCTGCCAGTGCTTGGTCCGTATGTTTTACATTCATTGGGACTATACCTTTTGCAAGCCAACGTTTCAGCTTTGGGATTGGAGACAAGGTCACAAATGTTGTCAAAGAGGGAACCGCAAGAGATAAATCTGCCACAACTTGCTTTATTAATGAATTTCCAAATGAAATCCCTGCTAGTCCCTCTTGGCAGTTTGAAATCGAGTAAAATACAGCTGTATCAGAATCTTCAGGAGAGATTGGCTCTCGGTTGGCTTCGAGTAAGCCTTGGATTGAATTTGGAATGCCTTTTGTTAATGCAACTTCAACAAAAATTAAGGGCTCATCTGGCATGGCTGGATGAAAAAATGCAAAACATCTGCGATCTTCAGGTTGCAATCTTGCTCTAAGATCTTCCCAGCTATTTATCGCGTGAACTGCCTCATATTCAATAATTTTCTCTAAAATTTCTGCTGGGCTTGACCAACTAATTGGACGTAAAACTAAAAAACCTCGATTAAACCATGAGGTAAATAAATGTTTTAAATCTATAGCTACGGGTGCAAGTTCGGGACTCTCTTTTACAAAGGAAAGTAAATCTTTTCGCATTCCAACAAGGCGCCCAGTTGCTCCATCTGGATGGTTCAATCTTCTTATGAGTTCCTGTCGCTTTGGCTCACTAGCAGTTGAAAACTTTTTATAAGTAGTTTCTGAGGGATCGTGCTGGTAGGCGTCTAGCGATGTCCGTATTTCGTCAGGATTGATTTCTAACTCGTTAGCCATAAATTGGAAAAATTCATGTTTTTCTTTAAGGCTAATTTGAGCATATTTGTCAAAAACCATGTGTGCCAGCGCTCCGCCAGACACCTCACCATAACTCCCTAATAATTCTTTTGCCAACTCTATAATATTTTTATCCTCAGAGTTTGTGAGGAAAAGGTTGCGATAGCGTTTCTCAAAAAGCGTTGAAATTAAATCGCCAAAAATACTCATTTTTGAGATACTCACCTATCTGGAATTAAAAATAATTAGTCAACTAATTTGTAAGGGTTGACTAAGGCAAACGTTTGTAAGCTGCTTGTAAAACCTGACGTCACACAAACAAATATAAATTTGTGAACCTAAAAAACTTTCCAATCAAAATTTGTTTTGTCTAGACCCAACATTTTCATTCGCGTTTCAGCAACATCAAAATCTTCTAACGTATCAATATCAACTACTTTATTACGATCTAACAGTTGAAGCTTTACGTTGGATTTGTTGAGGTCTTTTCCTGCTCTTACAGCGCGTGATCGATATAAATAGAATTGTCCAGCATCGTGCATTGCCTCTACTAAATCTTGTGACCTTGACATGAGATTTTCAGGCTTAAACATTTGTGCATAACCTTCACTGTTCTGGAACATAGCTCGCTGTATTGGAAATACAAAGTTGGTAGCGGACATCACACAGTCACAATTGTCGTCATTTTTTAAAAAAGAAAATGCGGTCGATATATCATTAATATTAAGTAGAACGGCAGTTGGATATACTATCAATACGTAATCTACGGCAGATACATTTTTCTCAAACCAAGCTAATGCATGAGTGGCGACAGCCATAGTTCCGGTGAAGTCATCTGAAAGTGACTGAGGGCGGACAAACGGGACTTTTATACCTTTTTTTTCAACAGTAGAGATAACTTCAGAATTATCAGTTGAGACCAGGATTTGGCTTGATGGAAATTCCTTTGATAGCTCCATAAGTGGCCAATAGATCATTGGTTGACCACATATATTTTTAATATTTTTCTGTAGTATTCGCTTACTTCCACCGCGTGCAGGAACAATTATTAGTAAATTATTGGCTTTCACTATCAAGCTCCACTCCATTACCCCCAACAGTGTCAATTCTCACAAAAAACCTACTAGTAATGTAGACCAAGGTATTTTTTATATTGAGCTCGTTTATCTCATAATCAGAAGTAGACTAAAACCAGTAACTAGTAAAAACTTTAGTATGTCCTGTAGCCCTTTATTTTGATTAGTAATCTTGGGTGTGAAGCAATTAGCTGTTTGACGTCTAGCCTCGGTAGATTAGCATGTGCGTATAGCCGATTACGGAAGCTTTATTAAAGGAAACTACTTATGATATTTGAAAAATCTGCTGTGGCTGTGGTGTCAGGTGGAGCTTCTGGTCTTGGTGCTGCAACGGCGCAAAAGCTTTCCACTATGGGATTTAGAGTTGGAATTTTCGATATAAACGAAACTGCAGGAGAAGACTTGGCAACGCAAATTGGAGGTCTTTTCTGTAAGGTAGATGTTGCTGACCCTATCAGTGTCTCTGAAGGTTTTGGCTCGATAATTTCAAAATTTAAAGATCTGAGAATAATGGTTAATTGTGCGGGTATTGCCCCGGCAAGCAAAACTGTTTCACGAGGCTTGCCCCATGATTTTGAAACTTTTGCAAAGACAATTCAGATTAACCTGATTGGTAGCTTTAATTGTTCATCACAAGCTGCAGCCTTGATGGCAGATAATGAACCGATGGGTTTAGATGGCGCGCGCGGTGTTATAGTTAATACAGCTTCGATAGCAGCATATGATGGCCAAATTGGACAAGTTGCATATGCTGCCTCGAAGGGTGGTATTGTTGGGATGACCCTACCGATGGCGCGGGATTTGGCTGATAAAGGTGTTCGTGTTTGTGCAATTGCACCTGGTATTTTTGCGACACCAATGGTGCATGGAATGCCACAGGAAGTTCAAAAAGCCCTTGGTGATCAGGTGCCCTTTCCACGTAGATTAGGTGCAGCTAAAGAATATGCAGACTTAGTAGCCCACATTATTGACAACCAAATGTTGAACGGTGAGGTCATTCGGTTGGATGGAGCTATCCGTATGGCTCCTAGATAATGCCTTATGAAAATATTGCACCAGATGGCGTCTAAAGTGGATATCAAAGAACAATTCAAGGCTCCTGTTGCAGTCCTGGGTTGTGGATTGATTGGATCAAGTTGGGTGGCATTATTCTTAAATCATGGAATAAATGTGCAAGCATGGGATCCTGATGCATCAGCGCGAAAAGCGCTCGTAGATCGTATAAAAGTTCCAATGTCTCAATTAGATTCTATGAACCAAGAGGCTGTAATGCCAGGAGTGCTGAGTATTTATTCTGAAATTTCCAAAGCTCTTGAAAATGTTTTCTTTGCACAGGAAAATGTACCTGAAATTATTAGTACTAAAAAGGACGTTTTCCGTAGCTTCGAGCGTTATGCGGACCCGAATGCGCTCATAGCGTCAAGTGCATCAGGTTTGCGATGGTCTGTACTTAGCGAAGGTATGCAAAGGCCAGAACGGTTATTAACCGCCCATCCCTTTAACCCACTTCACCTTATACCATTGGTTGAGATCTATTGTCCGGCCAGTGAAATACTTGATTTTGCAGAGATATTATATCGCAAAATAGGCCGCGTGCCAGTGCGGTTAAAGCGCGAAGCTGTTAACATTGTCGCAGAGGACATAGCGGATGTTGAAGCAGTAGACCTGGCTTTGGTTAATGGACCAGGGCTTCGTTGGGCTTTGATGGGTGCGCATATGACTTATCATTTAGGTGGAGGTGAGGGAGGTATGGAAGGTTATTTAAGCCATCTAGGCGCTAGCCAAGAAGAGCGTTGGGCTGACCTAGGAACCCCAGCCTTGACCCCAGAGGTCTGTGAAGCTTTAATTTCAGGGACCAAAATACAATCTGATGGAAGAAGTCAGCAAGACCTTAGAGAGGCCCGGGATGCAGGTTTGATGCGGATTTTAGAAGTACGAAATGAAACTCAGTAATAGTATCGAACAAATTTAGTATGATACGTCTTCTTGCATTTGGAACTACGGTGCACACAAAAATATAAATAAGTAGAAATTGAGGTCCTCCATGAACATCCTATTTATAATGTATGATCAACTTCGCTTTGATTATCTGAGCTGCGCAGGACACCCGCATTTAGATACCCCCAATTTTGATCGCGTTGCAGAAAAGGGTGTTCGATTTACGCAAGCTTATGTTCAATCACCTATATGTGGAGCTAGCCGTATGTGTTATTATACTGGACGCTATGCCAGCAGCCATGGGGCGCAATGGAATGGATTTCCTTTACGTGTAGGTGAGCAAACAATGGGTGATCACCTCCGTAAACTTGGAATGAATTCCTGGATTATTGGGAAAACGCATATGAAGGCTGATGCTGAGGGAATGGAGAGGCTGGGATTGGCCCCTGATAGTATCATTGGTGCGCGTCAAGCTGAATGTGGTTTTGATAATTGGATCCGTGATGATGGTTTGTGGGGGTATGGTCCAGATGGTTTTTATGATGAAAAACGCAGCCCTTATAATGAGTACTTAAAAGAAAAAGGCTATGATGGAGATAATCCTTGGGCTGATTACGCAAATGCTGGTGTTAGTGATGATCAAATTGCTAGTGGCTGGATGTTTCGTAATGCTGACAAGGCTGCAAATATAAAGGAAGAGGACAGCGAAACTCCATGGTTAACTCAAAAAACTATTGAGTTTATAGATCAGGCTGAAGGACCTTGGATGGCTCACGTGAGCTACATTAAACCGCATTGGCCATATATCGTTCCTGCACCGTATCACAATATGTTTGGTGCAAACCATGTTCCCGCAGCACTCCGGCATGAAGTTGAGCGCCAAGACCCGCACCCTGTTTACGGGGCTTACATGGGTAATAAGATTGCCTCAGCATTTCAGCGGGATGAAGTTCGTGACAAAGTAATTCCAGCGTACATGGGATTAATAAAGCAATGTGATGATCAGCTTGGCTGCTTGCTTGGTCATCTTGACAAAACTGGCCGGATGGCGGACACTATGATAGTTCTTACCTCTGATCATGGTGATTATCTTGGTGATCACTGGCTGGGGGAAAAAGATTTATTTCATGAAGCTTCAGTTAAAGTTCCACTTATAATTTATGATCCACGTCTTGAGGCATCCAGTACGCGGGGTACAACTTGTGATGCCCTAGTGGAAAGCATCGATTTGGCCGCTACCTTCGTAGATGCTGCGGGCGGGACCGTTCCAGAACATATTTTGGAAGGTAAGTCTTTGTTGCCATGGCTGTGGGGCCAAAAGCCATCCTGGCGTAGTTATGTTATTTCAGAATTTGATTATTCAGCCACACCGCAAGCAGCAAAATTGGGATTAGAACTCCGTGATGCGCGTTTATTCATGGTCTTTGATGGAAGATATAAAATGATGCATGCTGAGGGGGGCATGCGACCTATGCTATTCGATTTGCATGAGGACCCTGAAGAATTTTATGATCTAGCAAAAGGTTCAGATCATCAAAATGTAATAGATAAGCTTTATAAAAATTTGCATCATTGGGGCCTTCGTCTGTCACAGAGGGTGACTAAGTCTGATAATGACATACTCGCTATGCGGGGGCGTTCGTTAAAGCGTGGCATTCTTCCATTTTTAGTTGATGGCAGTGAAGTGCCAGATGAACTTATAGAAAAATATATTGGTCCAATCCGACAGGATTATATAAAAGACTAATTTTCTTAAAGTGTGGGCACCGTTATTAATCGAGTGCATTTGATCGATTTAAATTAATATTTTAAAATATATTTAGTAAGTTGGCTCAATATTATTACTTAAAAACTTTTATATTGCATAATGCAGGTAAGCTTATGTGATAGGAAGGTTTGCATCTAAAGTTGCGCCAAAATAATAATCACATAAAAATTATGCTGAAGCGAGCCCCTTATCGAGGGAGGTTAAAATCTGATCTACGTCAGTAGCCTTAGAAATAAGTGGTGGGGATAGAATGATGTTTGGTCCAGAAATACGCACCATGGTCCCATTATTGTAGGTAGTTTCATAGATGCGTGCAGCTGTTTCTTTTTCGACGGGTTTCTTAGAAGTTTGATCAGATACCAGCTCAAGCGCGCACATTAGTCCATGACCCCCACGCACATCTCCAATTACCTCATATTTCTGCTTTAGTTTTTTCAGACCCTCAAATAGTTGTGTTCCGCGTGCAGCTGCATTTTCTGGAACGTTCAAGCGAAGCGTCTCTGTCAGGCATGCAACTGCTGCTGCTGCCCCAACGGGATGCCCAGAATATGTATACCCAGACCCAATCATGGCGCGGCCGGTTGTGTCGCCTTCAAAGACCTCTGCGACTTCATCGGATATCATCGCAGCCCCAAATGGAAAATAGCCATTTGTAATTGCTTTCGCCGTAGCCATGAGGTCAGGTTTGACACCCCAAAGGCGACTTCCAGTCCAGGCACCAGTTCTGCCAAAGGCAGTGATTACTTCGTCAGCAATTAGTAAAATACCATATTTTGAACATATCTCGCGTACCCTTGGCATAAAGCTAGGATGAGGTGGAATTACACCACCTGCACCAAGAACTGGCTCCATAATAAACGCAGCGATAGTTTCTGCTCCCTGAAAACTAATTTGTTCTTCCAAGGCCTTGAGGCATAGGGCTGATAAGCGCTCTGGATCAGTTTCATCAAATGGATTGCGGTAGGTATAGGGAGCTGGCACATGAAAACAGCCAGGGAGTAGAGGTTCATATTGTGTCCTGAAATTTGCATTTCCATTTACTGAAGCTCCACCTGTGTGGGTGCCGTGGTATCCTTTCATTAAAGAAAGATATTTCACGCGCCCCTGTGAGCCCTTAATTTTGTGATACTGCCGAGCCAAACGAAGACAGATTTCAACACTGTCTGATCCACCAGATGTAAAGAATGCACGGCTTAGACCATCTGGTTCAAAAAAATCACGCAACATGTAGCTGAGTTCAATGACTTTATCATTGGAGGTGCCTCGGAAAGTAGAGTAATATGGCAGAGCCTCAAGCTGTTCAGAAATCGCCTGCTTTACTGGTTTGCAGGAATAACCAAGGTTAACATTCCAAAGACCGCCTACTGCGTCTACCGTTTCGTGGCCATCTACGTCTGTTATGCGCACGCCTTTAGCTCCAACAATGACGCGTGGTGGATTAGCCTGCATTTCGGCGGGATGAGCCATAGGGTGCCACATATGACGGGCATTATTTTCTGTCAAAAAGTTTTGGTCTTTCATTGGTCTAACTCCAATAGTTCTTTACCGTAATTTAAGTTAATCAAGTTAAGTTTGTGCCTAGTACCCTGCACCCAAATTCAAATTTTTGATTCAACTATATATAAATACTTCAAGTTTCAATTAATCGTTTTCATTGTAGCTTTAGCTGTTTTACGTTAACTTTCTTATTAATGTTATTTTTGGTAATTGTCGATTTATTGACAGGCTAAACTGATCTAGGCAATCTTAATGTGCAGTGCTGGCAACAAAGAGCTGTGCTAAAGGGTGAGCCAATAGCCAGGGAGATTATCACTAAGAGTTTGTGAATATATATTAAATAGGAAGTTAGATTATTTTTGGTCTTTCAGTTTCACACTTAAAAACGTGATCACAAAAAATAATAACAAATAACTTTGTGACCACAAAGTTAAAATTATTGTTGTAGTACAAAAAATTTTAAAGGTGCGAGTTACAAATATGATAAACCAATCTGAAATTGATATTTTACGGCAAGCCTCAGTGCCAGTGGGTCAGCACTTGATTGATGGCAAAAAAGTTGATGCCAGCGATGGGGCCCAAATGGATGTAATATCCCCAATTGATGGCACCTTACTGACTAAGATCGCTGCTGGACAAGGATTGGATGTAGATAAGGCAGTCCTTGCTGCTCGTACAGCTTTTGAAGACGGCCGCTGGTCTGGGCTTGCCCCAGCTGTGAGGGGAAAGATTTTGCAACGTATTGCTGATCAGATTGCAAACGAGGCACACTCGCTTGCCGTCTTAGGGGTGCGTGATAATGGAACTGAAATTTCAATGGCCATAAAAGGTGAGCCATTGAGTGCTGCGGGCACTTTTCGTTACTATGGAGAGTTGTGCGATAAACAGTATGGCGAGATTGCCCCAACAGCTCCAGGTACTTTAGGTCTGGTTCACCATACGCCAGTCGGCGTAGTTGGTGTAATTATCCCATGGAATTTTCCTCTAATGATAGGTGCTTGGAAAATTGCAGCGGCTTTGGCAGCTGGAAATACCATTGTTTTAAAACCGGCAGAAGTTGCTTCCTTAAGCATTTTGCGATTAGTCGATATCTGTCACGAAGCTGGCTTACCTGATGGTGTTTTGAATGTCGTTACTGGAACTGGTTTAGATGTTGGAGCGGCGTTGGGCCGACATATGGATGTTGATGTACTGGCGTTTACAGGATCGGGTCCGGTTGGTCGCCAACTATTGATGTATGCTGCCCAATCCAACCTAAAGCGCGTTTATCTGGAACTTGGTGGGAAGTCGGCATCTGTAGTTTTTGGGGATGCGGGAAATCTTGATCAAGTAGCTAAGGTGGCTGCTGGAGCTATTTTCCGCAATAGTGGACAAGTTTGTGTAGCTTCATCTCGTTTGTTAGTGGAGCGCTCGATACATCAGGATGTTGTTGAAAAAATAGTAAAAATAGCTGATGAAATGACATTGGGGAATCCGTTAGATTTATCAACAAATGCGGGTGCTATCGCTTCAAAGACTCAGATGAATAATATCCTACGGGATTGTGATCGTGCTGCAGCCGATGGAGCAGATTTAAAATTAGGTGGCGTACAACGAGCAGTCGATACAGGCGGATTTTACATTGGTCCAACCATTTTTGACAATGCCTCACAAGATAGCTCCTTGGTTCAAAACGAAATTTTCGGACCCGTTCTGGCTATACAACCCTTTGACAAGGAAGATGAAGCAGTTCGACTAGCGAATGGTACAAATTATGGCCTGTCGGCTGGTGTCTTTACCCAAAACATTAGTAGAGCTCATCGCATGATTGAAAGCCTGCGTGCTGGCGTAGTCCATGTAAATACCTACGGTGGTGCTGACGTTACTGTGCCATTGGGTGGCGTGGGTCAGTCAGGTAATGGACACGACAAGTCACCCCATGCAATGGACAAATACAGAAACCTTAAAACGGCGTGGGTCCAATTATGAGGATGTTGATATAATGTCAAAAAAAACAATCTTAGTTATTGGAACTTATGATACTAAAGATGAGGAGTTGAATTATATTTGTAACTGCATAGCTGCCCAGGGTGGGGCTGTGTTGAGTATGGACGTTAGTGTTTTAGGTGATCCGTCCACTCCGACTGATATATCCAAACATCAGGTTGCTGAGGCTGGCAGCTCCACCATTCAATTAGCAATTAAAAGTGGTGATGAAAATTCAGCAATGCAAATTATGGCTAGAGGGGCGGTAATTTTAACGTCCCAACTACACGCCAGTGGTAAGATTGATGCAATGCTAGCCTTAGGTGGAACAATGGGAACTGATTTAGCGCTAGACTGTGCTCAGGCGTTACCCATGGGCGTTCCTAAATATGTTGTTTCCACGGTTTCTTTTTCACCCATTATTCCAGCAGACCGATTGTCACCTGATATTCAAATGATACTTTGGGCTGGTGGTCTTTACGGTTTAAACTCAGTTTGCAAATCGTCTCTTAGCCAAGCTGCTGGAGCAGTTTTAGGTTCTGCAAAAAGTGTAGAACCGCCAAAAGCGGATCGGCCTGTGATAGGCATGATGAGTTTGGGTACTTCTTGTTTGAGTTATATGAAATTATTGCGCGATCCACTTGAATCACGTGGATTTGAGGTCGCTATTTTCCACGCTACTGGGATGGGTGGAATGGCCTTTGAATCTTTAGCTCAACAGGGTTATTTTGTTGCAGTTATGGATTTTGCAATGCAGGAACTTGCTAATTCCATGGTCGGTTCTGTTATTAATGCTGGGCCGTACAGGTTAACAGGCGCTGGATCCAAGGGGATTCCGCAAATTGTAGCTCCTGGTTGCTCTGACCTGATTGATTTTGTTGGCTGGCAAGAAACGCCGTCTGCATATGCTGACCGGCCCTTTCATGAGCATAACCGTCTAATAAAATCATCGGTTCTTCGCCCAGAAGAACGCCGAACACTGATCCAAGACATTGCCAAACGTTTGCAGGCATCTAAAGGCCCAGTACATTTTTTATTGCCTACTCAGGGAGTTGAGGCATGGGACAAATACGGAGAACCAGCATATGATCCTGATGGTCTATCTGCAATGGTAGATGAGGTACGCCAGGTAATCAAACTGCCGCTGCAGCTTACTGAAGTTGATTGCCATATTAATGACCAGGCTTTTGCTGACATGGCACTAAAAATTCTTGATGATTGGGTTGCAAGTGGTGTGGTGCGGCTTGAACTTTAATGTTGGCCGCTACCATAAAGTCTAAAACTATGTTGCTATTCTAACAAACCCATTGCTGCCAAAAACTTGATGTGGCTCTCTAGAAGTGTTTTCGCAGCTGGAGTTGTTGCAAATTCGACTAAACTAGATTTCACCATTGAACGATACCTGTATAGTTCAGTTTCTGACCATTTATACAATTTAACTTCTTTTTCGAGTAGTAACTTTGTTGTGAGGGCTTTCTTGATTTTAGTTATCGTGTTGTTGTTAGAGGCCAGAGTTTGCATTCCATTTTTAAGAATAGCTTGATGGTCAGCTGGCATTGAATTCCAAACGCCCTTACGACAGGCTAAATGGCTCGTTGGCATAGAATGAAAACCTGGAAAGTTGGTGCGATTGCCAATGTCATACAGACCTAATTCTGAGGTTTCAGTTAAATTTGCTGCATACGCACCGTCCAGAATACCAGTTCCAATAGCCCCAGGAATAGCATTTTGGTCTATCACAACTGGTGATGCTCCCAAGTTTGTAAAAACTGTATTGTTTGAACTTGAAGAGGAGCGAAATTTCCAATCCTTCACGTCAGCAATTCCTCCAACAGATTCTGAAGAAGAAAACGATGCTGGACCTGGTATCCACCAACCGATGAACTCCATATCGTATGAATTGTATAAAACATTTAGGGCGCTGTATCCGTCGCTATGAAGTAGCCACGCCATTTGCTCTTGTGGATTTGTGTAAAGGCCCACTAGATCACTAGCAAACTGGAATGCTGGATCTCTGCCGACTTGGTATGAAGCATCTGTCATATCGCAATCAAGAATACCTGCAATCGCTGCATCAAACGTCTCTGCAGTATTCGTAATCGTAGAGCCATAGAAAATTTTAATTTTAATTTCGCCATTTGACATCGTACTGACGTTTTCAATAAAGTTTGCCACCATCTGCCCAGATGTGCTTTCAGCCGTGAAGTGTG
Organism: uncultured Planktomarina sp.; assembly: GCA_905182325.1. Lineage (GTDB taxonomy): Bacteria > Pseudomonadota > Alphaproteobacteria > Rhodobacterales > Rhodobacteraceae > Planktomarina. Next base: position 9,342 of record CAJJBD010000014.1, on the reverse strand, counting down.
TTTGGATACGAAGGCTGGTAATTTCAGCAGATGCGGAAGTCACTGATCCAAAAGTGATTGCCGCAACTGAAACCAAGACGCGCAGTTTTGTAATAAGGTTCATGATACAACTCCCTAGGTGCAGCACTCAGTTGTTTTAAAAACTGCTAACACATTATATGCCATATAAAATACTTTGACGTGATCTGCATTGCAACTCACCATATTTTTTTAAAAAATTGAAATCTAGTGAAAAACAGATTTAGTTACATCCTATAACGGTATGTTTTGATTAAAATGTCACCAGTACTTTTTATCACTCTGTTTAGAGCTTATTCAAAGGAATTTTTAAAGCCATATTACCTGTGTCATCTCGCGGTATTTCCCCAGCCCGCATATTTACTTGTAATGAGGGAATAATCAGTTTTGGCATCGCCAGCTTTGCGTCACGCTCTTCGCGCATTGCTACAAATGCGTCACGATCTGCTCCTTTGCCAACGTGAATATTAGAATTTTTCTGTTCTCTAATGGTTGTTTCCCAGCTAATCGCTCGGCCGCCAGGACCGTAATCATGACAAACAAATAAGCGAACCTCATCTGGTAAGCTCAAAACTTGACTTATTGAATCAAATAGTTGTCCAGCATCTCCACCAGGGAAATCTGCACGGGCTGAGCCTCCATCTGGCATGAATAAGGTATCGCCTGAAAAAGCGGCATCACCCATTATATGAACCATACAAGCCGGAGTATGCCCTGGAGTGTGTATTGCAAAGCAAGCCATTTCGCCAATTTGATAAGTATCCTTATCTTCAAAAAGTTTATCAAATTGTGAGCCATCACGCTCAAATTCAGTCTCGGCATTAAAAATTTTTCCAAAGGTCTCTTGGACTGTTTGGATATGCTTCCCAATCCCAATTTTTCCACCCAGTTTCTGCTGAATATAAGGAGCGCCGGATAGGTGATCTGCATGGACGTGGGTTTCAATAATCCATTCAAGTGTTAGTTGATTGTGGATGATGTAGTCGATCATCTCGTCTGCACTTTCGTAGCTTAACCGCCCAGCTGCGTAATCAAATTGCATGACTGCATCTATTACTGCACATGAAGTACTTTGGGGATCTTTTACCACATAACTTATCGTATTTGACTGAGTATCAAAGAATGCCTTCACATCTGGCTTTTGTGTCATATTAGGTGATTGCATTAGAATAATATTCCATGTTGATCTCTAAAATATTGCCATTGTACCTAATTAAAAACAAGGCCTTTGCTGTTTTGGGCAAGGTGGCAAAAGACAAAACTAACGTTTTTAAATTTAATTTAATAAACCAAGCCAATATTAGGCCTGAGAAATGTTGTCAAAATCATCAGAATTATGCCGTTCAGAAAGTCTTTCTGATGGTGCCCCTTTGGTTCGGTTTACCATCTGACCTCTTTTAAATGCTGGACGCGCGTAAATTTCATCGGCCCACCGCTTTACATTTTTATAAATCCCTACATCTAAAAATTCACCTGCATCATACTGTAAGCCCTTGACTAAAGCTCCGTACCAAGGGGCGGCTGCCATATCTGCAATCGAATACTGACTCCCAGCTAGAAATCTTTTATTTTCAAGTTGTTTATCCAAAAGATCCAACTGGCGCTTAACTTCCATCGTAAAGCGATTGATTGGATACTCAAATTTTTCTGGTGCATATGCGTAGAAATGACCAAAACCCCCACCTAAGTAAGGAGCAGAACCTTGCAGCCAAAATAACCAATTAAGGGTTTCAGTTCGCTCAGCAATATCTTCTGATAAAAACAAATTAAACTTTTCAGCTAGGTATAGTAAGATTGCACCACTCTCAAATACCCGCACGCCTGCTGATTTATCCATAAGTGCGGGAATCTTGGAATTAGGATTTATGTCTACAAAACCACTACTAAATTGGGTCCCATCTCCTATTTCAATCAACCACGCATCATATTCTGCGCCAGATTTGCCTTTAGCTAAGAGTTCTTCAAGCATAACTGTAACTTTTACGCCATTAGGTGTCCCTTTTGAGTAAAGCTGTAGTGGATGCTCGCCAACTGGCAGTTCTTTTTCATGGGTAGCACCTGAGATAGGTCTATTAATACTAGCAAACTGGCCACCATTATCGGTGTCCCATGTCCATACCTTAGGTGGGCTATAGGTCATTAAAATCTCCAAAATTTGTGCGATTACATTCAAGGATTGAAATGAGAAGAGCAATGGTAAAATCATTGTTTTTTGTAGCCACAATATTGTGGTGGTTTTCTCATTTAACAAACGATTTTAAATACACCGCAATGCCACCGAACAATTTTTTACCTTATACTAAAAGACTGCAAAAACTGAACTTTAGATAAATTTTATTTTGAGACGCCTGTTGTTATGTAGCCTATTTTTCTAATTTAATTATTCTATTAAAAATCTCAGATGGCCGCATAATGTCTTCAGTTTTCTGATGATTACCATGAAAATAGCCCCCGATATCGGCTGGTTTGCCCTTTGCTGATGAGAGGTCGTCTAAAATTGCAGTTTCATTTTCAGCTAGGGCCTGTGCAATAGGCTCAAAATACTTCGCTAGGTCTGGATCGTCTGATTGCATTGCTAAAGCTTGGGCCCAGTAAAGTGCAAAGTAGAAGTGACTGTCACGATTATCCAGCTGGCTCACCTTGCGGCCAGGTGATTTGTTTTGATCAAGTATACCTTGTGTAGCCTGATCAACAGCTTCACCCAAAATCCTTGCTTTTTTATTATTCTTAACGGTTGCTAAATACTTCAGACTTTCGCCTAGGGCGCAAAACTCACCCAGTGAGTCCCACCGCAAGTGGTTTTCTTCCATTAATTGCTGAACGTGCTTAGGGGCTGATCCACCAGCCCCAGTTTCAAACAAACCGCCACCATTCATTAACTTTACTATTGAAAGCATTTTTGCTGACGTACCTAGCTCAAGAATGGGAAACAGATCAGTCAGGTAATCTCGCAAAACATTACCAGTAACAGCAATTGACATTTCACCTTTACTAATAGTCTCCAAGCTGAGGCGTGTGGCTTGTCTAGGATTAAGGATTTTAAACTGATTTGTTGCGTTTGCTTCTTTCAAAATTGGTTTAATATATTTTATTAATTCTGCATCATGGGGACGCTTTTCATCAAGCCAAAAAATTGCCTGACAGCCCTCAATAGATTGCCTATCTAGCGCAAGTTGTACCCAGTCTTTAATTGGTGCCTGCCGCGTTGAAGCTGAACGCCAAATATCACCTTTTTCGACAACATGTTCGTGCAATATATCCTTATTTTCTAAGACTATGCGTACTCTACCATTAGCAGGAATTTCGAACGTAGTAGGGTGTGATCCATATTCCTCTGCCTTCTGTGCCATTAGACCAACGTTTTGGACAGTACCTGATTTTGCCGGGTTTAATGCCCCATTTTCTTTAAAATACTTAATAGATTCGTCATACACTGGTGCGTATGAACTGTCGGGTATTACACAATTTGTGTCTGATTCATTTCCATCTGGACCCCAACCCTTACCGCCTGCTCTGATTAGCGCAGGTAGTGACGCATCGATAATTACATCAGATGGTACGTGCAGGTTAGTGATGCCCTTATCTGAATTCACCATGTAAAGTGGAGGATTGGTACTAACAGTCTTATTTATTGAGGCTATTATTTCGTCAGAATTTGGAGAGCCTTTAATCGTATCTATCACCGCCCCCATACCGGAATTCGCATTAGCTCCCATTTCAGAAAGTTCTTGAGAATATTTTTCAAACACAGGTGCAAGATATGCTTTTACGGCATGGCCAAATATGATGGGATCAGAAACCTTCATCATTGTTGCTTTAAGGTGGATCGAAAATAAAACACCCTTTTCTTTTGTATCTTTAAGCTGCTGACTTAAAAACCTACTTAAAGCTTTTGCTGACATAAAGGTTGCGTCCACAACAGAACCAGCATGATACTCAATATCAGATTTTAAGATGGTGACAGAACCATCGCTACCAACCAATTCAATTTTTGCGAGTCCGGCTTGATCTTCTCGAAGTGTTGCGGATTTTTCATTATTAAAAAAATCATTTTTGGACATTGTAGAAACATAGGTTTTGCTATCCGCAGCCCAATGCCCCATTGTGTGAGGGTTAGCCATTGAGTAATTCTTTACAGCCTTTGCTGCCCGGCGATCTGAATTACCTTCTCTTAAAACAGGGTTAACTGCAGAACCCTTCAATGCATCAAAGCGGGACCGTATATTCTTCTCTGATTCTGTATGTGGAGTTTCTGGATAAGGTGGTATATTATAGCCTTGTGACTGGAGTTCTTTAAGGGCAGAAATTAACTGCGGAACAGATGCAGAGATGTTGGGTAATTTGATTACATTAGCGTCAGAAGTTTTAACTATTTCACCCAAAAATGCCAAGTCGTCATTTTGGCGTTGGGAAACTGTCAAGTTCTCTGGAAAGGCTGAGATAATGCGACCTGCAAGAGAGATATCTCGCACCCCAACTTTCACGTTAGCCACAGCAGTGAAGGCTTGCACAATTGGAAGAAGTGACACTGAAGCAAGTTGCGGTGCCTCGTCAACTTTGGTGAAAATAATGTCTGGATGAGTTTCAGCAGGCATTGTGCAATAATCCTTTTTAAAATTATCTATCCATTAACTAAACTGAGAGGGCAGGTCCATATGAGGAATTGATTACCTTAAAGACCCTAAGGAAAAAAAGGTATAGTAAAGCGCATTACCAACCATAATTAAACTTCCATGAAACCTAGTGAAGAAATTAATTTTAAGTAACTAGTGAACGATTATGAAACTCTGGTTTGTTCCAAATTTTGTCATTTAAGATGTTTGAAAGAACAGTTACCGCTTTCTCAATGTCATCTAGGTTGATGAAAAGTGGTGTTATTCCAAAACGCATAACATCTGGAGCCCTAAAGTCACCAATGACGCCTTGGGCTATCAAAGCCTGCATGCACTCGTACCCATTTTCAAATTGGAAAGCTACATGGCTACCACGTTGATTTGGATCCCGAGGGCTTATTAATGTTAACCCCTGACATTTTGCTTCAACTTGACTGATAAAAAATTCAGATAGCTCTATGGACTTTGATCTCACATCATACAAGTTCACATCATCCCAGATATCGAGCGCTGTCTCCAAAAGTGTGAAGGCAGCGATTGATTGCGTGCCAATGCGCATTCTGTCAATTTTACCTGGCATAGGCCTAAAGCCAAGGTCAAATGCAAAAGGCGCCTCATGGGCAAACCACCCGGACAATGCAGGTTCTACAGTATCGAGCAAACGTGGTGCGACATAAATAAATGCAGGCGCACCAGGCCCTCCATTAAGATATTTATAGGTACATCCAACTGCAAAATCTGTGTTGGTGTCTGTCACATCTATCGGAAGGGCACCTATTGAATGTGCCATATCCCAGACAACGGTTGCGCCTACGCTGTGGGCTTTGGCAATAAGGGCTTTCATATCATGCTTACGGCTATTTCGGTAATCAACTTCGGTAATCATTAGGACTGCTACTTCATCGGTAATTTGACTGTAAACATCTTCTGGGTTGGGCGTCCTCAACGTATATCCGGCATTGCGAAGGTTGATCAGACCTTCAACCATATAAAGATCAGTTGGAAAATTTCCATTATCTGAAAGAATTACACGCCTTTTAGGTGCCATTGCTAGACCTGCGGCAACGGCTTGAAATACTTTGATTGATAGGGTGTCTCCCACAACAGTTGTCCCGTTGATGGCGCCCATCAAGCTACCTATTCGATCACCGAGTAGGTTGCTCTTAATAAACCAGTTTTTTGTATTCCACCCTTTGACAAGTTCAGTTCGCCATTCATCAATCAAAAAGGCATTAATTGCTGACGGTGCTTCTTTTGGCATTGGCCCAAGTGAGTTTCCATTGAGATAGATCATACCTTCAGGAATATCGAACATTTTTCGGGTTTTTGAAAAATTAGTCATCTTGTATTACTTTCGAAGTTTGCTGGGAGCACTTACTGCTCAGTTAGATAGACTTGAGGTTACCTTGTTGGTTTAATTAGATCAGAATTCAACAGCTACATTCGGTAGTGCTAACGCCCTAATCAAATCCCGTAGTTCTTGCCGAGCTGCAATATTTGATATGCTTAATTGGTTTATGCCCGCGTCCTTAAGGTCTAAAAGAGTTAATCCGCGTGGAAATAGTTCTCGAAAAATAACACGTTCGCTGAACCCTGGAGCTACACGAAAGCCAATACGTTTCGCTAGACGTATAAGGGCATTACCCATTTTCTTTTTATTAATCATATTTTGTGTTCCTAACCGGTTTCTCACAACAACCCAATCTGTTGGTTTTTCCCCAGCTTCTGCTCGAAACTGCCGTGCTGTCCAAACCATTTCAGAATAGACAGATGGACCCTTAATTGTTTTTCCGTCACTTTCCACTTTTGCTAAAAGATCAAAATCTACAAAGCTATCGTTAAGTGGGGTAATCAATGTATCCGCTAAGGAATGAGCAAGCTGAGACAGGTGTGTATGACTGCCTGGACAATCAATTATAATAAAATCTGAAGTAGTTTTTAATGAATCTATAGCAGCAGAAAGCCTATGGCTCATAAGATTTTCATCTGAGCCTATGTCAGATTGTTTTACTAATGGTAGTGGTAAGTAATATGGCGACAGAAGTGCGACACCACTTTCATCAGAAAACCGTTTTCGATTTAATATGTATTGCGCAAATGTTTTTTGTCGAAGATCCAAGTCGAGACCTCCAATGCGATGTCCCATTCGCGCAAGCGCTGTGGCTAAATGCATCGTTGTGGTTGATTTTCCAGATCCGCCCTTTTCGTTACCAACTACAATAATATGCGCCAAAGTTTGCCTCTTAAATTTTTTATCAGGATTTTAGCAAAATAATTTGAGGCTAACAGCCACTAGTATTAGTTAATTAATTTCAAATTTCAAATTTGTAATATCGCAAGTTACTAATTTCTTGAATAAAAAAAAGACCGACCTTGAAGGCCGATCTTTTTAAAGTTCAGATAATTAAATAAATTAGAATCCAAGGCCTTCATATTTCTTTTTGAACTTTGAAACGCGACCACCGGTATCCATTAAGCGTGAGCCTCCACCGGTCCAGGCTGGATGTACGGATGGATCGACGTCCAACGCCAATTGATCGCCTTCTGCGCCATATGTTGACCGCATTTGGACGATATCACCATTAGTCATTTTTACGTTAATGAAATGATAATCTGGATGGGTATCTTTTTTCATATTACCGCTCCTAAGACTTAGGTTTATAGTTGGTTTGTTCTGTTATGCGCGCAGATTTTCCACGGCGCTCTCGGAGATAGTACAGTTTTGCACGGCGCACTCGCCCTCGGCGCACAACGGTTATGCTATCAATGCTAGTAGAGTGTAGTGGGAACACACGTTCCACACCTTCACCAAATGATATTTTTCGAACAGTAAATGAACCGGCAATTCCGGAGCCATTGTTGCGTGCGATACAGACGCCCTCATAGTTTTGAATGCGGCTTCGTGTTCCTTCGGTCACTTTGAAACCAACGCGGATATTATCACCGGCTTTGAAATCGGGTATATCTTTTCCGAGAGCGGCAATTTGTTCCGCTTCTAATTGTGCAATCAGATTCATCTGATAGCTCCTTTTATTACTCGCAGTTTTCCTGCGAAGTTATGTACTCCCCAATAGCTCTATGTCTTCTTCCAGGTCCACCTAGGTGCCCGCTAGAGTTTAGGTCGCATTTGTTTTATGCCTCACTTTTTGCCAAGATATTTGCTCGTCCCGAAGATAAAGACTAACGTTTGATAATATTGGCACGACAGCACGGCTGTCCGAATCCATCACTGGACTGGTTTGTGCCGTATATTTCCCGATTGGCATTTAAGCAAGCACTGACTTATGCTCAATTTTACGGTTCGTATTTTTTCCATAAGTCTGGTCGAAGATCCCTTGTAAGCGCTTCTGACTGAGTTTTTTTCCATGAAGCCACTTTCCCATGATTGCCCGACATTAGAACTTTGGGAACCTCTCGTCCCTCCCAAACTGGTGGACGAGTATATTGGGGATATTCAAGGAGGCCATCTGAAAAACTTTCCTCTTCAGTACTTGCTTGATTTCCCAGTACGCCTGGAATCAGGCGTACTGTAGCATCAAGCATAACCTGCGCCGCTAGCTCACCACCAGAAAGTACGTAATCACCAATGCTCACCTCTTCAATTTGGAAGTGTTCAATCACTCTCTGGTCGATACCTTCGAAACGGCCACATAAGATTATGGCTCCAGAGCTATCTACCATTTGTCTAGCTCTCTCTTGCACCAGTGGTTTTCCTCGTGGGGACATATAAATAATTGGACAGGGTTCCCGGCGTTGTGAGATGTCAGACAGCGCTCGCCCAAGAACGTCTGCACGCATCACCATGCCGGCTCCACCACCCGCGGGCGTATCATCTACACTGCGATGTTTTCCGACGCCATAAGACCGAAGGTCATGCGTGTGCAGTTGCCATTTTCCATCTTTAAGGGCTTTGCCTGTTAGCGAAGCTCCTAAGATACCTGGAAAGACATCAGGAAAAAGAGTTATTATGTCTACCCGCCAAATTCCCACTAAATCTGGCTGCTCTCCAATAAGTGCTCTTGGCTTGATGCTAGCACGTATAGATTTGCGTCCATGAGATAGATTTTCTGTATTCATAGCAGCCCTTCTGGTGGGTCGACCACGATGCAGCCAGAGGCTAGGTCAACGGTAGGTACAATTGCTTTGGTGAACGGGATAAGTGCAGTGTCAGATGCCCCTTCTAATGTTATTTCTAGTAGATCATCTGCTCCATGATTTAGTACTGACCTAACTTTTCCAAGTATGGAACCACCTGTATCAGAGACTTGCATACCTATAAGGTCTGAATAGTAAAATTCATCCGTAGGGAGTGTTGGTAGGTTTTCACGTTCGGCAAATAGAGATATTCCACGTAATAAGTCTGCCTCATCTTTTGAGTTAACTCCAATTATGCGTGCTGAAAACCCATTTTTAACCTGTCCGATAAGTGACAGGTCAAAGCTTTGTTTGCCGTCTTCCGTTAATAGTGGACTATATTTCTCTAAATCAGTTGGTCTGGCGCAAAAGCTTTTTACGCGCAACTCACCTCGTACTCCAAAGGCGCCTGCAATAGACCCAACACAGATTAACTCACTCATCGCACTATTCCTATGCCATAAAAGTAGGCCCATAAAATATTGATATTAAACAACTTAAAAATACTTTGTAACAACTTTGTAACTTTTAGATGAAGTGTTCTTCGTAATGATTTTCACGCTCGGACTTCAGCATT
>CAJJBD010000013.1 GCA_905182325.1 uncultured Planktomarina sp. | reverse complement strand
AATGGCCAAAGATACGTTAACTAATACATTGGGATTTGATAAATCTCCAAAGGATACCCGCGTGGTGGTTGCAATGTCGGGCGGTGTAGACAGCTCAGTTGTTGCGGCTGAATTGGTTGAGCAAGGTTATAATGTAGTCGGAATAACTCTACAACTATATGACCACGGAGCAGCTTTAGCAAAAAAGGGTGCGTGTTGTGCTGGGAGTGATATTCATGATGCCCGCCAGGTTGCAGAAAAATTAAATTTTCCACATTACGTCTTAGATTACGAAAACACCTTTCGTGAATCCGTAATTGATGAATTTGCCGAAAGCTATCTGGCAGGCGCCACACCAGTTCCCTGTATTCGCTGTAATGAACGGATCAAATTTAAAGATTTGTTAGAAACAGCTATAGAGTTAGATGCAGATTGTATGGCGACTGGACACTATATTCAGCGAAAAAATGGTGTGAATGGCCCAGAGTTGCACATGGCGGCAGACCATCAACGCGACCAAAGTTATTTTCTTTTTTCAACCACGCCAAAACAATTGGATTACCTTCGGTTTCCTTTAGGCAGTTTAGCATCAAAAGCCGAAACACGCGCCTTAGCATCTAAGTATGGCCTTGATGTTGCGAACAAGCCCGACAGCCAGGATATATGCTTTGTGCCAGACGGTGATTACGCAGCTGTCATAGAGAAATTACGGCCAGGTTCTGTGCAGCCAGGTAAAATTATAGACCAAAATGATAATATTTTGGGAGATCACAAGGGTGTCATTAATTACACCATTGGCCAGCGTCGCGGTCTTGGTTTAGGAGGCTTGGACGAGCCACTATACGTAGTTAAACTGGACGTAGAGCGTAAACTGGTAGTTGTTGGGCCAAAAGAAATGTTGGCAACAAGACAAGTACTACTCAAAGAAGTGAATTGGCTCGGCGACACCGCATTAATGGCTAAGTCAACTTGGAAAATTGGGGCTAAAGTCCGTTCTACGCGTCCCCCACGCGATGCATTGCTTAAACCAATTTCTGATACTGAAGCGATCGTTGAATTAATTGTTGCAGAAGAGGGGGTCGCCCCTGGTCAGGCATGTGTTTTTTATGATCCAGACAGTAGCAGAGTTTTAGGGGGCGGTTGGATTACTAGTTCTTAAAGTTTTGCCAATATTGCCAAGGCTGCCCGATCAGCAATCTTAGCGTCACCCCTTCCCAACAGTTTCATAGTGGTATTAAAAACCTCAGTCTGCAGATTTGGGTTCGCTAAAACACGTTTTAATTCTAAGGCAATTAATTCAGCCCGACAATCTCTCCCAAGTAACTCAGGAATATCGCGCGTTTTGGAAATAAGGTTCACTAGGCTTACTGTATCAATACGTAGCATAGCGTTAATAACCCATCGAGAAAGCCAGCTCATATCATATGCTATAACCATAGGCGTGCCAACTGAAGCTAATTCCAATGAAACCGTCCCGGATGCCGCAAGAGCAACTTGAGCACTGGAAAAAGCTACAAACCGTTGCTGTGTTGCCTCTTCAGCTGTTAAATTTTGGCCTGTGATCACATAAGTTTTATGCGGCAAATCACTAATAAGGTTTGTAATATATTCTTTTAAGTGAGGAAGTGTAGGAAAGATTAATTGAAAGTTAGAAAACTCATTTCTACGCAAAACATTACAAAATATTGGCAATAGGCGCTGAACTTCAGATAACCTGGAACCAGGTAAAATCACTAATGCAGGCTGAACAGGATCAATTTTGTACTTTTTTTGAAAACTTGATATTTTTTTTGGTGCTATGGGGCCCATAGCCGCAATCGGATGTCCAACAAAATCACAGTCCATGCCCTCTGCTTCCATATATGGAGGCTCAAATGGAAATAGTGCTAACACATGATCAATGAAGCGAGCCATTTTTTTTGCACGCTTGGGACGCCAAGCCCAAACTGTAGGTGCAACATAATGGATAGTTCGGATGTTTGAATTTGCAGCACGCACTTTTTTTGCAACACGCAAGCAAAACTCAGGACTATCAATAGTAATTAAAAGATCTGGTTTATACTCAAGAACGGCCTCAACAGTTTGAGAAAGACGTCGCCTAAGTTTGGAATATTTCAGCAGAATTTCGGTGGCTCCCATCACTGATAGTTCTGACATTTCGAACAGACTTTTGAGCCCATTAATCTCCATTTCAGGTCCAAAAATTCCTTTAAACTCTACTTTTTTGGCTAATTTTTTCATCCCCTTCATCAGCGATGCACCTAATCTATCACCAGAGGCCTCGCCCACTACCAAAAAAACTTTCAAATGTCAGCCTCCCGTACCCAAATAAAGAGGTCAAGTTCATTGGCTTTTTTGATTACATGGTCCCTATTTAGGATCACAACATCACCGTGCTGTATTACAATCCCATTGAGGCCAGATTCTTTTGCTTGAGTAATTGTATCAGGCCCAATGGCAGGAACATCAACACGACGGTCCTGGCCAATCTTTAGCGACTTAAATAGTATCCCACCTCCAGGCCAAAATAGAGGGCGCCGAAGAATTGATCTAAGCATCCACTCAGTACCACCATAGGCTTCAATGGCCAAAATATGGTTGTTTGCAATTATACAACCCTGTCCAACATCCAAAGGTGATAATTGATTAAGGACCAACTCGGCCCTTTTGGCATCTTGCTTGTTAAGAAGACTTGGCAACCGCTTGGTCATTATGCCACTCTCTGGAAAGCAATTTGGCACGACTACGTCCATACCCACTACGTTAAATCCAGAAGTTTCAAATATTTTAATCACGGCGCCAAGTGCCTTATCATCACCCAAATTAATTGCCTCTAACAACTGATCTGAAATTTTTTTAGTTCTATCATCTATTAAATTACAGTTAATTTCAGGTCTTTGAATTGAACCAGCAAAACATACCTCAGTTATGCCTAACCGCTTCAAGCTATCAAGAAATGTCCCTAGGTTTTCGAGGCGAAAAATTAAATCTGGAGCCAACTCATCTGGTAGAAATTGTTGGAGAGACGCTATAATTGGTCGCTCTTTTGAGGCAGCTACAATTAAAGCTGGCAATGCACCTTGCCCGGAGATAAGCGCTAACATTCTATTAACCTGGCGTCAAAAATGACCGATCACTATCGCCCATTACAAAATCAACAATATCTTGAACATATGCGTTATTTGTCTCTTCACTCAAACGTTTGGCCCGATCCTGAAAGGCACCCTCACCTTGTGCCAGCATTTGAAAGGCTGCACGTAAGGCTGTGATATCATTTCGCGCTACTCCAGCACGCTTAAGCCCAACAAGATTGAGCCCGTCAAGCTGGCCTCGTGATCCCTGAACTAAACCGTATGGAATAACATCATGAGTGACCATCGATAATGCTCCAATTATAGCGCCTTTACCCAATCGCACAAACTGGTGAATGCCGCACAAACCTCCAACTATAACGTCTTCCTCAATTGTCACATGGCCAGCAATAGCAGCAGAATTTACAATAATAACTCTATTAGAAATCTGTGCATCATGCGCGATGTGACATCCAGCCATCATCAAGCAATCGTTTCCAATTTTTGTTAGTCCTCCCCCTGCATCGGTACCTGTATTAATTGTGACATGCTCACGTATTCTATTACGTTGCCCAATAACGAGCGCGGTACTTTCGCCTTTAAACTTTAAATCTTGAGGAATTTCTCCAATTACAGCAAATGGAAAAATAGATGTATTGGCTCCTATTTTAGTTTGTCCCTTTATTACGACGTGAGACGTGCAGGAAACATTTTCAGCTAACTCCACTTGCGAACCGATCCAGCAAAATGGGCCAACTTTACAGCCCGCCGACACCTGGGCCCCATCTTCGATCACAGCAGAAGGATGGATATCAGCTGTGCCATCAATCGTCATATAGTGTTCTCCGATAAATCCATCATAGCTGTAAATTCAGCTTCTGCTGCCATCTGACCATCTACATCTGCAATACCCTTAAACTTCCAGATTTTTGTCCCCGCACGTAAAGTCTTAACATGGAGACTTAAAACATCGCCAGGAACTACCTTTCTGCGAAACTTACACTTATCAATAGCCATAAAATAAATCAGCATGTTTTTGTCATTCAATTCAAGTGTCGTACCAACCATAACTGCAGCTGTCTGTGCTAATGCCTCTATAATTATTACACCTGGCATAATTGGTGTTCCAGGAAAATGACCTTGAAAGTGTGGCTCGTTCATGGTCACATTCTTTATCCCTCGGGCGCTTTTAGTATCATCAATTTCCACTACACGATCAACCAACAAAAATGGATATCGATGCGGCAGAATTCTTTGGATTAATTGAATGTCGGCAGTCGCAAGTAGTGTCATATAGTCTTTCCTCAACACTTTAAAAGTAGCAGGTCAAATTGTTACTAATCTTCCAGTTCGGGTTTTTGGGCCCCACTAGTCTTCATAAAAGCTTTGTCTACACGCTCCACGATTACACTTGTGATATCAATCGACGCTAAACTCCAAACAACTGAGTTTTTTTCTAAAATGACAGAGGCATCGTATTCGCTCATTATTTTAACTATAATTGGCTTTATTTTGTCAAAAAATAAAGGTTTTAGCTCCTGGAACCTTTCATCAACAACCCTAATCTTTTCTAATCTAACAGCACGAATTGCAACAGCCCTCGTGTCGAATGCCAAAGCTGCCTTAGCAAAGTCTTCAGGTGAAAGGGTCTCTCTATCTTTAGTAAGTTTTATCTCTTCTTCCTTGAGAGACTCCAGAATAGTGCTATTTTCCCTACTAAAAGATTCATTTTTAAGCTGAAAATCTTTCCTAATCCACTGACCAAATTTTGATGAATTATAGGCTCTGTCTAAATCGATAATTAAAATCCCATTTGGCCCAGCTAGAGCCATATTTGTTAATAACAAACACACTATAGTGAAAATAAGTTGGTACAATTTTAGGTTATACTTCACAAGGATCATTAAAAAGATGTCGATATTGTCAAATCGAACGTCTGTTCAACATCGTACTGTTCCTTGTTAACGGCATCAGTCCAGTTAAATCTAAGTGGACCGATGACTGTAGACCAAAACATCGTTACACCTAAAACTGCACGAGTTTTAAAACTATCATAAAGCACCCCCGAAGCACCTGATAGTGATGGGTCTAGGCCCCACACGGAACCAACATCAAAAAAAGCACCGAAATCAATACCATATTCTTCTGGCAAACCTATAGGGAATTGTGTTTCAAACCGCGCAACAGCATAATAGTCACCACCTAAAGCATCATTGTAAGGTATAGAAGACGAGCCTGTCCCTTTTTGACGGGGACCAAGTCCACCCGGAGCAAAGCCACGGAAAGACCGAGAAGACATGAAAAATCTGTCAGTTATTCTACTGGCCTTATTAGATTCAAAAGCTAAAGCGCCAGACTCTAAAACTGCAGTTAACCTAACATCATCATTACTTAGGTAAGTTTCAGCACCCATTCTTAAGTTTGAACGCACAAAATTGTCGTCACCAGCTAACGCTAAATCTTGTGAAAAACTCAAGAAGGTTCCCGCTTTTGGATTTAGTCCTGTCCGTCGATTGTCCACTGAATAAACATAGCCCAAACCATAACTTGTTCGGCGTGGACGCGCAGCATCATTTTGGATAATTGTCGATCCCGTCGTTACATTTTTTATCAACTCTGATTCATTAAAAACTTTAGCCCCCAATCTGCCATTATCACTAATTGGAAAGGTTAATTGTGCCGAAACATTATAGGCGTCAGTATCATAAAGTGCATTGTTGCTCACAGTTGTCTGATACTCGGCACCCATATTTAGGCTAAGATCACGGCTCAAAAGAGCCGGTTCAGTCAAGGAAAGTCCAAAATTCTTAGTGCCAGAGGTTGTGCTAAGATTTACTCCAACAGCTTGACCGCGTCCTAAAAAATTAGCTTCTTTAAAATTTCCAATAATTCCTGCCCCATCGGCCGAGTTATAATTAGCCCCAAAACTTAAACTACCAGTTGGTTTTTCAGTTACCACTACATCAATCACTGTTTTATTTGGTGCCGACCCTTTTTTTGTAGTCACATTTGCGGAGCCAAAAAGATTCAATCTCCTAATGCGCTCAGCTGTTCTTCTAATTTGCCGAGGGTTGAACGCATCACCTTCAACTACTTCAAACTGCCGACGTATCACTCGGTCCAAAGTGGTTGTGTTGCCCTTTATATTTATGCGTTCAACAAATATTTTAGGCCCTTGTAAAATTTCCAAGCTCACATCGAGCGTTAAAGCATTTTCATTACGACTCAAACGGGGTGTTATGCGAATAAAGTCAAGTCCTAAATCTAGGGCGCGGCGTTCCATACGCGTCACAGTGTTTTCTATCAATTTAGCTGAGTATATTTTTCCTTGCGAAATTTTTATCGCAGTTTCAAAGTCCGCCGAATTAATATTTGGAAGAAGTGATGTAATGCCTATCTGGCCGAATTGAAACTGCTGCCCCTCCTGCACCTTGAAAGTTAAGAAAAATGATCCGCGTGTTTTTGATAGCTCTGAATTGACTGAAAGAATTTTAAAATCTACATATCCTCGTTCTAAGTAAAAATCTTTTATCATTTGTTTGTCAAACTCAACGCGGTCCTCAACAAAAGTATCCCGCTTTACGAGCATGCGTAAAAGTCCAGCTTGTTTTGTACCAATGACACGACGAAGCCGCCGATCAGAAAAAGCACGATTTCCAATAAATGAAATTCTCTCAATCTCAACTATACCACCCTCTATAATTTCGAAAACGACATCAACTCGATTGTCAGCACGCCGTATAATCCTAGGCTCAACACTGGCCGAAATCCTACCCTGGTCAGCATATGCAGCAGCAATGGCATTGGAGTCATCGCGGACCTGACTTACTGAATAAACCCGACGCGTTAGCGTCTGTACCAATGGCCGCAGTAAATCATCGTCAAATATAGAATTTCCTTCAAATACCACTGCGTTGACTGTTGGATTTTCAACAACTGTTACCAGCAAAGAACCATCGGTTACATCAGCCGAAACACTCTCAAAAAGACCAGAATTCCTGATGTTTTGTATTGAATCATTTAATTTCGCAGCACTCAAAACAACATTGTCACTTAGACCTAAAAGAGACTCGATGGTCGATGCCTCAATACGCAAATTACCTTTGGTTTCAACGTTAGAAATTTTATAATCTTTGGATTGTACTGAGCTCGACAAACAAATAACTATAAAAAATATCGATAACAGGCTCCGTGAAAAAAGATAAAATTGTCGAAAATTCACTTCGAACATTTTCATTACAATGCTCCCTCAATCTTAGCATATATTTTGGTCATACCATACCGGCTGATCACATCTGTGTCAAAAAGCTTCTAACAGCATAAAACATCTCCATCAAAGAAATCTAAGGACAGAGCATATTCATAACGATCGTAAAAACAGTCAAAGACAATATAAAAAATAAACCCCATGTCATTATTAACTGTATAATGCTTTCGCTCGGCTTTCGACCTGTAACAAGTTCATAGGCGCAGATCAGCAGGTGGCCACCATCAAGAACTGGAATAGGAAATAAATTCATTAAACCAACCGCAGTCGAAAGGCCCGCTATTAGGGCTAAAAAGGGAATTGTGCCTTGAGTAGCAACCTGCCCAGCAGTTTCAGCTATCGCAACCGGACCAGACAAATTACATGCACTAATTTTTCCAAGCACCATTTCCGACAAACCAGCAAGAGATATTTTAATTATAAACCACGTCCGAGCCACAGCAGCTTGTAGTGCTGTGACAAAAGGCAGAGGCTCAGTACCAGGTTCAAAAAACATCGCACCGCTAATGCCTACCAACCTTCGGTTTGTAAAATTTCCGTCAGGCCCCGGAATAGCCACGGGCTTAGATTTGAGAGTAACTTCAAATTCAAGCCCTTCGCGCCATACTGTAAAATCCATTTCAGCATCATCAGAAATGGCTACAGCCTTCTGCAAATCACCAAAGTCTCGAATAGGGACCCCGTCAATTCTTGTTATTACATCGCCCGCTAAGATCCCTGCTTCAAATGCTGCAGATCTAGGCGAGACTTGTCCAACAAGCGCCACAAAGGGCACCGGTCCAAGCGCGTCAAGCGTGGTCCCATCTCTTTTAACAGTATAAGTTACCGGTGCTGTTAGATTTTGACTCACTAGAACAAAGGACTCAAAATCCACCACATTCGTCCTATTGACTGCGATAATTTCGTCACCAACTTTCAGAGCGTAATCACCAGGCAGGGGAGCAATCTTTGCTATATGTAAATCCTGTGAATATTGGCCCTGCCACATGAATAAACCACAAAACAAAAGAATAGATAAAATAAAGTTAAAAACCGGACCAGCAACGGCCGTGGCGGCGCGGGCCCAAATTGGAGCCCCTTGCATAGTGCCACGAAGTTTGGTCTCTTCGTTGGTAGAGGTAAAACTCACATCTTGCCTGCCAGCCACATCGGCATCACCCTTAAAACGAACGTAGCCGCCAAAAGGTAGGGCAGAAATTTGCCAACGCGTGCCATATTTGTCTACTCTAGAAAGTAACGGTGTTCCAAATCCAACAGAAAACACTTCTGCGTGGATTCCACACCATCTACCGACGATATAGTGGCCGTACTCATGAACAGCTACAATTATTGACAGCGCCAAAACGAAAAAGAATACTACCCAGATGAACCCACCAAAAGCAGCCGTTAGAGAGCCAAGATCAAACATTTACCATCCTTGAAATTTGGCGCGCTTCCTGATCCACATTCACTATATCACTTAATATTTTTGGTTCGTTGCTAAGAACACCTAGCCTATCTAAATTATTTAAAGTCAATTCTACTACTTTCACCATGTCCAAAAACCCAATTTCTTTCGCTATAAATCGATCCAATGCAATCTCCTTCGCCGCCGTAAAACCAGAGCCCCAAAGACCCCCACGCCGCATTACTTCCCTCGCCAACCGCAAGGCGGGGTATCGGCCCTCATCTGCTTCTGAAAAGGTAAGCTGATTAATATTTTTAAAATCTATTCGAGCAACATTTATTTTTTTTCTGCCCGGGTAATTTAACGCAAAGCCAATAGCGTGACGCATGTCCGGTGGTCCCAGATGCGCCATCATTCCACCATCATTAAAACCAACAATAGCGTGGATCAAGCTTTCTGGGTGAATTATAGCCTCAATTTTAGTTTCAGGTAACCCAAAAAATTCTTTTGCTTCAATTAGCTCCATAGCCTTATTAAACATTGATGCACTATCAATTGTTATCCGCTGACCCATACTCCAATTTGGATGAATTTGAGCTTGCGCAGGCGTAACAAATTCCAGTTCACGTTGAGAAAAATCTCGAAATGCACCACCACTAGCTGTAATTATAATTCGTTCAACGGTATTAATATCTTCGCCTAAAAGTGCTTGGAAAATGGCAGAATGTTCGCTGTCTACTGGAACTATTTTTGTTTTACTTTTGGCAGCCTCTCGCAACAAAAGTTGCCCAGCGGCAACTAGCGACTCTTTATTTGCGAGTGCCAAAACCGTTCCTTGCGCTACGGCTTTCAAAGTAGGCGCCAAGCCTGCCACCCCAACTATTGCAGACATAACCCAATCAGCTGGGCGATCTGCTGCCTCCAAAATTGCATTATCTCCTGCCGCAACCGTAATATCTAAATCCCCTATACCAGTTTTCAGCGCGTCCAGTAAATCAGGGTAGGCTGTAACAACAACTTCGGGATGGAATTCAATCGAGTCTTTAACGAGTTGTTCAATATTTTTTCCACCAGTAAGTACAACAACCTGATACAAATGCCTATCACGGCGCACCAAATCTAAAGTATTTTGGCCGATTGATCCTGTAGATCCGAATATGGAAATACGTTTTGTCAACTTAAAAATATAATTGCCGATAGGCAAAGAACGGCTGCTCCACCTATAAAGCCATCAAGCCTATCCAAAACACCACCATGCCCCGGAATTAAACCGGAGCTATCCTTCACTCCAGCTCTGCGCTTAACCCAACTTTCAGCAATGTCTCCAAACTGGGCTCCAATCACGACTGCTACACAAACTGGTACAGTCCAGAACGCTCCCCCATATTGCATTAAAACATAACCAAAAAGCGTTGCCAGAAACCAGCCCGCAAAAATTCCACTCCATGTTTTATTTGGACTTATAGATGGCCAAAACTTACGGCCACCAATAAGGCGCCCAGCAACATAGCCTCCAATATCAGATAGTATCACTAGGGTAGCCAATACTGTCACGCCAAATACCCCAAAATTAATCGTAATATACCAAAATGCCATTGTCCCAAGGGTTAAAATAACACCGTAAATTATATAAACACCACGCTGCTTACCTATCATCGAAGACCCAATTACTACAGGTAAAAAACTAGCTATTATCAGTAAAAAAGAACCGGAATTCAAAACTGTTGGCTGCACAACTAATGGTAGCCAACCTAGACCAGCTACTGAACAAATAACAAATAATCTGCGTCTTCGAGCCCCGAACATTTGTCCCATTTCCCAGTGCATCGCGATTGTAGCCATGAACAATAAAAAGAGAATTCCAGCGACACCAAACCACATCCCAATTAATAGTACCAAAAGAAGTAACACACCCGAAAAAATCCTTAAGGGTAAGTCCACCCAATTATTTGATTTCATTTAAGATACCGCTCCATAGCGACGCTCACGGGAACCAAACTTAGAAACCAACTGCGAGAATTCATCAGCTTTAAAATCAGGCCATAATGTATCTATAAACTCATATTCCGCGTAGGCAGACTGCCAAAGCAAAAAGTTTGATATCCGCGCTTCACCACTCGTGCGTATTACTAAATCCGGATCTGGTAAAAAATGTGTATCTAAAAATCCTGCAAGAACCTTCGCGTTAACTTGCTTTGCAGCTAATTTTCCTTGCTCTATTTCACGCGCCAGGCGCTTAACCGCTCGGGTCACTTCATCCCGTCCGCCATAATTCAGCGCTATAGTCAAATTTACTTTTTTATTATGAGACGTAACCAGCTCAAGTTCATCCATAATGCTAACAAGTTGATCATCCAAGTTCATCCTGTCGCCTATAAATCGGACACGGACGCCATCATCGATGAGTGCCTGGGACTCACGCCGTATGTATCGCTTAAATAAACGCATAAGACCGCTGACTTCGCTTTGTGTCCGCTTCCAGTTCTCAGTGGAAAAGGCAAAAATGGTTAGATATTTGACGCCTACAGCGGGGCAGGCTTCAACAATTTCTCGTATACGCTTTGCTCCAGCATGATGTCCCACCAGGCGCGGTCTCCCACGCTGTTGGGCCCATCGGCCATTTCCATCCATTATAATTGCAACATGTTGCGCGGCATTAGACATATTAAACCCTAACTCAAACCTATACTTCCATAATTTCAGATTGTTTAACCTCTAAAGCTGCATCTACAGATTTTATTTGTGCATCAGTCATATTTTGAACCTCAGATTCCCATATCTTCTGATCATCTTCTGACATACCGAAAATTTTAGATTTCTTTATCTGATCCATACCATCACGCCTAATATTACGTACGGAAATACGACTATTCTCAGCATAATTTGCTGCAACTTTACTTAGTTCACGCCTTCGTTCCTCATTTAGTTCTGGAATAGGTAACATAATAATTGTACCGTTTGTTTGAGGGTTGATACCTAATCCACTTTCACGAATCGCCTTTTCAACAATGCCCACTAACCCCTTATCCCAAACGTTAACAGTTACCATTCTGGGTTCGGGGACATTAACAGTTCCTACTTGATTAATAGGTGTCATTTGCCCATATGCGTCTACCATTACAGGTTCAAGTATGGATCCGCTGGCGCGTCCAGTCCGCAAGGACGCAAATTCAGTTCTCAGCGAGGACATCGCCCCATCCATACGGCGTTGCAAGTCATCTACATCAATATCAAAATCATCATCAGACATAACAAACTCTCTCTAATTTAACGTCATCCATGAACCTTGGTATAAGTGCCCTCGCCGGACAGTATACAGCGAAAGCCGCCTGGTTCATCTAGTGAAAAAACAATGATTGGCAAATCATTGTCACGCGCCAGCGCAATTGACGATGCATCCATAACATTTAACCGTTTTTGTAAAACTTCATCGTAAGAAACTGTGGCATAACGCACCGCATCAACATGTTTTTTTGGATCTTTATCATAAATTCCATCGACTTGCGTACCTTTGAAAATAGCCTCACAAGCCATTTCAGTAGCACGCAATGTCGCAGCCGTATCAGTCGTAAAGTATGGATTGCCCGTACCAGCAGCAAAAATGACTACCCTCTTTTTTTCTAAGTGCCGAACAGCACGGCGGCGAATGTATGGTTCACAAACTTGATCCATAGGTATTGCCGAAACCACTCGAGTATGAACTCCCTGCCCCTCCAGTGAACTCTGCATCGCTAACGCATTCATTACAGTTGCCAACATACCCATATAATCTGCGGTAGTGCGCTCCATTCCCTGAGCCGAGCCCTGCAACCCACGAAAAATGTTTCCACCTCCTATTACGAGACATATCTCCACACCAAGATCGTGAACTGTTTTTATTTCTCCGGCGATGCGCTCAACTGTTGGAGGATTCAAGCCAAAGTCTTGATTACCCATCAGGGCTTCACCAGATATTTTCAAAAGAACGCGCTTATATTTGCCTTCAGAAATGAGATCTCTCTGCATTTTGCCCTCTTGCTTTTTTTTCTTAAGATGTCTGAAAACTCTGCTAAGAGCAACCGGCCCATTACTACCAAACCAGGAAAAAAGGAAAAAAAGTAATTATGCGAGCTGAAGCACTGATTTCAACATTAAATGAGACCCGCCCAATTTTAATTGCAGGAGCTACGGCAAGCGGCAAATCTGCTTTAGCCCTCAGAGTGGCAAAACAATTAGGTGGAGTTATTATAAACGCAGATGCCATGCAGGTTTATGCAGGTTGGCAGATTTTGACTGCACGACCGAGTAAGCGCGAAGAAGATAACATTACCCACCTCTTATACGGCCATGTTAAAAATACCGAATCCTACTCTGTCGGTGACTGGTTGCGCCAAATAAGACCATTAATTAATGAAAACCTACGGCCTATAATTGTTGGAGGGACAGGGTTATATTTTCGCGCCTTGACCGAAGGACTGGCTGAAATACCAAACATACCACAATTATTTAAAACAAGGTCTTCTAAATTAATCCAAAATGGCAGATTATCTGATATGATTGCAGATTTAGATGAAACCACCAGATCAAAGATAGATTTACAAAACCCTGTGAGAGTGGCGCGGGCTTGGGAAGTGTTGCAGGCAACTGGCAAATCTATAGTTTCGTGGCAAGCAAACACTCCACCACCTTTGCTAGATATCAAAAAATGTGACGCAATTCACATTCACAGCGACAGTCATTGGCTAAATCAGCGCATCAAAATACGTTTTGAGACCATGATTTCTGACGGAGTTTTAGAGGAAGTGATCGAAAACTCTAAATCATGGGATCCACAACTGCAATCTTCTCAAGCAATTGGAGCGACACAACTGATTGAGCATATCTCAGGAAATATCAGCATACAAAAAGCTACTGAGTTAGCTGTCATAGCGTCACGTCAATACGCAAAGCGACAAAGAACTTGGTTTCGAAAACGAATGACAGATTGGATCACCATTACCGCAGAACAACTTTAACTGATTGGCAAATATCTACCAACTTCTACTTAGGGTTAACGATAACGGCACCAACTCCGTGTTGCCATTTACTCCTGTCAACCCTGCAATTTGGCTTATTACGACACGAAAAAGTCGCTTTTTTGTATATTTTTCCAAAGTTAGCGTTGACCTGTCAGTGGGAATAAGACTGAATGGGGGCAGTGGAATACGGCAGTTCAAAAAAGTTAATGAACGAGCGAATTCCAATGTTAAATTAAAAGTGTCTTAGGGAGATGAATATGACGCAAGATAATAATTTTTTACACCCGGCCGCAGAAATGTACGCGTCCGAAGTGAAGGCTGGGCAGCTGGACCGGCGCGAATTTCTCACAAGAACCACAGCTTTAGGCGTTTCCGCCGTCGGAGCTTACGGATTACTAGGCCTAGATGCGCCCGCGATGGCTGGTGGCCATGCTCAGGGCGGTACTCTGCGTATGGAAATGGAAGTTAGGCCCCTTAAAGATCCACGTACATACGACTGGACGCAAATCGCAACAGTTTCAGCCGGTTGGTTGGAATATCTAGTTGAATACAACTCAGACGGTAGTGTTGAGCCAATGCTTCTCGCTAGCTGGTCTGCGAATGCAGATGCCACGCAGTACACCCTAAATGTCCGAAAAGGTGTAAAGTGGAATAACGGCGACAACTTTACTGCAGACGATGTAGCGCGCAACATAACTATGTGGTGTGACAAGGAAGTTGAAGGTAATTCCATGGCAGGCCGGATGGCGTCACTCGTTGATGCAGACACTGGAAAGGCCCGCAGCGGTGCCATTGTAGTGGTGAATAGCCACACGGTGCAATTAAACCTACCAGCGCCAGACATCACAGTTGTAGTTGGCATGGCAGATTATCCTGCGGCCATTACGCACGCCTCACACACCTTAGAGACGATGGTGTCCAGTCCGATTGGCACGGGTTATATGAAGCCAGAAAGCCTAGAAGTTGGTGTTAAGGCAGTTCTTGTGCGCAATACCGATCACGAATGGTGGGGCTATGCTGCAGGAAAAGGTGGATATCTAGATAGGATCGAATACATCGACTACGGTACTGATCCATCGGCAGTTGTCGCAGCCTATGAGGCGGATGAAATAGATATGAATTGGGAATCTGTCGGAGAGTTCTCAGAAATTTATGATGGCCTAGGTCTTGAAAAATCAACGGTGACTTCCGGCTCAACAATAGTTATCCGGACCAACCAAAAAACCGACGTCTACAAAGACGTCCGAGTACGCAAGGCGATCGCAATGGCGGTGGACAACAATGTTGTCCTTGAGCTTGGTGTAGATGGCCAGGGTGCTGTGGCGCACAACCACCACGTTGGGGCTGTACACCCAGAGTGGAACCCAGACGCAGGTCGTGTTCCTTACGATCCAGCTGGCGCTAAAGCCTTGATGGCTGAAGCAGGTATGGCTGATCATGAGCATGAACTCATCTCAATTGATGACAACTGGCGCAAAAACTCCACTGACGCGGTAGCAGCTCAGTTGCGCGATGCAGGTATCAAGGTAAAACGGACAATTTTACCTGGTTCTACGTTCTGGAACGATTGGGTAAACTACCCCTTTTCATCCACAAACTGGAACCACAGGCCTTTGGGAACACAGGTTCTGGGTCTGGCATATAAATCAGGGGAAGCTTGGAACGAGTTTGGCTGGTCAAATGCAGAGTTTGATGCGTTGCTTTCCGAGGCTAATTCTTTGGCCAATGCAGATGAGCGTAGAGTTGTAATGGGTAAGATCCAAAAGCTCGTCGTGGATGAAGGCGTCACAATCCAGCCATACTGGCGTCAGCTTGCACGCCACACTAATGGCAAGACAGTTGGAACTGAAATGCATATTGCTTATCTTCCACAGATCTATAAATGGGCCTTAAAAGCTTAAATAAGATGGTAAAAATAGTCGCCCCTTCTCTAGATGGGGCGACTTTTCCGTTTACACTCATCGATTTTTTCTCTTAATATTTAGTACATACCAACAGGAATAAAAATATAATGGGAATGTTTATCCTTCGCAGGATGGCTTTGATGATCTTGACTGCCATTTGCCTGACTTTTGTCGTTTTTGTAATGACAAACCTCCAGCCAAATCTTGAAAAACTTGCCAAAACCCAGGGAAATTTTCGTATGAGCGATGCTGAGGTAGCAAGCTACCTTGGAGACCGTGGCTTTAATCGTCCCATGACTATTAAGTATGGGGAATGGCTTGGTGTTGTTCCATCATATAGGATTATAGGCCGCGACGGACAAACTAGAAGCCGCTGTTCTGCCCACGGACCTGTTCAAGAAAGTACAGTAAAATATTGTGGGGTCATACAGGGTTACTGGGGCCAAAGTTGGGTTTTTAAAGAGCCCGTTGCCACCGTAATTGATAAACGCTTATCACGAACTGGTGCCCTAATGTTCTGGGTTTTCCTTTTAATGATACCAGGTGCACTGATACTAGGTATTCTAGCTGGAATGCGAGAAGGCTCAAGGTTAGACAGGACACTCTCAACAGTAACAATCACGACTACTGCAACGCCTGAATATGTATCTGGTGTTATATTTATAGCCCTACTAGCATCAAGTAAATTTGGATTAAGTCCACTGCTTAATAGCTGGGGTTGGACTGAAAAGCGGACAATTTTGAAGGGTTCAGCGACATCAGCGTCAAAGGATATGCCTGCTGACTTCGATATTTCCTTTTTACCACAGTTTTTAGATGGTTTATGGTTTAGGCTTGCCGAGGCGCCTAACGTCGAAAACTTTCTTTTGCCAGTAATCACGATAGCCCTTTATGGCATGGGCTACATCGCGCGAATGACCCGAGCCTCCATGGCCGAAGTAATGACAAGCCAATACATCCGTACAGCCCGACTAAAAGGCGTTAGCTTTCGTAATATAGTTTTGCGGCACGCACTTAGAAACGCGCTGATAGCACCATTTACTGTAATAATGTTACAAATACCTTGGCTCTTAACTGGTGTAGTTATCGTTGAAACACTGTTTAATTATAAGGGCTTCGGCTGGGCTCTTGTCCAAGCAGCCAGTAACAATGATATGGATCTATTGTTAGCTGTTTCAGTTGTATCGGTTGTGGTCGTTTTACTGACCCAGCTCATATCAGATATCGGCTACGTATTTCTCAACCCACGCATTAGAATTTCTTGAGGAACTCAAAAATATGGAAGCTTTGACGTGGACCGGCCCTTTAGGCGCACTCCTAAATCCAATTATCCAAATAGTGACTTTATGTTTTTTAATTGCCATAGCTATTCAAATTATAGGAACGATGGCACTCCCTGCTGCCCGTGGCTTTAACTCAGACGGTAGCATACAAATTCACTTTACAACCCGCATTATTGATCGTGCGGTTAAATACTGTCTGTATGGTTTTATTACGTTGTTGTCGCTTTATGTGATTATTGGAGCAGTGCTTGGGGCATCCTCTCTAGGAATAATTGGTGGGATATCGAGACAACTCCTACCAATTTGGATGTCGATGATAGCAATATTTACCGCATCAATCATTTTTAAGCGTAAACTTGGCTTATACGGAAAGCTTTT
Source organism: uncultured Planktomarina sp. (assembly GCA_905182325.1). Lineage (GTDB taxonomy): Bacteria > Pseudomonadota > Alphaproteobacteria > Rhodobacterales > Rhodobacteraceae > Planktomarina. Next base: position 56,323 of record CAJJBD010000013.1, on the reverse strand, counting down.
TGACAGTCCAATAGGAATGATTGGCTTCGCGTTAGTAATATTTTGGGTTCTCGTGACCTTACTGGCTGGCGGCCTAGACATGGTCGTGACACATGATGAACTCAGTCAGGTTTCTGGTATGAAAAATAAAGTTCCTGGAACGCCAGTGCGTGGGGCCGAAGTAGGTGATTATGCCCATTATTTACTGGGTGGTGACAACCTGGCGCGCGATGTTTTTAGCCGTGCTATTAAAGGGTCGGCAATAGTTATCGTAATAGCACCTGCAGCCACGTTATTCGCCTTCATGGTGGGCATCACACTAGGATTGCCAGCCGGCTATTATGAATCCGCTCCGCTGCACTTTAAAACAAAAGGTTTTTATTTAACTTCCGGTATTGCTTTAGTCTTCTCTATTTTAATGTTCGCTATAGCTCCAACCGACATAGCAATTCTTATCACAATTCTTTCTATGTTTGTTATCTGGATGTTATTAAAAACAGCTGTAGATACAGTTATAAGCTTCCTTGCTAATTTAATCTTGGCATTTCCTGTTATTTTACTATTTTTTCTTCTCGTAACTCCTGAGATAGTAAAAACAGGTCTACCAAACTACATGGCAATGATATTGTTTATATTTCCAGTCGTTTTCTTTGGGGTACTTTTAAACGCTCGTTTTCATACGCGTCCAGATATCCGCTGGTGGATCGTGGGGGGGGTGACGCTAATATTATTTTGGTTCTATCTCTCCATGGTTTCTGAAATAGGATCTCCTGTCTATATTCTGCCAAACTTCCTTGATGGAATTTCATTACCGTCAGAAATTTTAGTAGTTTTTGTTTCTGTTGTGTTCGTAAATTCACCAACGGTCTTTAGAATAGTTAGAGGCCTAACTCTGGATATAAAGACACGCGACTACGTTGCAGCGGCCCAGACACGTGGCGAAAGCTCCTGGTACATAATGCTTTGGGAAATTCTGCCAAATGTGCGTGGCCCACTTATTGTCGATTTTTGTTTACGCATTGGCTACACGACAATTCTACTTGGGACACTTGGCTTTTTTGGCCTTGGACTTGAGTCTGAATCTCCCGACTGGGGCACCACAATTAACGCTGGACGTCGACTTCTATCGATAGCCCCTGTCCCCGCCCTTGTGCCAGCACTTGCCTTAATGAGTTTAGTGCTGGGCCTGAACCTGCTGGCGGATGGCCTGCGAGAAGAAAGTTTGAAGGATTAATGTCATGGTGAAAACAGACTATGACGGACCAATTTTAGAAATAGAGGGGCTCTCTATTTCCTTTTTCACGCGTCTCCGCGAAATACCAGCGGTGATGGACTTCAGTTGTAGCATACAACCTGGTGAAGCAATGGGGCTGGTTGGGGAATCTGGCTGTGGGAAATCTACGGTTGCCTTAGGTATTATGCAGGATTTAGGCGTAAATGGGAGAATTGTAAGTGGCTCTATAAAATTCAAAGATAGAGATCTAAACAATATGAGCAGTAACGATTTAAGGGACATTCGTGGCTCTGAAATCGCTATGATTTACCAAGAGCCTATGGCGTCATTAAATCCCGCAATGAAAATCGGCCATCAATTGATGGAAGTGCCCATAATACACGAAGGCGTTTCAAAAGCCGAAGCGCGCAGACGGGCACTAGAAGTTATAGCTGATGTTAAACTTCCTGACCCAGAAAGAATATTGAAGTCCTTCCCTCATCAACTGTCTGGTGGTCAACAACAAAGAATTGTTATTGCAATGGCTTTAATGTCAAAGCCGAGCTTACTTATATTAGACGAGCCCACCACTGCACTCGATGTTACCGTTGAGGCTGCGATCGTAGAATTAGTTAAAGACCTCGGTAAAAAGTATGGAACCTCGATGCTTTTCATCTCGCACAATCTCGGTTTAATTTTAGAAACCTGTGACCGAATTTGCGTGATGTATTCAGGGGAAGCGGTTGAAACAGGAAAAATTGAAGATGTTTTTGATAAAATGCAACATCCATACACACAGGCTTTATTTCGATCGATACCACTGCCAGGGGCTGATAAAAACTCGCGACCATTGATAGCTATTCCGGGGAACTTTCCCCTACCCCATGAACGGCCACAAGGTTGTAACTTTGGACCACGCTGCGATTACTTTAGTGCTGGCCAGTGTGACCAAGTAGAAATTTCAATGGACACAGTGCCACATGGAGACAGGCATGGATCACGATGTGTAAAGTGGGCGGAAATTGATTGGGATGCAGAAGTTACCCTCGCAGAAAATAAGATCAAGGCTGAACCAGGCGACGTTATTCTTAAAATAGAAAACCTAAAAAAGTATTATGAAGTTGCCGCAAATGCATTATTTGGTGGGGGCAATAAAAAAGTAGTAAAAGCAAACGAAACGTTATCTTTTGAGGCTAGGGAATCTGAAACACTTGCTATCGTGGGTGAGTCTGGTTGCGGTAAATCAACCTTCGCAAAAGTTTTAATGGGACTAGAAACTGCAACAGATGGTCAAATACTGCTGGAAGGCAGAAATGTCGCAAGTACACCAATCGAAAATCGTGAAACAAAAACTGTATCTGACGTGCAAATGGTTTTTCAGAACCCCTTTGATACGCTCAATCCATCAATGACAGTGGGTAGCCAAATTATTAGGGCGTTAGAAATTTTTAAAATAGGCAAAACTGACTCAGATCGACAGAAAAGGATGTTGGAGTTACTTGACCTAGTTAAGTTACCACTTGAATTCGCAGGGCGAATGCCCCGTCAACTTTCAGGAGGTCAGAAACAGCGGGTGGGAATAGCCCGCGCTTTTGCTGGTGACGCTAAAATTGTTGTAGCTGACGAACCTGTATCAGCTTTAGATGTATCTGTGCAGGCTGCCGTAACCGATCTGTTGATGGAAATTCAACGCAAACATAAAACTACTCTCTTATTTATAAGCCATGACCTTTCAATTGTACGCTATCTTTCCGACAGAGTGATGGTTATGTACTTGGGACATGTAGTGGAAATGGGAAGTACTGAGCAAGTATTTCAACCACCTTACCATCCCTACACGGAGGCTCTTTTAAGCGCAGTCCCGATAGCAGATACGTCGATCCAGAAAAAACACATTGTGTTAGAAGGCGACATCCCATCAGCTATGAACCCTCCACCAGGTTGTCCATTTCAAACCCGCTGTAATTGGAAAACAGAAGTTTCAGAGGGTCTTTGTGATACCGAAATTCCGCAAATACGTCAGATGAAAGATGGCCACCAAATGAAGTGCCACCTGCCCAACAATGTTTTAGACACAATGGAACCAGTTATAAAATTTACTGCTGAATGAAAATTCATTTTTTCGTAAGTGATTAAAAACTAATACTATATTGTGACGATAGCTAAATTTGGAATTTAGCACTAATTAAAGCTAAGCAAAAACTATATTTTAACCTTTAAATGTGCTGGAATTATTCTTATCTTACTGCAATACAGGGTAGTGAAAGTTCAACTGTCTTAGACATTTAATATCGAGAATATTTTAAATAATAACGAAAGGATAATGGCGATGGCCGGATCAGTAAACAAAGTAATTATTATCGGAAATCTTGGCCAAGATCCGGAAGTTCGCAACTTTCCCAGTGGTGGTAAAGTTTGTAACTTTTCTGTTGCAACATCTGAAAACTGGAAAGACAAAAATACTGGCGAACGCCGGGAACGTACCGAATGGCACCGAATTTCCATTACCTCTGAGCCTTTAGTTAGAATTGCAGAGCAATATCTAAAAAAAGGTGCAAAAGTATACTTGGAAGGCCAGTTGGAAACCCGAAAATGGCAAGATCAGTCGGGGCAAGATCGATATACAACTGAAGTTGTCCTACGGCCTTATGTGTCCACAATGACAATGCTTGATGGGCGGAATGACGGTGCCCAAGGAAACAATTTCATGTCTGAGCAAAATAGCAGCCAAGATGGCGGTTACATGCAGGATCAGGCAGGCGGGAGCCAGCAGTTATCGGGTAGCAGCGCCGCGACCCCATCTTCTGATCTGGATGATGAAATTCCGTTTTAAGCTAAATCCATACATTCAAAAGGAATGTCTACTTGGTTTGGATTGCGCGGAATCATGCAGAACTGACAAAATTGTATCCTTATCAATATCTGACGTCATGAATGATTTACCTATATCATTAACCAGAATGAAATTCAGTTTTCCACCCACAACTTTTTTATCCTGAGCCATGATTAATAAGAGTTCTGCCGCTGCCGGCAGGCTCCCTTTAATATCGGCAATTTCTGTTTTCATTCCCATTTTTTGAAGATGAGCCCTAACCCTTGAGGGAGCCTCCTGGGGGCAAAGACCCAATCGTGCAGATAATTCGAAAGCCAAAACACAACCGATAGCCACTCCCTCACCGTGCATCAGCCGATTTGAATACCCAGTAGCAGCCTCTAATGCATGACTAAAAGTATGGCCTAAATTTAGTAATGCGCGGTCGCCCTGCTCAGTTTCATCTTTAGCAACAATATCTACTTTGATTTGGCAAGACATACGAACAGCTTCAAGTCGAGCCGTAATGTCGCCGGTGACTAACGCTGATCCATTCTTTTCCAGCCAAACAAAAAAGTCTTCACTGCCTAATAGGCCATATTTAACAACCTCACCGTAGCCCGACATAAAATCTCGTTTTTGCAAGGTATTTAATACTTCAACATCTGATAGTACTAAGATGGGCTGATGAAAGGCGCCCACAAGGTTTTTGCCTTGGCTAGTGTTGATGCCTGTTTTGCCACCAACAGAGCTATCAACTTGAGCCAATAAACTAGTTGGGATCTGAACAAAGCTAACACCTCGACGTAGAATTGCTGCGGCAAAGCCTACTAAATCACCAATCACGCCACCACCCAAAGCTATAATAACATCTGCTCTCTCAGTTTTTTCTTCTAATAAAAAATCAACTGTTTTTTGAAGATAAGTCCAACTTTTGGTGGCCTCACCCGGTGGCAATGTAAGAGTTGAGTGAAAAATTTTAGCTGCATCTAAAGAATTTTCTAACGTTTCTAAATGTAAAGCAGCAACATTTTCATCTGTGACAATTACCACCTTCTGACGCCGCAATAACGGAAATATATAATCGGAAGAAGTTGATAACAAATCTTGACCAATTTCAATATTATATTCACGCTCAGGGAGCGGTACTTTTATGGATACATTCACTGTTAATCTCCTACGGGCTTTAACACGTCTGGTCTTCTGGATAGCAAGTCTATGACTGTGTTTGCAGATTGTGCTATCGAGCTTCCCTTGTTCGACTCTGCCGTAAAATCTGCCAAATTATATATATCCTGTCGAGTATCTAAAATTTTAAATAGTGTGTCGCGTGGAGAAGCCGTTTTAAGTAAAGGACGAGTATCTTTCCTACGAACCCGTTCCCACAGTAACTCCCGATCTACTTTCAAAAAAACCGAAACTCCAAATCTTGAAATTATCTTGCGATTTTCGTTTTTTAAAAAAGCGCCTCCTCCAGTTGAAACTACGCAAGGGTTTCCGTCTAACAAACGCTTTATTATCCGAGTTTCAGCTTGCCGGAACATCATCTCACCGTCACGTTCAAAAATTTCAGAAATTGTACTATTGGCATCATTGGAAATCTCAATATCAGTATCTGCGAATGGAACACCTAAAACCGTAGACAGTACTTTTCCAACAGAAGTTTTGCCTGATCCCATCATTCCTACTAGAACCACGGTTTTAAGGAGCGACATTTGCATTATTCCAACTCTCAAGATTAGCTTGCCTTGTGCCTTCAATGGCGCGATTATTACAAAAATACCAGTTACAAATAATGATCTAAGGAATCCCTTCCAATATGATGAGACTTATAAAAATAATTATTTATCTAATAATACTTATTGGAACTATTTTTATTGGATTGGCTTATCTCGGACCTACGTTTGGTTTCGATTTATCTGCAGACCCCACTTTAGTTGAAATACCTTTCAAACTGGACATCGATTAAAATGCTTTGGGTTTACGTTTTAATCGCATTAGTTGGTGCAAATCCGCTTGTAGCTCAAAATAATGCACCAATTTCAGCGATTGATTGGCTTTCACAACCAACCTTAGCACCGTTAACAGAAAAAAATGTTATCACGCCTCAGACTAATACTGACAAAGTTGTAAATGAAATTACTACTATCGAATTAGATTTAAATAGGGATGAAATTTACGGACTAATTCCACAGGAAATATCAGGAATTCCAGAAGATTTTTGGACCGAGATAGATAGTGACACTTTGCGCCAAGTGCTGATGAGCCAACCTAGTTCAAATCTTCCATCAGCCGATGACTTGCTTATCAGGGCTTTATTAGCAAAGACCCGTGGCAACATAGACGTTATGTTAGTGCGGGTGGAAACACTGATTGATCGCGGCGCCGTACAAGCGGCCTTCAGTCTTGTAAAACAATCCAAAATTGAAAATATTCAGTCTTTTGCATTATTTGCAAAAACAGCCTTGCTCACAAATAACGTAGAAAAGATATGTATTAAACTTAACGGTGCGCGACATTTGTCAAATAACGAAGCTTTGCAAGTGTATTGCCATTTACATTCAGGTTCACAAAAAATAGCAGAGATAAATTATGTGACTCTGAAGGCTCTAGGAGCGTTTAGACCCACAACATCCAGGCTACTGGCGGCTCATTTAAACAAAAAAAATAATAACGACTTTGTATTACCAGAGGTCAATCTGGTTGAAATCACACCCTTAGACTTTCAAATGTGGGCGGGTGTTGGCCAACCAATTTCAACAACATCTCTACCAGTAAGTTTTGCAACTTATGACCTAAGAGAAAGATCAAGTTGGCTACAAAAGATTCAAGCAGCCGAACGCCTGAGTATCATCGGAAGTTTGCCTGGAAGTACTCTCCTACAAACGTATACTAGCGACCAAGTTTCTACATCAGGTGGTATTTGGGATCGCGTCTTAGCAGTGCAAGCACTACATCGCGCTTTAAGTGATCCAGCCATCGACCCAACTAATGAGCTAAATACCTTTTGGGGCACCTTACAGGACAAGAGACTTATCGCTGCTCTCGCACGCGCCTGGTCAGCGAGATTACTTGAATTTGATACCAAGGCCAGAAACAACGACTTTCTTTTTCAAATGCAAATATTATCGCGCCCAAACGCTTTTCCTTTTGAAATTACAATGGAAAGGCTTCAAACTAAAAATAAATTACTTCCAACAAAAGTTTTTAAAGAGATTATGAACTCTTTTAAAAAAGAAATTTTAGTGACAAAAAAGTTTGGGGCAATCAATACTTTAAGAGCAATGCGTCTTGTTTCAAAAGCATTAAATGGAGAAAGACCGGCTTTTTCAGAGGCAATTATTCTATATCAGGAGATGGGCCTGACCCCTCTCGCTCAGCAATTGGCGCTGGAATATATGATAATTGGACAATCACAATGACTATTAATTGGATTGAAAGTTTTTTAGAGGCATCTGCAGCAGAGTTAGGAACGACAAATAATACTCAGCAAGCGTATGGCAGCGATTTAAAAAATTTTTTAAGTTTTGTTACTGGCCAGGGCTCTAATTTTAAAACATCTGATCGCAAAGTTGTTGAATCATACCTAATTTATTGCGAAGCCCAAGGGCTTGCAACATCAACAAAAGCACGGAGATTGTCGTCAATTAAGCAACTGTATAGATTTGCGTTTGAAGAAGGCCTAAGAAAAGATAACCCCTCTGTAGAAATACGTGGGCCCAGTAAGCATAAAAAACTTCCAAAAACCTTAAGTGTAGACGAGGTTAGCCAACTACTAATAGCAGCCCGTACAATGCCCAAAAATGAGTCTCAACAAAAGCGTTTAACTTGTCTTATGGAGTTGCTGTATGCGACGGGTATGCGCGTTACCGAGTTGGTAAGTTTATCTGTGGCGTCGGTACGTGGACAACCAAGTATGATATTGGTCTGTGGCAAGGGTGGCAGGGAACGGATGATACCAATTTCTAATGATGCCAAGAAAGCAATAATTGAGTGGTTATCGTTTAGAGATGAGGGTGAAACTACAAAAAAATCTTTGTTTCTTTTCCCATCTCACGGAAATCAAGGACACCTCACTCGCGTATGGTTTTTTCAACAAATAAAAAAATTAGCCAAAACTGTTGGCATTTCCATAGACAAACTAAGTCCACATACTTTACGCCATGCTTTCGCGACACATTTATTGACAGGCGGGGCCGATTTACGCTCTATTCAAACACTATTAGGACACAGAGACATTGCTACAACAGAAATTTATACCCATGTCCTTGATGAACGTTTAAAAGAATTGGTACTTACCCACCATCCATTAGCGCAACAAAGAGAGAAAAGTGAGTGATGGAATATTTTGGATTTGAGCTAAATTTTTGGATCACTGTTTTTAGTATATTCGTTCTCTTGATACTATCAGGGTTCTTTTCTGGATCCGAAACGGCTTTGACAGCTGCTTCAAGAAGCAAACTTCAAGCCAAAGCTGATAAGGGATCTGCTGGTGCAGCTAGAGCATTAAAAGTTACCAATGACCGTGAACGGTTAATAGGGTCTGTTTTATTAGGTAATAATTTTGTAAACATATTAGCAACAGCACTTATCACAGCCCTATTTACTAAAGTTTTTGGTGAAAATAGCGTTGTTATTGCGACGTTAGTAATGACTTTTCTTATATTGGTTTTTGCCGAGGTCCTTCCAAAAACATATGCGATAACTAATGCCGAGAGTGCAGCGATAAAGGCCTCACGCGTAATATCAATAATCGTATTTTTATTTGCACCAATAGTAGGTTTTGTCAGATTACTTGTACGTGGCGTTCTTTGGCTTTTTGGGATCGTTACTGATCCAGATACAAACGTGCTTGCCGTAAAAGATGAGATCGCTGGCGCACTAACGTTGGGCCATAAGGAAGGAATTGTAGAAAAAGAGGACCGTGACCGAATTTTAGGGGCACTGGATCTAGCAGATCGCACTGTCGAAGAAATTATGTTGCATCGTTCAGAAATTGAGATGATTGATATATCTTTATCCGCCGATGAAATACTTACAAAGTGTTTAGCAAGCTCCCACACTCGGCTTCCTTTATACAGTGAAAATCCAGAAAACATTGTGGGTGTAATTCACGCTAAAGATTTAGCACGTGCCACAGTAAAACTCATCAGAAGCACTAAAAAGAAAACTGAAGCACTATCACATTTTAACGTTTTAGACGTGGCAATGGAGCCATACTTCGTACCGGAAACCACTCCACTTGACGACCAAATGCGCCAATTTTTAAAACGCCACACACATTTTGCATTAGTTGTTGATGAATACGGTGCACTTCAAGGGCTAATTACTCTTGAGGATATTTTAGAGGAGATTGTAGGAGAAATTACCGATGAGTTCGATACCGACGATAGCGCTTTGACGGCAGCTCATGATGGCCATATTATTGTCGATGGTGGCGTTACAATTCGTGACTTAAATAGAGCCCAAGAATGGAACCTTCCCAATGAAGAAGCTAATACATTGGCTGGTTTAGTGATCCATGAAGCACAAATGATCCCATCTGAAGGACAAGTTTTTGTGTTCTACGGCTTTAGATTTGAAGTTGTTGCCAGAAAAGAGAACAGGATTAAACGTTTAAAAATTTCTAGACTCTAACGCGTTAAACTACCCACTTAATTACATAGTTCTGATAGTTACTTAATTTAAATACTAGGATTACTATATGAAGTAATCTAAAATCTACCTAGTTTCTTTGATAAACAGATTTTGAAAAAATTTATAATTTGTTTAATTGCGGACAATATTTGTTTCTTGAGCAGAAGAGTATAAACAACAAAAGAGGCACCTTATGAATTTAAATATTTTAGGAATTCTAATTTTTTTTACAACTGTAATTAGCACTTTTGCCATAGCTCAAAATAATACTAGCATCCAAGACCAAGTGGAGCTGGGTGAAACTTATAAAAAGGCAGGCTATGGTTCGTGGACCTTAAGATGTGTCAGAACTAATTCAGAAATAGATCCGTGTGAACTGTTTCAAATACTACGTAACAGCAGCGGCTCGCCTGTGGTTGAGTTTACAATGCTTGATTTTGAACCCAATGCTAGCGTTATTGCTGGTGCTAACGTTATTACACCGCTTGAAACCCTACTGACTTCCCAACTCATTGTTAAAATAGGTGATAAGGCGCCCCAAAGTTATCCGTTCGCTTTTTGCCTAAAAATAGGTTGTGTAGCTCGAATTGGCCTAACCAAAACTGATTTAAAAAAATATAAAGAAGGTAAAAGCGCTACTGTAATAATAGTCCCAGTTAACGCTCCCGATAGCCCACAAAACCTATCATTATCATTAAACGGATTTACTGCAGGTTATGCTGCACTGATCGCTAAATAATTAGACTTTACGGCGATTTTAAAACTAAAACTGCGTTCATACCGCCAAATGCAAACGCGTTCGAAACAACAGCTTTAACCTTAGCATTTCGCGCAAAATTTGGTACTACATCCAACGCACAAGTCTCATCTTTTTGTTCGTAGCCAATTGTTGGAGCTACAATTCCATCACGTAGTGCCATTATACAGGCAAGTAACTCGACAGCTCCAGTGGCACCAATCAAATGACCATGCATCGACTTAGTTGATGAAATCATCAAATTTTTTAGATGTCCGCCGAAAACGCTCTCAATAGCAGCACATTCAGTAGTATCGTTAGCCCGAGTACCGGTGCCATGGGCATTGATATAACTAACATCACTAATATTGATCTGTGCATCCTTTAATGCCCGACTTATAGAAATTGCAGCACCACGTTTTGATGGCATCACAATGTGCGATGCATCCGAATTCATAGCAAACCCCACGATCTCTGCGAGAATATTTGCGCCACGTGAAATAGCATTTTCAAAAGTTTCAAGAATGAAAATACCAGCACCCTCACCTTGAACCATGCCAGATCTATTTCCAGAGAATGGTCTACATGCATCTTTGGACATTACCCTTAAACCTTCCCAAGCCTTTACCCCACCAAACGTCAGCATTGACTCAGAACCGCCTGTAACCATTATTTTAGCCATCCCACTGCGTACCATTTGAAACGCTAATCCGATTGCATGATTTGAACTGGCGCAAGCAGTTGAGACAGTAAAAGAGGGTCCTTTTAGGTTAAACTCCATAGAAATCGTGCAGGCAGCAGCATTGTTCATTAATTTTGGAACAACAAATGGATGAACGCGGTTCTTTCCACTTTCAAATACCGCACGATAATTATCTTCCCAAGTATTCATGCCACCTGCTGCGGTTCCCAACAATACGCCTGAGCTTTCTGATAATTCTTCATCAAATATTAACCCAGATTCTTCCACTGCCTGGCGCGCCGCAAGGATTGCAAACTGGGTAAAACGATCAAATAAGGTAAGCTCTTTATGGTCAAAGTAGTCAGTCTCATTATAGCCTTTTACCTGCGCGCCAATTTTTACAGATAATCTATCCACATCACGAAATTTCAAAGGCCCAATTCCGCACCTACCTTCTCGCATGGAAACTAGTGTCTGGGGCACGTCATTGCCTAGGGCGTTAATGGTTCCCGACCCAGTAATTACAACACGGTTCATAACTTACACCTGTTCTGCAACCAATTTTTCAACAGACTTTATAATTGACGAAACAGAAGAGACGTCGAAGTTACTTTCTTCCGGACAATTAGCGTTAAATGGAACGTTAATATTAAATTCCTCTTCAATTACAAAAATACTTTCAACAATTGCTAAACTATCAATGCCAAGGTCTTTTAAGGTAGCGGTTTGGGTAATGTCGTTAACATTGAGCATGCCTTGTTCAGCAATAATTTTAACAACTTTATCTTTTATTGTCACAACAGGAACTTTCTCAAAATTTAAACTCATTTTTTAATTTTTCTGATTGTCAGCTTTTAATTTTGCTAGGTCTCTGACTAACGAAGGTAACCGTCTAAGGGATTTATAAATATCTAACTGGGTTTTCATTTTCATCGCGGGATAACCCAGCATCACTCGCCCCGATGGAACATTAGTTAACACTTTTGTTGCACCACCAGTGATCACATTATTTCCAACGAACAAATTATCGCTTATCCCTGTTTGCCCCCCTAACACTACATTATCACCAAGAGTGGAGGATCCAGCAATTCCAACCTGTGCACAAATTAAGCAATCAGTGCCAATTTTGACATTATGACCAATTTGAGCCAAGTTATCCACCTTGCATCCACTACCAATAATTGTATCTCGAACAGTTCCACGGTCTACGCAGGAGTTAGCTCCAATTTCTACATCGTCACCAATCTCTACTGCCCCCAGTGAATGAATCTTGTGGTAGGGCTGTGGCAAGGCGTCCCCACGATCACCAAGTGTAACCCGCACATTTTCTAAGGCGGCCACTTCTTTAGAAACATAGGAAAAACCATCAGCACCTATTACTGCTCCCGGCTGCGCAACAAAACGTTTGCCAATAGTGACATTTCTACCAATTTTTACACCATCTAGTAATGTACATTCAGCACCAATAAAACTTCCATTTGCTAAAGTCACATGAGTACCCAACCAGGCATTTTTACCCAGAACTACGCCAGCGCCAATATAACAAAACGCTCCAATTCGTGCGCCAGGAGCTATCTTTGCTGTTGAATCAATGGCAGCATGTGGATGAATGAACGCTTCGCCCTGTCTCCAATTTTTATCTAATTTTAACGACAGTCCTGCTAATGCGTAACGAGGTCTAGAAACAAAAATGGCAGCCTCTAAATTGAGGTTATGCCAATCCGTTCCAGTAGTAAGCAAGGCAACCTTAGCTTTTCCTTCGCCTAACCTAGCAACGAATGATTTTGACGTTGCAATAGCTAATAAGCTTCCTTGCGCATCTTGCGGTTCAGCTGCACCTGTGATGGCAATATCCAAATTTCCCACTGCCTTAGCAGACAAAGCATGCGCCAGTTCTTTTACTGTAAAATTATCCATACAAAAGTTGCCTTAAATTTTAATTTATCTTTAACCAGTCACAGAAACTAAGACTACCCCTTCCACTTGAAGGGCATCCCAAATTTTAGCGTCTCGTCCGTAGATATCTTTTCTAAATTCTAAACCACCACCAGGCTTAGTAATAGCTGTTCTATAAATGAGATGAATTGGAACAGGTTTTTCTAATTCAATTTTCACTTCCTTCTTAAAACCTAAAGCAGAGCGGAAGAGTGATGCAGGATCCGTAGATTGTGCTGCAAGCAAGGTGTAAGCAAAACCAAAAGGATCACTTAGACGTATACATCCATGGCTAAAGGCTCTGACGTCAAGATCAAATAGACCTTTTGATGGTGTATCATGCAAGTAGATATTGTTTTTATTTGGAAACATAAACTTTACTAAACCTAGTGCATTATTCACGCCGGGTGGCTGGCGCATCCGGTAGGGAAATGTATTTTGATCAAAAGTAGAAAAATCAATTTCAGAAGGTTCAATTATCGTGCCAAATTCGTCTCGTAATTCCAAAAAATCAACCGCATTATTGTTAACTTTAAGCATAGGCAAATACTCTTGAACCACAATAGATCGAGGCACATACCAACTCGGGTTAACTACCATAAATTCTAAAATATCCGAAAACTCTGGGCTACGGCGGTTAGAATCATCAAATCCTATGACTGTTTTGGTCTTAAAGGTAACTTTACCACTATCAACTATTTTAGCACTGAAATCAGTCAAGTTGACGATCACATGTCGATTGACACTGAGAGTTCTAGACCATCGTTCTCGTTCTAGAGCCACAAGAACAGATTTCAGTCGCTCCTCCACGGTAATATTAATTAGGTTCAAAGTACTTTGGTTAGCAGATCCATTAGCACGGATGCCATTATCTAGTTGAAAGTTCTTTACAGCTTTAACTAGAGGTAAATCATAAGATGCCGAGTACGTTGGGGATAGATATCCCATTGAAATAAGCCGATTGCGTAACATAACGACACCGTTTCCACGTTCGCCAACTAATAATTCATCAGATGTTATGAATGCTCCCCAACCACCACTTAGAAAAATTTTCTCAAGTCGTTTTTTTTCTTTCATTAAACGTTTGTATTCAAGACTGGGTGGAAATAATTTTTTGAAAAATTCAAAAGAGTCTGAAGACTGTAGTTCTTTAAGAAAACTAATATTCTTTTTATAAAAGTTTGCACGCACAATTTTTTTGTCTATTTTTTCTGGTATTAAAACTCCAGTAGTCATAACACGCGCATATTCAAGAAAAACTAAAGTTAACTTAACATCCAAATAACCTAGTTTTTCGTTATAACTTACACCGTAAATATCAGACAACATTCTGTTTAAGCTAAATTTAGAGCTGGGCAACCCATGCATCGGAGCATCTGAAAGAGCGCTAATTAATGCTTGCAAACGAGCGACATTATCAACGTTGTTTCCCAACCAAAATGGATCATAATTTCGGCTTTCATAAAACTGGGACACATGATTATTCCGAAAACTAGCTTCAGCAACAAACTGTTTAATAGAAATAGGCTCAGCAGACTCAGCAATACTGCTAAAAATATTTATTGAAATAATATTTACTAACACTAACGCGACTAGGACTTTTCTGCAAAGAATTGCGAAATAGTGAAATAATAACATTATCAAAGGATAAAACATTTAAAATCAGATTGCATCAATTATAGCAGAGATAAGAAAGTTACATAAATTTAAAAAAATCTGTTTTCCAAACTTCTAATCATAATAGTTCATTTTCGCCGCAAATCTAAACAATCTTTCAAAAACCTTTCAAATAAACTTAAAAATTTAAATTTCATCCGTTAAGGTACATAGCGATCTTTTAGAAATTTAAAAATATATTTTATCGACAGCTTTATGAGTAAGTAAGTCAGCCAGGTTTAAATAAATATACGAAAATGAAAAATATGAAATATCAAACCTCCTTAATTTCTCGCCGACAACTATTGCACGCCTTCGCCGCAACTGCTGTAGTGGCTGTGCCTACTTATTCAAATGCAGCTACTTTTCTACGTGGCTCTGGTGATATCCGTCGTATAAAAATGTACTCAAATCGAAGTGGCGAAACGCTAGATATGATTTACTGGATTGAGGGTAAATATATTAAAGATGCTTTAACAGAAGTAGACTGGTTCATGAGAGATTTGCGAAAAAACAAAAGCTACATGATCGACACACGTACGGTTGATATAATCTCTGCCACACAACGTATCCTTGAAACCCAATCACCGTTCCATTTACTTTCTGGCTATCGTACCAAAAGTACAAATAAACTTTTAAGGTCCCAGTTGGGCGGTGGCGTTGCAAAAAAATCGTTGCATTTGAAAGGTCAGGCCGCTGATATTAGCTTGCCAGGTCGTTCTGTAAACCAGATAGCGCGGGCTGCCGCACTCTGTGCGGCAGGTGGAGTGGGTAAATATTCCAAATCACATTTTGTTCATATAGATTGCGGTAAAATTCGCGTTTGGGGCAAATAAATTACATTTGAATTAGTCATTGCTGTCAAGGCAAATTCATATTCATATTCATATTCATATTCATATTCATATTCATATTATTTGAAAATTATCGCTATTAAGGGTTACTATAGTTTTTAAAATAATTGACTAGATTTATTAATTGTTATTTCGGCAGTAAGGTTCACGTTTGAAGGCTTTTATAAAAAAAAATACTAAGCTTATTCTATTATCAGTTTTATTGAGCTTATTGATTGCTTTGCTAATGGGACTAATCATTACCACTACGTCGAAATACTTGGAGAATGAGCAAGCACAGCGTGATAATAGTACTAAATGTAAGTCCTATCGGGCTTTAGCCAAAATTGCAGCAGCGTATTATGAAAACGATCCAGATGGTGACGACTGGGTATCCAAGAGCAATGAAGCTAGTTTACGTCAGAAACAATATAGATGTACGGAGTATTTTTGATTAAGAGATCATTTGGTGGGTCCTGTGCAGACTTTGATGTAATAGATTTGAGATTAAAAAACTTACTAGGCGCGACGCATGTTACGAAACATCGAGACAGAATAAATAATTAGAGCCGCCCATATCATTGGAAAAGCTATTATGCGCGCTTGGCCAAACTCTTCATCAAAAACAAAAACCGCTACCAAGAAGATTAGTGTGGGGGCAATGTATTGCATGATTGCTATGCTAGTCAGCTGCAGGCCCTTTGCTCCATTAGCGTAAAGTAATAGAGGCACGGCTGTAATAAGACCACAGCCCAACAGCAACCAAGTGTTATGTGTCATACTTAAATCAAAATGATTTTGGTCCTGCGAGGAAAGCCATCCAACATAAGCGAGTGCGGGGACAAACAGTATGAGTACCTCCAGCAAAAATCCCTGATTTGGACCAATCGGCAGCTGTTTTTTACACAACGCATAAAAAACCCAAGTAACAGTCAATCCAATCGATACCCATGGCACTGATCCGTTTGAAATTGCCAGAAAAAACCACAGCAGCAACAGCCAAGGCAATCGCAGCCATTTGAGAACGCGTAATTGATTCACGCAAAAAAATTGCACTAAGGTCGACACTGAACAAAGGATTGATGTAATAACCAAGGGCAGCGTCCAGTGTCCGATCTGCAGAAATTGCCCAGACATAAATGCCCCAGTTGATCGTAATCAATGAGGCAGTCAAACACCCCATTGCAAGAGTTTTAGGATTCAAAATAGCTGCATAAACATCCTTAGTACGGCCCATTAATATTAGTAAAATACCTGCAATCGGCACAGACCAAATCACCCAATGTGCAACGATCTCTGCAGATGGAAAGTATGCTAACATCTTCATATAAATTGGCAAAAATCCCCAAATAAAATAGGCGCTAAAAGCGAAACAAAAGCCAGAAAGGGTATCGCCACTGGTTGGAATGATTGGTTTTTTCATAAATGCTCCGCTGTGGGGGCTGTCACAGGCAACAGAGCTGCATGGTTTCCTCCAGCAATAGCTCCAGCGCAAAAAAAACATATTTAAAACAATCACAACAGCTAATTTTCTTAATAATCAGTAATATATTTGGTCTTATAACTAGCTCTTATACTATGTTTTTAAATACTTTTACGGTATAATTCTGTGTAAAACGTTAACTGGTACCATTCTAAATAAAGATACAGATTATTTTTTAATCTGGGCTGATGGCAGGCTTTCATTTGATCAGTCTGCCAACGTAGCGTCTCGAGAAGTCATGGAATAATAAAAAAGTGGCTGGCTTGTATTCTTTTCGATAAGCTCAATTTTATATTATTTAAATCAAGGCTGGCAACATGAAAAAAATAACCTTCATATTAGCGTCGCTAATCATACTCTCATCACCAGTAGTGGCACAGGATGTAGAGTTTTTTGAATTTCCACCCACTGCCGCTGTTATTAGATTAGTAGAAAAGGGTAGCCCTCAAGCTCAGGTAAAGCTCGGACGGGACTACCAAGACGTCAACGATTATGACCAAGCATTTAAGTGGTATATGTTAGCTGCTGAGCAGAGTTATGCTCGCGCTCAGCTTAACCTAGGTTTGATGTACAGTCATGGAGGAATGGGAGTGCGTCAAGATTACACCCTAGCTTATATGTGGCTCAATATTGGGACTGCCAACGGTTCGTCAGCGGCAAAACGTTGGAGAAAGAAGGTGGCCGGAAATATGACTTCACAAGCCATAGAAAAAGCCCAAGCTATGGCAAGGAAGTGCATGAAGAGTAACTACAAGAAGTGTGGTTAATAAGGCATAAAATACATCGCCATCGTCCTAGGATTGCTGAAAAAATTTAGACACTAGTAGTATGCCATCACCGCTTGCGCGTTTTAACTGATAAAACAATAAATTAAGGAAACTAAAATAATATAAATTTATCAAAAGTGGAATGAAACATGAGAAAATAATGATGATGCATGGTTAGATTTGCTCCACGATGACTTTGAGTTTATATTTTATTCACGCGGCGACGTAATGAATAAATCTGACATGACAGTCGAAATGATGGCGAATGCCATGCAAAACGAAACAGTTATAAACAGACGCTATATTTATGAAAATGACGATATCTGCGTTGTTCAGCAGTTTTCTGAGTTTGCCAGTGGTGACAAGGAAGCCATTATGGTGGTCAGTCTAAAAAAAGACGGACTGGTATGGCGAACTGAGATAGGGGCACGCCACTCAAGTAATCATTTGTGTGGCATTGGGGGGAGGACTCAATTAGTCCAACCTTGTTCACAAGCGACCTAAGAAAACTACGGCCCCTCGATATAGCGACAGAGTAAAGTCATCAATGATCAAACATATCACCATCATAATACCTTTCCTGATGACACTCTCATGTCCATTAGCAGCTAACGACTCTGATAACCCTACGATTCTGAGTGGTACTGTTACCCATGTGAGAGATGGAGATACTATCGAGGTGAACGGCATAGCTGTTAGATTGTCAGCCTTAGACTGCCCTGAGAACGGCACTCAAAAAGGTAACCAAGCGACAAGGGTTGCTAAACAATTTCAGGGATCACCAGCACAATGTGAGCTTACAGGTGCAAAGACTTATGATCGTTTAGTTGGTTACTGTTCTGTTGAAGGTTCGGACTTTGGATTATACATGATGAATAACTCTTCCTGCAAGGTTTGGGAGAAGTACGATATATGGGACAGGTACTGAGCTAAGCTCTTCAAAGAAGTTTGAATCGTTTTCGTATAGGCCTCACGGTTTAGTAACAAGATATGGTTCTGAGGATCAGCAATGAACGTTGCAGTATACTAGAGCAGTCTAAGACCGCCCTGCCCTGAAAGTCAGACCGACTCTTACAAAACCTATATTATTGTTCATGTGGCTGGGGCATTCTGTGCAATAAGATACTCAAGGTTAGTCCGTTACAGCCAAAGCTTAACCTTGAATCATCACATCAAAGTAGCGGTGATTTACAGATTAGATAAGCTCCCCGCAGGCACCTGGCTAACTATATATAACCCACGCACACCTGTGGGCCATGCAGGGGTAGTTCGGTTAAGGTCAAACATCGAGCGCCGGCTAGCGTTGACACCTTTTGGTATACATCTGGCCGTAAATGGCACATAAATCGTGAGTTGACAGGCAACGTGTGCCGTGTGACTCTATCCGCAGTAACAACAGTAAGTATTTGATAAGATTAGGTAAGCACCCGTAGCTCAGCTGGATAGAGCGCTGCCCTCCGAAGGCAGAGGTCTCGCGTTCGAATCGCGACGGGTGCACCATTAAATTGATAGGTTAACAATACGTAAAAAATTAAGTACGTAGCTAATACGGAAGCTTTATAAAAATTTTGTGATATTAATTGTTTCTATATTAAGTAATTCTTTACTTTGAAAGCACCCTTTTGCTTTAATTACTACATAAAGTTTACTAGGCGCAATCGCGCAGCGACGTCGGTTTAGCCTTTAGCTTGCTGAGATATAGTTTGGATAATATATGATGGTTAGCCGCTGTGAGGCATTCCCAATATTCAAGTACGTAAATGATTTTTTTGTTTGGTTAAAAAGTTTTACTCGGAAATAAATAAGTTATTATAGCTTCACCCAACAAATAAAATAGATGAAGAAATAGAGCATGGCTCAAAAAATATAAATACTTGCAATAATTAATATTATGATTAGAATTTTGGTAATAAAAGGTATAATTTACAAGATTTTTATAAGGCTCAATATCAAACTGAGAGGAATAAAATGTCAGTAAAATTTAATGGTGGTTGTGACCACATAACCACTAATGCTTCAAATAATCCAATAGATAACCACACATGTCATTGTTCTGTTTGTAAGAGCGTTACCGGACAGGCTACGACGCACGTAGCTTTCTTTAATCACGGTGATTTAATAGTCAATAATCCAGAGAAACTTACCCGGCAGCCTTTTAATGCTAACAATCCAGAAGGCCCTTTAGAGCTGTGTACGTGTTCTGATTGTGGAACACCTATAATGTTGGATGATAAAGTGGGCCGTATTAGGGTTATAGTTCCAAATATTATGGGTTACGCTCCAAGCTTCCCTTCAGCCACCTATCATGCCTTTTATGATCCTAGTGCCGGTGTCCCAAAACCAGATGATGGCCGACCTGTGAGTGAAGGCCTTCGCTCTGACTTCGTTTGGCCTCCAGAAAAATAATTAGGCCTTTTGTCTAGCAATTGATATTTAAAAGTCGATTGCTAGACACAACGCGTTACCCAAAGTTGAAAATAAGGTATGTCACCGAAATCACTAAATTTAGATTTTGTAATTATTAAGGCTAGGTTTTTTAAAAATCCCAACAAATGTTACCGTAATAAAAAAAGCTGCCGCGACACACACTATTGATGGCCCTAGCCGGTGTATCTAAAACAAAGGCAGTCCTCAGGCCCAAAACAGCAGATGCAGCGCCTATGATCGTAGCTATTACCGCCATGGCTTCAGGTGTCTGCGCGAGGGTTTGAGCCGCTGCAGCCGGGATAATTAGCATTGCAACGATGAGTAAAACACCAACAACCTTGATCACGACAGCTACGGTTAGCCCTATTGAGAGGGTTATAAGAAACTTCTCTCTTTTTGGATTAAATCCACTAGCATAACTCAAATCTTCGTTCAAAGTTACGTTCAAAAGAGGAAACCAGCGCCACATAACAAGTATTAATATCAATAGTGCTCCCCTCCAAATTATAGCAAGGTCTAGATGCGAGACCGCCAGAATATCTCCAAACAAGTAAGCCATCAGGTCAATACGAATGCCTGAGACAGGCGAAACGACAACCAGTCCGACTGCTAGTGATGAATGAGCAAATACACCTAGAAGGGTATCAATTGAGTACCCGCGTTCCGAAAGAGGGTCACTATCCAGGTCATAAGTAACGCAACAGACAATGCACCTGCAGCGAGGGCTAGTCCTACTCCAGCAAAGCCAGTACGTATCATAAAATCATCTAGCATAGTTACTGCATAGCGGAGTTTTTAAGGTCATGGTCATGGTCATGGTGATGTTGATATAGTGCAAGAGTTCTATCCGTTTCGGTCCCAAATAAATTTTTATATTCTGGGGTAGATGCAACAACTGCTGGTGTACCGGCGGAGCAGACGTGACCGTTAAGGCAGATTACTCGATCGGAAGCGCTCATTACAACATGCAGGTCATGGCTAATCATTAATACTGCGCAACTCGTATTTAGACGCGCTTCCTCTACAAGGCGGTAAAAGGCGGCAGATCCTTGTTGATCAAGTCCTTGCGTCACCTCATCAAGAAGTAGTATTTCTGGATTATTAATTAATGCGCGGACAAGAAGTACCCGCTGAAACTGTCCTCCTGAAAGGAGTGAAATTTGTTGCTTTATTAAGGAAGAAAAAAGTGATTTTCTAAAATAATATTATCTAATAATAGCTTTAAGGGGTATTTATGAAACCTACTTCAATTTTTATTATAGTATTAATATTAGCTGTCGGATCAATGACTGCAATATATCTTCCACCATACCTTGAGCAACAACAACAATTGCGAGACCGAAGTTTCGGGTGTTTAAATTACAAAAAAATGCTACGACAATCTCAAGAGAGCTACCAACTAAACCCCAATGGTTCTAAATGGAAACGCGAAGGTATGGCAGCAGCAGGTCTATTAAAGAAACATAGCTGTACACCCCAATAACAAAAAATTAAACTTTCAAATTTAGCTATAAACTTGTGATTTAATTACAAAAAAAAAACTTAGATTTCATTTTTTTGAACTTAATGAGTTCTAAGTTAGCGTAATACAAATTGACTCAATAATCTCCATATCTCCAATAATCACATGGCATGATATTTGCAGACTTATGATACAAAAATTTTGAGAGAAAAACATGGCCAGTTTACAAAAAACAAGTTCTCAAAGAACAAAAGACCGAATTCAAGAAATACGGAACCGAGTGTTTCAAGAAACTTCAAGTGCTCCTAAAATATCAAATGAGGACGCAAACATTGATAAAAGCAACGACGTTTTAGAAGCTAACAAAGCTCTCATTGACCCCAGCCAAAAACTGGAGGCTGCTCAGGAAGCATCGAATGAGTTGCCAACAGCTGAAGTTACAGAGGCAAGTTCGAGTGTTAGCGTAGCTACAAACGAGGCGCCGAAACAACACAACTCAGACAAAAAATCAGTGCACCAAGAAGTAATAGATTTTGAAAGCCTAAAGGTCCA
This sequence comes from uncultured Planktomarina sp., assembly GCA_905182325.1. GTDB lineage: Bacteria > Pseudomonadota > Alphaproteobacteria > Rhodobacterales > Rhodobacteraceae > Planktomarina. The sequence goes on along the minus strand of CAJJBD010000013.1, from coordinate 34,149 downwards.
AATAACTGATGAAATAAATACTGAATTTTCCTTACTCAAAAAAAGAACAGATGAAAAACTAACTGATTTTGTATCAAAAATACCAGACATTCAGAAAGGCTCAAAAATTAGGGATGAACTCCTTCATGATATTGAAATCATGATCTCACAAAAGGTTATTGAACAAAATCAAAGTATTGATGGTTTAATCAAAAAGTTAGAAATGAGCTTTGCAAGCGCGAATGACTTGGTTGAGATGCAAGAAAATTTGGAAAAATCTGTTAGCCAAAAGTTTGAAAGTGATTTGGAATTTGCTTCCAGTAAATTTAATACACTAGACGCTAAATTAGATAATAACATAGTAACAGCCGACGAATTCAATCGTTCTATTAGAACGGATGTAGAGGCCTTGACCGATTATTTTAGATCCGCCAATGAAAAAGCTGACAAAAAACTGGAAAATAATTCCGTTTCGCTATCGAGCATCGAGACTAGGATAAAAAATAGCCTCAAGACGGTGGAAGAGTTTAATAGTTTCATCCGCGAAGATATCGATTTAAATATAAAAAAGCTTATATCTTCAAATAAAAAATTTGATACAAAATTTCAAAATAGCACTGACGAATTTTTAAATCTGCAGAATGGGATAGACGATCAGCACAAATTTTTAGCTGCGGATTTGAATAGAAAAATAAAACAAACAGATAATAAAATAAATGGTTTTACTACTGATACTGAAAATAGGTCCACTGAAATAAATAGTTCTTTAATAATTAAAATCAATAATTTAGAAAAGTCTGTTAATCAAAAATTTGATACGGAAATTAAAGATGGAGCCGATAGACTTTTAAGCTTAAAAAGAACTCTGGAGGCACAACAAAAGTTTTTGTCAGATAGTTTTTCTCAAAAAGTGAAAACAAATAACGACCCGATAATCGCTGAACTTAGACAGTTAGACAAAAAATATGACACAAAAGTTAGCGCCATAGACGCCCAACAAAAGTCTTTGTCAGATAGCTTTTCTCAAAAGTTGAAAACAAATAACGACCCGATAATGGATAAACTTGGGCAGTTAGACAAAAAATATGATGCAAAAGTTAGCGCCATAGACGCCCAACAAAAGTCTTTATCAGATAGTTTTTCTCAAAAGTTGAAAACAAATAACGACCCGATAATCGCTGAACTTGGGCAGTTAGACAAAAAATATGACACAAAAGTTAGTGCTATCAGCTCTTCACTAGAGAACCACCTCTCATCAGCATTCTCTCGTCAGGAAAAAAAGATCGAAACTCTTAGGCAAGAAATAAAAATATTAAAGGACACAGCACGCGTTGAGGGTGTCGAAGTCAAATCGTTACTAAATAAACAAAAAACAACCATTTTCGATCAAATGACCAATTCCAAGGCTGAATTTGATAAAAAAATACGGCTTCAGACAGACCACACCGATGGTAAGTTTGCCCTTGCGATCCAAAAATTTACACAAAATGCAGTTGAGGTTGATAAAAACATCAAACTTCAGGAAGTTAATAATGACAGTAGTTTCAATCTTCTTAAACAAGAGTTTAAAGATATCAAAAATGAATTTGCCATAGATTTAAATAAAAAAATCGATAGCCATTTAATCGAATTTTCAAAATCTAGAAAAGAAAACATTACAGCCTTATTAGGTTTAAAAGAAAGTTTTGAAAAAAAGGTAAATGCAATATCTTCCACTTTTGAAAATACTCAGGATATCAATCAAGATAAATTGAATAAATTAGAATCTTTGGTGACAGCGGATGGCTTGGAGTCTTCAACAAATTTGAAAAAGGAAATTGAAAAGCTAACTTCAAAAATTTATGAAAGTAACACTAAGCTATCAACAAAGCTTATCACCCTCATTGATGAATGTAAGAATACTGTATCTCAGAAAATTGGGATGCCCGAAGTAGAAAGTTTTTTCAACGATGAGATGAACCAAAAACTAGATACGTTTTCAAATAGGATGGGCGATCACTTTCAAACAATCCATAAAAATATTAAAACAGTCGAGGAACTAATTGTAAAAGAAGATGATTTAACCGAATTATTTAAAAACTATGCGCTGAACCTAACTATTGGTGATGGCAAAAACTTTTCTAAAAAATAGTTAATCTTTCGTCATTTTATAAGTAATTAGTATCAAGTTTTTAACTTTTAATTTTATTGTATATCTATTTTAGCCATTCTAGCACCAATCGATCATTTACTATCAATCACTAACAAATAATTAGTCATTTTAAAAAACTTTTCTGTAAAGATACGATACAAGCTAATTTTATTAGACTATGGCGTACACGGTAAAAAATATGTAATCAAAAAGCCCAAGAACCTTATTAAAACTGGGCTTAAACGGGATTTTTTTGTCAAATTTAGAGTAATTTTAGGAATACTAAAGTAAATGCCCCATGCTGATGCAGAAAATAAAAATAATATCGATGTAGTCGTCACCTGGGTTGATGGCAGTACGCTAAAACACACTCAAAAACGTCAAATGTATTTGGCTAATGCGACTAAAACCTTACACGAAAACGCCATTAATCCACACCGATGGGCCTCTAATGATGAAATTCTATTCTGCTTACAATCTATTTATAATTTTGCACCCTGGATACGCAAAATTTGGATTGTGGTGGATGACGAAACACCCAATATTTCTAATTTGCCAGAAACTTTACAAGAAAAAATTTCTTTCGTTTTTCATAAAGAGATTTTCAAAGAACTTTCTTCTAACCTTCCGACTTTTAATTCGATTTCTATAGAAACTCTTTTATGGCGTATAGCCGGACTAACTGAAAAATTTATATATTTTAACGATGATGTGTTTCTCACTGCTCCCTTGCATCCAAGCGATGTATTCGATGGCTGTAATCCAGTTTTACGTGGTAAATGGATCGATTATTCCTCAATAGTTAACGATAAAAAATCAATGGAAGATCCTGCAAAATTTCACAATTATATGCAGATTAATGCAGCAAATATCGCGGGCTTTAATGCTAGCCGTGTTTTTAATGCAGCCCATGTAATACACCCATTTCAAAGCTCTAAAATGTCTGAGTTATTTTCATTTTATAAGAATAACTTTTTACAAAACCTTACGTATCAGTTTCGTGATTTGAACCAGTTTTCGCCTCAAGCACTCTACAACCACTCCTGCATCTTAAAAAAACAAGCAGTTTTAAAGTCAACTCAGGATCATTTGCATGTTTACAGCGGTCAAGAACGCGATAGCTCGCCTGAAGAAATAGAAAGCCTCTTAGAGCGGGCCTTAAGTAGCCCAGACATTAAGTTTCTTTGTATAAACGACTTACCAAAGCTGGAACGGGTAATTCCTGATGTAAAAAATTGGGTTACAAAAATTATTGGAGGCTTTGAGAAGCCATTGAGTTTTAAATAACTAGAAAAATACTCTGACCCCAGAAGAAATTAAAATTTTACTAATCTACTATAACAAGATTTGTTTAAAAACTAATTTAACCCACTAACTCACATTCGTGATATCAACTAGTAATCCAGTCTCCAAATCAACCAGTTGCTCTTGACGGTGATCTCGTTCCCTGAGCAACTGTAAAATTAATAGACAGAAAAGCGCAAGGTAATGTAATTTCATACACAATGTTTTGCTAGAAAACATATTACCAGAATATGGAGAAAAGTTGCTATTAAGCTTTTTTAGTTCAGCCGAGGGCTCAGAATGATTTCATCACTTCAACCACTAATTGGGAAGGCTGCAGACGGGCCTTTATCCAAATCTGAAGCGATTACTGCATTTCAAGTTTTGTTCAATGGCGAGGCAACGGCTAGTCAAATCGGTGGTTTTTTAATGGCACTCCGTACTCGCGGAGAAACAGTAGAAGAGTACACAGCGGCTTCGGTTGTGATGCGAGAAAAATGCAATTCTGTATCAGCTCCTGCAGACGCAATGGATATTGTTGGCACAGGTGGTGATGGAAAAGGGACTTTAAATATCTCAACGGCAACAGCGTTTGTGGTCGCTGGAGCAGGTGTAACAGTTGCAAAACACGGCAATCGTAATTTAAGTTCTAAATCTGGTGCCGCTGATGCACTCAGTCAGATGGGTGTAAACGTATCAGTTGGTGTTGAGGTAGTCGAAAAGGCGCTCGCCACCGTTGGAATAGCCTTCATGATGGCGCCAATGCACCATCCTGCAATAGCACACGTGATGCCAACTAGAGCCGAGTTAGGAACACGGACAATTTTTAATATCCTAGGCCCACTGACCAATCCAGCAGGCGTAAAACGCCAATTAACAGGTGTATTTTCTATTGATCTTATACGCCCTATGGCAGAGACTTTGCGAGCTTTAGGTTCAGATTCTGCATGGCTAGTTCACGGGTCAGATGGTACGGATGAGCTCACAATTACCGGTCTTAGTGCTGTAGCTGTGCTTGAAAATGGAAAAGTTTATGACCGCGAAGTTCATCCCGAAGAAGCAGGCCTTCCGGTACACCCATTCGCATCAATAATTGGCGGGACACCAGCCGAAAATGGCAAGGCTTTCAAGGCGTTGCTAGATGGCCAAGCTACAGCATACCGCGACGCTGTACTACTAAATGCGGCAGCTGCGCTACAAATTGCAGGTAAAGTAGATAATCTCCGAGATGGCGTTGAGCGCGCAGTAGTGTCCATAGATAGCGGAGCCGCCAAAAGAAAATTAGAGGCATTGGCCAAACTCACCAACAAGAAGTGATTATTGGAAATAATAAATGACAGAAACAATTCTTAATTCAATTAAATCTTATAAACTAGATGAGATTGCCGCTCGCAAATTAACCCACCCACTGCACCAAGTGGAGGTGCTTGCGCGCACTGCTGAACCTGTTCGTGGGTTTGCACATAACATTGCAGTGGCAATTGAAACTGGTTTTGCACTTATTGCAGAAATAAAAAAAGCGTCACCCTCAAAAGGACTAATCCGAGCTGATTTTAATCCACCAATCTTGGCGGCTGCATACGAAAGAGGTGGAGCGACATGTTTATCAGTTTTAACTGATACCCCATCATTTCAGGGACAAGACCATTTTTTAAGTGATGCTAGGGCCGTAACTAAAATTCCAATACTCCGTAAAGACTTCATGTTCGATACTTATCAGGTAGCTGAATCTCGAGCCTTGGGGGCTGATTGTATATTAATAATCATGGCCTCAGTGTCGGATACGCAAGCAAAAGAGCTGGAAGCGGCCGCTTCGGAGTGGAACATGGACGTATTGGTTGAAATACATAATGCTGATGAACTTGAGCGTGGTTTAAATCTTACATCCCCACTACTCGGCATAAATAATCGAAACCTAAAGACTTTTGACGTCGATTTAAATATAACCCGTGAGCTGGCACAGCACGTACCAAAAGACAAAATTATTGTATCTGAAAGTGGAATTTATGGCTCAAAAGACCTTACTGAGTTATCAGCATACGGTGCTAAAGCATTTCTTGTTGGTGAAAGCTTAATGCGTACTGAAGATGTTGCTGACGCTACGCGGGAGTTATTATCCCAACAATCCAACATTAGCAGGTTATAAATGAGTAAACTTACGCATCTGGATGATAACGGCCAAGCACATATGGTGGATGTGTCTGGCAAGCCAGAAACTATTAGAATGGCAAGGGCTGTCGGATCAGTCCAACTGAGCGACAGTTCAATGGCTGCACTACTTGAAGGCAACGTTAAAAAAGGAGATGCTTTGGCTGTAGCCCGGATAGCCGGGATCATGGCCACAAAGAAAACTTCAGAACTCATTCCACTCTGTCATCCATTGCCAATCAGCAAGGCTAAGGTCGAATTAGAACCTGACAAGGATAGAAACCTGGTTTTGATTACGGCTACTGTTAAGACTACCGGACCAACTGGTGTTGAAATGGAGGCACTTACAGCCGTGTCTATCGCTGCCTTGACTCTCTATGATATGTTAAAATCTGTTGACAAGTTCATTACCATTTCGGCCATTAAACTTGATGAAAAACAAGGTGGAAAATCTGGCACTTGGAAACGTCCTCCAAAATGATAAGTGTAAACAAAGCTTTAGAGCATATTTTTGAATTAGCAAAACAGCTGGAAGCTGAGCAAGTAAGCCTGAAAGACGCGAGCGGACGCATTCTAGCGAGATCAATAATTGCGAACCGCGATCAACCACCGTTTTCTGCGTCAGCAATGGATGGCTATGCGATATGTGGAGAAGATTTAGATAAAGGGATTAAAAAATGGACAGTCATAGGCGAAGCTGGCGCCGGACATCGTTTTGGTGAGAATGTTACTTCTGGCGAAGCCACACGTATTTTCACTGGCGCGCCAATGCCTAAAGGGACCAATCAAGTTATTATTCAAGAAAATGTAGAACTAAAAAATCATAGCATCACTCTTTGTCAACAACCAAATTTGAAGAAATATGTACGACTAGCTGGATCTGATTTCACTTCTGGGTCTACATTAAACTCACCGCGCCATTTAACACCACGCGATATAGCGCTGATGGCCGCAATGAATTCGCCTATGCCTTGGGTTACAAAAAAACCAGAAATTGTAATTATTGGAACTGGCGATGAACTTGTACAGCCTGGTGAACAGCCAAATGAAAATCAAATTATCGCATCAAACACTTATGGGCTCGCCGCAATGTTGAAGGCCGCAGGTGCTAGCCCGCGGTTATTACCGATTGCAAGAGATCGTTTAACATCCTTGGAACAAGTTTTTTCGCTAATAGGAGCCGCCGATACAGTAGTTACAGTCGGTGGTGCATCCGTGGGTGACTATGATTTAGTTTCACAAGCTGCATCAAATTTTGGTATGACACAATCCTTTTATAAGGTTGCAATGCGTCCTGGAAAACCACTTATGGCTGGTTTTTTAAAAGGTATTCCAATAATTGGGTTACCTGGGAACCCAGTTTCCGCTATGGTTTGTGGGGAAGTTTTCCTAATACCACTAATTCAAAAGATGCTTGGATTACCAGCCAGCCCAAGGTTACGAAAAACTGGACCAATAGGTCATAACCTTCCTCATAACGGTTCTCGTGAGCACTATATGCGGGCCAAAGTTAAAAATGGCGTAGTTTTCATTGAAGACCAACAGGACAGCTCCCTACTAAGCATTTTAGCCACTTCAGATGCACTTGCAGTGCGCCCAAAGAATGCTGAGCCATTACAAAAAGGCTCAAATATTGAATACATTCCCCTCTGATATACTTACCATGGTTGACACAAAGCGAGAACATGAATAGAACATAACAAAAACATTCATTACTATGTTGTTGCAAAAGGGATCAGGAATGCTGACACAAAAACAACTTCAACTGCTTGAGTTTATTTATAAGCGCACTCAGAAAAATGGGATCTCTCCATCTTTTGACGAAATGAAAGAGGCACTTGATCTGCGCTCAAAGTCTGGAATTCATCGGTTGATTACAGCGCTTGAAGAACGTGGTTTTATTCGACGGCTCGCACATCGCGCACGCGCTATTGAGGTTACAAAGATGCCAGGCACGCAGACAACGGTATCAAATAACTTTAGCCCAAAGTTATTTGAAGGTTCTCGTCCATCCCGTCCAATTGGTGCAATTAATATTGACAGTCACAATGTAAACTCCGTGCCTATGATGGGGCGTATTGCTGCCGGGGTGCCAATTTCTGCCATTGAGGACTATACCTATGACATAACTGTTCCAGGTAATATGGTTAGCGGGCAAGGTCGGCATTATGCGCTTGAAGTGAAAGGCGACTCTATGATCGATGCTGGAATAAACGATGGCGATGTTGTTATAATTAAGGAAACCAATACTGCCGAAAATGGCGACATAGTTGTTGCATTGGTTGAAAATCAGGAGGCAACGTTAAAGCGTTTTCGTCGAAAAGGTAGCTCAATCGCGCTTGAGGCATCTAATCCTGCATATGAGACACGGGTCTTCAGCGACACCCAAATAAAAGTTCAAGGGAAACTCGTTGGCCTCATTCGGACATATTAAGTGGCAACTTGATTTAGTTAAAAGCAGCAAAGAGATTAAGTTTAGTAGATAACTTCTCGTACTTGTCCTCTGGCAAGTTGAGCATTAACAGTCATTTATTCTATATAACCTTGCCAGTGAAAGATTTACCTAAATGTCTAGGCCAACAGTAGTCACACGTTTTGCGCCCTCACCTACTGGCCCACTACACATTGGATCTGCACGCACTGCATTGTTTAATTGGCTTTATGCTCGCAGACATGGCGGAATGTTTTTATTACGTGTCGAAGATACTGACAGAGAACGTTCTACCGAATTATCAACACAAGCCATCTATCAAGGTATGGCATGGCTCGGACTAGATTATGATGGCTTGCCAATAAGTCAAGCAGCCAACGCCAAACGCCACAAAGAAGTAGCTCTTGCAATGTTGGCCACAGGCTACGCCTATAAATGCTTTAGTACACAAGAAGAAATATCAGAATTTCGTAAACAAGCCAAATCTGAAAAAAGTTCATCAATGTTCCTGTCCCCTTGGAGAGAGGCCTCTGAAAAAAATCATCCGAATGCACCATTTACAATTAGATTGAAGGCACCACGTGACGGCGAAACAATTATAAAAGATCGTGTTCAAGGGGATGTTACTATTAATAACTCTCAGATTGATGACATGATAATTCTGAGATCTGATGGCAGTCCCGTTTACATGCTCGCAGTAGTGGTAGATGATCATGACATGGGCGTCACACACATAATTCGGGGTGATGACCACCTTAATAACGCAGCACGGCAAATTCAAATTTATAATGCAATGAGCTGGGAATTGCCAACTTATGCACATATCCCTTTAATACACGGTCCAGACGGTAAAAAAATGTCTAAACGTCATGGAGCTACGGGAGTAGATGAATACCAGTTATACGGATATTCTGCTGCTGGAATGCGTAACTACCTGACACGTCTTGGTTGGAGCCATGGAAATTCTGAATTCTTTAGTGATGAAGATGCAAAAAATTGGTTTGATTTGGAGCATATTGGCCGATCCCCATCACGTTTTGATTTCAAAAAACTAGCAAATATTTCAGGCCAACATATTGCACAAACTACAGACACCAATTTATTGACAGAGTTAGAAGACTACCTAAAGGCTTCTAACAGCGCTGAGCTAACAAAAGCTCAGAAAGTTTTATTTTTATCTGGAGCTTATTGCGTAAAACAGAACGCAAAAACATTGACAGAAGTGTATGAGAAATCAACTTTTTTGTTAAATAAACGTCCAATCTTGCTGGATGAAAATGCAAAACAAAACATCATCTTACTTGATGCCGATATGCTACAAGAATTGACGCGACAGTTACAAAGTGTTACTTGGCATAGGCCTTCTTTGGAAAAATTAGTAGAAGTCCTTGTGCAGTCCCGCGATATGAAGCTGGGCAAACTTGTGGGGCCCTTAAGGGCAGCTCTTTCGGGACGAGCAGTCTCACCGAGTATATTTGATATGATGTTGGTATTAGGCCGTGATGAAACCATCGCTAGGCTGAAAGATACGAGCTTGTTAGCCCGTATATAGATACTAGTTTTTAGGAATGATGAGAATTATAAATGAAAAAAGAAACATCCAGCGTTGCACATCTTACATTGAATGGGAAAACTTATGATTTGCCCATCATGTCACCAACTGTCGGACCAGACGTCCTAGACATTAGGAAACTGTACGCAGAAGCAAATGTATTTACTTATGATCCAGGCTTCACTTCAACAGCTGCCTGTGATTCATCAATAACCTATATTGATGGAGCCGCTGGTGAACTGCTGCATCGAGGATACCCAATAGATCAACTAGCAGCAAAAAGTCATTATCTGGAAGTCTGTTTTTTGTTACTGTACGGACATCTTCCCTCTGGAAGTGAACTGGAAAGTTTTGAAACTTTAGTAACAAATCACACAATGATTCACGAACAAATGGTTAATTTGTTTCGTGGTTTTCGTCGAGATGCGCATCCAATGGCAATCATGACTGGAGTTGTTGGGGCAATGTCAGCTTTTTATCACGATTCAACGGACATAAACGATCCACATCAGCGGGAAGTCGCGTCAATCCGATTAATTGCTAAGATGCCAACTATTGCTGCAATGGCATATAAGTACACCGTTGGCCAACCGTTCATATACCCACGAAACGATTTGGACTACTCAGCAAACTTTCTTAGCATGTGTTTTGCAGTTCCAACGCAAGATTACCTCGTGAATCCGATATTATCTAGAGCTATGGATAGAGTATTTACACTTCACGCAGATCACGAACAGAATGCTTCAACTTCTACCGTACGGCTCGCATCATCATCTGGCGCAAACCCATTTGCCTGTATTGCCGCAGGAATAGCGTGTCTTTGGGGACCAGCGCATGGGGGTGCAAATCAGGCATGTTTGCAAATGCTTAATGAAATTGGAACTGCAGATAGAATCCCTGGATTTATTGCAAGAGCAAAAGATAAGAATGATCCATTTCGTCTCATGGGATTTGGTCATCGCGTCTATAAAAATACTGACCCACGAGCAAAAGTATTAAAAGAATCGGCGGATGAAGTTCTCGAACTATTAGGTGTAGAGAATAACCCTATTTTAAAAGTCGCAAAAGAGTTAGAAGCAGCAGCCTTGCTAGATCCCTATTTTGCAGAAAAAAAACTATTTCCAAATGTTGATTTCTACTCAGGAATAATATTGGAAGCGATAGGCTTTCCTATGTCCATGTTCACACCAATCTTTGCTCTATCACGAACGGTTGGCTGGATTTCTCAGTGGAAAGAAATGATATCAGACCCAGCCATGAAAATTGGGAGACCTCGCCAACTCTATTGTGGCCAAACATTGCGAAATTATGTGGACATAGAAAACCGCTAGTTTACATAAAGTCTGACTTTAAAAAGTACTTGATATATAATGAAAATTAGGTGTGTTTTTCAACGTCCTTCAAATTTTGGTATGCGTTTGTCAAGAAAAGCCGCTACTCCCTCTTTAAAATCCCTGGTCCTCCCACATTCACCTTGAAAACGTGCTTCAATTTCAAATTGATCCAACTCATTATGCTCAAAGCTTTCGCGGATTGCTGTTTTCGCGTACTGGTACGAAATTGTCGGACCAGCCGCTAAATGCGCAGCTCTAGACTGCCAATGGGCTTCGAATTCCTCATCTTTAACGGATTCCCAAATCATACCCCAATCACTTGCTTGGCGAGAATAAATTTTCTCAGCAAATAAGGCGGCACCCATAGATTTAGCTTGACCCATTTGCCGCGGCAAAAAATAAGTTCCACCAGCATCTGGAATTAAGCCAATTCGGGTAAAAGCTTGCATGAAATATGCTGATTCAGATCCAATAACAATGTCAGCAGCCAGAGCTAGATTAGCGCCAGCACCAGCAGCTGCGCCGTTAACAGCCGAAATCGTAGGAACAGGGCACTTACTAATTGACTCCAGCATCGGCAAATATTCGTCTATTAGCGTTTGCTCTAAGTCTATATCTACTGGATTAGCATCATCACCAAGGTCTTGACCTGAACAAAAAGCACGTCCTGAACCAGTTAGAACCACCGCCCGCGCGGATTTTCCACTTTCACGAAATGCATGAGTTATTTCTGCACGCATTTGCGTGTTGAGGGCATTCATAACTTCTGGTCGGTTAAGTGTAACGACCGCAACATTATTTTTGGTGACACAAGAAATAGTATTATAAAACATAACTGCCCCTTTTTTATAATCCTAACCTTTCAGAACCTTCAGGCCGTATAAATCAAAACTTAACGTCATAATGGTAATATTGTGTTAATTTTCTCTTGCTCCTGAGCAGTCAAGGGGCGTGTGCCAAGAGTGCGTTGTGCTCTTCTATGAAATACGTAGAAACACGAAACACCAACTAAAAATGAAAAAGGCCCAGATAACCAAAGAAAGAAATTTATTCCCTTTCCATTAGGCGTTAACAGAACGTACTCACCATAACGCGAAACTACAAAATCAAGGATCTCTTTGTCAGTGTCTCCGTTAGCCAATCTTGCTCGCACCAAAACCCTTAAATCCCTAGCTATTTCTGAGTTTGACTCATCAATGCTTTCATTTCGACACTGCAGGCACCGAAGGCTCTTAGAAATGGCCCTGGCTCGCTCTTCTAAATTAATATTGGTCATTATCTCGTCAGGTTCAACAGCTAGAACTAAACCAGCCCAAACGACTAAAAGAATTGCCAATGTTGCTCGCATTAAAACTCAACTTCTTTGCGTTGATTTCGTATAGAGTGAGCCACTCGGTACCTTCTATCCAGAAGACTCAAAAGCCCTCCAAATCCCATAAAAATAGCACCAGCCCAAATCCAATTTGCCAATGGCTTTATAAATGTACGGACTGCATATCCGCCTTCAGGTTGCGCCTCACCAACAACAACATAAACATCTCGTAGTAAGGCACTATCAATACCTGCCTCAGTCGTTGGTACTTCCGCAACAGGGTAATATCGACGTTCTGGATAGAGCACTGAGACGAGCTGATCCTCGCGTAATAGCTTTACTGTCGCCATAGTCGTGAAATAGTTTGGTCCCGTGAACTTCTCAACACTATCTAGTACTAAAGAAAATCCAGCGATATTAAATCTTTCCCCCACCTTCATAATGCGGATATCCTCAACCTGCCAAGCAGTCAGCCCAGCCACCCCACAAATTGTAATACCGAGCCCCGCATGCGCTGTGGCTTTTCCCCAATCTGCAAGCGGCAACCGCAAAATACGAAGAAATTTGCTGTGTCCTTTGCCTGCTCGTTGGTACAATTCAACTAAGACACCCAAAATTAGCCAAACCCCCAAACCCATCCCTATCGGACCCAACAGGGAGCGACCGGTTTGTATCGCCCAGATAAGACCTACAGAAGCAAAACAAAGAATTATTAACGGCCATAATTTTATAAGGTGGCGACGAGTTGCACGTTTCCACGGCAGTGTAGAACCAATCGGCAAAATTACTGCTAATCCAATAATAAGCGGAGTAAACGCTATATTAAAAAATGGCGGGCCGACAGAGAGCTTTCGATCCGAAATCAATTCTGCAATCAAGGGCCACACTGTGCCCACAAAAACAACAAAACAACTGACAACTAACAAAAGATTATTGACTACCAAAGCGGATTCCCGGCTGATCGTAGAAAATACTCCATTGCTCTCCATTGAACCGGCACGAAAAGCAAATAGGAGCAAAGATCCACCCACAAAAATTGTCAAAATTAAGAGAATGAAGACACCCCGCTCTGGATCGTTAGCAAAGGCATGTACGGAAGTTAGCACTCCAGAACGGACAATGAAGGTACCTATTAAAGAAAAGCCAAACGCTAGGATAGCCAACAAAATTGTCCAGGCTTTTAATGCGTCTCTTTTTTCTACAACGATAGCAGAATGCAGCAAGGCTACCGAGATTAACCAAGGCATTAGGCTCGCATTTTCTACAGGATCCCAAAACCAGAACCCACCCCAACCCAATTCATAGTAAGCCCACCAACTCCCTAAACCAATGCCAACTGTCAAGAAAACCCACGCAGATAATGTCCATGGACGAACCCAACGCGCCCACGCAGCGTCAACTTTTCCCTCAAGAAGTGCAGCTATGGCAAAAGAAAAGGTAACCGACAAACCAACATAGCCCAAATACAAGAATGGTGGATGAAAAGCTAAGCCCGGATCCTGGAGTAGTGGATTTAAACCCTGCCCGTTGAATGGTGGAAAATCAACACGGCTGAACGGATTTGAAGTAAACAATAAAAAAGATAAAAACGTTGCACTTATCGCGCTTTGCACTCCCAACACTCTAGCCAATAACCTTAGCGGTAAGTTTTTTGCAAACCAAGCAGCGCATGCCGCAAACAACGTCAGGATCAGTACCCATAAAAGTAACGAGCCCTCATGGTTACCCCAAACACCTGCAATTTTATAAATTAAAGGTTTGAGTGTGTGTGAATTCAAAAGCACCACACGCAAAGAAAAATCTGACTTTATAAAAGCTTGGATAAGGACACTAAAAGAAAATGCCACTAATAGAAATTGGAGTACAGAAAATACCGGGGCCAATTGCATCCAAGATAGGCGATTCAGTTGGGCTCCAACCAATGGGATCACTGTTCCCAGCAATGCTAGTGCTAGTGCGATGGTAAGCCCGAGGTGTGCTAATTCGTTAAGCATGTGCATGGTATAGAGCGCTAATTGAGCTTAGCAAGAAACTCATGACAATTCTGCCTGCGCAAATAGTCACAACCTAATAATTTTTTCATATCTTTTCAGAATTTAAACTAAAATAAATATTTCATAGACTATAACTCAAGAACTTCTCACAAAGAATCGTACTAATAAGTACTTGAATTTGGTTATTACAGAAAAGTACCATCTAGTTACTTGGAGCTTGATAAACCCCTTGCTTTTTTAAGGCGTCTATCACCTCCTTTGGCATATATGTTTCGTCATGCTTTGCCAGAATTTCTGTTGCTTGAAAGACGCCCTCGACGAGCGTGCCTTTCGCGATAGTACCCTGCCCTGCGTCAAAAAGATCTGGCCGAAGGTCAGCCCCAATATACTTGACACTCAAAATACTGCCACCGTCTGTTATATCGAATGAGAAAGGTATGCCCGTTGCGGGCTGGATACTACCCTCAACAACCAATCCACCTATTCTAATAATCTCACTAGCCTTTGGGGGATTAGATATAACTTCCGTTGGTGACATAAAAAAATTTATCCCCTTACGAAGCGAAAAACCAATTAGTGCAGTAGCTAATGTTAAACAAATCACCGAAAGCAAAATTATTTGAACCCTGCGTTGTTTTTTTAGCCCCCGCATTACGGAAAAATAGGCGCCATTAATAAACCGGAAGTTTCGGAACATCCAAGCATGAGATTAGCATTCTGCAACGCTTGACCCGAAGAGCCCTTAGTCAGGTTATCAAGGGCCGCAATTACAATCACCCGTCCAGAAATACGATCGGCAACAACACCAATATGGCAAAAATTGGACCCTCGCACATGGCGCGTACTAGGATGCTCTCCCATGGGCAAGACATGAATAAATTTTTCGTTTATATACGCTGTCTTTAGGGTTTTATAAATCTCATTAACATTACCTTGCACGTAAACAGTCGCTAAAATTCCGCGATTGGCGGGCAATAAATGTGGCGTAAATTGAACTTGGACCACGCGGCCTGCCAATTTTGAAAACTCTTGATCAAACTCAGCGAGATGGCGGTGCTCACCACCAACAGAATACGCATGGGACCCTTCTGAAAGCTCAGCATGAAGAATATTTTCTTTGGGTGACCGCCCAGCCCCTGATACGCCAGTCTTCAAGTCAATTATAATTTGATCTAAATTTATTACGCCAGCCGAAATTAAAGGACGAAGTGCAAACTGCCCCGCTGCTGCATTGCAGCCAGTGCAAGCCACAATTCGTGCATTAGCGACTTCATCACGGTAAAACTCTGTAAGGCCATAAACAGCAATTTTTTGTAAATCTGGGGCAGCATGCTCTTTGCCGTACCATTTTTTATAAACATTAACATCAGTAATACGGAAATCAGCTGATAAATCGACTACTTTCACAACATGTTTAATTTTTGAAATTACTTCTTGGGATGTAACATGCGGTAAGGCACAAAATACCAAGTCAGCTGACGACATATCAATATCATTAATTCTTTGGAGCTTAGGTAACTCGAGGTGCCGTAGGTGCGGAAATACCTCTGACATCTCACGACCCGCTTTTCTGTCTGCAGAAAGGGCTTGGATACGCATTTCTGGGTGAGATGAAATTAATCTTACTAATTCCGCTCCAGTATACCCGCTTGCTCCCAGAATAATTACATTATGGGTCATAATTCATCCTTTTTCCAAGTTTTGATATGGGGGAAAATTTAATATCTTTCAACTGTTGTTTATTTTTTAAGCAGTCAATTATAAATTTTAATTTAAAAAAGTTAAACAAAGAGCACACTAACTGAATGTACCCTTCATTTCCAATTAGCCAAAGCTGACACAGGATCACAAAAAGAAAATTATTTTTCAGGGTTAATCAAAGTTTATGCAGTAATGACTTCTCTATATACGCCTTTTTAACATGGATAGCAGTTCAGTTTGTCGATTAGCCATTGCCTTTGCGTTTGCAATCTTTACCGGTCCAAAGCCTAATATTTTCTGAGGTAAGCCCATCAGTTCGTGCCAAATTTCATGATTTTGTACATTGTACTCCAAAAGAGATCGCTGGACTAACTTTTCAAAATCAACAATTAACTGCCGCTCCATACGACGTTCAGTAGTATAACCAAAAAGATCTAGCGGTGTTTCACGCAAAATTTTAAATCGGCACAACACAAGGCTTACTATATTAAACCAACCACCAAAGCTTCGCTTCACTGGCCGGTCGTCAGGCCCAACTTTAGAGAGTATTGGTGGAGCTAAGTGATAGCTAATTCTATAGTCCCCTTCAAAGCGATCCGCCACCATATCTTTAGTTAAGGTTAACAGGCGCGCCACCTCATATTCGTCTTTATAGGTTAATAACTTATGGTAAGACCTTAATATATCGTTGTTTAATGGTGAGCCATAAATTAGTTTTTTGAGTTTATCGTAACGCCACAATCGGCCCGATCCATAGGCCTTTAAATTTTCTAAACGAACTGTTTCGGCATCCCCGTCGGGCGATATGTCAGTTTGGAAATTATTTGCTATTTTTGGATCTACAATGCTCCACCTACCAAGGTTGAATGCCAATTTATTTTTCTCGACTTGAGCACCATTTAACGCAACCGCTTCCAATATCGAATTAAGACTTAAGGGTAATAGTCCCTTCTGAAAGGTCGCGCCAAGTAAAATCATATTAGCAAAGACAGTATCACCTAACGCCTGCTCTGCTAACTCCGTTGCATCCATAAATAAGGCGCGCGTTTGTAATCTCGCAATTATAGAAAGCTCAAGATCAGCACTTGGAATTTGGAAATTTGAGTTTCGAGTAAACTCTCCAGTAATTATTTCATGGTTATTTACTACCGCAGCCCCATCCGGCGCCATAAGGCCAATTGTGCCACCCTCCGCAGAAACCACAAGGTCGCCACCAATTAGGGTGTGGCATTCTCCTAAAGCAACTCGAATTGCAGAAATACCATCAGGTTTCTTGCTGATACGGCAATGAATGTGAACGGCGCCACCTTTTTGAGCCAACCCCGCCATTTCCATCATTCCCGCGGCCTTTCCGTCTAAATGAGCAGCCATTGCCAGAACTGCTCCAATAGTGACTACTCCGGTGCCCCCAACGCCAGTAATTACAACATTATGGGTACCATTTATATCGGGCAAATTTGGCAAAGGCAGGTTGGGAATTTTAATGGTTTCAACAACTCTCTGGCGCAACTTTCCACCCGAAATAGTAGCAAAGGACGGACAGAAACCGCCTACACAGCTAAAATCTTTATTACAGCTGGACTGGTCAATCTGCCGCTTGCGGCCAAGCGGAGTTTCCAGCGGGAGCAAGGAAACACAATTAGATTGCACTCCGCAATCACCACAACCTTCACATACGGCCGGATTTATGAATAGTCGCTCAGCGGGATCTTTGAACGTCCCACGTTTTCTGCGCCGCCGCTTTTCCGCAGCGCACGTCTGGACATATACAATAACAGATACACCACTGACGTTGCTAAATTTTTTCTGAACACTTTGGAGCTCTCCCCTCGGTAGACAAATAACGTCTTTTGGAAAGTCTTTATTACTGACATCCTCTTTTTCATCATAAATGACAGCCAGATCCCGGACGCCAATGCCCCTTACCTCTGCGACGATGCGCGCAGCATTTAAACCACCATCATTTTTCTGACCACCAGTCATCGCAACAGCATCATTAAACAAAATCTTATAGGTAATTGTAGTTCCAGCAGCTACGGCTGCCCGGATAGCCTGAATACCAGAGTGATTATAGGTGCCGTCACCAATATTTTGAAAAACATGTTTGCGTGACGAAAATAAAGATTCACCTATCCAATTTGCACCTTCACCTCCCATTTGGGTAAAGCCAAGCGTTTCTCGGTCCATCCATTGCACCATGTAGTGGCAGCCAATTCCTGCGTAAGCACGGCTACCTTCTGGCACTTTTGTCGAACTATTATGGGGACACCCCGAGCAGAAATAAGGAAGCCGACTTGCCAATGTTGGAGCATTATTTGCCTGCTGAGCGTCCTGAATGCGTTTCATCGCAGCATCTAACCGCTCAGAACCACAATTGTTTTTAACTAATATGGTTCCAATTTTCTCAGCAATAACTAAAGGATCAAGCGCGTAGCTATCTGGAAATAATACGCCACCAGTTGAATTCTTTGCCCCCAAAACTTGAAGCCCAGACTTGTGATTAAACAGAGCCTCTTTAATTTGAACCTCAATCAGTTTTCGCTTTTCTTCAACCACAACAATGATTTCTAAACCTTCAGACCACTCACTAAAGCTTTCAACATCTAGGGGCCAGGTCATTGCGACTTTATATGTTGTGACACCATGCCTAATCGCCGCCTCATGATCCATTCCAAGGACCTGCATGGCATGTTCCAAATCCAACCAATTCTTTCCAGCTGCAACAAAACCTATTTTTGCTCCAGACTGCCCCAAAACCCTTTTATCCATACGGTTTGCACGGGCAAATGCTTGTACAGCATGCCGCTTATAGTCGATAATCCGTAACTCTTGAGCTTGTGGAGTGTCCATCAAACGGATGTTGAGGCCACCCTCTGGGACAGAAAACTCTGGCCTAACAAATTTTAATTTATCTGGACAACCATTAACGACAGAAGTCACTTCCACAGTGTCTTTTATGCATTTTAAACCAACCCAGACCCCGGCAAACCTAGAAAGGGCGTAGCCAAAGAGCCCATAATCTAAAATCTCTTGGACACCCGCGGGGGACATTACAGGCATGAAGCTATCTACCATAGTCCATTCAGATTGGTGCAACGTAGTCGAGCTTTCTCCAGTATGATCGTCACCAAGTGCAGCTACGACACCCCCAAGTGGTGAAGTACCAGCCATATTTGCATGACGGAATACGTCTCCAGAACGATCAACACCGGGACCTTTTCCATACCATAGACCAAAAACGCCCTCAAATTTGCCTTCGCCTCGAAGTTCCGCTTGTTGGCTACCCCACAAGGCGGTAGCGGCAAGATCTTCGTTGAGTCCCTCTTGAAAGGTAATCTTAGCTTTTTCTAATTGTAATTTTGCGCGTTGCATTTGGAAATCAACAGCGCCCAACGGAGAACCACGGTAACCAGTCACATACCCAGCTGTTCGATTGCCAGCCGCCTTATCTCTAGCAGCTTGCATTAAAACCATGCGAACCAAGGCTTGCGTACCGTTCAACAATATTTGTTTCTTATCCAAATCATATTTGTCATTCAAAGAAACATCATGCTGCATAATAAAAGAGCCCCAGATCTGTAGTCTAAGTTAGATTTAAATCGAAGTTATGACCGATCCAAGAAAAATGCCATAGCCCATAATCAAATCCCGTGTTATCAGTCCATTATAATTTAATTTGGAGTATTTCCATGGATTGGGACAAGCTAAGGATTTTTCATGCTGTCGCGGATGCTGGATCACTCACCCATGCAGGGGACGTACTGCATTTATCGCAATCTGCTGTTTCGAGACAAATAAGGGCCCTAGAGGAGTCCTTAGACGCAACACTATTTCATCGGCATGCGCGTGGTCTAATTCTTACTGAGCAAGGCGAACTTCTATTTGAGGCAACCCACGCGATGAGGAAACGGCTTGACGCCGCATCGGCACGAATTCGAGATAGCGAAGATGAAGTTTATGGAGAATTACGTGTTACGACTACCACAGGTTTTGGTTCCCTATGGCTTGCTCCACGGCTGGCCCATCTTTATGAAAAATATCCAGACCTTAACGTTGATTTGATGCTTGAGGAGCGAGTTTTAGATCTACCGATGCGTGAGGCTGATGTAGCTATTCGTATGAAGGAACCAAGCCAGGCAGATCTAATCCGTAAAAGGCTGATGACTGTAAAAATGAGACTTTATGCGTCAGAATATTATCTTGGTGAACGAGGGCTCCCTGAAACACTAGACGATTTATCTTCACATCGGATTATTTGCCAAAATCCTAATGCTCCGCAAGTGGCTGTTAGTGCATCCTTGGTTCAGAGGCTGTTAACATATAAACCACAGTCAACCCTCACAGTAAATAATTACTTTGGAGTACTTCAGGGCGTAATAAATAATTTAGGAATTGGTGTCTTGCCAGATTATGTAACACATGACTTCCCAGACCTAATCCGCGTCCTGCCAGAAATGGAACCAGCAGAAGTGCCAGTATTTTTAGCTTATCCCGAAGAGTTACGTCATTCTAGACGAATTGCGGCTTTTAGAGACTTTGTCCAAGATGAAATTATTGCTCGACGGCGATCCCAACGAGACCAATCTTGAGTAATCAAATTTTTCTAGAAGGAATGTAGATTGACAGACCCAATAATAACGTCTGACATTATTAAAGCCCATGGATTAAGCAAAGAAGAGTACAACCGGATACTGGAACTGCTTGACCGAGTGCCCTCTTTCACTGAGCTGGGAATATTTTCCGCAATGTGGAACGAGCATTGCTCATATAAATCATCAAAAAAATGGCTGCGAACTCTGCATACAGCTGGATCACAAGTCATTTGTGGGCCCGGCGAGAACGCTGGTGTCGTTGATATTGGTGACGGCCAAGCAGTCGTTTTCAAAATGGAAAGTCACAATCATCCAAGCTACATTGAGCCTTACCAGGGTGCCGCAACTGGTATGGGTGGTATTTTGCGTGATGTTTTTACTATGGGTGCACGTCCAATCGCCGCCATGAATTCGCTCTCATTTGGTAATACAAATCACCCAAAGACGAAGGCTTTAGTCTCGGGAGTTGTTGCTGGAATAGGCGGCTACGCAAATTGTTTTGGTGTACCCACTGTTGGTGGGGAAGTTCGATTTGATACGGCATATGACGGTAATTGCTTGGTAAATGCCTTTGCAGCAGGACTAGCTGAAACTGATAAGATATTTTATTCTGCAGCTTCAGGAGTTGGAATGCCTGTCGTCTATTTAGGAGCTAAAACTGGGCGCGATGGCGTTGGCGGAGCCACTATGGCCAGTGCAGAATTTGATGAGACTATAGAAGAAAAACGGCCAACCGTGCAGGTGGGTGATCCGTTTACTGAAAAAAGATTAATGGAAGCCACATTGGAACTCATGGCAACTGGAGCTGTCATTTCCATCCAAGATATGGGCGCTGCAGGCTTAACCTGCTCAGCTGTAGAAATGGGTGACAAAGGCAATTTAGGCATTCAACTTGACTTAGAAAAAGTTCCTACTCGCGAGCTTAATATGACAGCTTATGAGATGATGTTGTCAGAATCTCAAGAACGTATGCTTATGGTGCTCGATCCAAAACTTGAAACAGCAGCCAAAGCTGTTTTTGAAAAATGGGACCTAGACTTTGCTATCGTAGGCAAAACCATCCAAGACGATCGTTTTATTGTTTTTATGAATGGCGAAGTGAAAGCTGATTTACCTTTGAAGGCGCTATCTGGGACTGCACCGGAGTATGACAGGCCGTGGGTAGAAACAATTACAAACGAAGCCCTGAGCGAAGTGCCTCAAATTGATCCAATCGACGGCCTAAAACAATTAATTGCTAGTCCTAATTATGCCTCAAAACAATGGGTTTACGAACAATATGACAGTCAGGTAATGGCAGATACCATCAAGACACCTGGTCTGGGTGCAGGAATTGTGCGGGTGCATGGTACTAATAAAGCTTTGGCTTTTACCTCAGATGTAACCCCTAGATACGTTTTAGCGAACCCTTACGAAGGCGGAAAGCAGGCCGTAGCAGAGGCCTATCGTAATCTTATCTCTGTTGGTGCATTACCACTTGCTACAACTGACAATCTGAATTTTGGTAATCCCGAAAAGCCCGAAATAATGGGCCAGCTAGTCTGTGCAATAAAAGGTATTTCTAAAGCCGTTCAGGAATTAAATATGCCCATAGTCTCAGGCAACGTATCGCTTTATAATGAGACGGACGGTGTTTCGATACTACCCACTCCCACAATAGGTGCGGTTGGATTGATTGCTAAAACTGAAGACGCAATAATCGGTATTCCTCGCGATGGGAACCTTGCCCTTTTGATTGGGGAAACTTTAGGTCATTTAGGCCAATCAGCGTTGCTAGCCGAAGCTTTTAACCGACAAGAAGGAAGTCCACCTAAGGTAAATTTAGCAGACGAAAAAAAACATGGTGAGTTTATACGCCAAAATTCCTCATGGATAACAGCTTGCACTGATCTATCCGATGGTGGACTTGCCTTAGCCGCATTTAAGATGAGTGAGTCGGCAGGCATCGGTGTGTCCCTGGAAATAGAAAATACTGCTGCATTGTTTGGGGAAGATCAGGCGCGTTATTTAATTGCATGTGATTTTGATCAAGCGGAAGCCATACTAGCAGAGGCTGGAAAGGTTGGCATAACCGCTGAATGTGTTGGAACGTTTGGCGGTACCCATGTTTGTTTTGGTAGCTCGATTAATGATCTGCAAGGCTTGAGTAAAATCTATCGCGGTAGCTTCGAAGCTGCCCTTACTTGAATTCAACTAACTCACGGACTATTTCCAGACATAATTGATCAGGAGAAAAACAAATGGCAATGGCTGCGAAAGATATAGAAGAATTAATCCGTAAAACATTTCCTCACGCAATTATAACTATTACCGACCTTGCTGGAGATGGTAATCACTACGCTGCTGAGATAACTGATTCAAGTTTCATTGGCAAAAATAGGGTCCAGCAACATCGTGCAGTTTACTCAGCGTTAGAAGGCAAAATGGACGGTACAAATGGAGAACTACATGCCTTGGCGTTAACAACAAAAATACCAGCTGAACATGTATAATTGACGAATAATCTTTTAAGTATCGTTAATTACTTTAATAATTTAGGTTGATTTTGTATTGTGGATCAAGACACAGATAAATGATATAAAATAATGTAACTGAAAGCCGAGTGCAAATCATAGCATTTGTTCCTATGGCTTTGAAAAGACGTGTTGGGTGGACATCCAGGCAGATTTAGGGTTCCAACAAATAAATATAAATATGCAAATAGTTTATGCCATATTAATAGGAGAAAAGAAAAATGAATGCTGAAGATAAAATTCGCGAAACAGTGTCATCAAATGATGTAGTCCTTTTTATGAAAGGCAACGCTTCCATGCCACAATGTGGATTCTCAAGCCAAATAGCTGGGATCCTTAATTATATGGGCGTTGAGTACAAAGATGTAAATGTGCTGGAAGATGATGGTGTAAGACAGGGTATCAAAGACTATTCAGATTGGCCCACAATCCCTCAACTTTACATAAAAGGTGAATTTATTGGTGGATGTGATATAATTCGTGATATGGCGATGTCTGGAGAGTTAGACGGATTGTTGGAGGAGAACAGCATTGTCTATAATAAAGAATCTGCTGAAGAAATTAGACAGGCTAATAAAAAGTAAAAAATTATTTAAATTAAATATGTTTTAGTTAACCGCTCTTTTCTAAACTATCAGCCAAATTTTCCGCCTTTACCGAAAGTTTGGTTAAGCGATCAGACAGCTCAGATATTAGATTTAATTTTTCTGGTCTGTTATCGACAGCGCTGCTATCTAAGGTTCCATTTTTGATTTTCAGTTTTAGCCTCTCGACTTCAGCTTCGGCATCGTTACACTTTTCCTGAATTGAAATTACTCTATCAGCAGACATTAAGCCTGCTATCAAGAGCATCTGTGACTCGGAAAGTTTGGTAGATTGCTCAACTAAGGTTCTGGCGTCGGCACTAAGTATTTCCGCAGCTGCCTCCAATGAGGCCTCTTCGCCTTCTGGGCAGGCCACAGCAAACGAACGGCCACCTATATTTAGATTTATGTCAGGCATGTTTTTGTTCCTCAGCTGCGTCAGTAAGAACAGTCAGTAAAATATTTATTTGAGATTTCTCAGCTGCTCGTTCATGTCTAATATTATCAATCTCTATTTTCAGGGCGTTGTTGATTAATTCGGGGTCTCCAACGCTTTTTGAATTGGCCTCACGCAATTGGTGATTAATCTCGCGGAGTTGGGCATTTGACTGGGTCAGTTTTGATAAAGCCTCTTCTAAAGCAACTACAGAACCTGCAATATTGCCAGTTTTGTCTTCAATCTCGGGCAACGCACCCACTGCCAAAGCAATTCTCCCAAGAGCAGTTTCTAATCTTTCTTCAAGAACCAAAATATTATCCATGACTTCTCCTCTACCCAGCCACATGTTTTTGTAGGCATGTCTCGAATCGTAAATATTAAAAATAATATATTGTAAGAATGGCAAAAGGTCCAAGGCAGAGAGACATTGATGCGTTTGCAAATTAAAATAGCTTACTTGATATTTTATCTTTAGTTGATAGGAACCCTTGAGACTAGACAACAAAGAAAGTTTTAGCCGTGGATCTTAAAGCACTTGCTTCAAAAAACCCCGCCCATTGGAAGAAAGCTGCTGCTATCCGAGCGCTAACCCTTGATGCTGTAGCCGCAGCTAATTCTGGACATTCTGGAATGGCAATAGGAATGGCAGATGTAGCCACCGTGTTATTCGAGAAGCATCTAAAATTTGATTCCTCAGCGCCAAACTGGCCAGATCGTGATCGTTTTATATTGTCAGCAGGCCATGGGTCAATGTTGCTTTACTCGCTTTTGCATTTGACGGGTTACGAAGACATGACACTCGCGGAAATTAAAAACTTTCGTCAGTGGGGCTCAAAAACTGCCGGTCACCCAGAGTACGGCCATGCTACAGGAATTGAAACCACTACTGGGCCTCTTGGCCAGGGTCTCGCCAATTCGGTTGGCTTTGCAATTGCAGAGGAGATTTTACGAGCCTCTTATGGTAAAACTGTGCAAAACCATAAGACATACGTTATCGCAGGTGACGGTTGTTTGATGGAAGGAATTAGCCAAGAGGCTATTAGCTTGGCCGGACGCCAGGCTCTAAGCAACCTAATAGTTCTGTGGGATGATAATAATATTACAATAGACGGCCCAGTTGAATTGTCAGATAATACAGATCAAGTACAACGCTTCAAAGCATCGGGCTGGCATGTGCAAGCTATTGATGGGCATGATCCTGAAGCAATTGACGCAGCCTTGTCTGTCGCACGCCAGACTAAACAACCATCAATGATTGCTTGCAAAACTCATATAGCTTTAGGTCACGCAGCCCAAGATACTTCAAAAGGGCATGGAGCGTTAACCGATGCGGCGCAACTGGCTGAAGCAAAAGCCGCATACGGCTGGAACTATGGAGCTTTTGAAATTCCAGCTGATGTAAAAGCTGAATGGGAAAAAATTGGCATAAGAGGAGCCATAGATAGGGCTATTTGGGAGAACCAATTTGAAAAGTTATCACCTTCACGCCAAACCCAGTTCAACAGAGCTTTTGCTGGTGAGACCACAAAAAAACTAGGCGCAGCCATCCGTTCAATAAAGAAAGAAGCCGCAGTAAATCTTCCCAAGGTAGCTACCCGCAAAGCGTCTGAAAGTACTTTGAAGGTTGTTAACCCAGTAATGACTGAGACAGTAGGTGGTTCTGCTGATTTGACCGGTTCAAACAATACCAAAACAGATGATATGGGCATTTTTAACCAAGGAAATCGGAAAGGCCGTTATATCTACTTCGGAATTCGCGAGCACGGCATGGCAGCGGCTTTGAACGGCATAGCGCTGCACGGTGGCCTCCGCCCCTATGGTGGTACATTTATGTGTTTCACTGACTATGCCCGCGGCGCGATGCGCCTGTCAGCATTGATGGGTGTTCCAACCGTGTATGTTATGACCCATGACTCAATCGGTCTCGGAGAAGATGGTCCAACTCACCAACCAGTCGAGCATCTAGCCATTTCTCGTGCGACCCCTAACACATTAGTTTTCAGACCAGCCGATACTACCGAAACGGCTGAAGCTTGGGAAATAGCCCTAAACCAATCCAGCACTCCAACTGTAATGGCTTTGTCACGTCAAAGTGTTCCAGCAGTACGTACCAACTATAAGAATGCAAACCTCAGCGCACGTGGCGCCTACATTTTGGCCGAAGCTAATGGCAAACGTGATGTAATCTTGATAGCTACAGGAACAGAGGTGTCCCTTGCGATCCAAGCGCGTGACCTCCTGCAGGCCGACGGAATAGGAACGCGGGTAGTTTCCATGCCATGTATGGAATTATTTGCGCAGCAAGATGCTGCCTATCGAAGGCGTGTTTTGCCAAGTGGCGCAGTCCGCGTAGCAATAGAAGCAGCCGTTCGCATGGGCTGGGACCAATGGCTTTTAGGGGAGCGCGGCCGTGAGTCTAAAGCAGGCTTTATTGGGATGACCAGTTTTGGCGCGTCTGCCCCTGCAGAACATCTATATCAAAAATTTGGGATTACAGCTAAGGCCATCACCGAAAAGGTCAGATCGCTATTATAAATAGTGAAAAACTGAATTAGAATTACAGGTAATTTAATTAAAATATAACATTTTTCAAAGAAATTACCGCAACCAGTAACTGATATTAAAATGTTTTCGCTAACATAGCGCAAATTTCTTATTTTAACTTTCATTCCATAAAATCCCTTGTTAATCAAAAATACGACGAATGGGGTGAAAAATGACAGTGCGAATTGGAATTAATGGGTTTGGGCGTATAGGCCGCTGCATTCTGGCCCACATCTCTGAAAGCAGTCGTTCCGATTTAAAAGTGGTGAAGATAAATGCTACTGGGCCATTAGAAACTAGCGCCCACTTAATGAGGTACGACAGCGTTCACGGTCGCTTCCCTGGCAAAATCACAACTGAAAATGGAAAACTAAATCTGGGCCGAGGCTCTATCGAGATGTTCTCTTCTTATGATCCAACAGACTTAGATTGGAATAACCTCGACGTTGTTCTGGAATGCACCGGGAGCTTTAACGACGGTAACAAAGCAAAGGTTCATCTACAACAAGGCGCCCAGAAAGTTTTAATTTCAGCACCAGCCAAGAATGTGGATAGGACGATTGTTTTAGGAGCAAATGAAAATACGCTATTGTCTACCGATAAAATAGTTTCAAACGGATCCTGCACAACAAATTGCCTGGCGCCATTAGTTAAGGTTCTAAACGATTCAATTGGTATAGAGCGCGGTATTATGACTACAATTCATAGCTATACTGGAGATCAGCCAACTCTCGATCGGCGCCACAGCGACCTTTATCGGGCCCGTGCTGCAGCTCTAGCTTTAATACCAACATCGACCGGTGCAGCAATTGCCCTCGGAGAGGTATTGCCAGAAATGGCTGGTAAACTCGACGGTACAGCCATTCGCGTCCCAACGCCAAATGTGTCGTGCATTGACCTTACTTTTGAAGCTTCGAGGCGAGTGACACTGGAAGAGGTTAACGCCTGCGTAGCCGACGCCGCTTCTGGAAAATTGAAAGGGATTATTGGATATGATCCTGCCCCTAAAGTTTCAATAGATTTCAACCATACCTCAGAGTCCTCTATTTTCGCCCCTGAACAAACCAAAGTAATTGGCGGAACAACCGTGCGAGTCTTGTCATGGTATGACAACGAGTGGGGCTTTTCCGTCAGAATGGCAGACTTAGCTGCAAAAATGGGAACCCTGGCTTAGATTAACTAATCCAGGACATCGCTGATTGATACAATCTTTGAGAAATCATCTAAAATTTAATTTTAAAAATATTAATTACTGGTTTTTATTAAAATTATTTTGATTGATCTTCTCTTTGGGTGCGCACTAAGTTTGTTGACTTTAAGTTGTGAACCTGATGTTAGCGCTATCAAAGTAAGTGAGTTGAAACTATGACATTGAAAATTGCGATAAATGGATTTGGACGCATTGGCCGTAATATTTTGCGTGCTATAGTCGAAACCGGGCGGTCTGACTTGGAAGTGATTGCTATAAATGACCTAGGCACTCTCCAAAGCAATCTACACTTGTTGAAGTATGACTCTGTCCATGGCCGGTTTCAAACAGAAATTACGGCTGGAAAGGACTTTTTTACTATAGGGAAAAATGATATCCGAGTGACCACAATAAAAAATCCAGCTGATTTGCCATGGTCCGACGTTGATATTGTGATGGAATGCACTGGAATTTTTATATCCAAAGCTGCTTGTCAGTCCTATCTCGAAAATGGCTCCTCACGCATACTAATTTCAGCCCCAGGTAAAGATGCCGATAAAACAATTGTATATGGTGTTAATCACAATACTTTAAACGCAGGAGATTTGATCGTTTCAAATGCATCTTGCACAACAAACTGTTTGGCGCCAATCGCTAAAGTTTTGCATGATAACATTGGCATTAAACGCGGTTTAATGACTACAATTCACAGTTACACCGGCGATCAACCCACATTGGACCGCGCTCATGGCGATCTGTACCGTGGGCGTGCTGCGGCACTGTCGATGATCCCAACCACCACCGGAGCAGCTAAGGCTGTGGGTCTGGTACTACCAGATTTGAAGGGCAAGCTAGATGGCGTGGCGATGCGTGTGCCAACGCCAAATGTATCAGCTGTCGATCTAACATTCGAGGCCGGCCGAAAGACAGATATAGCCGAGATCACTGCCATGATGCAGGCGGCAGCTGCTGGACCATTAAAAGGCATATTAGACGTTATTGAAGAGCCATTAGTCTCGTCTGATTTTAACCATGACCCACATTCATCAGTTTTTCATGCAGATCAGACATTGATTATGGGCGGCGACATGGTGCGAGTATTAGCATGGTATGACAATGAATGGGCCTTCTCAAACCGCATGGCAGATACGGCTGTTGAAATGGGCAAACTGATCTAATTGATCAAACGACCTTTCAAGGCCATATTGACCTTTGGTGTCACAAATTTGGAAACATCTCCACGTAACCCACATATTTCTTTAACTAACTTGGATGAAATTGCTTGGTGATGGGCCTCAGCCATTAAAAAGACAGTTTCGATACTACTGTCGAGTTGGCGGTTCATACCAACCATCTGATACTCATACTCAAAATCTGCAACG
The DNA here is from genome assembly GCA_905182325.1 of uncultured Planktomarina sp. Lineage (GTDB taxonomy): Bacteria > Pseudomonadota > Alphaproteobacteria > Rhodobacterales > Rhodobacteraceae > Planktomarina. The sequence continues at coordinate 5,040 of CAJJBD010000013.1, read as the reverse complement.
GCTCTTAAACCACGCAGAATTATACTAGCCCCTACATCCCGGGCGCAATCGATAAGTAAGTTTTCAAATGGATGGACGATTATCTCAATTCCCGTTTCCAAATTCAGTAGTCGAGACTCTTCACTAATCATATTGACACGTTCCTCCAGATCAAACAAAGGCCCCTTATCACTATTAATGGCCACACCAATTACCAAGCGGTCAACTAGTGCACAGCCACGACGGATAATATCAATGTGGCCCAGAGTTATGGGATCAAAAGTTCCAGGGTAAAGGCCTACGCGCATATAGCATTCTCCAATTGATTAAAGACAAGAAGCCATATTTTAAAAAAATTGCAAGCATTTGGCAGACCTAAGCACAAAAAAGCGAGCATAAACCAATTTTTCAGAGCCAGAGAACGCGATATAATAGATACACTTCCTCTTAACGCTGCTCAATAAAATGAGTTAAACTCTATATTAAAAAAAATCGACTCAAACCTGATAAAATCTGCAAATAATGGAACAGTGACTTGACGAAATACAACACTATCCCGGCAAGAAATTAACGACAAATTTGCGGACGATGTCGGCGCTCACTTCTTGAGGGGATGAAATCGTTTCAATTCTAGTTAAAAACCTCACGTTTTAGTATTTTAATTTGGTTTAATTCCCCTTTTATTTAAGCAGCTGTGAGGCTAGGTTAGCTCAAACCTGAGGAGAAATTTTATGCAAGAGCTTACCCACTATATAAACGGCGCGCATGTAAAAGGTACATCTGGTCGATTTGCTGATGTTTACAATCCAGCAACTGGAGAAATTCAGGCCACTGTGCCATTAGCCAATGCAGCAGAGATGGATCAAGCCGTAGTTTTTGCAACGGCTGCCCAACAGAGTTGGGCGTCTGTAAACCCACAACGCCGTGCCCGTGTTTTAATGAAATTCGTGGATCTTTTGAATCGTGATATGGAAAAATTAGCTGAGGCACTCAGCCACGAGCATGGCAAAACCATCCCCGACGCCAAGGGTGATGTTATTCGCGGCTTGGAAGTTGTGGAATATTGCATAGGCGCACCACAATTATTGAAGGGTGAATATACAGATAGCGCCGGACCAGGCATCGATATGTACTCTATGCGTCAATCCTTGGGCGTAACTGCTGGTATCACGCCATTCAACTTCCCTGCTATGATCCCAATGTGGATGTTCGCTCCGGCAATTGCTTGCGGAAATGCGTTTATCCTTAAACCATCTGAGCGCGATCCATCAGTGCCTTTGATGCTTGCTGAATTGTTCGAAGAGGCTGGCTTGCCTAAGGGAATTTTGCAAGTTGTGAATGGTGATAAGGAAGCTGTCGATGCTATCTTGCATCATGATGTAATCCAATCGATTGGCTTTGTGGGTTCGACACCCATTGCTGAATATATCTATGCAACAGGCTGCGCAGAAGGCAAACGCGTCCAGTGCTTTGGTGGCGCTAAAAACCATATGATTATCATGCCCGACGCAGACATGGATCAAGCCGCTGACGCTCTGCTAGGTGCAGGCTATGGTGCCGCTGGCGAGCGCTGCATGGCCATCTCTGTAGCAGTGCCTGTAGGCGACGATACAGCAGATAGATTGATGGAAAAGCTTATCCCTCGAGTGGAAGCACTGAAGGTTGGCCCCTACACAGCAGGCAGTGATGTCGACTACGGTCCCGTGGTCACCGCCGCAGCCAAAGCCAACATTGAGCGCTTAGTGCAAACTGGCATAGACCAAGGAGCAAAATTAGTTGTGGACGGTCGTAACTTCAACCTCCAAGGCTATGAAGATGGGTTTTTTGTAGGCGCGCACCTATTTGATAACGTTACCAAAGATATGGATATTTATAAGTATGAAATATTTGGTCCTGTACTCTCCACTGTGCGCGCGCAAACCTATGAGGAGGCTCTCGGTCTTGCCATGGATCATGAATATGGAAACGGTACGGCAATATTTACCCGCGATGGCGATACAGCCCGTGATTTTGCCAATCGCGTCAATGTTGGTATGATTGGTATCAACGTCCCTATTCCAGTACCATTGGCCTATCATACCTTTGGTGGTTGGAAGAAATCAGTGTTTGGAGATCTTAACCAACATGGTCCAGATGCATTTAAATTCTATACGCGTACAAAGACCGTGACAGCCCGCTGGCCGTCAGGCCTTAAAGAAGGTGGCGAATTCAGCATTCCAATAATGGAGTGACACAATAATTAGTTTAAATTTTGGGGCCAAACTGGGCTCCGATTACTGACTATGGCGCTTAAAAAATAGACTAGGATCCTAGTTTAGGATTTGGTTTACTTATACACAAGCAACCGGAGGACCTGCCCATGGATTTTGCACTCTCCGAGGAACAGACAGCCATATTTGATATGGCACAAGGTTTTGGCGCAACTCAAATAGCACCATTCGCTCGCGAGTGGGAAACTGCTGGCGAAATTCCTAAAACTCTATGGCCACAGCTTGCTGAGCTGGGCTTTGGGGGCCTATATGTGCGTGAACGCAGCGGAGGGTCAGGTCTAACACGTTTGGATGCCACATTAGTGTTTGAGGCTCTGTCCATGGCATGTCCCTCTGTGGCAGCTTTTCTGTCTATCCATAACATGTGCGCCGCGATGATTGACAAATTTGGATCAGATGCTCTGCGGGCGAAGTATCTGCCGAGGGCGCTTAGCATGGAGATGTTTTTCTCGTACTGCCTGACCGAGCCTAGCACCGGCTCCGATGCGTCTGCGTTGAAAACCAAAGCAGATAAATCCAATACAGATTATAGCCTCACGGGTACCAAAGCCTTTATTTCTGGTGGTGGCTACTCAGACGCCTATATTATTATGTCACGCACCGGAGATGATAGTCCAAAGGGCATCACAGCTTTAATAGTTGAGGACGGTGCTGAGGGGCTCTCCTTTGGCGGCTTGGAAGAGAAGATGGGTTGGCGTTCACAACCCACTCGGCAGGTACAACTAGATGAGTGCAAGACACCAATCGAAAACCTTTTAGGCGACGAGGGCCACGGATTTTCCTATGCAATGGCCGGACTTGATGGTGGGCGACTCAATATAGCAGCTTGTTCCCTTGGGGCAGCTCAGCAAGCCTTTAATCAGACCAGAGCCTATATGGCTGAACGTAAGGCCTTCGGAAAGTCAATTGATCAGTTTCAAGCTCTTCAGTTTCGCTTGGCCGATATGGAGATTGAACTACAGTCTGGCCGTACCTTCCTGCGCCAAGCAGCTTGGAAACTTGATAACTGCGCACCTGACGCTACGCAATTCTGTGCTATGGCAAAAAAGTTAGTAACCGACATGGGCAGCAAAGTGGCCAATGATTGTCTGCAGTTGCATGGTGGATACGGTTACCTAGCCGATTATGGCGTTGAAAAAATTGTGCGTGACCTACGGGTTCATCAAATTTTAGAGGGTACTAATGAAATTATGCGGGTGATCATTGCCCGCGGATTAAATGCATGAGCGACTTGATTGTCCAGGTTGAAGGCACTGCAGGCCGAATTACCTTAAACCGTGCTAAAGCCTTGAACGCATTAACCTATGAGATGTGCCTTGAAATTGAAGCCGCTTTAGACCTTTGGGAAGCAGATCCAAAGGTTACCGTAATAATACTGGATGCAGCAGGAGATCGAGCTTTTTGTTCCGGCGGTGATATTACAGTGATGTATGAAACGGCTAAAGCTGGTAACTTTGAGTATGGGCGTAAGTTTTGGACTGATGAATACCGCCTAAATGCTAAACTGGCCACCAGTCCAAAACCTATTGTGAGCTTTTTGCATGGCTTTACTATGGGTGGCGGTGTAGGTCTCGGGTGCCATGTTTCACATCGGGTAGTCTGCGCCAATAGTCAAATTGCTATGCCTGAATGTAGCATTGGTTTGGTCCCAGACGTTGGTGGGTCATTACTTTTGGCCCGTTCACCTGGTCGATTTGGCGAATACTTAGGTACTACTACTAGCCGGATGGGGCCAGCAGATGCTATATTTGCAGGCTTTGCGGATTACTATATTCCACGCGATCAATGGCCAAATATGATCAAAGCCTTATGCGATACAGGTAGGACTGAAGTCCTCCCACAAGCGGCCGTGGACCCCGGTCCTGCGCCACTGTTGAGCATTGAGGCAGAGGTCAACGAATTTTTTCGTGGCGAATATTTTTCTGATATAATCATTAACCTGCAGCACACGGGCGGGAGGTTTGCGCTCGAAACCCTAAAAAAGCTGGAAAAACCAAGTCCTTTAGCCATGGCTGCCACTATTGAGATGATACACCGCGTTCGAGGATTAAATGATATCGTACCTGCCTTAGAGATGGAATATCGCTTCACCCATCGATCAGCCGAGGAAGGAGATTTTATCGAGGGCATTCGTGCCTTGGTGATCGATAAAGATAAAAGTCCAAAATGGCAGCACGGCTTAACAGACCCCTTGCTGTCCGCTGCCAGCGCTATGTTGCGCCCTCTTGGGCCGCTTTCCTTAGACCTTACGGAGACATAAAATGAAAATTGGATTTGTTGGACTTGGAAATATGGGCGCGCCCATGGCCATAAATTTAGTCAATGCAGGAAATGAGGTTGTGGGCTTTGATCTCGTCGGTGTAATCCCCACAGGTGTAACTAAGGCACAGACTGCACAAGATGCTGCCATCGGTACGGATGTGGTGATCACGATGCTGCCCAATGGTGTAATTGCCCACTCGGTCGCCAAAGATATTTTACCTATTATGAAAGAAGGCGGAGTTCTGTTAGATTGCTCCACCATTGACGTGGCCTCAGCACGGATGATCGATCAACTCGCGCAAGGTCATGGGATAGGCTTTCTTGATGCGCCAGTCTCTGGTGGGGTTGGAGGTGCGACAGCTGGTACGCTCACATTTATGGTCGGCGGAACCGATCAAGCTTTCGCAACCGCAGGCCCCCTTTTTGAGATCATGGGACAGAAATCTGTGCATTGTGGGGCTGCAGGCAATGGTCAAGCAGCAAAGATTTGCAATAATATGATCTTAGGGATTACCATGATAGGTACCTG
>CAJJBD010000012.1 GCA_905182325.1 uncultured Planktomarina sp. | reverse complement strand
GGGGTGTATCTGTTACCTGCAGGCTCAACCATCACGGACATCATTGCGGCTAGTGGGGGAATGTTAGTGGGACATATCTTCAAGGCTTATCAGCCAGGTGGGCCATCTTCAGGTTTATTGCCTGCTTTAATCCATGATGTTCCACTTGATTTTGACACTCTGCAAGCACTTGATACATTTATTGGCTCTGCCGCTGTTGTTGTTCTCTCAGATCAAGACAGTGCGCGGGCTGCGGCACTTAATATGCTGAAGTTTTTTGAGGATGAAAGTTGTGGTCAATGTACGCCTTGCCGGGTTGGTTGTGAAAAGGCAGTAAAACTAATGGGAGCCAAAAAATGGGACCAGCAGCTCTTGGTGGAACTTACTACGACTATGGCTGACGCTTCCATTTGTGGGCTTGGTCAAGCTGCACAAAACCCCATCAAATCTGTAATTAAGCACTTCCAACAAGAAATTTAGTTCTCATAAAATCAACCTTTGGTCATAATTAAAAATAAGGCTGGTAGTGTAGATAGCGTTGGCTTCCGCCGTCGCAGTAGATACACTATTTATAAATCAGTGTAGATTGCATTTTAGCCTGCATAACCATTTTTAGGACTTGGAGCACTTAAATGTCTTTTTTTAAAAAATTAAAATCTAAGCTTTTTAAATCATCGGCAAAGCTGGAAGCTGGTTTGGACGCAATTATTGATGAAAAACTCGAACTGGAGGTTCAGCTAGCTCTAAAGGAAGAAGAAACGGACCATGGTGATTTAACCCAAAATATTGATGAAGTAGTTCAAGAAAATATTTCTCTATCTGATGGGTCTGCCCCTTCCTCTGATCAAATAATGCAGATTGAAAATGGCACTCTGCCAGGCGCGGAAGTACCAGTGCCTGAACAGCCTTATGAGACGCTTGAAGTTGATATAACCCCGCTTAATCCTTTGCCTGAAAAGGCCAGTATATTTGCACGCACTCCGCGTCGGGTTTTGGATGACGATATGCTGGAGCAGTTAGAGGAGTTACTGATATCCTCCGATATGGGAGTGGATACAGCGGCCCGAATTACTGCTAACTTAGCGGAAGGACGATTTGGCAAAAAACTTTCAACTGCGGATATTAAAATCGCATTAGCTCAAGAAATTGTACGTGTGATGGAACCTGTTGCTCGTCCACTACCAATTTACGAAAAGACGCCTCAGGTTATACTGGTAGTTGGAGTCAATGGTTCAGGTAAAACTACCACCATTGGAAAACTAGCCAGCCAGTTTAAAAAAGCTGGAAAATCAGTTATGATAGCAGCCGGGGATACATTTCGTGCGGCTGCGGTCGAACAGCTTAAAGTTTGGGGTGATCGGGCCGGAGTACCTGTCTTGACTGCACCACAGGGATCTGATCCCGCCAGCTTAGCATTTGAGGCGATGACGCAGGCAGAAGTTGATGGCGCAGATTTACTAATGATTGACACGGCAGGCCGACTGCAAAACCGAACAGATTTAATGGAAGAGTTGGCCAAGATTGTGCGGGTGATCCGCAAGAAAGACCCAAGTGCGCCTCACAATACGATTTTAGTTCTAGATGCAACCACTGGTCAAAACACACTGAACCAAGTTGATGTATTCCAAAAACTGGCGGATGTGTCAGGCCTGATTATGACCAAACTGGATGGTACAGCAAAGGGCGGTGTACTAGTCTCGCTGGCTGATCGGTTTGCTTTGCCAATCCACGCTATTGGTGTGGGCGAACAGATTGATGATCTCGATGCGTTTGACCCTCAAGATTTTGCCAACGCTCTGACAGGATCCTAAATTTTGTCTGAATGGGTTCTCGCTGTTGAGGGGACCGAAGTGGGTGGTCAATTCGCTATGTTCTTGGCTCTTATGGCCGGGGTATTACATGCCGCATTTGGCGCCATGCAAAAAGGCCAAGTTAGCCCTTGGGTTATGCGGGGAGCCATTGATATTAGTTATGGGTTTATGGCTCTGCTGATAGTGTTATTTGTTGTGCCTTGGCCGGAAAAACATCTCTGGCCAATATTAGCCTGCGTTTGGAGTATTCATTCCGTATACAAAATACTGCAGGCCATGGCATACAACCGTGGAGCCTATACTGTTGTTTACCCTGTGGTGCGTGGTTCTGCTCCCCTGTTTACTGTGATTGGTGCATATTTTTTGTTTGGGGAGACCTTTGTATTTGGTCAGTGGCTTGGGCTTTTGGTTCTGTTAGTTGGCATCTTTGGCCTGGCAGCATATAATCTTCGCACTATCACACTTGAGCGTAATACATTGAATATGGCGTTAGGGTTGGCCCTCTGCACAGGACTTTTTGTAGCTTTTTATACCACATATGATGCGTATGGCATCCGCCAATCCATAAATCCTTTTACTTTTATAGCTTGGCTATTCCTAGTTGATAGCTTTTTAATACCGATCATGGCTTTTGGCTACGCGAGACGGAATGGAATTTTACTCAAGGGTCAGGGGCTTCTTTGGAAAGGACCTTTAGGTGGCCTTCTGGCTGTTTCCTCATTTGGATCGATATTATTGGCCACCAGGTTGGACAAGGTCGGGGAGGCGGCTATTTTACGTGAGACCTCTGTTATATTTGCCGCACTTATTGGCTGGCTTTTTCTAAAAGAACGGGTGGGGCCGTATAGATTGGCAATGATGTCTTTGATTGTACTCGGCGTCGTGATAGTGGAATTTTCAGATTAAAAAGGGACTATGTACGATGTCTGACGATAAATTGCTTAAATGGGTAAAGCCATTGCTGGAATTTGGGCCAATTGTGGCATTTTTTATTGCCTACACTCAAATGAAAGATAACTCCTACACCATTGCTGGAAGTGACTATCAAGGTTTCATTGTTGTCACTTTATTTTTCATTCCAGTACTTTTGGTCTCGACTATTTTTTTGTGGTTGCTCACTGGAAAAATATCGCCAATGCAAATTATTACTGTAATTTTAGTAACAGTTTTTGGTGGATTAACTGTTTGGTTTAATGATGACCGTTTCATCAAAATGAAACCCACTATTATTTACCTTTTGTTTGGTGGAGTTCTGGCTTTTGGGCTTATTCGAGGGCAATCTTATCTACGGCTAGTCATGCAGGAAATGCTACCGCTGCGGGATGAAGGCTGGATGATGCTTACCCGCAGGTTTGCGCTCTTTTTCTTTGGACTGGCGCTGTTAAATGAGGCGATATGGCGATCGTTTTCAACAGAGGTGTGGGTCTATTTCAAGACCTTTGGCCTCACTGCTGCGCTGTTTGCATTCCTTCTCATGCAGGGACATTTATTAAATAAATTTGCGATTGATAAAAAAGAGTAATTTTAATGAACAATGGCTAAAATTCAGTTCCTAATTAATAGCCCCGTAAATTAAAAATACACAGCACTATTTCTTAAATAGTGTGTGCTTCAGTTTGCTCTTAGGTATAATTAATTTGAGGTCTGACTTTCAAATCACGTTCTATTTAGTATTAAATGATTTATAATTTTAATTAGGTTCTTGAATTTTTTACACGCAAACTAAATAGTTAAAAAGATATTGAAATAGTTTAAAAAAGTCTCCATGATATTGGAGGAGGCCCGCACCTAATAGAAGGGGAAATTGCCGTGAACATTCATTCAAAAGATTTGGATGCGTTGCCTACTAAGGCAGAAGCAGCGCGCGCGTTGGTTGTTCTGCGACGATGGACTGCTAGCGTGGGTAAAAACGAATTGCATGAGCCTTACCCGCTGATAGAAAGTCTCATGCCTGAAAGCTTATTAAACGAGCATCCAAGTCTGAATCGATCTTATCCTAAAGATTTTGTAGTTGACCAAGCTTACAAAGACAGCCTGCCTGACCTACAAAATGGCCCATCCTCTTTAATACGAGGGACAAAGCAGCATATTCAACACGTGGGGGTCTCAAATTTTCGTTTGCCAATTAGTTTTCGAACGAGAGATGGTAATGCGCTGCAATTAGAAACTTCGGTGTCAGGTACGGTTTCCCTCGATGCCAATAAAAAAGGCATAAACATGTCACGCATAATGCGTACATTTTATCGCCAGGCAGAACAGACTTTCAGCTTTGACGTGATCGAGCGGGCATTAGATGATTACAAGAAAGACCTCGAAAGCTTTGACGCCCGAATTCAAATGCGCTTTTCATTTCCACTAAAAGTTAAAAGTTTGCGAAGTGAATTGGAAGGTTACCAATATTATGATTTGGCGCTGGAACTGGTAGAAACTGATGGGCAACGTTATAGAATTGTCCACTTAGATTATGTGTATTCGTCTACCTGTCCTTGCTCTCTTGAGTTATCAGAACACGCTCGCTCTGAGCGTGGCCAGCTAGCAAGTCCGCATTCGCAACGCTCTGTTGCGAGAGTGTCTGTGGCATTAAAATCGGAGAACGGCTGCTTGTGGTTTGAAGATTTAGTTGAGCTTTGTCGCGAAGCAATTCCAACGGAAACTCAGGTTATGGTCAAACGTGAGGATGAACAGGCATTTGCTGAACTCAATGCTGCCAACCCAATTTTTGTCGAAGATGCCGCGCGCTTATTTTGTGAACAACTTCAAAGTGACCCTCGGGTTGGTGATTTCCGGGTAATGGCTAGCCACCAGGAAAGCTTGCACAGCCATGACGCTATTTCAGTATTGACGGAAGGTACGATGTTTGGGCAAACCAGCTTAGACCCACGTACTTTTGACAGCTTATTTCATGTTGGCTGATTGCTTGACTTAAGCCCAATTCGGCGCCAACGCTGGCTCTATGTTTGATGTGCGTCCTGTTTTCAATGTAATTGGAATGTTGGTGAGCTTTCTGGGTCTCACCATGCTTTTCCCTTTTTTTTTAGACCTTTCTCGTGGCAATGGACATTCGGGTGCATTTCTAGAGTCATTTTTAATTACTGTGCTTATGGGTGGAATGGTATATTTAGCTACCCGACGCCAAAACGCACGTGGCCTTTCGCTTCAGCAGACCTTCCTACTTACTACTGGAGTTTGGGTGGCCTTGCCAATTTTTGGTGCTTTGCCTTTTGTTTTGGGCGCCACGGAAGCTAGTTATACGGATGCATTTTTTGAAGCAATGTCGGGACTTACCACAACTGGGGCTACCGTCTTTACTGGGTTGGATTATTTGCCGGACGGTTTGCTCTTATGGCGCTCCATTCTGCAGTGGCTTGGTGGAATTGGAATAATTGTAGTCGCCATGGTTTTCTTACCAGAGTTGAAAGTTGGTGGTATGCAAATCTTTCGGTCAGAGGGTTTTGACACGTTTGGAAAAATTTTACCCCGGGCCACGGAAATTGCTGCCCAGATTGCTTGGCTTTATGTTGCCCTCACAGGTGCATGTGCTTTTGTTTACCTTGCCTCTGGGATGCGTACTTTTGATGCTCTTCTGCATTCCATGACAACGATCGCCACTGGTGGGTTTTCATCTTATGATAACTCTTTTGTTAGATTTGGTGCAGCTACAGAGTATGCAGGCACTGTTTTCATGTGTTTAGCCGCTTTGCCATTTGTACGCTATGTCCAGCTAATTAATGGGCAGCCCTTGTCTGTATTTAAAGATACACAGGTCCGAATGTTCTTTATAATAATAATATTTTTCGTAGGCTTTTTGACATTAATACTGTGGCTGGATAGCGCCTTGACTGGTGAACTTGGATTTCGAAAAGCGCTTTTCAATGTAGTTTCAATTGTAACTGGCACTGGCTACGTGAGTGCAGATTATGGCACCTGGGGCTCAGCCGCTATTGTAGTCTTCTTCTACGCTGGCCTTGTTGGCGGTTGCGCTGGTTCGACGTCCTGCTCAGTTAAAGTCTTCCGCTATCAGCTACTGTTCTCAGCAATTAGGATGCAACTGCGTAAGATTAATAGTCCTAACGGTGTATTTAACTTGCGTTATCAAGGAAGGGTTGTGGGCATAGATGTTGTAAATTCTGTAATTTCATTTTTTGTGATTTTTTTTGTTTCATTGGGAGCCTCTGCTATGGCCCTAGTTTTTACTGGTTTAGATACATTGACAGCCCTCTCTGGTGCAGCTGCCGCCTTGGGAAACATTGGACCTGGTTTGGGTGAAATAATTGGACCATCTGGAAATTATAGTAGCATAAGTGGGGCTGCTAAATGGATCTTAGCGGCAACTATGCTTCTTGGACGTCTCGAATTACTTGCAGTTTATACTCTATTTACAATTAGATTTTGGAGAAATTGATGCCAGAGAAAAAATCACTTGGCGCTCAAATTTCGTATAACTTGAAAGAATGGGATGTAGACGTCATTTTTGGCATTCCTGGAGTGCATAATCAGGAGATGTACCGCGGTATTGAAGAAGCTGGAATTCGACATATTTTAGCGCGTCATGAACAAGGTGCCGGATTTATGGCGGACGGGTATGCGCGGGCATGTGGTAAACCTGGGGTTGCCTATGTTATTACAGGGCCAGGTCTATGCAACATTATGACACCAATGGGCCAAGCCTACTCTGACTCTATTCCTGTTCTGGTTTTATCTAGCTGCTTGGATGAGACAGCCATGCGAAGAGGGCAATTACACCAGATGTTGGACCAAGAAACTGCCGCTGGCTGTGTTTGTGATTGGTCTTATCAGGCAAACAATGCTCAGGCTGCTTATGGATTGCTTAAACGTGCCTTCATAGAATTTAAAACGCAACGCCCACGCAGCAAACATATTCAAATACCTATAAGTATTTTAGAAAAAATAACTGATGGGCCAACAAAACAAATTTGTGCACTAGTTAAAGATTCTAACGTTGGACAGCCGGATATAGAACCCCTTACCAAAGCACTAACAGAGGCAAAAAAACCACTTTTTGTAATTGGTGGTGGAGCTGTTGAGGCGCAAACTGAATTGATACAAGTACTTTTTGCCTGTGGTGCAGCATGTTTTGAAACCTATGCTGGTCGAGGGATTGTGCCGTGGGACTATCCGCTTAATTATGGAGCGGCACTAGCCAGGCCAAGTTCACGAAAAATTATGTCAGAGGCGGACTGCATTGTAGCCATCGGTACGGAACTGGCTGAGGTTGATCTGTGGCGCAACAAACTGGGACACTCATGTCCTCTTTATCGTGTTGATATTGATCCTGAGTGCTTGAGTGACGAACATTGTGCTGAAGTGGCTATCAAGTCACGCGCAGATATTGCTATGGCAAGCTTGCTTGAAACGATGCTGCCTTCTGTTTCTGAATGGGATGTCTCATGTGTGGTGAGCCAGAAACGTGTGTGGCGGTCTGAAACTGAAGCAGAACGTCCTGGGATAATAGAAATTGCAGATGCGTTAAGGGAGGTAGTCCCAGACGATACCATGATTTACTCTGATATGACGCAACTCGCATACGTGGCTAAGGAGGTTTGGCCAATGACCCGACCTGGGCACTGGCATCATCCGTCCAGCTTTGGTACGCTTGGATACGCGTTACCAGCGGCTATTGGAGGGGCAACGGCGCGGCCCAATCAACCTACAATGGCAATTGCTGGGGACTACGGCTTTCAGTACACAGTCCAAGAATTGGGCACAGCTGTTGAACTAAGGCAGCCATTACCAATTATTTTGTGGGACAATGGCAAACTTAAAGAGATTGAAGACAGCATGCGAAGGGCACAAATAGCTCCAAATGCTGTGATTGCTAAAAACCCTGACTTTGTTAAATTAGCATTAGCATATGGCGCATATGCCAATGCACCTGAAACGCTGGAGGAAATGCAAAGAGTTGTAATTGACGCGTTTGTAGCAGATGGACCAACGCTGATCTATATAACGCCTGATATCTTATCTTAAATGCAGCAGTAATATCTAAGTTCTGCGGCACCTAGATAATTAACATCAAGTTTATTTTTGATTTAGCTAATCCCAACATTTTACAAGTGCAATCGAATTTTTTGCGGTCTTGGATAGGTTAACAAGGTCTGAGTGAACCTTTGTCTCGGTTGAAGAAAGTTGAATATTTTCTTCATCCAAGAGGGAAATAATCAAATCCAAATTTGCCGCAAAATGAACATCATCCGGCAATTGTCTGTTTGGATCTTCGCGCTTTGGAAGCAAAATACCTATGACGGCACCACCACTATTATAAATTGGACCACCAGCGTCACCTGGCAGTGTATTTATTTCAAGTCGAGAAATGTTACGATCATTGGTAAGGTCTTTTAAATCTTGCAGGAGGCCGCGGGTTAGTGTTGGAGATCCCAAAGAGCCACCATAAGAATAACCCCCAGCCGTAATTCGGCGTGGTGCTTTTAACGGGCCTAATTGGAAGGATGAAATTGCAGGAGGAGAAATGTTTTCCATAGGGCTGAGTACTGTAACATATGAGTTGGAAGCTTTTATTTTAACTTGAGTTCCAAAACCCACCTCAATGGAACCACAAATTTCTAGATCCTGACTGGCGGTAAGAACCATACCTTGAGCATTTAAAAAGATCCCAGAGCGCGCAAAAATGGGTTGGCGAATTTGAAGTCCAGATAATATATCTTTTGGCAGAAGTCCGGTTTCAAAAAACTCTGCTTCAGGCAGTACACCTTTAAAGCTATCAAAGCTGCCAAAAATTTGTTCTTTTAGTCGGAGCCTTTGTGCCTCGTCCTTGGTAGGCCAAACTAAAATCGCACCCTTAATCTCACCATCAATCAATTTTGCGAAGCCAGTTGTAAAAAGCTCATTGTTTGAGGTCTCGATACTAAAGCCTGCTTCATCTAACTTTAGCGCTCCTCCTTTTGGAACAATGTTTAAAGTTTGGATCACTTCAAATAAAGCTCTCAAGCGTTTGGCGTCACCTACCTGGCTAATTAATATAATTTGAGTGTTGCTACTGTCAGTGGCCTCGAAGCGAACAAATGGGGCGTCGTATTGCGCTGATCCCATAATACCCCTTGGAACTAAAAGCGTAATACCAGCTCTCAAATTAGTCACCGGTGCTAAATTGAGCCTAGTCATAACTGGTGTAAAATTATTAAGGATTATACCGCGCTGGGATGGCGTCATAACACCTGTTTTTGGGTATTTATTTTCAATCTGCCAGTCTTTCATTGCCCGCCGAGTTTCAGGCCCATAAAGTCCATCAATTTTTCCCTGATAATGACTTGCCCACGCCAGGGCTCTCTGGAGATATCGCTTTTCATCAAACGTGAGAGCGTTCTCAGATATTTTTGTAAGTTCTAGTTTCTCTGCGTCACTTAACCCAGTCTTTGGATTAGCCTCAGCATCACTCTGAGGAACCGTTTTGTCCTCAGATATTTTTGTAAGTTCTAAATTATCTGTCCCACTTAACTCAGTCTCTAGATCAGTTTTGGTCTCAGTTAATGATTGTGCTGTTGCTAATTTTGGGATGCTACTTCGGGGTGCGTAGAATTGTCTGCCGTAGGTAACCCCTCGAGCTACAAAGCTATCACGGGGAATTAATTCGCTTTTCTTTAATTTAGCTAATAATGTATCAGCCGCATCAGATTTGTATGGACCGAGGGCAATTCCAAACCATCCACCCTCAATTTCAAACCCAACAACATTAGAAATTTCTTGTTTATAGGTTTTGATACGGGCCATTGCAGCTGCGCGATTGGGCTGCGCCTCAATTTGGATCCAAACATATCGATCAGGGGCGAGTTGCCCCATCGCTGAGTATCCCCAAATAACAAAAATAAAAATGAAAATATGTTTGATGGACTTTTGCATGTATTTAACCTTGTAATAATTGATACTGTTATTCGTTTGTTTTGGTGTCAAATCAAGATGACTTCATAAACTTTCCCTAGATGTGTGGATTTGGTGTCGGTGGATTGATTGACGCTGACAAGCGCAGAGCCTATTCAGGCATCATGTCACCGGCCGAGGATCACATGACTACTCCTAAATCATTTCAAGAGATTATTTTGCGCCTTCAAAATTACTGGGCTGAACAGGGTTGTGCGATATTGCAGCCATACGATATGGAGGTGGGCGCTGGGACTTTCCACCCAGCTACCACATTGCGCGCCTTAGGTTCAAAGTCATGGGCTGCCGCTTACGTGCAACCATCTAGGCGGCCGACGGATGGGCGTTATGGGGAGAATCCAAACCGATTACAGCATTATTACCAATACCAAGTACTGATCAAACCGAGCCCGCCTAATTTACAAGAGCTTTATTTGGGAAGCTTGGCATCTATCGGTATAGATATGGCATTGCATGATCTCCGTTTTGTAGAAGATGACTGGGAAAGCCCCACTTTAGGAGCATGGGGTTTAGGTTGGGAGGTTTGGTGCGATGGTATGGAAGTGTCGCAGTTTACATATTTTCAACAGGTTGGTGGCCATGATTGTTTTCCAGTATCGGGTGAGTTGACCTATGGGTTGGAACGTTTGGCGATGTATGTGTTAGGTGTGGATCATGTAATGGATATGCCATTCAATGACCCCTCATCTCCAATCCCCCTTACTTATCGTGACATTTTTAAGCAAACTGAAGAAGAATATGCTCGTTGGAATTTTGATGTAGCCAACACGGAGGTTCTACTACGCCAATTTGAAGAGGCTGAAGTGGAATGCAAAAATATCTTAGCGCAAGATAACATAGATCCAAAAACGGGTGTCTATATTATTATGGTACATCCGGCCTACGACCAATGTATTAAAGCCAGTCATATATTTAACCTTCTCGATGCGCGCGGCGTTATCTCTGTGACAGAGCGGCAGGCTTATATTGGCCGTGTCAGAGCCTTAGCGACTAATTGTGCGGATGCATTTGTAAAAACTGCTGCGGCAGGGACTGTCTGATGGCTGTCAGTGGAAAATTTGTAAGTGGTGGCATCTTGGGAATTACTGCCGCCTTCGGTATTGGGGTCTATTATGCACAGATTTATGGATACTATGAGACCTTTTCGGAGGGAAGTGTTACACTCACCTCAATTACAACTGGTCAGCCTGAGATTATACCTATTTTAGATTTTGATGGGATCGACGCCAATAGCAGCCCGATCCGCTATCGGGCTTGTTTCAAAACAACGTTAAGCTCTGAGTTTCTGTCTGAGAACTTTACCGCTGTTATAAATCCAGAACCCCGTAATGCACCCAATTGGTTTGACTGCTTTGACGCAAACCAAATTGGTAAGGATTTGAAATCAGGTTTGGCTACGGCCTATATGAGTGAGGCAAACTTAGAATTTGGGATCGACCGTATTGTTGCGGTCTATGATGATGGCCGCGGGTTTGTGTGGCATCAAATTAATGAATGTGGCGACAAACTTTATGATGGTTCACAGGTTTCTGAAAATTGCCCAGAAAGGGATCAATAATGCCTGATCTTCTAATAGAACTGTTTTCGGAAGAAATTCCAGCAGGCTTGCAAGCGCAAGCAGCTGATAGCCTTAAGAAGCTGATTACTAATGGCATGGTTGACGCTGGGCTCACCTATACTGATGCGGCCGCCTTCCACACACCGCGGCGGTTAACCTTGGCTGTGGCAGGTCTGAGTGAGTCGAGCCCCACAAATCAAGAAGAGCGTAAGGGTCCCAAGGTTGGTGCGCCAGAACAGGCTATACAAGGTTTTTTGCGTGGTGCTGGTTTAATAATGAAAGATCTTGAAATTCGAGACGATAAAAAAGGTCAAGTCTACTTTGCCAAGATCACCAAACCTGGCCGTCCTGCAAGCGAGATTGTTGCCGAAGTTTTGGAGGCCACAATTAGAAGTTTTCCTTGGCCCAAGTCTATGCGTTGGGGAAATGGTAGTTTGCGTTGGGTGCGACCTTTGCAATCTATTTTGTGCATTTTATCCAGTGACGCCGAAACCCAGATAGTCCCAGTTGAAATTGATGGAATATTGGCGAGTAATACCACAAGAGGCCATCGTTTTATGGCCCCTGATACTTTCATGGTAACTGGGTTTGATGATTATGAAACCAAGTTGAAGCGTGCCAAAGTAATTCTACGCGCTGATGAGCGCAGTGCCATAATCTGGCAGGAGGCAACTAACCAAGCCTTTGCCTTAGGTCAGAACGTAGTTGAAGACGGAGGTCTTTTGGCTGAAGTTTCGGGCCTTGTTGAGTGGCCAGTAGTTCTGCTGGGCCAGATTGATGCTGACTTTCTGGACCTCCCACCAGAGGTACTGAAAACGTCAATGAAAGAACATCAAAAATTTTTCTCAGTGTCCAATAATAAGACTGGCAAGATTGAATGTTTTGTGACTGTAGCAAATATAGAAACTGTTGATCAGGGCGCTACTATCCTTAAAGGTAATCAAAAGGTACTTGCAGCGCGTTTGGCCGATGCGAAGTTTTTTTGGGAAAATGATCTACGTGAGGCTAACGCTGGTATGGGAAAATGGCAAACCTCTTTGGAGAACGTCACTTTTCATAATAAATTAGGAAGCCAGTCTGATCGAATTAAGCGTATTGCTGCTTTGGCCCAAGAATTAGCACCCATTGTGGGAGCCGATGCGGATGTCGTAGAAAAAGCAGCTCTTGTAGCTAAGTTGGATCTGAGCTCTGAGATGGTGTATGAGTTCCCTGAACTTCAAGGAGTCATGGGCCGCTATTATGCATTGGAGGTGGGTATGGGAGCGGATATTGCCTTAGCCTGCGAGGCGCATTATTCGCCACTGGGACCGTCAGATGATGTGCCAAAAGAACCTGTATCAGTAGCTATTGCTTTGGCAGATAAGTTGGATATGCTTAAAGGGTTTTGGGCGATTAATGAAAAGCCAACAGGTTCCAAAGATCCCTTTGCGCTCCGCCGTGCAGCGCTTGGAGTGATCCGGTTAATTATGGCAAACCAACTCACACTGCCTCTAGCTAGAATTATAAAATCTGTAGATATAGGTTCAAGCTCTGCTAATTTAATGGAATTTTTTCAAGATCGGCTGAAAGGCTTCCTTCGGGACGAGGGCATTCGTCATGACGTGATTGATGCGTGCATTGCGATGCCTGGCAACGACGACCTTTTGTTGCTGGTTAAGCGAGCACAGGCTTTGCAGTCTATGCTGGTTACGGATGATGGTGAAAGTCTGGTTCAAGGGTTTAGGCGTGCTAATAATATCCTGAGCCAGGCTGAAAAAAAAGATGGCGTCGAGTATAGCTATGGTGCAGACATAAAATTTGCAGAGAGTGATGCTGAAAAAATGTTGTTTGCTGCGTTAGATAAAGTCGATGCTCAGATAAAACCTGCGATTGAAGCACAGGATTTTTTGTCTGCAATGATGGTAATTGCCACACTACGCGGCCCAATTGATATATTTTTTGAAACAGTGAAGATTAATGCGGATAGCGCCATGACCCGGCGCAACCGCCTGAACCTACTAAGTCGTATCAGAAACACCTGTCTTTCTGTGGCAGATCTCTCCAAACTGGAGGGCTAATAACAGCCTTCTTGTACCAAAAGAACAAGTGCCTATGCTATAGTTGGAAAAGGATGCAGCCGTGGAAAGTGATCAGATATACGCACCTGTTGTGCTGATTTCAAATACCACTCTTATGACCTCAGCCGCCTATGGTGGACGTGCTAAGTGTGCACAACGCTTGATCCGACTTGAAATGCCCGTCCCCACTACTGTGGCGTTTTCATTTTTAGCGGTTTACGAAATAGCTACGGGCAACGCAATTGATCCAGACTTAGTTCTACCCCACTTTGATAAAAACCCTTTGCTATCAGTTCGACCGTCTTCTGGCAGTCCAGACTGGGGTGGTCCTGGGGCCATTTTAAACATTGGGATGAATGATCAAAAATTTAGAATGTTATCTGAGACTTTAGGCGAAACGCCAGCAGCATTACTCTATCTCCGGTTTATAAATGTATATGCAACTCATGTAGCGCGACTTGATTCAGACGCGTTCAAAGACCCTGAATCGCCTACCACCAAGGATGTGGAGAATGCTTTAAGGATATATGCAGATGAAGCTGCTGAACCCTTTCCTCAGGGCGTTGATGAACAATTAGTAAGCGTTTTGCGCTCAATGGCACGGGCATGGGAGGGAACAAGTGCGCGGCTTTTACGTCAAGCGAAAGGCGCACCTGTGGATGCTGGACTTGGATTAGTTGTGCAAGCTATGGCGATTGGAGTGGGTCGCGGTGAATGTGGTTCAGGTGTAATTCAATTTGCATCTTCTGACACTGGACTTCCAAAAGTCCATGGCCGCTATTTGAGACAATCGCAGGGCCGAGAATCTTTAGATAGACAGCTTGGATCGCTTTATCTGAGCAAAGATCCACGTGGGCCATCCCTTGAAGAGACCTGCCCTGAGGTTTTCGCACAGCTGCTGGCACATTCGCTACTGGCACGGCAACGCCTACGCGAAGAGATGCAAATCGAATTTACGATAGAGAATGGTAAGCTTGTAATATTAGATGCGGTACGAATCATACGCTCGTCTAGCGCCGCTGTACATATAGCGGTTAATTTGGCTAATGATGGAGTAATTTCCCGCGAAGAGGCGCTCATGCGCGTGGATCCAAAAGCCTTATCTGAACTATTGCATAGGCAAGTGGCTCCCGATGCAAAGCGCAGTGTGTTGGCTAAAGGTATTTCTGCAAGTCCTGGTGCCGCAACTGGTAAAATTGTGTTTACTGCCTCTGCGGCGCAAGCCTGTGCTGCTCGAGACGAGGCTGCAGTTTTAGTACGTCGTGAAACTGGACCTGAAGATATTCGAGGGATGCATGCCGCAGTAGCGGTTCTGACAGAACGGGGTGGAGTAACCAGCCATGCGGCAGTTATTGGTAGGGGGCTTGGTCTGCCGTGTGTCGTTGGTGCAACAGATATGAGTATTAACGGACAAGATTGTACCGTAATGGGGCGTGGCAACCAAATTCTCCGTGAGGGAGATATAATCACGGTAGATGGAACATTAGGTGAAGTTCTTGTTGGACATGTTGAAACTGTGGAGGCAGGTTTGGATGATGCAGTGACAACGCTTTTAACTTGGGCTGACGAATTACGTGATATTGGCATTCGTGCAAATGCGGACACACCACGAGACGCGCAAACAGCCAAAAACTTCCAAGCTGACGGCATCGGATTATGTCGGAGCGAGCATATGTTCTTTGAGGCAGATCGTCTATCAGTCATACGGGAAATGATTTTTGCAGAAAACGAAGTAGACCGTGCCACTTCACTTGAACGTTTACTGCCAATGCAGCGCGCTGATTTCACTGAACTTTTCCAGATTATGGAGGGAAAACCAGTTTGTATTCGTTTGCTAGATCCTCCGCTGCATGAGTTTTTGCCAGCTGATCGTATAGGGTTACGTGATTTGGCGGAAACTCTCAATTTACCATTATCAAAAGTTACCGAACGTGTGGCGCAGATGTCCGAATATAATCCTATGTTGGGGCTCCGTGGGGTAAGGCTAGGCATCACAGTTCCAGAAATTTACGACATGCAAGCCCGAGCTATTTTTGAGGCTGCAATTGATAGTGGGGTTGCCGTTGAACCAGAAATTATGATTCCCTTAGTATCTGCCTGCCGCGAAGTGGAATTGGTAAAAACGCGTATAGACGCTGCTGCTGCGGCAGTACGAGTAGAGCGTGGAAAAAGTTTTAACTATTCTCTGGGGGTTATGGTTGAGACACCGCGTGCTGCCTTACGTGCTGGAGAAATAGCAAGCCATTCTCAATTTTTAAGCTTTGGTACAAATGACCTTACACAGATGACTTATGGACTATCGCGTGATGACGCTGGTCGGTTTATGTCTTCATATGTTCAGCAAGGTGTTTATGAGGAAGATCCGTTTCACCGTTTAGATATAGACGGGGTTGGTGAACTGCTTATTCTTGGTGTAGAACGTGGCCGTGCTACGCGTCCAGAAATTATTTTATCAATTTGCGGTGAGCATGGTGGTGATCCTAAAGCAATATCCTTCTTCCGAAAATGTGGTTTTACATATGTGTCTTGCTCACCATTTAGGGTGCCTGTCGCGCGCCTTGCTGCGGCACAATGTGCAATATCTGAAAAATTAGATAGGGTCACTTAGTCATATAGATTTTTTATATAATAATAAATATTGCTATAGACTAGATATAAACTGCGTGTTTTACGTCAATAATTGTAACGATCAGACTGGTTGCTTGCGCAAGTATGCTGATCTTATTTTAATAAACTGGATGTTATATCAAGGTCGGTTTCATAGCCAAAATTGTAACACTCATATCTGAAAAGTTTTTATTTGCAATTCACTAACATTACTTTCAGCCCTGCTCCTAATTGTATAATGACGGGGGGAGAAAAAAGATGACAACTGATATTGAAAATGCCTTTGGAAATTTGATGTCTCGGGCTCAAGCTGGTGCGCAGGAGCCCTATGACCGAATATCGGTACGCGACCATATTATTGAAGTTGAAATAGGTGCTTTCCAGACTGAGAGGGGTAACACTCAGCGTATTCGATGCAATGTGGTCGTTGAGGTTCAACCTGTAAAGTCTTGGATTGAAGATGATGTTGACAGGATACTGTCTTATGATCGTGTGACCGAAGCAATTGAAGGTGAGCTTTCTGAAGAGCGCCTTAATCTGCTCGAAACTTTGGCAGACCGTGTGGCTGCTCGCATATTGATTGAGCCCCAAGCTTTGCGTGTCTTTGTTCGAATTGAGAAAATAGATCGTGGTCCAGGGAATTTAGGGGTGGAGATAGTGCGATCCAAATCTGCAGATGTGGGGCTACGCACCTTGGCAGATACGCCCCACCCAATTGTACTTTTCTTAGCTAATCCCGTCATTAATAGCCCTAGGCTTTTTGATTGGCTTTCTGCAGCTGAGGCTAATGATCGCCCTGTTGTTATTTGCGTAGGGGCACCAAGCGTAACATCTCCTCAGGTTAAGCAGCACAAAATGGTACAACGTCGGATTGATCTACTTGCAATTGAACAAAATGCATGGGTTCTGGCTAGCTTTGATGACAGATGCGTTGTTGTGGGAACTAAGACTGAGCTTGATTGGGGTATGCGGCACGACCAGATCAGTGTCTGGGCGCCATCAAAGATTGTATTGGATGCAGTTGATGGCCCACCACTGGAAACCAAAGACCTTGCCGTTTTGGTCGAGTGGTTTGCCGAAGAAATTCAAGCTGTGGAGGTTGTGTTCGTTGGCGAGGCTCCATCTGGGCATTTGGAAATTTCACGGGAGGCTAGCGTAGATGTGGTAGACCTATGAAAAATTATATTAGACCTTTGGTTGAAGAACATGGTGATTATGTTTTAGCAGGTGGATGGTGTAAGTTTACTAAAGTTGAAGTTCTGCAGCGTGGAAGAGCACCCAGTATTTGCCTTGCTTCAGATATACCAAAGGCTTTTTTGCATCAATTGACTGTGGAAAGAGGAGATGTCGGCTTGCCTCAAAGGCATCGGCCACAGGTTATGGGTATTCTGAATACAACGCCCGATAGTTTTTCTGATGGTGGACAATTTGATACTCTCTCGGCTGCTAAAACACACGCAAAGATGATGATTAATCATGGTGCTGATATTATAGATATTGGTGGTGAGAGTACTCGTCCTGGAGCAAAGTTGGTTGAAACTGACGAAGAAATACGTCGAACGTACCCAGTAGTCCAGGCTTTGCGGGATGTTTCATCGTTGCCCCTGTCAATAGATACACGCAAAGCAGAAGTGGCCGACTTGGCGTTAAAAGCTGGTGCAAATTGGATCAATGATGTTTCGGGGCTCTCATTTGATAGTGATATGGTTAATATTGTTGTAAAAGAAGATGCCCCTCTTTGTATTATGCATTCTCCACCTGATCCAAAAACAATGCAGCAAAATGCTAATTATGATGATGTGTTGCTTGACGTGTACGATTATTTAGAAGCACGTATTGAATTTGCCGTTTCTCATGGTGTTAAACGTACCAATATCGTTATTGATCCTGGCATTGGCTTTGGCAAAACACAGAACCATAATCTGGTTCTTTTACGAGGTTTAGCTTTATTTCATAGCTTGGGATGTCCAATATTGCTAGGTGCCTCCCGGAAGCGGTTTATTGGTACAATTTCAGGTTCTGAGGATGCGAATACTCGCATGGCTGGATCGCTCGCTGTAGCACTGGCGGCGGTGGCGCAAGGCTGTCAATTTGTGCGGGCCCATGATGTTTTAGAGACTGTCCAGGCGCTTAAACTTTGGGGTGCGGTACGTTTTTAAAAATTGACCTTAAAATAGTTTTTTGAGTTATAGCTAACCCTAGAAGAATAAGTCCAAGTGCTATAAATAAAGTCACAGGCAGAATTTCTCCAAGAAATAGACTCCCAAATACGACTGACCAGACTGGCACTTGATAGTTGGTAAGTGTCATAAAGGATGGACCAGCGCTTCGGGTGACTGCAACTTTTATAATAAACGCTAGTGCTGTAGGTATGAGGCCCAGATATAGAATGGCCATTGTACCAGTGAAGCTTGGCTGTTTTGGCAGACCATCAAATATTAGAGCAATGGGGGTTAAGATTAGGGCTGCAACCATCAAAGATCCGGTGGACAGGGCTAGCTCATTGACTGGTGGGCATTGCCTTGTTGCTATTGATCCGCAGGCATAGCAAAAAGCTGCGGTGACGCATGCAACACGCGCTATGGTTTCAATTCCACCCTCTGTAACACCTAGGTTACTAGTACCTATCAGTAAAACTGCACCTAAAAACCCAACAGAAAATCCGATTACTTTTCTGACGTAAATCTGTTCCCCTGGCACAAAAAAATGTGCAAGTGGCAATACAAAAATTGGTAAAGCTGCCATCGTCATACCTGCAAAAGCTGAAGGTACGTGTTGCTGGCCCCAACTAAGTAATGCGAACGGCATCGAGCTAGATAAAAGGGCGATTAACAAGATAAAGCGCCATAATCGGGTGTCGCGAAAGCTCGGTAATGACACACCTCGCAAACGCATTATTGCGTAAAGTGAAATGGCTCCAATTAAAATTCGGCCTGCTGCTAAAGTAAGAGGTGGAAAATCACGCAGAGCAATGCGTACAAACATAAAAGCGCCACCCCATATTATAGCGATAAAGCTAATGCGAAACCAATTGAGCAGCCCTGGCGATGTCATTTCTTAATTCCGATATTCTTAAAAGAAGAGGGACCCAATCAATTGATCTGCCCCTCTTGCGTTATTATTTAAAAAAGCCTGGTACAAGATTAATTCTTAGTTTTATCAACCATTTTTCCTGCTGAAATCCAAGGCATCATGCCGCGAAGTTTTTCGCCAGTGGCTTCAATTTGGTGCTCGTCATTGATCCTTCGTGTCGCCTTAAAAGATGGCTGACCAACTGCATTCTCTAGCATGAAGTCACGTACAAATTTCCCATTTTGAATGTCAGTAAGGACTGCCTTCATTTTAGCTTTAGTTTCGTCATATGGTAAAATGCGAGGCCCTGAGACATATTCACCGTACTCTGCTGTGTTGGATATTGAGTAGTTCATGTTTGCGATGCCGCCCTCATAAATCAAGTCAACAATTAATTTTACCTCGTGCAAACACTCGAAGTAGGCCATTTCTGGCGCGTAGCCTGCTTCGACTAATGTTTCAAACCCCATGCGTATTAGTTCGACTAATCCTCCACAAAGAACTGCCTGCTCACCAAATAAATCAGTCTCACATTCTTCTCGAAAGTTTGTTTCGATGATACCGGAGCGACCGCCACCTATCGCTGAACAATAAGACAGGCCAATTTCCAAAGCTTTACCAGATGCATCATTATCAACGGCAACAAGACATGGAACGCCGCCGCCTTTGGTGTACTCTCCACGTACAGTGTGTCCAGGACCCTTCGGTGCCATCATAATGACGTCAACACCCGCCTTTGGCTCAATTAGCCCAAAGTGTACGTTTAAACCATGCGCAAATGCTATCGCTGCACCTTCACGAATATTGTCATGTACATACTTTTTGTATGTTTCAGCTTGTAATTCGTCTGGCATCGTAAACATGATTAGGTCACACCAAGCTGCAGCTTCAGCAATCTCCATAACTTTAAGACCTTCACCCTCTGCCTTGGCTGTGGATGTAGAGCCTTGGCGAAGCGCAACAACTAAATTTTTAGCACCACTGTCGCGTAAATTCAGAGCGTGGGCATGACCCTGGCTACCGTAACCTAAGATAGCAACTTTTTTATCTTTAATCATGTTCACATCGCAATCGCGATCATAATAAACACGCATGTTAGTTTCCTTTCACAAAATTTAAAAGATTATGATATCAGATTTAACTACTAATATTAGAGTTATTTAGTTTATTTTAATAGTTTTAATATTAGTTTGTATTCGTTTTTAACAAGTTATATGATAAATTCATGCATGATGCTCTTGATCGACGTATTTTACGCTTTTTGCAATCAGATCCCGTGGCGCCTCTGTCAGAAGTTGCTGAAAGATGTCAATCACAGGTGGCAACAGTTGCCCGAAGGTTAGCGCGCCTGACAAAAAATAAAGTTTTGCGTGGCCAATATGCTGTGATTGACTGGGTGGCACTTGGTTATGAGGTGGAGGTCAGCCTACGCTTCACACTTGATAAAACTAATCCCAAAGCTTTTGATGATTTCTTAAGTGCTGCCCGCAAAGTTCGACAGGTGATAGCTATACAGACGTTTCTGGGACGGGTGGATGTACGTTTGTCTGTAATTGCGAGGGATATGTCAGATTATCGGCAACTGTACCGCAACGAAATATTAAACTTGCCACACATAGCAGAGCTTGAGGCCTTGATGCATGTGGCGACATTAAAAACCTCTGAAGAGTTGCCTTTATGAGAGCTTGGGACAACATAGATTACGAAATCTTGAGGGAACTTAGTATGGATGCAAGCAAATCAGCGGGTGGCCTCGGGCGTCAACTCGGGTTGAGTCAACCGGCCACGTGGCGGCGTATCAATCGCCTCAAGGAAGCAGGGGTGTTAGCTGGACGACGGATTGATCTTGATGCAGAGGCGCTGGGCTTTGGTGTTACGGTATTTCTGGGTGTAAAATTGGCCACCAAAGGTAGGGTTTCGCTGGATGACTTTGAGCGAGCCGTTACCGCAATACCTGAAGTTCAGACCGTACAGCATGTATTGGGCCTTTATGACTACCGACTGCGCGTTGTTGCCAAGGACATCTCGGATTTTGAGAGGGTGTTGCGACGGCGTATTATGGGGCTTCCGGGGGTTGGTGACGTTGAGGCTAACGTTTTGCTAAGTGAAGAAAGGCTCGCAGGGCCAATTTAAATTACTCTATTTATATGGAAGACATGAAGTCTTTAAGAAGGTGTTTAAATAGAAATACCACAGATTAAGATTAAATCTTGCTGTGCTTGATTTAACGTAATCCAATGCCAAGTTGCATTAAGGCATGGCGAAGCGGTTTTATATTGTGAATGGCGTTTAGGCCTAATGCACGCGCACGAGCTGCAATGGGTCCGTCGGCTTTAGATGCACGATTGAGCAATCCAACCCCTATGACCCTAGATTGAGCGATTGGTCGACGAATTTTATGGTATTTTTTTAATACTGTTAGGCTACCAATATCATCAGATGACGATTTAGCCAGCTTTAGAAGCGTTTCAATATCACCTATACTTAGGTTTAAGCCCTGGGCCCCAATAGGGGGGACCACATGTGCAGTTTCGGCAATAAAAGCAGTGCGTTCTGCAAAAAAATGATCTGCTAGCTGGCTAATGATTGGCCATTTAGCGCAGTTAGTTACAGAAGTTAATTTTCCTAACACCGCTCCTGAGCGTTGAGTAATTGCAGCGTTGAAGGCAGTGGGAGATAGGGTTTTTATGTTGTTAATATCTTCAGTTTTATCCATCCAAACTACGGCAGAGGAGGGTTTGCCTTCAAAGTCAGGCAGAGGAACCAGTGTAAATGGACCTCCAACTTTGTGTACTTCAGTTGAGATATTATTATGTGGTAACTCATGTGTCACTGAAAAGCTTAAAGCGGATTGGTCAAATTCAGTACGCTTCATAGCGACACCGGCTTGCTCCCTAATGGGGCTGTCACGTCCATCCGCGGCAATCAACAGTTTGCAGTCAATGATACGCCTGTTGCTGAGCGTTACTCTGGCCATAGTGCTGCGTGAAGTTGTTGACGCTGTTGAAAGCCCTGTTTCAAAAACCACATTTGGCAAAGCTTTAATTCGAGCTAGTAGTCCCTCTCGCATATCTAAATTTCTTACATTCCAACCAAATGGTGCATCAGAGATATCAGATGAATTGAAATCTTTTACGGTCAGTTTTTCTCCTGCGATATCGGCAATTCGCATGATTTCAAGTGGAGTTGAACTATGTTGCACAAGTGGCCAAACCCCAATCTTTTGTAAGAATAATTGGCTGGGCTGCAAATAAGCCGTAGTCCTCAGATCTACTTTCTTAAATTTGTTCTCATCTGTTGGGTCAATGCATAGTACCTCATAACCTGAATCACCAAAGGCTACTGCTGCAATAAGTCCGGCCAGACCTCCACCGGAAACAAGGATTTTTTCTCTATTTCTCATATTTTTTTAAGTATTACGTTTAAGCGCTCTGGAAAGCAGGTTGTGACGATTTGTGACAACAGCACTTCAAGATTAGGATGAGCTATATCCACATAGTTTGGTATTTGTAGTTCTGGTGATACAAATACAGTTTTCATGCCCAGCCGAGCTGGAACCTTAAGATTGCGATGGTCATCTTCAAACATTGCTGAGTTATTAGGAGTGATATTAGCTTGATCGAATACTTGCTTGAACGCTTCAGCTAGTGGTTTGGGCCTGTAATTAGCATGTTCAATACCGTATACCGCCTCAAATTCACTTTCCAGTTGTCGAGCTTGTAAAACTTTTCTTGCGTAAGGTTCTGTTCCATTTGTATAGACAATTTTTCGACCAGGCAGTGCGGCGAGCAAACTTGCAATTGATGGCGACGCGGGAATAACTGAAAAATCTATGTCATGTACAAATTTGAGAAAATCGTCCGGTGGCATCGAGTGATTGTCCATCATGCCAGCCAAGGTGGTGCCGTGGCTTCGCCAATACTTTTCTCTTAATGTATCTGCTTCAGAAAGACTAACATTTAGAAAATTAGCTACAAATTTTCGCATTTTCTTTTCTATTTGGTCAAAAAGGCGCACTTCCGGTGGGTACAATGTGTTATCAAGATCAAATACCCAAGTTTTTATGTGGGAGAAATTCTGTATTTTCATAATAGATTAGTTACAAACGGCACAGTATTTTTCAAATAGGTCATGCCAGTTTGGCTGCTTCCATTGCATCAGCAAATCTCTCAAATAAATAAAAACTATCTTGGGGGCCAGGGCTTGCTTCTGGATGATACTGAACAGAAAATACTGGTCGGTTTTTCAACCTAATCCCACAATTAGAGCCATCAAATAAAGAAATATGCGTTTCTATCACATCAGAGGGCAAGCTCTGACCATCAACGGCAAACCCATGGTTCATAGAAGTGATTTCAACCTTATTATTTTCCAAGTCTTTGACTGGATGATTTGCACCATGGTGCCCGTGGTTCATTTTTATGGTTTTTCCTCCTAAGGCCAGGGCTAGTATTTGGTGGCCCAAGCAAATTCCAAAAATTGGAAGAACTGACTGGCTTAATATAGACTTTATTGTTGGCACGGCATACGCACCAGTTGCAGCAGGGTCGCCTGGACCATTTGATAAGAATACTCCATCTGGCTTCAGTTCTAAAATAGACTTTGCGGAGGTGTTAGATGGTAAAACGATAACCTCACAACCGACGGATGCTAGGCAGCGTAGAATATTATGTTTGGCGCCGTAATCTATAGCGACAACTTTATACTTTGGCGCAATTTCATTTACGTAACCCTCTGACCAATTCCATTTTTTTTCAGACCAGCTATAAGTTTCTGAACAACTAACTCCTTTTGCTAGATCTATGCCCTCCAGACCTTCAAATGCTTGAGCTTTTTTTAGAAGATTTTTGATATTAAAAATACCCTGAGGATTGTGGCAAACTGCAACATGTGGCGAGCCTTTTTGACGAATTATACGAGTTAGTCGCCGGGTATCAATTCCACCTATTCCAATAAGATTACGAGACTTCAGCCAAGGTGAAAGGTGATGCTGAGTGCGCCAACTTGATGGATTAGTTGGATCCCATTTAACAACCAGACCCGCAGCATGTGGATTGGGTGCCTCGTTATCATCGGGGTTAGCTCCAGTGTTACCAATATGTGGGAACGTAAATGTCACTATTTGATTTGCATATGAGGGATCAGTCATTATTTCCTGATAGCCTGTGATCGATGTGTTAAAGCAAAGCTCGGCCACCTTTGTGCCTGTCGCGCCAAAACCGTGGCCATAAAAAACTGATCCGTCAGCAAGCACGAGACATGCAGTTAGATTTTGTTTTGATGACATTGTCATTAAAATAGTCCTAATCTATTGCGCCGTACGTAAAGTCTGCAGTTGAAGCGGTCAAGTAGTCCTGCTGTCTGTTATTCTTGTAAATAAAATATACTAGCACTATAGAATGATCCTGGGCAATTTGAGGATCGGCATAGGATGAGTTTGCGGGATAGACTGAGCATGTCTTTGAAAGAAGCAATGAAGGCTAAGGATGCAACGCGATTGTTGACATTACGGCTTATTAATGCGGCAATTAAAGATCGAGATATAGATGCGCGATCAGACGGCAATGAGTTAGGTGTCCCAGAAGAAGCTTTATTGTCAATTCTGAGTAAGATGGTGAAACAACGTCAGGAAAGTGCACGCGCCTATGAGGAGGGTGGACGATTAGAGTTAGCTGAGCAGGAGTTGTTAGAGATCACTATTGTTGAGGAGTTTTTGCCTCGCCAATTGAGCGCGAATGAGACTGAAAAAGCTATTACTTCAGCGATATCTGAATGTGGAGCAAGTTCAATACGGGATATGGGCAAGGTCATGGGGATACTCAAAGTAAAGTATACTGGCCAATTAGACTTTGGAAAAGTTGGTGGTGAGGTTAAATCACAGCTCAGTTAAATTCTTCAGACTTTTTCTATTGCGGCACGAAAGGCATTACGTAAGTCTTCGGCTAGTATTGGACGTTCTTCTTCAGATAAAAAAGCGCCTATTTCTACTGTCCGCCCACTCCCACGCATTGTAAGATAATTGGGTACTGGACCGTCTTTTTCTATGATATCTATCTCTGTCCAGTATGGGTTAGCGTGCCATTCTTGTGTGCTACCATTAGGATTAGTTCGCCTTAGATTGACATGATCTGACCAGACCTCCAACACTTCAGAAACTTTTCCTCGATGCCAACTGGCCTTTAAGGCTGCCCAAATGGCCAATAAAGTTAACCCTAAAGTTCCTGCTATTATCCATAGAAATGCATGTCCTAAAAAAGCAAAGATTGGAATAAGCATCATAATAGAAGTCACAGAAATAAATTGAACAAAGCCAGACGGCGTTAGAGAGTTGTGAGAACTTAAATGAAGGCAAAGACCAGCTTCTCCAACTGATTTTGCAACGAAGTTGGCAGAGGCTGGCGATTTGGACCAATGATAAGGCATAATGACATGTTAAGCTGGTGCGTATAGTTTTTCACTGCGATAAAATGTCTTATCTAGACTTAGACCGATTAGCTAAAAAAAGAGACCTTGGAAAACCCCAAGGCCTCATAAATCTTACGATATGACTATTGTTTTAGTGAGAAGTACTTTTATCCCAATCTTCTTGCTTTGGTAAAATTTCAAAGGTGTGCTCTGGAGGAGGAGAAGGGATTGTCCACTCGAGAGTATCTGCCCACTCATTCCAGGGATTGTTAGCATTTACGCGTCTACCCGCAAAGATACCCCAAAATATAAGGCCAATAAACAAAATGAATGAGGCAAAGGAAAGAAATGCCCCCCAGCTTGACCAGTAGTTCCAATAGGCAAATGCTTCTGGATAATCGATGTAACGGCGTGGCATGCCTTGTCGACCTAGGAAGTGCTGAGGAAAGAAAGTGATATTTGTACCAATGAAAAACATCCAAAAATGAATTTTACCTAATGTTTCATTATACCACCGACCGGACATTTTAGGAAAGTAGAAGTAAACACCAGCAAAAATACCAAACGCAGCTGCAATCGCCATAACGTAATGGAAGTGAGCCACCACGTAGTAAGTATCATGGTAAGCCCTGTCTACTGCAGCTTGGGACAGTACAATGCCTGTGACTCCTCCGACAGTAAACATAAACACAAAACCCACTGCAAAGAGCATGGGGGTTTTGAACTCTATAGATCCGCCCCACATTGTTGCAATCCATGAAAAAATCTTGACGCCTGTAGGCACAGCAATAACCATTGTTGCTAACATGAAGTATGATTGTTGAGTTAGCGACATACCAACAGTGTACATGTGATGCGCCCAGACGACGAAGCCCAAAGCCCCAATTGCAATCAAAGCCCAAACCATTGGTAGATATCCAAATACTGGCTTCTTTGAGAATGTAGCGATTACATGCGAAACAATTCCAAATGCTGGAAGTATTACGATATATACTTCTGGGTGACCAAAAAACCACAGGATGTGTTGGTATAGAATAGGATCGCCACCACCGGCTGGATCAAAAAAAGCTGTGCCAAAGTTACGGTCAGTTAAAAGCATTGTAATTGCACCGGCTAGAACTGGTAAAGATAACAAGATTAGCCAGGACGTCACAAAGATCGACCACGAGAATAGCGGCACTTTAAACAAGGTCATACCTGGTGCTCTCATGTTCAAGAAAGTTGTAATCATGTTGATTGCGCCCAAAATAGAAGACGCACCTGACAGATGGACAGCAAAGATTGCAAAGTCCATAGACATGCCACCCTCATTCACGGAGAGTGGCGGGTATAGAACCCAACCCACACCGGAACCAGCTTGTCCATTTCCGCCTGGCATTACCACTGAGAGCACTGCCATAGTTGTGCCGGCCACATACATCCAATAGGACAGATTGTTCATTCGAGGGAAAGCCATGTCTGGTGCGCCAATTTGTAATGGCATAAAGTAGTTTCCAAAACCGCCAAATAAAGCTGGGATAACCACAAAGAACATCATTAAAATGCCATGCCCCGTAATTAAAACATTCCAAAGATGGCCGTTTGGGGTGCACTCACCAACCGCAGCGGCAGTCATGCGCGCGCCCTCGAGGCACATGTATTGAACGCCAGGTTCCATCAACTCCAGCCGCATGTAGACGGTAAATGCCACTGAAATAAATCCAGCTAGTCCACCTGTCAGTAGGTACAGGATACCAATATCTTTATGGTTTGTTGACATGAACCAGCGTGTAAAAAACCCGCGATTATCTTCATGCTCGTGTCCGTGTACCGCTGCGTCGGCCATCAGGCTCTCCCGTTCTTAATTTTGATAGAGATAGTTGCGTCGCCACAACCATTGTCTGTTTGACACAGTCTCTAACGTCCCAAGTGTTTCAGCGCAACGTACGAAGGGTTGTTTTATATGGGTTAAAATGGCGCAGGCAAAGTGGATCAAATCAATTGCAATTTTTAAAACCAAAAGAGCAACAATAAAGCCTACAGGATTACCAATTTGTAACTTAGGAAACTATAAATCAAGATTTATTTAAGTGCTTTGGAGATATTTTTTAAAATGTTTGGTTAAATGTTTTGCGTAAAACTATGTCGAGGTCTTTCAATGTTGCTTGGCTACCCAAATCGGCCAATGACGTAATTCCAAAGCCATCAATTCCACATGGAACAATTCCTGAAAAATGGTTTAGGTTGGGATCTAAGTTTATAGAGATACCATGGTAACTTACCCACTTGCGTAATCTAATTCCTATCGCAGCAATTTTTTGTTCCGTAACAGTCTCTTGAATATCAAACGGTAGGTCTAAGCGATGCACCCAAACACCAACACGTCCTTCGCGGACTTCACCCGTCACATTAAACTCAGCGAGAGTATTAATAACCCAGGTCTCGAGGTCTTTGACAAATTTTCGTACATCATGGCCACGCTTGGCCACATCTAAAAGTACATAGATTACCCTTTGGCCTGGTCCGTGATATGTATACTGCCCGCCACGCTGTGCTCTAAAAACTGGAAATCGATCTGGATCAATAAGGTCTTTTACTTTGGCGCTTGTGCCCGCTGTGTACATTGGTGGATGTTCAAGAAGCCAGATTACCTCTGACGCACTCCCATCTATGATTTGTGCAACTCGGGAATCCATCCATTCAACTGCATGCTGATAAGATATGGGGTGAGAAGATATTTTCCATTCCACTTCCATAGAAGCTTCCCTTTGCAACATCATATTTCAAATACAACCCTTGAGTCCGTCTGATCGTTTCTATATGCGCCTCTAACAATGCCTATGGCAAGCGGTCGTGGCGGAATTGGTAGACGCGCAGCGTTGAGGTCGCTGTGAGGTAACACTCGTGCGGGTTCGAGTCCCGCCGACCGCACCACAATCCTTAGATAACTTGCTGAAATTCCCTCGAGATTAACCATCGAGGGGGACCGTCGTGTCACACATTCAGTACACATTATGTAGATCAGGCAGATATTATTATAATCGTCGTGTGCCGAAACACGCAGTTCAAGCCTATGGATCCTTTATAAGACTAGCACTTTGCAAAGATCCTGTTGAGGCTGCAGCTTATGCAAAACGTCTGGGTAATGTATTAGAGGCAGCCTGGAGTAATCCTTTAAGATTACAGCCAGTTGATGTGGCTGGTATCATTGAGAGCTTCAAACCAAGATCATCCGTATTATCTGAGATATCTGAAGAGTACCTGGCTTTACGCCAGATAGACCAGACACCTCCTCGTGTAGCCCTGACCACCTTCATCTCAATTGCTGGTGATAGACATGTGCGTGAGTACACACGAGAGGATGCCAAGTTGTTTGTGGATCACTTAGAGATCAGAGGTAACAAAACAGCTACAATCAGGCGTAGGATTAACAGCCTGTCAGCCATACTGAACTATGCATATTCTGAATTGGACTTAGATAAGCGTAATCCCTTCACCAGATTGTTTATCCG